>JALHQB010000040.1:0-28709 GCA_022842185.1 Acetobacteraceae bacterium
TCAAACGATCCAGGGGCAATCAGGATCCGCCCCGCCGCACGACGGCGAGCGGCCAAGCTTGGCCGCTCGCCGTCTCTACACACAAGGGGCAATGCCCCTCCCCGAGCAACCGCGCGGCGCACGAATGCAAGCCTCTGACCACACGCCATACGCGAATCACTCACCCTGTTGCGCGCGCGACCGCGCATGTCGCAGAATTGAGAAATGGTGAAGGACCCCCAGCACCGGCTGCGCCGGCGGGCTATGCTCGCCGGCCTGGGCGCGGCCGCGATAGGCGGCGGTGCAGCGCGTGCCGATGTGTTGGGATATGGCGATGTGCCATCGCCGGTGCCGCCGGCCCTGGCACCGCGCGACCGCTGGCTGTGGTTGCAGAACAATGCCGGCGAGGAGGTGGCCGTCGCCTACCGCACGGGCCAGGACTACAACATCGCCGCGCTGGTCCGGCTGCAGGCGCTGTTCCGAGACCTGCGCCAGGACGCGCCGGGACCGATCCCGGGGCTACTGCTCGATATGCTGTCCCTGGTTCAGGAACGGCTCGGCTATACGCGGCCGCTGCGGTTGATCTCGGGCTACCGCACGCCGCAGACCAACGCGATGCTGCCGCATGCGGCGCCGAACAGCCTGCACATGCAGGGGATGGCGGCAGACATCGTGGTGCGGGGCATGTCGCAGGCCGATGTGTGCAACCATGCGGCGGTGCTGTCGCAGCATCTCGGCTTCATGGGGATCGGCTGGTACGGGTCCTTCACCCATATCGATATCGGGCCGAAGGCGTCCTGGACGCGGATGCTGTAACGGCGCTGCGTCGCGATGGTCAGGCCGGGTCCAGCGGCTCGATGCGCGGCTTGCCGTCCTTGGGTGGCAGGAACATCTCGGGCCGGTCCGCGGGCAGGGTTTCGACGTACAGCGACCGGGATGGGAAGGCGAAGCTGGACCCGGCGCCAAGCACGATATCCATCAGCTTGTAGGCCAGCCTTTCCTTGATCGTCAGCCATTCGCCCCAATCGAGCGTATCGACGAAGCAGTACACCAGGATGTTGATGGATGACCCGCCGAAGGCATCGATCTTTACATGGGTCGAGGCCTGGGTGTGGGGAACGAAGTCCTTCGACGCATAGATATACGCCTCGGTCTCGTCGCGGATGCGCTTCAATTGCTCGACCGTGGTCGAATACGGCACCGCGATGATCCATTTGATCCGCCAGCGGCGCTTCTGCGTGTAGTTGACCACCGCGTTGTCGGACAGTTCGGCGTTGGGCACCTGCACGATGGTGTCGTCGAACTGCCTGATGCGGGTGGATCGGAAGCCGATCGTCTCGATATGGCCTTCGGCCATGCTGCCGATCCTGACCCAGTCGCCATATTGGAAGCGCTGTTCCACCAGGATCAGGATGCCGGCGATCAGGTTCCTGAAGAAGGTCTGCGCGCCCAGCGCGATGGCGGCGCCCACGATGCCGAAGCCGGTCAGGATCGGGCCGATCCTGACCCCCCATTGATCCAGCACCGCGGCCAGTGCGAAGAAGACGATGAAAGCCTTGAGGATCTTGTCGCACCAATCCGCCATCGAGGCGGTGATGTGCTCGGCCCTGGGCCGCAACCGCGACATCAGCGGCGTGACCAGCGCGAAGATCGCCCAATAGGCGGTCAGGATCGCCAGGGTGCCGATGATGCGTTCGGACAGCCGGACCAGCGACCCGCCCTCACCGCTCCTCATCAATTCGAAGGCGATGAACAGGCCCAGCACCACCCACAACGCGCCGATCGGCCGGGCCAGCGCGGCTGCGATGTCGCCGCCCGCCCCGCCGGGGGCAGGCGAGACGGACCTGCGGATGATGGCGATCGACAGGCGCGACGCCAGGCGCCGCGTCAACACGAAGGCGATGAGGATCAGCGCGGATGCGATGACGTCGTCATCCGTGAGGAACTGGAGCAGCGCCGCCAGCCTGGCCTCGATCCCGGCAAGCGCGGCATCGAGGACGGGGACGCCGCTCCATTCCCGGTTCATCGCCGCGTCACGACAACGGTCGCGGGCGGCCGGGGTGCCGGCAGCGCGCGGCAGCGTTGCCGGCGGGCGTCACGCCGCCGCCAGCGCCGTGCGGATCTCCCCGATCGCGTCGTCGATCATCGGGGCCGTCACATCCAGATGCGTGCAGGCGCGCACGCGGCCGCCGAGGCCCGAGATCGCGATGCCGCGCATCTGCAGCTTCGCCTGCAACGTCGCGACATCCATGCCCGCATCCCGGATGTCGAAGAACACCAGGTTGGTGTCCGGTTCCTCGACCACCACGCCAGGGATCTGGCGCAGGCCGCGCGCGAGCGCCTTGGCATTGGCGTGGTCATCGGCCAGCCGGTCGATGTTGTGGTCCAGCGCGTACAGGCACGCCGCGGCGCACACGCCCGCCTGGCGCATCGAACCACCAAGACGCTGCTTCCAGCGCCAGGCGCGGCCGATGAATTCCTCATCGCCGCACAGCACGGCGCCGAGCGGGGCGCCGAGGCCCTTGGTGAAATCAAGCCAGACGCTGTCGTAGCCGGCGACCATGTCCTTCGCCGCGATGCCCGCGCCGACGCAGGCATTCATCAGCCGCGCGCCGTCCATATGGGTGGACCAGCCCTGTTCATGCGCGACGTCGGCGACGGCGTTGAGCTGCGCCAGCGGCCAGATCGCGCCGCCGCCGATATTGGCGGTCTGCTCGACCTCCAGCAGGCGCTGGGGCGGGGCGTAACGGGTTTTCGGGCGGATCGCGGCGCGCACGTCGTCCGCGGTGAACATGCCGCGCGGACCCGTCATCGGCATGATCTGCACGCCGGTCAGCGCGGCATGGGTGCCGCCTTCGGAATGCAGGATGTGGGACGTCTCATGCGCGATGACTTCGTCGCCCTTGCCGCAATGGGTCAGGATGGCGATGACGTTGCACATGGTGCCAGACGGCAGGTACATCGCCGCCTGCTTGCCCATCATCGCCGCCATGCGGTCGCACAATGCATGCACGGTGGGGTCGTCGCCATGCTGCTCGTCGCCGACTTCGGCGCGCATCATCGCATCCTTCATCGCGGGCGTCGGGCGCGTCTGGGTGTCGGAATACAGGTTGATGCGAGTGGGCGGCGCGCCGGCGGGCGGGCGGTTCGGGGCATGGACCATCGTGTGCGTCTTCCTGCGATGCGGTTGCGCGCAGGATGCCCCCGGCACCACGATCCGGCCAGAGGGGGACCCGAAGCATGGTCGAGATTCGCAAGGTGGCGCTGCTGCGCGAACAGGCGTTCGCCGAAATGGGCCGGTCTGGCGCGCGCCCGGTGGTGCGCGCCGTCGCCCTGGTGGCGATCCGCAACCCCTTCGCGCGCCGCTATGTCGAGGATCTGGCCGAGTTGGTGGAGGCAGGCGCGGCACTGGCCGAGCGATTCGCCGGCGATCTGCTGAAGATGCTCGACGGGCCGCCCGTGTCCTATGGCAAGGGGGCGATCGTCGGTTCGATGGGTGAGTTGGAGCACGGCCACGCCCTGCTGCATCCGCGCATGGGCGCGCCGCTGCGGGCCGCGATCGGCGGCGGGGCCGCGCTGATCCCTTCCGCGGCCAAGATGGGCGGGCCGGGCACGGCGATCGACCTGCCGCTGGGGCATAAGGACGATGCCTGGTCGCGCGGGCATTTCGACGCCATCACGGTGATGATGGGCGACGGACCAAGGCCGGAGGAGATCGTGGTGGTGATGGCGCTGGCGGATGGCGGGCGGTTGCTGCACCGGATTGGGGAGGGGGCGCCGCGGGGTCCTGTGGCGTAAGATTGGAGGGGCGCTGCCCCTCCAAACCACCCCGCCAGGGACCAACGGGTCCCTGGACCGCGGGATTCTTGGCGCTTGTCGCGTGGGGCGGTTCTCACACGTCGAATGCCAAGAAGGGGGCATTCAGCTCGGCACCGACTGACGGCGTTCAGCACCAAAATCGAGGTTTCCAAAGGCCTTAGAGCGTTTTCACCCAGACTGTCCGTATCCTTGATGGGAGAGATAGTGGGAGCATTCGGTGGGTGAGCAGCCATCGATGATGGTAGCGATGGGCTGCCAGAGAGCCTCGCGGGTTCGTGGAGCGATCCGGCGCAGGTGGGATTTGAGCTTGGCGAAGAACTGTTCGATGGGGTTCTCGTCGGGCGAGTAGGCGGGCAGGGGGACTGTCGGGAATTCCGTGTGTGGCCGGTCATGATGGGAAAGAAGGAGCTCCCCATGGCCCGACGGAAAGAGCCGCAGATACCCGACGTGATACTGGACCAACTGCTGTCCGGGACGGCCGCCAGCGCCGCCTTTGACCGGGGCGGGTTGCTGGATCAGCTGAAGAAGGCGCTGGCCGAGCGGGCGTTGAACGCCGAGATGGATCACCACCTGGCTGGCGATGGTGGTGCCGGCAACAGCCGCAACGGCTATGGCCGCAAGAGCGTGGTGACCGACACCGGCCGGATGGCGCTGGAGGTCCCGCGTGACCGGCAGGGTAGCTTTGACCCGCTGCTGATCGCGAAGTACCAGCGCCGCTTCCCTGGCTTCGACGACAAGATCATCTCGATGTATGCGCGGGCCACCTACTGGACATCTATGGCGTCGAGGTCTCGCCCGACCTGATCAGTGTGGTCACCGATGCGGTGCTGGACGAGATCGCCACCTGGCAGGCGCGGCCGCTGGAGCCGGTCTATCCTTTGGTGTTCTTCGATGCGCTGCGCGTGAAGATCCGCGACGAAGGCCTGGTGCGCAACAAGGCGGTGCACATCGCGCTTGGCGTGCGCGCGGACGGCACCAAGGAAATCCTTGGCCTTTGGCTCGAACAGAACGAGGGTGCGAAGTTCAGGCTGCGCGTCATGAACGAGTTGCGCAACCGCGGTGTCGAGGATGTCCTGCTGGCCGTGGTCGACGGCCTGAAGGGCTTTCCTGAGGTGCAGAAGTAGCGACTTGATCTGACATTTGTCCGATCTGGCGTGGTGGGTGTCCGCCGGATCGAAACTATTGATGCGTTCAATTTGGCGGTGCCGCAGAAGTATGCCACGATGCGGCGGTTCCTAGACGACTGTGGCAGTCCGAATCGAATTTTGAAGGCAAGCCTAGGCACGGCCGGCCGCGAGGGCGGAAACGAGTCTCTTCATCCCAGTGTATGTCGAATCTGGAGAATCTTGATGTCCGACAAGACCGCGGAGCTGGCACGGCTCGCTGCTTATTCCGGAGATCCGTGGGGGGCGAACAACTCCTATTTCGCACATGCCGAAAAATACATGGATATGGCCTGGGACAAGAATATCTTCCCCTTTATTGACGGTTGCGATTTTACGCATGTAGTCGATCTCGCGTGCGGGCATGGACGCAACAGCACCAAGCTGCTCCCGCTTGCCACTGAGCTCATCGGTATCGATATCCAAGCCTCGAACATCGAGGTCTGCCGCACTCGCTTTGCGACGGAACCCAAGGCTAGCTTTCTGACAAATAGCGGGTTTGACATTGCGGACGTCCCGTCCGGCTGGGCGACGCTGATCTACACTTTTGATGCGATGGTGCATTTTGAGCCGGAGGTTGTGCAAAACTACCTTCTCGATATCCATCGCGCGCTGCGGCCTGGCGGTCGGGCATTTATGCACCACTCCAACTACACCGGTGGGCGCGATTGGCGAACGAACCCGTCGTCCCGAAACTACATGTCGCTCGAAATGATGAGGCGGTTCGTTGCTGACGCGGGCCTGAACCTCGTGCGCCAGAAGGCTATCAACTGGGGTTCGCACACGGATCTTGACGGACTGACGCTGGTCGAGAAGCCACATAGCTCGCCTACACCGTAGGTCGCTTCCGTTCTACCGCTTTGCGGCTACGCAAACCGCGTCAAGCCCTATTGATCCTTGTCAGGGCATACTCAGCGCGGAGTGAGGTTAGAAAACCGCGCCTCCGCCTGCCTTACAAGAGATGGTTCAGTACGAAGAAAATACTTGTATACCTCCGACAACATAATGGATTTCTTTTCTTTAACTAGATAAACAAAGCTGTCCATCCGTGTCCTGTGATATTCATCAATATCAAAAACGGCCCGAAACAGATCGAGCGATTTCAACATATCCAACATAAGCAGTGTTCGCATACACTTAGTGCACTTGCCGCAATTGCGCTCTAGTTCCGGGTAAAGACAAACGTTTAGAAATTTTGTTGCGCTCGGAAAAGTACAGATGGCAGCGGTCTTTTCAAGTCGCTCCTTTTTCACCCCACCGGTGATAACTTGAAAATCGGGACAACTAAAAGTGTAAAGAAGCAAAAGCTCCATTATAGCTGTATCAGTAGTTCCATTTCCTTTTAGACTAAAATGACTGAAATCTTCTGCAGTAGAATAATAATAAATCCGAAATAACTTTCTGAGCGCCAAAACGCCAAACATAGTCTTAAAAAAATGAGTATATACGTGCGGAAGTTTCAACGATTCCGATATATTTGTTCCGGTTCTAACCAATGGAAGCTTCAATTCTTCCGCCACATACTCTGCTCGCTCATAAACCCTACTATCGTTACCGTATAAATAGTTTCCAGCATATAGGTGCGTCAAATTCATCGATGTGAATTCCGACGCCAGATAGAGGCTGGTGGTATAAAGACTGTCGACACCGCATGACATTCCCGTCGCAACCGCGTTCCCGCGCAAGAGATCGGACGAATCACCTGCAGCTACCACCGTCGTACGGTACAGCCTTGGATCATGGGCACACAGCTGAGGAATCAGAATTTCATTTAAATTGTGCAAGAATTGCTCGGTTACAGGAGATTCACAGACAATGTCTTTTCCACTCCTCATTGCAACTGGGAGCAAAATACACAGAAACGCATCCGCCCGCTCCGAAAGAAAAAACTTCTCGTATGCCTTACCAGTTTCACACCACAGTGTTGTGATTTTTCCATCAATTAAAACATCAGCACTCATTCTCGATGTAAATCCAGAAGTCGTTACATATGAGCGCGGAATTATAATATTTCTATCAAAAGTAGGCGGGCGCTCATAGAAAACTTGTGGTTTATTCTGAAAAAACAAAAAAGCTTTTTCAAAAACTCGAAGCGACGGCTCATTTTTCTGCAAAAATTCTTGAAGACTTTCTATACTCTGCGGAAATTCAGAATCAAAGATAATATCTACCTGATCTTCGCTATACCCCAGAAATTCGGTCAAATAAAGATATGTAATTTCTCCGCGAACGCCTATCGATTTAGATCGGGTTAGCACCTCATCACAAAGAGCGCGAACAGCATCGTCGCGCGTCTTCATTGCATACTTCTTCAAATTCGTATCCGGTATTGTTGATTCGCACCCGACTATATAGCATGGTATTTCTTTTGGATAAGAACATATAGCTAAGGTAAGCGCATTGATGTCATCAACATGGCCGCCTCCCCAATTTCTTTTCAGCAAAAGCACAATCATAGAGACGTCGTTAGCGCCGTCCCCCAAATGAACAAACTCGTAACCGCTGGCCAAAGAAAAAGATGAGGGTGTGTTAGTTGCAATTTTCATCGGACATTTTCCCGCGCGCTGAGTAAATTTAATCTTCACAATAGATCAATTTAAATTTCCACACAATAGGGTATAATTTTTTTAAATTTGTTAATTTTTTTATGTTAGTCCATTGAAAGATAAATTATTTCAACTTTATTCAATGAGTCTCTGATAAACGGTAAGCATAATCTGTGTCGTTTCGCCAATACTGCTAACGGGAACTATCTCGATTTGCGCCTCCGTCACACGAACCGGTTCCTCCGCAAGCCCGCGCAATAGCTCCGCCAGCGACGCCGCACTCCGTGCCCGGAAGTGAAACCCGTCCACCCCGTCCCGCACCTTCTCCGCCATCCCGCCGATGTCGGAACAGATCACCGGCCGCCCGGCATTGAACGCTTCTTGAATCACCATCGGGGAATTCTCCCACCAGATACTCGGCACCAGCACCGCGTGGCAGCGCTGCATCAGCGTCAGCACCTCGGCATGATCATACGGTCCGTTGAAGCCCACAACAGCGCGGCTTTCCTGCAACCGTCGCTCAACTTCCTCGCGCAGCGCCGGCGGCTGGTTCGACGCGTCGCCCCATATTTCGATGCGAAGCCTGCCCCCGCGCGGCGGGCGCCGGCGAAGTTCCTCCGCCGCGTCCAGCAACAGCCCCACGCCCTTCAGCGTGGAAAGCTGCCCGAAAAAGCCCACCACCAGCGGCCTGGGTGGCGGCATCGGCGCCTTCGGGGCGCCCTGCACAGGCTGCCCATTCTCGATGACGCTGAACTTCTCCGCCGGCAGCCCCCAGGCCACGTACCGATCCGCCAGGAACTGGCTCGGCGCGATGAAGTGGTCCACCAGCCCCAGGAACCGCTGGAGGTACAGTTTGCGCAGGAAGAAATCATTCTCGCTGCGTTCGGGGAAGCAGCGCGCGCAGTCATGCGGGGTCTCCCGGCTGCACAATTCCATGTTCGGCCGCTTCACCATCTGCCCGAAATGGTGGCAGATCGCCAGGTACTCATGCAGCGTCAGCACAATGCGCGCTGCCGGCGCCGCCTGCTTGACCTGCAGCATCGCTTCCACGCCAAGGCCGGCATAATGGTGGAAGTGCACGACGTCGGGGCGCAGCTCCGCCACCAATGCGCGCAATTCCTCCCCGAAGCGCGGGGACTGTGCGGTGTGCAGCCAGCCATCGTATCCCGGGTTGCCGAGCACATACTCATCGGGGCCGAAGGGCTGGAAGACGTGCGTGCCCAGCGGTGGTTCCAGCCGCGACCCGGCCCCCGCGGCAAACCAGGCGGTCACACCGGGCATGGCGCGCAGCGCCCGGTACATCTGGTACGCGGCGATTTCCGCGCCGCCGCGCGATACCGCCGGATGGAGGTGGGAAAATACGAGAACGCGCAGCGGCGCCGCGGGTTTGGCGGCCGTGCGTCCGGCCTGCCTTGCCGCCTGACGGGCGGCGGGTGCCTTGGTGGTTCCGGACATGCCGTCAGCCATCCTGCACCGTGGCAGGTTGGCGTTCCCGGAACCTTCGGTTGAACGTCCAGGCGTTCAGCAAGGTCGTGTTTTGCCGCCAATCCGTCGAACCGGCGTTCTGCGATTGCCGTTCCAGGTGGCTGGCCCGCACCGTCATGTCCACCGCGCAGCGCAAGCCAAGCGCCGCAGCGCGCAGGCAAAGGTCCGCATCCTCGAAGTCTCCGATGGCATAGTCCGGATCGAAGCCGCCCAGTTCCAGCGCCAGGTCCCGTCGCAGCAGCATCGCCGCGCCGGTCACGGTGGGTGCGTCCCGCAGCCGTGGCCCGTCGGTTGGCGGCACGCGGCCCTTCATCGGGTGGCGCGGAAACAGCCAGCCCGACATTTCGGCCGCGGGCTCCAACTCCATGCCCGCATGCTGCACGCTGCCATCCGCGAACAACAGCAGTGGCCCGATGATGCCGATCTCCGTGTTCGACTCCAGGCTGCCCACCAACCTGTCGAGCCAATCCTCGCCTTCGGGGAACACGTCGGAATTGAGGAACAGGACGTATTGCCCGCGCGCCGCGGCCAGGCCGGCGTTGCTGGCAGGCCCGAAGCCGCGGTTCTCGGTCTGCAGCAGGACGCGGAACGGCATGCCGAAGGCGCCATGGGCCGACCGCGCCATGGCGATCAGCTCAGCAGCCCGTTCCGGCTGGTCGAGCACATAGATGACCTCGTCGCCCGCCATGCGCTGCGCGCTAAAGATCGCCAACTGGCATCGCATGAAGTCGAGCCGCCCATACAGCGGCACCACCAGGCTGACGCGCGGCGCGACCGGGACCGCTCCGAACCGTTCCTCCCGCACCCCGGGCCGTTGCGCGAGGCGCTGCCGATTGATCTCGACCAGCGGCGCGCCGAGCACCCGGTCGAAGATGCGGTCAAGGTCGTGGCCCGGCAGGCTCGCGGCGCCCAGCACCCGGCGAAGCGCGGCGGCCCCCTGCCTGATCGATGGCGGCAACGGCTTGAAGCCCGTGCGCCCGTCCTTCAGGCGGATCTCCAGGAAAATGACACCGTCACGCGTTGACTGCGAATCGGCCCAGGCGATGAAACCGGTATCCCGTTCGAACGCGCCGTAGCGGTTAGCGAAGGCATCGACGATGTCCTGCCGTGGTGTTCGCAACCACGCGTCCTGGATCGGTGCCGACGTCGCCGACCCGCGGCACAGGTGGATCGATTCCACGACTCCCAGCGGATCGAGGCACCAACCAAACAACAAGGCGGCACCGGATCGGACGCGGATCACCTCGTCCACCTCGATATGCGCCGGAACGCCGAGCGCGGCGAAGCTGTCCTGGCCGGTGAAGTTTGCGCGGTCGAGCATGGTGCGCAACGGCCCGACGGCGCCGCGATGGGCGGTCCCGAGTATGTCGCGCACGAGGCGGTGCATGCTCGCCTCATCACGCAAGGTGAAGCCCGGCGAGGGCGTCAGCCGGGCCGCGACACCCGGTGAGATTGTCATGTCGATCTGCCGGGGCGGCGCCAGCGGCGTATCGGACACATCGCAGGGGATCAGCAGGACGAAGGCGTGCCCAATCTCGCGGATGTCATGGCGCGGGTATTGGATTGCGAGGATGTCGGGGCGTCCGGCGGATTCCGGCGGTTCCACCTCGGCGATCAGCCGTCCACCGGTCGCGGCTGGCAGTTCCGCGGGCATCCATCCGGTGACGAGCCAACCGCCCAACGATGTACTGTAGGCGCATTCGTCGAGCACGCCCGACAACGCCACGCCGATCGACACCGCCACTGGAGCGTCCACGACGACCGGGTCGCCCGGAGATTCCTGCTCAGGTGCATCCCCGGCACCGTGCTGGGCGGGACGGGCTTCTTCTTCCTTCACCATCGCTTCTGCCAAGGCGATGGTTCTGGGCATCGCGGCCTCCACCTCACCGCGAACGACGAATCGGTCATCGACATGCACGGTGTCTCCGCCGCGCACAGCGACGGCCAAGCCGCCTTCAAGGAAGCGCAGATCCACCGTGATGTGTGACGAATCGCCGCCCCGCGGCGCGGCGACGGCGCATTCCGCACCCCAGGACCCGGCTACACAATCATTGAGGATCAAGGCACCGGCTTCCGGCCGATTGATGACATGGAGCAGCACATCTTCGCCGCGGAACAGGTTGAAGCTTTGGAAATTCCGCAGTGCCGCGGTGGAGAATTCGACGACCCAGCGCGACCCGGAACCGACCGAAATCGACATCCGCTCAGTCAAACTGGCTCGCAGCGCAACAGCAGTCACAGAAAAAGCCCAATCAAGCGCCGACCAAGATCTAGATCATTGCGATTATCGACCATCACACCGAAGGCTCCCAATCGCAATGGCGCCAAATGACTATGCGCTCGGCACGTTGTGCTTTCTCCCTGTCGCTAATATTTAATTTTTATCAGTAAATTCAGGATACTCGAAAACCGTCACTGCCGACAAGTGGGGATATGTCATTTCACGAAATGCAAACGCTGGTTGAGCCAGTGCCGCACAGCCCGTCCGGCTCAACGCGCCCCATCGGAGGGAAGCGACACCCCAGGTTGATCATGTGCCGCGTCGAGGCACGCGTTCCAAACGCCCTTGGTCTGCTCGACCGATGCGACGCGCGTGAACACACCGCCCAAGAACACGACAAACCCTCAGGTCTTGCTTTCATGCCACTGGGCCAAGCGTCCGGCCGCGCCGGCACAGCTTCCGGCGCTATCGTGGGTCAGGAGCTCGGCCACCAGACGGGGCATGGCCGCCGCCAATGCTGAAACCAAGGTCGTGTCCCGCCCCTCCGACACCCGATCGAGCCCGTGGAACGCGTCACTCTCCAGGACCATGACGAATTTGTCGCCATAGGCATCGGCCTCGGTCCCAGGCCACGCCTCGAATGCCCGCGGCCAGGACGGGGCGCGACGAAATTCCAGCACGACGCTCGCACCGGACACACCGAACTTGAACTTCAATTCCCGCCAACGCTCGCCGCGAAAGGCCAGTCCACGCAGTCGAAGATCGAGCAGTTCCCAGCCCGGCCCATTCTGGCGCGCGTCCAAGGTCGCCTCGGCATAGTGCGGTGCGCCATCCCGCCGCGAACCGTCCTCGGCGTCGTCGGATGCGGCTGCCGGCCAAGGGTCCCGCGGGTAGGCACCTTCCAGCGCGCGCAGGGGCTGCGCCTGGACCATGCGCTGGGTCGCGGGTTCGGGCGACATGACCGTGTCCGGCACCGGCGGTTCGGCAGGCGCCTGGGGGAACAACACGGGTTGCAGGATCACCACCGCGGATGCGCCGTCGCCGCGCAGTTCGATCATCACATCGGGTGTCCCGGCCGCGATCGGCAGGGCGAATGGCCGCGTCTCATTGGCAGGCAACATGCGCCATGGGGTGGCTGCCGCGGCGTCGTCGGGCTGCCCCTCGTCGCTTCGCAGGACCAGCCGCGCCTCGGCGGCGCCGGCTTCAAGCCGCAGGTCGCAACGCACGGCCGCGCAGCGTTCCGGCGTGGACCCGTATTCGATCCGTGCGGCGACCCAGTCCTCCGGCAACGCCAGCAGCCGCGCCAGCGTCGTTCCGGCCTTGAACTCCCCTGGCCCGACAAGCCGCGCCTCGGCCAGCATCTGTGCGGGGGCCAGCCGCGGCACGGCCGCGATGGCGTCGCCCTGCCAATGCGCCCAGTCCATGTGCAGCGGCTGCACCAGGCGGGCGCCCACCGGCAGGGCGGAGACGACCAGCGCCGGTTCCCCAGGCGCGCCCGATGCGGCCGACAGCGCGACCTCGCCCGCCTCCCCCACGGCGCGCAGGCCCAGCACCAGCGTCTCCGGCCGCCCGGGCACCGGCTCCGGCACTTCAAGTTGCAGCCAGCCGCCTGTCAGCGCCGTCGCAGGCACCTGCCATGCCGACAGTACCCGCCCCGTCTCGGCCCCGATCAGCCGCACCGACAGCGCCACCGTGGCCGACCCGGCAAGGTGCAGGGATACCCCCGCGACACCTGAGGTCGACAATCCGGTCTCGATCAGCAGCGGTTCAGCCCCCGCGGTGACGCGCACAGCGGGCGAGGCCGTGTCGGGCAATTGGCTGAGGCGCGTCTCCATCGCCGGCGGCGGACGACCGGCCACGGTGTTCAACATGGCGGCGACTGCGACCCGCAACTGCCCGGCCTCCTGCCGCAACACGGCGCCGCGCTGCTCCAGCGCGCAGACACGGCGGGACACGGCCTCGGTTTCCGCCAGCGCCGCCGCGAGCAATTCCGGCAAGGCGGCAAGTCCGCTTTCGGCGGTGATGAGCACCGGCGGTTCCAGGCCGCGGTCGCGCCACCATTCGGCAAGGCGCTGCATGCCCAGCGGGGTCTGCGCGACGAGCGCGAGAACGGCCGGCGGCGGATGGTCCAGCGCCGGCGCGTCCCCGTCTTCCTTGCGCGGCATGCCCAGCCGGAGCATCACGCCTTCGGGGGTGAAATAGGCCCGGCAGACCCGCGCGCCGCCGCCACGTAACGCGACAACGTCCGGCAGGCGGCTGTCGACGACGATGACCGGCCCGCCGTCGAACAGCGCCGGCAGATCCGCTGCGGGGGCGCGGACGAGAAGTTTGGCGGTTGCTTGTTCAAACACCGGTTGCACCCGGATCACGACGTGATGAAATTGTACCGGTGGTACGGCCACAGGACAGGGATTGGTTGGACATCGACATGACCACTCGCGCGGACGGTGAAAGGCAATGCGAAGTGGTGGTCATCATTCCATCGTTCCGCCAGCCCGCGCTCTTCTCGGAGGCGATTGCCTCGGTCCTGGCGCAACATGCGGCGCCTTCGCTGCGGATCATCGTGGTCCTGGACGGCTGTGTCTATCGCCAGAGCCTGGATGCCGCGATGTCCTGGGCGCGTGCCCATGCCCCGCAGGTCATGGTGCTGGCGCAGCCCAATGGGGGTGTCGCTTCGGCACGCAACGCCGGTATCCGGTTCGCCCTGCAGGCCTGGCCGACATGCCGCGCCTTCTTCTTCCTCGATGCCGACAACCGTATCGGACCGCATTTTCTGCGCCGCGCCTGGGACGCCTTGTCGGCTGCTCCGCGCGAGGTCGGCTGGGTCTATCCTGATTTCGACCTGTTCGGGGTCGGCGGCGCCTGGTCCACCGCGGGCACGCACCATCTGCTCCAGCACCTGACCGAGAACATCTGCGACGCCGCCACGCTGGTCCGGCGGGACGTGTGCGAGGCCGGGGTGTCCTTCGACGAGACGCTGCGCGCCGGGTTCGAGGATTGGGACTTCTTCCTGCGCGCGGCCCGGGCGGGTTTTCGCGGTGCCCATCTGCCGCAGGCCGGCTTTTCCTATCGGCGGCGACCCGAAAGCATGTTGAGCGAATCGCGGCGCGACCGCGCGGCGCTGTTCGGCGCCCTTCAGGCCCGGCATCCGTCGCTTTATGCCCCCCGCGCCGTCCTGACACTCGAACATGAAGAAGCCCCGCGCTTTGCCCTGTTCGACCCGCTGGACGCGGTGGCCTGCCTGGATCCCGATTCGCCACCCACCGGCGGATCGCATGCGGCACTGGTCGAACGCCTTGTCCTCGCGCATGGCGCGCCGGGACGGGAACACGCCCCGGCGCTGACGGTCTTCGCCGCTACGGACGCGCTGGCGGCCCTGCGGCGGTCTGGCCTGTTGCGCAGCGTGCTCGCCCATGCGGAACGACTGCTGGAGAATGCGCCAGTGTTCTGCCTGTCGCTGGCATCGACGGCGGACCAGCACATCGGGCTGGAGCCCGATATGCGGCCGCGGATCGACCAGGCCGCCATGGTGGTCATCCCAAGCGCGCGCCTCGTTGCCGCCGCGCGCGACGGCAACGGCCTCACGAGCCTGGCGGCGCGCGGCCTGGCGGCACGTTTGCCCGGCCCGGTGCCGCCGGGTGACGCTCTGGCGCTCGCCGAGCAGGTCGTCGCCCTGGTCGGCGCCACGCTGCAGGTCCGCCCACGATCACGCGTCTGGCGTGGCGACGGCCGGGTTCCCCGGGCCGAAGCGGCGGGCCGCGTCGCGCGATCGGCACTGCGCGCCTGGCCGCTGCTGCCGCTGGCCCCGCGGAGGGATCGGCAGGACATTGCCTTTGTCACGCCGGTCTTCGGCCTGGGCGGCGTGGAACGGGTGCTGGGCTGCCTTGGTGCGGAAATGCGCCGGGCGGGGTGGCGTACGCACCTGGTCGTCACCGGGGCCGAACGCATGTCCGCCCCGCCCGAAGGCGCCTTCGATTCGGTCGCGCTGCTGCCGGGCTTCGATGCGGAACGCCATGGCACCGGGCCCAATGCCTATGCCGGCGCGGCAACATCGCTGCTGCCGGAAGCATCGGAAGAAGCCGACGCCATATTGGGGCTGCTCGCACCCATGCGGGCGGTGCTGGTGACCCACGCCTTCGCCGGACATGCCCTGGCCGGCCGGCTGCGGCGGCTGGGGGTACGCACCGCCTGCGCGCTACATCTCGGCGAACGCGGCGCCTACGGCGAACCGGTCGGCAATCCGCAAAGCGCGCTCGCCTACGAACATGTCTACGACCATTTCGTCACCCATTCGCGGCATCTCGCCGCCTGGTGCGCGGCGGCAGGGGTGCCGGAGGAGAAGATCCTCGAGGTTGCCAATGCCCCCGGCTATGCGGCTGATCCGCAGCGCGTTGCCACGGCGATCGCGTCCCGCCGGCTGGCGCGCGACGACAGGAAGCTGCGTGCGCTGTTCCTCGGCCGTCTTGACCACCAGAAGGGTCCGGACCGCCTGGCGGCGATCATGGCAGCGACCGAGGGCGTGGTGGAATGGCGCATCGTGGGCCGGTCGGTCCTCGACGCGGCCCCTGCCCTGCCCGTCGCGGCCGAGCCGCCGGTCGACGACCCGGCGGCACTCGATGCGCTCTATGCCTGGGCGGATGCCGTGGTGCTGCCGTCGCGCTTCGACGGCGTGCCGCTGACCGCGCTGGAAGCGCAGCGCATGGGCTGCGTGCCGGTCGCGATCGATGTCGGCGCAATTGCGGAGGCCGTGACGCATGGCGCCGATGGCCTTCTGGTGCCGGATGGCGCCGACGCATCGGTGTGTGCGGGCATGGCCGTGGCGCTGCGGCGCCTTGCCTCCGATGATGGGCTGCGCCGGACACTGGCCGCGGCCGCCGCCGGGCGGGGCGTCGGGCGCGGCTGGGGCGCGGCGGCGGCGACGCTGGGGGCGGCGTTCGGCGATCCGTCCATTATCCTGAAGGGGGCGGCCTGACCATGCCAGATGACCTGGCGTATCGCCGCATCGACCAGGCCCGTGTGCAGGTCTTCGACTGGCCGGTGGTGCGGGTGCCCGACGGATTCCGCGGCGGCCCCGTGCTTCCCGAACCCGAGGACGCCGCCCTGCGCCACACCCGTGGCCGCCGCCCGGTGGACAGTTTCCGACCTGGCGAGTCCTTCGACGACCTGCTCGCCGGCGACTACGTCTATGCCGGGCCGATCTACGGGCACTTCGGACACTTCATGGCGGAATTCGTCCACCGGATCGTGCCCGCCCGGCTGCGTGGCCTGAAATTCCCGCTGCTGTTCGTCTCGACGCAGGACCACAATCCCCACGGCAGCTACGGCGACTTCCCCGATGTGGTGAAGGAGGTGCTGGCCTTTCTTGACGTGCGGCCGCACCATCTCCGGGTCATCAACCGCAACACAATCGTGGAGCGGCTGCATGTGATGGAGGCCGGCTCCGATCTCGGCGGCGGGCCGAAGCCCGGCTATGTCGAGGCGCTGGCGACGTATTGCCGCCCAAGGCTGAATGCGCGGCATGGCGATACGGCGCGTCCGCGCAAACTGTACGTCTCCCGTTCGGCGCTGAAGCCGCAGGGGATGTTGCTGGGCGAAGCGTGGTTTGAAGGACAGCTCGAGCGCGAAGGCTTCACGGTGTTCCGCCCCGAGGAATGGCGCGTCACGCCGCAGATGGATCATTACCGCAAGGCGGAGGCCGTCGTCTTCCTGGAGGGTTCCGCCTGCCACGGGACCGAATTGCTCGGCGCCGCCATGATGGAGCGCAGCTTCATCCTGCCCCGGCGCGGCAATCGGGAGGTGCACAACCTGCGCCGTGTCGTCGAGCCGCGGTCGTGCAGCTTTGCCGTGTTGGACGGCTGTGCGGATTTCCTGGGCAGCGCTGCGGCGGACAAGCAGTCCGGACAGGCCTTGTCGCATCTGGGGGTTTCATGTCTGGACCTTGAACGGACTGCGGCGGTGTTCCGCCAGCACGGCCTGGCGCAACTTCCCGGGCTTTCTGAAGACGATTATGCGACGGCGGCCGAAGCCGACCTTCGGCGCTACATGACGTGGTTGGGACGGGCGGGCGGCCCATTGCATGCCGGTCACGCGGAGGAGGTCTGCGCGGCTTTCGCACGGCGTGGTGGGCGGCGGCCGGATCTGCCAGCAGACCACGCCGCCTGTTCGCGGCTTGACTTGGTTTTGAAATGAAAAGGTCCCGCCATCGTCGCAATTTTACGATTGGTGCGATGAACGTTTTTCTCCTCTAAAATAAAAATCCGTTAATTCGGCTTCACGGCCTGTGATCTTGTTGATGCCGGTGTAGACCGTATCGTCGGCAATTGGAGCGATGCAGTGAAAAGCGGCGATGCATGGGACATCGATCTTGCGGTGGATTGCGCCAGGCCGCTCGGACGTCGCCATGTGTTTGTCCAGGGCTGGCTGTCGTGGTCGCAAGACGGCGATCTGCCGACCCCTGTGGTGCTGGCCGATGGCCTGCCGCTTCGCACCGTCGCCCAGGCCTGGCACGCCAGGCCCGACCTGCCGGGCGACCCGGGCGGCCGTCGTAGCGCTCGGGGTTTCATCATGATCGCCCGCCGCCCGACGGGCGCCGTCGCGACAGGCGGCATCGCATTGCGCGCCGGCTCCGACATGGCCCCCGTTCCGCAGCCCTGGTTCGGGCCCGAGGTGGTGGATGCGCTGGCGCACCTCCCGTGGGACGGGGTGTTCGCCCTGATGATGGATTGCATCCGACTTGGCGATCTTGCCGCCACGCTTGCCCCGAATGACGGGCTGGACGGGGTCTTCGACCGCTGGATCAACCTGATGCCGCGGCTGGATCCGGCGGCGCGGGACGTCCATGGGATGGCCCATATCGATGCCTTCGGGGCACCTTCGGGTGAATGTGTCGTGACGGTCCAACTGCCACGCCGGCTTGGCCCGAAGGAGGAACTCCGCGTCGTGGCGCTGCTGCCGGCCGATGGTGGATCACGGCCGGCCGCCCTCGATGGTCCGCCGGCCCTGCGCGGCGCCAATGGTGCGACCTTTTATGGCAGGCTGCCGCTGACGACCGGCACGCCGGCACCGGCCTGCGACCTGCTGGTCGAACTGCGCGGACCCGATGGCGGCATCTGGTTCCGCACATCGCCGAAGCTGCATCCTGCGCCGGTCTTCCTGGGCAAGCTGAATGGCCTGACCACCGCCGGTGAAGCTGCGGAGAGCTTCACCTGGTTGCGCGGCGTCCTCGAGACCCGGCGGTCGGCGTTCGACACGACGTTCCGGCCGGCGCGCCCGCCGCGCGGCGACATGACAGATGCGCCGATGGTGGTCGTGCTGCACGGCATGGACGACCCATTCGCCGACCGTCTTGCCTTCCTGTTCGCGCCCGAGATCGAGCGCCGCGCGACCGAGGTTCGCGTCCTAGGCGCTCGGGCATCGGCGACGACGGAGATCTTCCTCCAGCGCGGTCGCATCCCCGCACGGTCCGGGCTGGACCTGTCCGCCGCCGTGCGGCATGGCACGTTCCGGCACGCGATGCTGGTACCGATCGATCCGCTGTCACTGGCGCGCGCACTCGACGCGGGGGGTATCGACGAGGTGTTCGCCAACCAGGTCGATGGCGCGGCTCTGCCGCATTTGCTGGGACTTGCCGCGCTGGCGGGCACCCTGGAGGAAGGCGAGACCATCGCCAGGCTGGCGCGCATCCTCGCGGAGGGACGTGGCGGCCGCGTGGACCGGCATCGGTTCGGCCGCATGCCGGGCGCGACGGGGCAGATGATCGCCGACCATCTCGCGGCGCTTTGGCGCGACGGTGCGCCGGCGCTGCGGGCGCGCGCGGTCCATGAACCGGGCTGATCCGGGCGCCGGCCTGGCGGAACCGTCGCGCGGCGCGGCGAGGCCGCCGATCTGCATCGTCGTGCACGCCCATTCCGACCTGTCGAAGGGCGGCGGGGAGACAGCCGCCCATCGCGAACTCCTGGCACTGCGCGCGGTCGGCCACGAGGTCACGCTCGTCGCCGCCACGGAACAGCGTTTGGATGGCGAGCAGATCGTCGCCCACGCCCCGGGTGAGTTCCTTTTCTCCACCGAAGGCATGGAGGAGGATCGGCTGTCCTGGGCCGACAGCGCCGACCGGCGGGACCTGGTCCGCTTCCTCGCTGGCCAGCCGGCCGGCATCTTTCATTTCCACCATGTCTGGCGGATCGGCCTCGACCTGATTGCCGAATTGATGGAAGCGCGCCCGGATGCGCGCTTCGTCGTGACCTTGCATGAAATGCTGGCGATCTGCGCCCATCACGGCCAGATGATCCGCATCCAGGGGCGTGAGCTGTGCCGCGCGGCATCGCCGACCCAATGCGCCGCCTGTTTTCCCGACCGGTCGCCGCGGCATTTCGAACTGCGCCGCGCGACCTTCCTCGAAACGCTGCGACGCTTCGACGCGGCGGTGTTCCCGTCCGAGTTCATACGCGGGCGCTACCAGGACTGGGGCTTCAGCCCCGTGGTTTCCGTCGTGCAGGAAAACTACCTGGGCGACGTCCTGACCGGTGCCCCCAGGCGGCTGGCGGTCGAGCCGGATCTCGCCGGGCATTTCGCGTTCTTCGGCCAGCCGACGCCGTTCAAGGGTCTCGACATCCTGCTGCGCGGCTTCACGCTGGCGCTGGCCGCGGCGCCGCGGCTTTCGCTGTCGATCTTCGGCTGCGAGCGGGACGACGTGCTGGCCCTGTTCCCGACCCTAGCGCCGGTTCTGGACCAGGCGGGGTCAGCGTTGTCCTTCTTCGGACGCTATGATCAGGCGGACGTGCTCCATCTGATGCAGGGCGCGGGCTGGGTGGTGGTGCCTTCGATCTGGTGGGAAAATTCACCCGTGGTGATCCAGGAGGCCATGCGCGCCGGCACGCCCCTGATCGTGTCCGACATCGGCGGCATGGCCGAGAAGGTGCGCCCGGGGCTGGACGGCCTGCACTTCCGGCGGGGGTCGCCGCCGGACCTGGCGCGGGTGCTGCGCCAGGCCGCGGACCCGGCACGCCATGCCGCGATCAGTGCATCGCTGGGCGACAGCATCGGGCGGGATGCGTTCATCGCCGGGATCGAGCGCGCCTTCGGCGTCACGCCCCGCCGGGCGTCAGCATAGTCCCCGCGTGGAGGTTGGAGCCCACCGCCTGGCGGGTCCCGCACCATTTATGTCGGGTATGTGAACGCGCGGGCCGGTTCCACTTCGCCCGGAAGCATTCTAGAGCACGCCTCCCGAGCGTTGGATCGCACCGCCAGCCTCGCATGCCTGCACAATGGGGCAAGCGCGACCCCGCTCTGGGCCCCAGGGAGAAAACGCAGAATGTCCATGCGCCTGCTGCTGGATGGGGCGTTCGATCGCTATTTCGACCCACAGCGCACCGAAGGCGCGTTCTGGCTGTTCCAGCATGTCCCCAAGACCGCCGGCAGTTCCCTGCGCGACGAGATCTGCGACGCGCTGCACGAACGCCGACGCGAGACCAACATTCACCTGGACGGCACCGACCCGGCCATCCCGTTCCATATCCGGCTCGACCAGGCGGCTGAGAGCTTCGCCGCACGCTGTGCCCAGGACAGGTACCGTTTCGCCTCGGGCCACCTGTTTGCCCGGCATGTCGCTCATATCCGGGCCGCGGTCCCGGGGACGCATGTTCTGACATATCTGCGCGATCCGGTGGCGCGCTTCGTGTCGGATTTCCGCTACCAGCGTTCAGCCATGCATCCCGGCCATGATGCATTCCGCCGGAACGTGCCGGACATCGAGGCGTTCCTCGCCTTGGGCTGGACCACCAACCAGATGGCCCAGTACCTGTTGCCACCCGACGTGGTGCGGACGGGCGATCCAGCGGCTGGCGTGGAGTACCTGCTCAGCCATTTCGAGTTCATCGGTGTGCAGGACGACTACGATGCGAGCTTCGGCATCCTGGCGCAGCTGCTCGGCATCGACGGTGTGCCTCATCATCGCGCACGGACCAATCCGCCGACGCCCGACAATCCCGCGACGATCGACCCGGCGCTGGCCGCCCGGCTGGAGGCCGCCCACGCGCTGGATCGCGCCCTGTACGAACATATCCGACAGGGGCTGGAGGCCGTGAAGGGCGACCTTGCCGCCTGGCTGGCGCGCCGGCGAGGGTGACGCCCGACGGCCCCTGTGCACTGACCACTGTGACCTTGGTTTGCCTGCACGCCTGCCCCGCCCAATAACCATTCGAGGTGCCCGGAGGCCTTTCAGGTCTTTGGCGGAGTGGTTTGGAGGGGCAGCGCCCAATAGGCGCGGAGATTGGAGGGGCGCTGCCCCTTCCAAACCACCCCGCCAGGGACCAGCGGGTCCCTGGACCGCGGATGTTCGGCGCTATGTCGCCGGGCGTGCTCGCATGGTCAGAGGCCAGGAATACCCCTATGGGCCACCGCCCAGGGCGCGTATTAAATTTGAGGTTTCCAAAGGCCTTAAGCCTTTGGTGGGGTGAGGTTTGGAGAGGGGCGACGCCCCTCTCCAAGGAGCATCATCGCCATATATTCCGATTCCTGCCGCGTCACCGTGCTCCGGCCGAATCCGGCCAGAATCGCACCCCTTCGCGCGCCAGACCGCCGCCGACACCGATAGCGGTGCCATCTGCCCGCCAGCACGCCGCCCCTTCCATCATGCCATCCGGCCGGAAGGCGATCGCCCCCATCCCGCCGCCGACATGGGGCATGCGCGCCACGTCATGGCCGCGCGACGTCAGCACCGCGCGCACGGCCTCGCCGAAGGCGGGCTCCATCTCCACCGCATCGCCCTGTGTCCAGAGCCGTGGGGCCTCGACCGCTTCCTGCAAGGACATGCCGTGGTCCACCAGGTTCAGCATGCCCTGCATGACACAGCCGAAGATACGCAACCCGCCGGGCATGCCCAGCGCATAGGCCGGCTTGCCGCCGCGCAGCACGATCATCGGCGCCATCGATGTCGTCACCCGCTTGCCCGGCATGATGGACAGCGCGCGGCCTGGCCGCGGGTCGAAGGTGGCGATGTAGTTGTTCGGGATCATGCCCGTGCCATGCACGATGAAGCGCGCGCCGAAGGTCGAGTTGATCGTCTGCGTCGAACAGACGATGCACCCTTCGCCATCGGCCACGGTGATGTGCGTCGTGTTCGGGCTTTCGGCGGCGATGCCCGCCCCCCAGGCCTGGGCACGCGCCATGTCGATCATCGCGCGGCGCTGCTCGCCATAGGCCGCCGAGATCAGCGTCTCGACCGGCGCCTTCACGAAGGCCGGGTCACCCGATGCGGCGGCGCGGTCGGCGAAGGCGATCTTGAGGCATTCCGCCAGCAGGTGGAGCGTGTCCGCCGACCCGAACCCCATCGCGCCGAGGTCCCACCCCGACAGCATGTTCAGCATCTGCAGCACATGCACGCCCGATGATGCCGGCGGCGGCGGCAGCACGATCTCGACATCCCGATACGGCCCGCGCAGCGGCACCCGTTCGACCGTGCGATAGCCGCGGATGTCCTCGGCGGTCACTATGCCACCGGCGCGCGCGATGCCCTCGGCTACCGCGGTGCCGAGCGCGCCATCCAACGCCGCCGCGCCGTGTTGCGCGATGACCTTCAGCGTCTCGGCATAATCGGACTGCACAACACGGTGCCCCGGTTGCAGGGCCGATCCGCCCGGCAGGTAGATCGCCGCGATTGCGGCGTCCTTCGCCATGTCGGGTGCGGCTTCCTTTGCGCATTCCGACAGATAGGGCGTTGCGCGATAGCCGCGCTCGGCATGGCGGATCGCCGGTGCCATCACATCGGCCAGGGGGAAGGAGCCGAACCGCGCCAGCGTCTCGCACCAAGCCTTCAGGTTGCCCGGCACCGCGACCGACAGCCCGCCCACCGTGTTGGTGCGCCCAGTCGATTCCAGGTTGCGCGGATTGCCCGGATCAGCTGGCGTGAACATATCCGGCCGCGCGGCGGCGGCACAGGTCGCCATGCCGTCGATCACGGTATGCGTGCCGTCCGGCAGGCGCAGATGCGCGGTGCCGCCACCGAGCAGCCCGACCATCATCGGTTCGACCACCGTCAGGGTGAACAGCGCGGCGATCGCCGCATCCACCGCATTTCCGCCGGCCGCCAGCATCTCCGCCCCCGCCGCCGAGGCCAGCGGGTGGTTGGTCACCACCATGCCCTTGCTGCCCATGGCAGCGTGCTTTTCGGTGGCGAAGCGCGTGCCGGCGCGAGCGGTCCAGTCCTGCGTCATGGGGACGATGAATCCTTCAGGGGGATGGCGATGCCAGGCGCAGCACGCGCTGGGACTGGCAGAAATCCTCTCGCGCGCGCTCCTCGGCGCGCCCGTCGGACCAGCGGATGCGAAGATCGTTCACGCAGGCAGAACCCGATGGCGGCGTGACATGCAGCGCATTGCCCGGCGGCAGCTCCACGCGCCCGATCAGGGAGGGGCCGAATCGCGCCTGCCCGGCGGGTGAGATTTCCAGCGCCACGATAGTGCCCGGGCCCTGGTTCATCACGTTGAAGGTGCGTGGCCGCGCATCCTGCTGCGCCATCGCCGGCGCGGCGCACATCGTCAACGCGATGATGGCGCGCCCGCGCCCTTGCCACCTTCGAATCGCAGTTCCGGCGCCGCGCAAAGATCCACTCCCGGACGATCCTCGGTCCTGCCGCCAACATAGACCGCGCGGATGTTGAAGACGCAACCCTGCCCGGCCGGCGCGCGGATCTGCACCGCATTGCCCGGGGTGATCTGCGCATTGCCGAGCCAGTCCTCCCGGCCGATCCCCTGCCCCATCCGCGCGACATACAATCGGGAGATCGTGTCGCGGGCGACGTTCAGCACGCGCGTGGCCGGGGCGGGTGGCGAAGCGGCCGGCTGCGGAATCGCCACGGGTGCCTGCTGGGTGAAGCGCGCGGATGACGGCAGCGGCGGCGGTGCGACGGCCTGCGGCAGCGCGATGGCGCCACCCAGGCCCGACAGCGACGCCGAAGGGGCAAGCGAGCGCGGCGTCTCGACCACAGCGGCCGAGGGGGCGGCGGGCTGGTGCCCGGCGGCCGCCGCGGCATCGGTGAGACGCGCCATCAGTCGCGGCGGCAATTCAGGTTCCGCTGTCGGAGGCGCGGCATCGGGAGGCACATCGATCGCGGCATCAGCCACCATGGTCGAGGCCGCGGGCGCGGCGCCCAGCATCTGCCGCAGGCGCGGTTCCAACATCCACGCCGCGACCCCCAGGGCAACCAACGCCCCCACGACCCCGAGCACGAGCGCGATCGGCAGGGCGCCGCGGCGAGCAGGCGCGGCGAGGTCCGGCGTCGCCGGCGCCGGCATGGGCGCCGGAGCAGCGCGCATCACCGGCGCCGGCTGTGGAGTCCAGGCCGGCTGCGCCGGGCGAGCCTGCGCGGCCGCGGCATGCGATGCGCGCGCCGCCGCGACCATCGCCGCCGCCTGGGCACGCGGGATCTCGATGGTGGCATCCGCCGCCAGGGCAAGCCGCACCCCCGCCGCCAGCACATCGGCATGCTGTTCGACCGGCGCGGGGAAGACATTCACCCAATGCGAACCCGCCAGGTGCAGCCGCAACGCACCGCCCGGCTGGCAGTCTTCGACGCGCACCGGCACCAGTGCCAGGGATTGCGACACCGCAGTGACGACCTCATTCCTCACATGGACGGAGGTCGCGGTGCCGCGCGACAGCACCAGCACCATGGCATGGGCGCGCCCGATCGCCGTAAGGATGGCCTCGCCCCAATCGGCGCCGGCCGGCACATCGCGCGGAGCGATCCAGCAGCGAATGCCACGAGTCTCCAGCGCGGCACAGACCGCATCGGCGGCGGCCCGGTCGGTGGAGGCGTAGCTCAGGAAGACGTCATGCGGCATCGGCGGCATCCGGAACGAGCGCGTTCTCGCACGGCCGGCGCCACTGCGCCATGGACCGCGATCACACTTTCTCCGTCTTGGCGTGGCGTGACCGCGCCGTGTTTGCGCGATCACCCAGCTGATTCCAGTCAGCCACGATCTGCCGCAGAGCGCCTCGCACCAGCCCATGCTGGCGCCAGACGCTCTACGCCTTTGTTTGAGCGAGCATCTTCACGTGCCTGACTGATTCCAGTCAGGCATGATCTGCTCTAGGGTCACGCCACGCGCGCGGCAGGAGCCCATGTCCGACCCACTTGCGGAGGTGCTGGCCCTTGAGGCCGAGGGCTTCCTTCTCTCGGCCCATGACAGGGCCATGGCCGCCTTGTCCGACCATCCGGACGACCCCGCGCTGCGCTATCGCGCCACGCTGACCATCGCGCGTGCCGGGGCCACCGGGCGCGCGCTGGACCTGTTCCACCAGCTTCGCCTGGATGCCGAATCGGACCCGGAGATCGCGGCGCTCGGCGCCAGGCTGATCAAGGACCGCGCCTTCGAACAACCGGTCGCGGCGCGCGGCCCGCTGCTGGCCGAAGCCGCGCAGCGGTACCACGGCCTGTGGCGGCGCGGCGGGGAAGGCTGGCACGGCGTCAATGCCGCCGCGCTGCATCTGATCGGCGGGGACCGGCCCCGCGCGGCCGCGATCGCCGAGAAGGTCCTGCGCAACCACCGCGATTCCGGCGACTACTGGTCGGCCGCGACGGAGGCCGAGGCGCTGTTGCTGGCCGGCCGCGAGATCGGCGCCCGCCGCGCATTGGAGGAAGCGGAGGCGCGCGCGGGGCCGGACCTTTCGGCGCGCGCCACCACGCGACGGCAGTTGCGGCGGGAAGCCTTCGCGCTGGGTGTGTCGCCGGCCATCGTCGATGCGCTGCGCATCCCCGCCGTGCTGCACTACACCGGACACATGCCGCGGCCGGGCCAGGACGATCCGGCGATCGAGGCGCTGATCGGCGCGACGCTCGATGCTACCATTGCCACGCAGCATGTCGGCATGGCCTTCGGCGGGCTGGCGGCGGGCCTCGACATCCTGGCGGTGGAAGCGCTGCTGCGCGCCGGCGTCACGCCGACCGTGGTCCTGCCCTGCGATGCCGACACCTATGAGGCCGCGTCCGTCCGCCCGGCCGGGGAACGCTGGGTGCCACGGTATCGTGCCCTGCTGCCGCGCGTGCGCATCATCCAGTTGGATGAACGCCCTTTCCCCGGCGACGACCTGCACCTGGCCATGGCGGCCTGGCGGGCGATGGGCCTGGCCCGGCTGCACGCCCGGCATCGCGACGGGGTGGCGGTGCAGGTCGCCGCCTGGGACCGCGTGCCATCGCGCGGCGCCGCCGGCACGGGGGCCGATGTCGCGACCTGGACCGCCGCCGGCGGGCAGTCGATCTTCCTGGGATGGCCCTGGCCGCGGCATGGCACCAACGAACCGGTGCCCGAACCCCGCCGTGCGCCGATGGCCGTGCTGTTCGGGGATCTGCCGCGCTTCAGCGCCCTGGACGATGAGGGCCTGGCCCGCTTCTATGACGGCCCGCTGGTGGCGCTGGGCGAGGCGCTCGACCGCTATCCGGCGACCTATCGCAATGCCTGGGGCGATGCGGTGCAGATCACCTTCGACAAGGCCACGGTGGCCGCCGCCTGCGCCTTCGACATGCGCGCCGCGCTGGAAGCGCAGGACCCACCGATCCATCCGCGCTTCGCCTTGGATTTCGGCCCGATGCTGCCGGTGCATGATGCCGTGCAGAGGGCCGACAAATATGCCGGCCGGGCGATGACCCGCGCCGCGCGGATCGAACCGGTCACCCCGCCAGGACGCATCTTCGCCACCGAGGCCTTCGCCTGTGCTGTCGCGCTCCTGCCACGCGGGGCGGGCCTTGCCTGCGACTATGCCGGCCGCATCCCGACGGCCAAGGGGTTCGGATCACTGCCACTGTATGCGCTGCGGCGCTCAGGCTTCGAGGAGGATATGGCATGAGCGACACGCGCCTGGCCGAGGAACTCGGCCGCATGACCCTGTTCAGCAACCTGACGCCCGCCGGGCTCGGGCGCATGGCCGAGGGGGCACGCCGCGTCGCACCGGCCGATGGCGCGCCGCTGTTCTCCCAGGGCGACCCGCCCGATGCCGTCTATGCGCTGCTGGAAGGGCGCGGGCGGGTGCGCGTCGGCGTCCCCGACAGCGCCGCCAAGCGGCTGATGGTCGAGGTGTTCCGCGCCGGCGACATCTTCGGCGAGATCGGCGTGCTGGATGGCTCGCCGCGCAGCGCCGATGCGCTGGTGATGGGGGAGGTGAAGTTGGCCCGCATCCCGGCGGCGGCGTTCCTCGAGACCGCCGAAAGCGAACCGGCCCTCGGCCTCGCCTTGGCGCGGGTGCTGTCGTCGCGGCTGCGGCGCACCTTCGGACTGCTGCAGGATGCGACCTTCGCGCCGCTGGAGGTACGGCTGGCGCGGCAGGTGATCTACCTGCTCAAGACCGACAGCGTGAAGACCGACCGCGGCGTGCGCCTGGCTGCACGGTTCCGCCAGGGGGACCTTGCGGACCTGCTGGGCGCGACGACGCGCAGCATCATCTCGATCCTCAATGCCTGGCGGGGGTCGAACCTCGTGTCCTACGACACCGAGAAGGCCTTCCTGTTCGTGCTGGACGAAGCCGGGTTGGCAGCGGTGGCCGCCGGCCCGCGGGATGGGGCTTGAGACGTCGGAGCTGACGCAGCCAAGTATGGCCGGGGAAGCGGCGGACCATCGGTCCGTCGTCGATACCCTGCCACGTCCCTGATCCACGCGAAGCCGTGAAGGATTTCGGCGCGGCGGCACCCACGCCATGGCAGGATGCGTCCCGATGAAGCGTCTGATACCGATCCTGCCCGCAGTGCTGCTGCTGATGGCCGCCGGTCCGGCCGAGCTGCCGACCGACAAGCCTCCGGCCTTGGAGCCGAACCGGCAGGTGTTGCAGGTGCCGCTGCCCACGGAAAAACCGCCGCCATCGGTGCTGACGGCCGCCGACATACCTGGGCCCGCCTGTACGCCGGACCATCGCGCCCTGATCGACGACGCCCTGGCGGAAGCGCGCACGCGCTTGGCCGAGGCCATCCGCCTGGTCCGCGAACAGCCCGACCACCCGCACATCACCCGCTGGTTCCGCGACGCGTCACGCAAGGTCATCGGCATGACGCTGGAACTGACGGCGGCGCGGCTGGCGGATGTGACGGATCTCGACATCCGCTGCAACGATCCGGCCGGCTGCCCGGGAGGGCGATTTGCCTATGCGCGGGAACTGGTCCTGGGCCTCTGCGCGCCGTATTTCCGCGCCCGTATGGACGGCACCGATGCCCGCTGGGGCATCCTGATCCATGAGGCATCGCACATCGCCGCCAATACCCGCGACCATGCGTATCGCCCCAACGGGGCGCTGACGCTGGCGAAGGAGAATGCGTCCCGCGCCGCGGAGAACGCCGACAACTACGAGTATTTCGTCGAGACGTTGCGTTAGTTTTTTTGATCCCTCAGACGGCGGGCGCCGGCCATCCGGCCGGCTTGCCTTCGCGCCACGCACTGGTGTGCCGGCCGCGTCTGTTGGTCTGGGCGCGGTCGCGCCGTGCGCTCCTGGGTCTTTGTTTTACCCCTCAGACGGCGG
>JALHQB010000040.1:28809-47230 GCA_022842185.1 Acetobacteraceae bacterium
CGCCGGCCATCCGGCCGGCTTGCCTTCGCGCCACGCACTGGTGTGCCGGCCGCGTCTGTTGGTCTGGGCGCGGTCGCGCCGTGCGCTCCTGGGTCTTTGTTTTACCCCTCAGACGGCGGGCGCCGGCATCCAGCCGGCTTGCCTTCGCGCCATGCGCTGGTGTGCCGCGCTGGACTGTTGGTTTGGGCGCGGTCGCGCTGTGCGCTCCCGGATCGCGGCTTGGCCGCGATCCGAATAAGTGTCAGGTGCCGGCCGCTTTAGGCCGGACGCATCTTCAGCATGTAGAGCGACGCGAGCGCGGCCACCCCCAGCCCGGCCGTCAGCCACAGCGATTGCGCCCCATAGGCATCCACGAGAAGGCCGAAGCCGTAGGGCGCGGCAGCGCCAGCCATGCGCGCCGGCGCGGTGATCAGCCCTTGTCGCTGGCCGTAGCCGACCGGGCCGAACAGTGCGAGCGGCAAGGTGCCGCGCGTGATGGTCAGCATGCCGTTGCCGGCGCCGTGGATCAGCACGAAGACCGCGGCCATCGGCGCGCCGCCGGCGAACAGCACCGCGACCGCGATCGGGTGCAGCGCGACCGCGATCTTGGCCGACACCAGCGGATCGACCTTGCGCAGGAAACCGAATTCCAGGATGCGCGCGCCCACCTGCGCCGGGCCGAGCAGCGCGCCCGCTGCCACCGCCGCCGCCGCCGTGGCCCCCGCTGCCTGCAACAATCCCGGCAGATGCGCCCCGAGCGCCGAGGCACTGAACCCGGCCGTTGCCAGGACGAAGGCCAGGATCGCCATGTCCCACACGCGCGGCGCCGGGCCGGCCGTGCCGGCAACGGCGGCGGCTTTCTCCGGCGGAGGAACGCGCGGGATCAGCAGCCGGTTCAGCGGCAGCCCGACCAGGATGTGCAGCGCGGCCCAGCCGAAGCAGGCGCCACGCCAGCCCCATTCGGCCTCCATCAGCGCCGAGGCCGGCCAGCCCACCGTGCTGGCGAAGCCCGCGATCAGGGTGATGCCGGTGATGCTGCTACGCGCATCCTTGCCGTACAGGCCGGCCAGTGTCGAGAAGGCGGCATCGTACAGGCCCATGGCCATCGCCACGCCGACCACCGCCCAGGCCAGGCAGAACACCAGCGGCCCCGGCGCGAAGCCCATCAGCAGCAGCCCGATGGCGAAGACGATGTTGGACACCGCCAGCACGTCCCGCCCGCCACGGATGTCGATCTGCCGGCCGGCGGCGGGCCCCAGCACCGCCGTCAGCAGAAGGGCGATGGAGAAGACGCCGAAGATGGTGGCGCGGGACAGGCCGAATTCCTCGGCGATCGGCGTGGCGAGGATGGCCGGCAGGTAATAGGACGACGCCCATGACAGGGTCTGCGTCGTGCCGAGCACGGCGACGGTCAGGGCGCGGTTGGTGGCGATGGTCATTGTGGCGCATCCTCGACGGCCGCCTGCTCCGCGCCTAGCCGGATCAGTGTGGCGCCTGTGGCAATGTTCGCGCCAAAGTCCCCGCGGTCCAGGAGCCCGTTGGCTCCTGGCGGGGTGGCTTGGAGGGGCAGAGCCCAATGCGCGCGAATATGTGGCGATGGTGCTTCTTGGAGAGGGGCGTCGCCCCTCTCCAAACCTCACCCCACCAAAGGCTTAAGGCCTTTGGAAACCTCGATTTTGGTGCTGAACGTCGTCGGTCGGTGCCAAGCCAGATGCCCAATTCGTGGCATTTGACCGGGTCAGAAACGCCCTGCGTGAAAAACGCCAAGATCCCGCGGTCCAGGGACCCGTTGGTCCCTGGCGGGATGGCTTGGAGGGGCAGCGCCCCTCCAAATCCCCTAACCGATCGTCCGCCCCAGCGCCGCCTGATACCGTTCAGCCACGCGCCCCTTCACCTCGGGATTGATGATGCGCGGCGGGAACCGACCGGCGGCAAAGTCGGAGAACGCCTCGGCCGCGATGCGCGTGATCATCGACCGGCTTTCATGCGTGACGCCCGCCGTGTGCTGCGTGCAGATCACGTTCGGCATCGACAGCAGCGGGTGGTCGGCCGGGGGCGGTTCCTGTTCCCACACATCCAGCCCGGCGGCGGCGATGTGGCCGGATTTCAGCGCGGCGAGCAGCGACGCCTCGTCATGGATCGACCCGCGGGCGGTGGTGACCAGCACCGAGCCAGGCTTCATCGCGGCGAAGGCGTTGGCCGCCATCATCGCGCGCGATTCCGGCGTCAGCGGGCAATGCAGGGAGACCACGTCGCATTGCGCCAGCATGGTGGCGAGGTCTTCGCACTTCTCCGCGCCACGCGCCTTGACGCTGGCGGCATCGACATAGGGGTCATAAGCCAGCACGCGGCATTTAAAGGCGGCGTTCAGGATCTCGGCGGTGCGGGTGCCGACATTGCCGATGCCCACCAGCCCGACGGTCTTGCCGAGCAGGTTGCGGCCCATGAAATCCTCGCGCCGCGTCGCGCGGCCTTCGCGCATGCCGGCATGGCATTCACCAAAGCGCTTCAGCGAGGAGAGCATCATCCCCACCGCGTGTTCGGCCACCGCTTCCGCATTGCCGCCGGCCTGGTTCACCAGCAGCACGCCGGCGCGCGTGCAGGCGGCCGGTTCGACGGTGTCGTAGCCGGCGCCCTGGGATGCCGCCATCAGCAGGTTGGGCAGGCGCGCAAGCAACTCGTCATGGACGTGCATCGGCTTGGGGAGTTCGTCGCGGGAGGCGCGGACGTAGTAGCCCTGGCAGGTCTCCAGCACCTTGATCGCCGCTTCAACGCCGTCATCGAGCGTCATGCGGACGACTTCCAGCGCCGGGTCCTTTGCCGCGGTGTCGAGGAAGGTCTGGTGCGGCACCTTGATCAGATAGCCTATGCGAAAGCGGGCGTTGGATGCGGACACCTGGAGCATTCCCTCGATTGAACAGTGTTCCGCCCTGGGTAGCGCGGGACGGCCGGGCGCGCCAGATCACGCCAGGTAGACGCCGCCATTGATGTGATAGACCTGCCCGGTGATCCATTCCGCCGCGTCCGAGGCGAGATAGGTCATCATGCCGGCGATTTCCTCCGGCCGACCCATGCGGCCCAGCGGCATCGCCTTGCCCATCTCGATCAGTTCCGCATCGGTATTGCCATGGCGTGGCTGCGCCGTGTCGGTCAGGCCCGGGGCAATGGCGTTCACACGGATGCCGTGCGGAGCCAGGGCCAGCGCCATGGACCGCGTGATGCCGATGACGCCCGTCTTGGTCGCGGCGTAGTGCACGCCGAGCACCGCCCCGCGCACGGATGACGACGACAGGTTCACGATCACGCCCTTGATCCCGGCCGCCACCATGTGCCGCGCGGCCGCCTGGGCGCAGAAGGCACTGCCCTTGAGGTTCACATCCAGCACGCGATCCCACTGCGCCTCGATCATGTCGAGGAATGCGACGCGGGGGAAGATGCCGGCATTGTTGACCAGCACATCGATGCGACCCAGGCCGTCGATCGCCGCCTGCACCAGCGCGGCGCAGGATGCGGCGGTGCCGACATCGCCCTGGATCAGGATGGCTTTCCGACCGAACGCGGTAATCTCGGCGGCCAGCGCATCGGCGGCGGCGCGGTCGTCCAGCCAGTTCACCGCGACATCATATCCGGCGGCGGCGAAGGCGCGGGCGGCGGCGGCGCCGATCCCCTGCTGCGCGCCGGTCACCAGGGCTGTGCGGACGGTCATGCGCTCTCTCCCATGCTGCATGGCAGCAGCGCGGGGCTTGCGGGTCGGCGCAACGGGTGGCACCCCTGGACGCAAGGATTGGGCAGGAGACGCGCGTGGACATCGCCGGGCTGTTCGGGCTGGAAGGCCGCCGTGCCCTCGTGACAGGGGCTTCGGGCGTGTTGGGCGGTCATTTTGCGCGCGTGCTGCATGGCGCGGGCGCCGCCGTGGCGCTGGCGGCGCGGCGGGTGGATGCGGTGCCGGCCCTGGGCGCGCGATCGGTGGCCGTACCGCTGGACGTGACCGATGCGGCCTCCATCGCCGCCGCATTCGATGCGGCGGAGGCAGCCCTCGGCGGCCCCTGCGACATCATCGTCAACAATGCCGGCATCGCGGTGACGAAGCCCATCCTGCAACAGACGGCCGATGACTGGGACGGCGTGATGGACGTGAACCTGCGCGGCTGCTTCCTGGTCGGCCAGGAAGGCGCGAAGCGCCTGGCGGCGGCCAAGCAGCCGGGGTCCATCATCAACATCGCCTCGGTGCTGGGCGAACGTGTCATTCCGGGTGTCGCGGGATACACCGCGGCGAAGGCCGGGCTGTTGCACCTGACGCGGCAGATGGCGGTGGAACTCGCGCGCTTCGGGGTGCGGGTGAACGCCATCGCGCCGGGCTACGTCGCCACCGACATAAACCGCGACTATTTCGCCTCGGAACCAGGCCAGGCGATGATCAAGCGTATTCCGCAGCGGCGGCTGGGGTCGCCCGATGACCTGACGGGTCCGCTGCTGCTGCTCGCTTCCACCGCCGGCGCGCATATGACGGGTGCGACGGTGACGGTGGATGGCGGTCATTCGGTCAATCCCTTGTAGTCTTTGCTCAATCGCCTGATTCATATCTCCGGCGCCTTCGCGCCTGCGACCATCAGGCTTTAGGACGACGCATCATGGATTTCGTGCTTCCCCCGGATATCGACGCGATCCGCCTGCGGATCCGCCACTTCGTCGATGAGAAGCTGATCCCGCTGGAATCCGACCGCGCCAATTTCGACGAGCACGACAATATCGCGCCCCATGTGCTGACGGATATGCGCCGCGCCGCCAAGGCCGAAGGGCTGTGGGCGTTGCAGATGCCCAAGCGCCTGGGCGGAATGGAGTTGCCGCGGATCGGCATGGCCGCCTGTTATGAGGAGATGAACCGGTCCATCTTCGGCCCCGTGGTATTCAATTCCGCCGCGCCCGATGACGGCAACATGATGATCCTGGATCAGGTACTGCCGGAATCGATGAAGGAACGCTGGCTGCAGCCGATCGTCGATGGCGCGGTGCAGTCGGCCTTCGCGATGACAGAACCCGATGGCTGCGGGTCCGACCCCGGGCTGACCTATACGAAGGCCGAGCGCGTCGGGAACGACCGCTGGCGTATCACCGGGCGCAAGCACTTCATCACCGGCGCGGGCAACGCGAAGATCTTCATCATCATCGCCCGCACCTCGGATGATGAGCGCAAAGGCCTGACCGCCTTCCTGTTCGATGCCGACACGCCAGGCTGGGAGATCGTCCGCCGCATCCCGATCATGGGGCCGGAGGAACATGGCGGGCATTGCGAACTCGCCTTCAACGGGATGGAGGTTCCGGACGATCAGCGCCTGCTGAATGTCGGGGACGGGCTGAAACTGACCCAGTGGCGGCTCGGCGTTGCGCGGCTGACGCATTGCATGCGCTGGACGGGGCTGGCGCGGCGGTCGCTGGAAATCGCCATGGAGCGCGTGAAGCACCGCGATTCCTTCGGCATGAAGCTGATCGACCGCGAAAGCGTGCAGGGGCTGATCGGCCAGGCGGCGATGGAGATCGAGATCGGCCGCCTGCTGACCATGCGTGCGGCCTGGGCACTGGACCAGGGGTCCTTCGCGCGCAAGGAGGTGTCCATGGCCAAGATCGTCGTCGCCGATGCGCTGCATAAATCGGTGGACACGGCGCTGCAACTGCTCGGCGCGCGTGGGTATTCCAAGGACACCGTCATCGAGTGGATCTACCGCTACGCCCGCCAGGCGCGGCTGGTGGATGGCGCGTCGGAGGTGCACCGGATGGTGCTGGCCGGGATGCTGCGCGCCGAGGGCGACGGCTTCTTCCGCTGGGGCGAGGCCGGACGTGGATGAGGCACGGCTGACCGCCTGGCTGCGTGATGCCACCGGCGATGCGTCGCTGGTGGTGGAAGGCGCGTCCCTGCTGTCGGGCGGCGCCATCCAGCAGAATTGGGCGCTGGATGTCAGCGGCGGGCGCGCCTGGGTGCTGCGGACGGACAATGCGGCGACGCTGGCCGTCAGCCATGGCCGCGCGCAGGAATACGCATTGTTGCGGGCGGCCTTCGCGGCCGGCGTGACGGTGCCCGAACCGCTGTTCCTGTGCGAGGAGGCCAGCGTGCTCGGCGCGCCGTTCTTCGTCATGCGGCGCGTGGCCGGGACGGCCGCAGGCCATCGCGTGGTGCGCAGCGAGACGCTCGGCGGCGGGCGCGAGGCCTGCGTGCGCGCACTCGGCCACGAATTGTCGCGGATCCATACGATCAGGCCGCCGCGCGCGGACCTCGGCTTCCTCGGCACGGCGCCGGACGATCCCTGCGCCGCCTTCATCGCGGAACAACGCACCGCGCTGGACCGCCAGCGCCTGCCACGCCCCGTGCTGGAATGGGGCCTGCGCCACCTGGAACGCACCGCGCCACCACCGATCCTGCCCGTGCTGGTCCACAACGATTTCCGCACCGGCAACATCATGCTGGACGAGACGGGCGTCACCGCCGTGCTCGACTGGGAATTCTCCTGCTGGTCGGACCCGCATGCCGATCTCGGCTGGCTCTGCGCGAAATGCTGGCGCTTCGGCAATGACGCGCAGGAAGCCGGCGGCATCGGCTCGCGCGCGGCGCTGTATGAAGGCTATGGCGCCGTTGACGATGCCCGCGTGCGCTGGTGGGAAGTCGCCGCGCATATCCGCTGGGCCTCGATCGCCGTGGACCAGGCCGAACGCCATATCTCCGGCGTCGAGCACAACCTGGAACTCGCCCTGACCGGCCATATGGTGCCGGGGCTGGAATGGGAGATCCTGCGCATGGTGGAGACCCGCGATGCCGCTGCATGAGGAACCGGCCGCGGCGGATCTGCTCGCCACCGCGCGCGACATGCTGTTGAAGGACCTGCTGCCCGCGCTGCCGCCCGACAAGGCGTTTGCGGCGCGCATGGTGGCCAATGCCATGGCGATCGCCGCCCGCGCCGCCGCACAGGATGGCGGGTGGGAAGCCGCGGCGCTGGCGCGCATGCCCGGCGCCCCTGCGTCCTTCGCCGCGTCTATCCGCGAGGGCCGCTTCGACCCCGGCACGCCCCATCACGGGGAGGCCGCCGCGCTACTCGATGAGATCACCCGCGCGCGTTGCGCCGTCAGCGCACCGCGCGCCCTGGGATGACCGCCATGGATGATGACCTGCCGCGGACGCCCGCGAACCACGTCCCGCTCTCGCCGGTCTCCTTTCTCGCCCGCGCGGCGCGCATATGGCCGGGGCGCACGGCAATCATCCATGGTGACCGCCGCATCACCTACGCCGAATACGCCGAACGCAGCCGGCGGCTGGCCTCGGCGCTACGGCATTCGGGTGTCGCACCCGGCGATGTCGTGGCCGCCCTGCTGCCGAACATCCCGCAGATGCTCGAAGCGCATATGGGCGTGCCGATGGCCCATGCGGTGCTGTGCCCCATCAACACGCGGCTGGATGCGCCGACGGTGCGCTTCATCCTCGGCCATTGCGGTGCGAAGGTGCTGCTGCTCGACCGCGAATTCGCCGCGGTCGCGGCGGCCGCGCTGGATGGCATTGCGGAGCCGCCGCGAATCGTCATCGTCGATGATGGCGTCGAAGGTTCCGCGATCGAGGCCGTGCCCTATGAGGACTTCCTCGCCACCGGCGACGCGACCTTCCCGGTCGAACCGCCCGATGACGAGTGGCGCGCGATCTCGCTGTCCTACACGTCGGGCACGACGGGTGATCCGAAGGGCGTCGTGGTGCATCATCGTGGCGCGTATCTGAACGCCTGCGGCAATGCGCTCGCCTTCGGGCTGAATGCGCAGAGCGTCTATCTGTGGACGCTGCCGATGTTCCACTGCAACGGCTGGACCTATACCTGGGCCGTGACCTTGCAGGGCGGCACGCATGTCTGCCTGCGCCGCGTCGATCCGGCACGCATCTTCGCACTGATCGCGCAGCATGGCGTGACGCATCTGTGCGCCGCGCCGGTGGTGCTGACCATGCTGATCCACGCGCCAGCCGACCAACGGCGCGCCTTCACCCATCGCGTCGGCATCGCCACCGGCGGCGCCGCGCCGCCCTCCCCGGTGATCGCGGCGATGGAACAGCTCGGCTTCGACGTCACGCATCTGTACGGGCTGACCGAATGCTACGGCCCGTCGCTGCTGTGTGCCTGGCAGCCCGAACTGGCAAACCTGGCCTTGCCCGACAAGGCCGCCTTCATGGCGCGGCAGGGCGTGCCGTTGCCGACGCTGGAGGATGCGACGGTCATCGACGCCGAAACCGGCGCGCGCGTGCCCGCGGACGGCACGACGCTGGGTGAGATCGCCCTGCGCGGCAACACCGTGATGAAGGGCTATCTGCGGAACCCCGCCGCGAATGCGGCCGCCTTCGTCGATGGCTGGTTCCGCACCGGCGATCTCGGTGTGCTGCATCCGGATGGCTACATCGAGGTGAAGGACCGCGCCAAGGACATCGTGATCTCCGGTGGGGAAAACATCAGCAGCCTGGAAGTCGAGGAGGCGCTGTACCGGCACCCCGACGTGATGGAAGCCGCGGTCGTCGCCCACCCCGATCCGAAATGGGGCGAGGTGCCGCACGCCTTCGTGACGCTGAAGGCCGGAGCCAGCACGACGCCGGCCGACATCATCGCGCATTGCCGCGCCCACCTGGCCCATTTCAAGGCGCCGAGGCACGTCACCTTCGGCGCGCTGCCAAAGACCGCGACCGGCAAGATCCAGAAGTTCGAACTGCGCCGGACGCTGCTGCCCGACTGACGCCCGCTGCAAGACAGTCATTGCGGAACGCCCACAAATCCATTGGGATGACAGGGACGCGTGCAGCAGCGGGCTGCGCGCCGTATCCCGGACGGTGCCGATGGGCCAGATCATCGACTTCCTCAACACAATCTTCTGGGGATACGTCCTCATCTACGGCCTGCTCGCGGTGGGGCTGTACTTCACCATCCGGCTCAAACTGCTGCAGGTCATCCACTTCCCGGAAATGATCCGCTGCGTCGTCGGTTCGGGGTCCACGGACAAGTCGGGCATCACGCCGTTCCAGGCGCTGTGCACGTCACTGGCTTCGCGCGTCGGCACCGGCAACATCGCGGGGGTCGCGGTCGCGCTGTATCTCGGCGGGCCGGGTGCGATCTTCTGGATGTGGGTGGTGGCGACGCTGGGCATGGCGACCGCGCTGGCGGAAAGCACCCTGGCGCAGCTCTATAAAGTGCGCGACGGCGAAGGGCAGTATCGCGGCGGGCCGGCCTTCTACATCGAACGTGGGCTGGGGTCGCGCTGGGCGGGCGTGCTGTTCTCGGTCTGCCTGCTGATATCGTTCGGGCTGATCTTCAACGCGGTGCAGGCCAATTCCATCGCCGATGCGATGCAAGGCGCCTTCGGTGCTTCGAAGATCATGACGGGCGTGGCGCTGGCCGCCTTGTCGGGCGTCATCATCTTCGGCGGAATCCGTTCCATCGCGCGCGTCGCGGAATACGTCGTGCCGTTCATGGCCGCGGCCTATCTGGGCGTCGCGCTTTATGTCGTGGCCATCCACATCACCGAGGTGCCGGCCATGCTGGGCACCATCATCGCGAGCGCCTTCGGCCTTTCGCAGGCAGCCGGGGGCGTGGCGGGGTCACTGGCGGCGGCGATGCTGAATGGCGTCAAGCGTGGGCTGTTCTCGAACGAAGCCGGCATGGGCAGCGCGCCCAACATCGCCGCCGCCGCGACGCCCGACCCGCACCACCCGGTCAGCCAGGGCTTCGTGCAGTCGCTGGGCGTGTTCATCGACACCATCCTGGTGTGTTCGGCCACCGCGCTGATGATCCTGTTCTCGGGTGCGCTGGTGCCGGGGTCGGGCTTGACCGGCACGCAGCTGACCCAGGCGGCGATGCAGGTGCATATCGGCGCCGCCGGGCCTTATTTCGTGGCGATCGCGATCTTCTTCTTCGCCTTCACCTCGATCATCGGCAACTACGCCTATGCCGAAGGGGCACTGGTCTTCCTGCGGATCGACAGCAAGGCCAGCCGCACCATCCTGCGCGCCGCGGTCTGCGCCATGGTGGTCTGGGGTGCCTATGAAAGCGTCGCGACGGTGTTCGACGCCGCCGATGCGTCCATGGGCCTGATGGCGACGATCAATCTGGTCGCCATCGTGCTGCTGTCGGGCCTGGTCGCCCGGCTGGTCAAGGACTACCTGGACCAGCGCAAGCGCGGCATGGAACCCACCTTCGTCGCAGCCAACCTGCCCGGCATTCCGGGCAGGATCGACGCGAACATCTGGCAGGCGAAGCCCTGATCACTTGCCCTGCGGCGTCGGCGCCGGTTTCGGCGCCGGCGGTCGCGGCGGGGTCGATGGACCGGAGATGACGTCAAAATCGTATTCGGTGCGCTTCATGGTGGCCTCCTGGAGAATGGAGCCGCCTTGCACCTGGGGATTTACGGAAGCGGGATGTCGAGGGTCCCGAAACGCGAAAGCCGCCAGGGCTTTGGCGGCTTTCGGGGAAAAACGATCGCGTAACTTCCCTCAGGCCGCTGGAATATACCAGCGGTACCAAAATCGAACGGTGGGGGTGCGGTTCGCGACCATTCGGGCAGCCTAATCCCGGTCGCGTCGGCTGGGCAAGCCCTTCACGAGGATCGCTCATTTCGGCACCTGGAGCGCGCCCCCCCTCAGCCATCGCCAATCGACAAAAGAAGGAGGGGCTCGGGGGAGTTCCCTCCCCCGACCTTACTTCTTCCGCCGCGCATCCTCCCCCACCGCATGCCCTTCCCCCGCCATGGCCGCGAGCCTTGCCGCCAGGTTCGCCAAGATCGCTGCGCGATACCCTTTCACCCGTTTCCATGCCTTGCGTTCCGGCTTGGTCATGCCGCAGCCGCGGCACCAGCCGCTGTCGTCGTCGAAGTCGCAAACCTTGATGCAGGGGCGTTCCATGGGGGCGTAGATGGGCGTTGCCCTGGCCGCCGGGAAGCGCCATTCACCCGCCCATGGACATTCCCGCGACAATCCCCCGTGCCGCGCTGGTCACGGGCGGCGCGCGCCGGCTTGGCCGGTCGATGGCGCTGGCCCTGGCCGAGGCGGGCTTCGACCTTGCCATTCATTTCTCGACCAGCGCCGCGGAGGCCGATGCGACGGTCGCCGACATCCGGGCGTTGGGCCGCCGTGCCGTCGCGTTGCAGGCTGACCTTTCCGTCGAAGCCGATGTCACCCGATTGTTGCCGGCCGCGACGGCGGCGCTGGGTCCGGTCGGGGTGCTGGTGAACAATGCCTCGACCTTCGAACGCGACGAATGGCACGACGCCACGCGCGACTCGTGGGACCGGCACATGGAACCGAACCTGCGGGCGCCCTTCGTGCTGACGCAGGCCTTCGCGCAGGCGCTGCCTGCATCGGCGGAGGGCGTGGTTGTGAACATGCTCGACCAGCGCGTCTGGTCGCTGACGCCGCATTTCGTGACCTACACCCTGTCCAAGGCCGGGCTGTGGGCTTTGACGCAAACGATGGCGCTGGCGCTGGCGCCGCGCATCCGGGTCAATGCGATCGGCCCCGGGCCCACATTGCCAAGTCCCCGCCAGTCGCCTGACCAGTTCGAGCGCCAGGCGCGATCCGTGCCGCTGCGGCGCGCGGCGTCACCGTTGGAAGTGGCGCAGGCGCTGATGGCCATTGTCGCCCTGCCGTCGATGACGGGGCAGATGATCGCGCTGGACGGCGGGCAGCATCTGCAATGGTCGCCCGGTCAGGGCGTGGAGCCTGAGGAATGAGCATGGGACCCGATGCGGTGGCTGGCCTGCGCCAAGTCTTCGTGCGCGGCCTGACGGTGCAGGCGCATCTGGGCGTCCACCCGCATGAAAAAACGCAACCGCAACGTGTGGTCATCGGGATCGACCTGGCCGTGCGGGATCCGCATGCGCCGGCCTCCGCCGGACCAGATGAATTGTCACGTGTTGTTGATTACGGTGTCGTCGCGGACATCGCGCGCCGCATCGCATGCGCGGGGCACGTTCGTTTGGCCGAGACCCTCGCGGAACGCATCGCCATCGCCGTGCTGGAGGATCGACGCGTCGTCACCGCCCGGGTGACCGTGGAGAAGCCGGACGTGCTTCGCGACGTGACGAGCGTCGGTGTTGTCGTTGAAAGGACGCGATTTTGAAACGTGCCTCGCGCGGATTTTGTCCACCGCGCGGGGCGGGCGCGATTCCGCCAAAGCAGGTCAAGCGAAGAATGCATCTTGACGCTCATGATCCTTCAGTCAGTTCAAAAAAATACTTTAAAATCAGTGGATTGGCTGGCAAAACCGAAAAAGCCCGATTTCAGGGCAGGTCGCTGAAACCCTTTGGTAACCACGCTAAACACGCCGTCATCGGGAGTTTGCCCACAGACTTGTCCACAGGTTTGGTGGACAAAGACACCTCCAGCGCCTCCGCTTTGGCCACCCCATGACAGACACCCAAGCAACGACACCCCCTCAGGACGGTCTGGCCGTCATCGAAGCCATCTTGCCAAGGCTGCCACTCGCGCCTGGCGTGTATCGGATGCTCGATGCCAAGGGCGATGCGCTCTATGTCGGCAAGGCGCGCTCGCTTCGCAGGCGTGTAACGTCCTACACGCAGGTGTCCCGGTTGTCCGAACGCCTGCGCCGCATGGTGTTCGAGACGCGGAGTCTCGAGATCGTCACGACCGCTTCCGAAGCCGAGGCTTTGCTTCTCGAGGCGAATTTCATCAAGCGGCTACGGCCTCGCTTCAACATTGTTTTGCGCGACGACAAATCCTACCCCTGGTTACTGATCACCGACGATCATCCCTATCCGCAGATCGCCAAGCATCGCGGCGAACGGCGCAAGGGCGCGTCCTATTACGGACCCTTCGCCTCCGCCTGGGCGGTGAACCAGACGATCACCGCCCTGCAGCGTGTGTTCCTATTGCGGTCGTGTCGCGACACGGTGTTCGACAGCCGCACGCGGCCGTGCCTGCTGTTCCAGATCAAGCGGTGCTCGGCACCCTGCGTCGAGCGCATCGGCAAGGACGACTACGCCGCACTTGTTCGTGAGGCGAAAGAGTTTCTTTCTGGTGGCACGCCATCGATTCAGAAGCGTCTTGCCACTGAAATGGAAGATGCCGCCGAACGTCTCGAATTCGAGCGCGCGGCCGCGCTGAGAGACCGCATTCGGGGCCTCACGCATGTGCAGGGCAAGGATCGCGTCAACCTCGATGGCGTGGGCGATGCCGATGTCGTCGCGCTGCACCAGGCGGCGGGACAGACTTGCGTGCAGGTCTTCTTCTTCCGCGGCGGACGCAACAACGGCAACCGGCCGTATTTCCTGAACCACGCCAAGCAGGACGATACCGCGGCGGAGGTGATGGGCACCTTCCTTGCCCAGTTATACGACGACCTGCCGCCGCCGCCGCTGGTGCTGCTGTCGCACGAACCCCCGGAAGCCGCGCTGATCGCCGAGGCGCTGACCTTGAAGGCCGGCCGCAAGGTCGAGTTGCATCGCCCGCAGCGCGGCGAGAAGAAGGGCGCGGTCGATCACGCCGCCACCAATGCCCGCGAAGCGCTCGAACGCCGTCTCGCCGAAGGCACGGCGCAGGCGCAGTTGCTCGAAGGCGTCGCGGGGTTGTTCGGCCTGCCGGCAACACCCGAACGCATCGAGATCTATGACAACAGCCACATCCAGGGCGCCAATCCCTATGGCGTCATGGTGGTTGCCGGCCCGTCCGGCTTCATGAAGCAGGCCTACCGGAAGTTCTCCATCAAGACCGCCCAGGGCAATGACGACTTCGCCATGATGCGCGAAGTCTTCGACCGCCGTTTCGGCCGCGCCCTGCGCGAGGACCCGACCCGCGCCACCGACACTTGGCCCGACCTGGTGCTGATCGATGGGGGCGCCGGGCAACTCTCCGCCGCGCAGGCGGTGATGGCCGAACTCGGTGTCGAGGACGTGCCGCTGGTCGCGGTCGCGAAAGGCCCCGATCGCGACGCCGGCCGCGAATGGTTCCATATGGCCGGGCGCGCGCCCATCCAACTGCCGCCACGCGACCCGGTGCTGTATTACCTCCAGCGCCTGCGCGACGAAGCGCACCGTTTCGCGATCTCGGCGCATCGCGCGGGGCGGTCCAAGGCGATCACGAAGTCGGAACTCGATGACATCCCCGGCGTGGGCACGGCGATCAAGCGCCGGCTGCTCAATCATTTCGGCTCGGCGCGCGGCGTGCGTAACGCGGCGCTCGCGGACCTCGCCGCCGCACCGAGCATCGGCCCATCCGTCGCGCGCCGCATCCATGAACATTTCCATCCCGGCGCGGCGGTGGCACCACGCGACGAGACGCGGTAGAGCCTCGCCTGAGCGAGCATCTTCGTCCCGCGGGTGATATCACCCGGACGCGATGTGCTCGTTCCGGCGCCAGGCGGCGCCGGCGCGAAGCGCCCTGCGCCTTGGTTTGGTCAAGCCTCTCACACGTCTGGCTGGTTCCAGTCAGGCGCCATCTGCTCTAAGCAGGCGACACGCATGCTAACCGACCTGCCCAACCTCCTGACGCTGTCTCGGATCGCAGCCATCCCCGTGCTGGTCGCGACCGCGGCGATCGGCACGCCGTGGGGGGACATGGCGTCGTGCGTCGTCTTCGCGCTGGCCGGCATCACCGATTACTTCGACGGCAAGATCGCCCGCGACCGCGGCGTCACATCTTCCTTCGGCCGGATGCTTGACCCGATCGCGGACAAGCTGCTGGTCGGCGCGGCTCTGATGGTGCTCGCCGGCCTCGGCCGGCTGTCCCTCGCGGCACTGTACCCGGCCATCGTCATCCTGCTGCGGGAGATCATGGTCTCCGGCCTGCGCGAGTACCTCGCCGAGCTGCGCATCGGCCTGCCGGTCACGAAACTGGCCAAGTGGAAGACCGGCTTCCAAATGGGTGCACTCGGCACGTTGCTCGCCGGCGATACCGGCGCATCGGTGATCGGCCTCGGCTGGCTGCCGGTTTCCCTGATCGGGGAAGTCGGGCTCTGGATCGCGGCGGTACTGACCCTGGCCACCGGCTGGGACTACCTCCAGGCCGGGCTGCGTCATGCCGGCCAGGCGGATGCACGTGCTGCGGCGGCCCCCGACAACACGGCGGCCCGCCCTTGAGCGCGGCGCCCCGCAGGCGCATCTTCACGGCATGATCGCGGAGCGAAATACGATGCGGCACGCACCCCTAGGCGGCATGCTGCTGGCCGCCTTCCTGCTGACCGGCTGCGGTCCCGATTGGCAGCCCTCCTGGAACATGGCCAGCATGCCGGCGGTCGAAGGCGACAGCCTGACCATCCGCCGCGTGACCGGGCAGGAGGCCGAGTTCACGCCGCTCCAGGCCGACAGCCTCGGCAATCTGCGCGAATCGGTGGGCTTGCTGCTGAACCGCCCGCCCGATGGGCCGACCGCGGCAATGACGGCCGTGCCGGATTACCGCCCCGTGCCACGGCCCGATGTGGATGCCGTGACGCGCCGGCCAGGGTCCTCCACGCCGCCCGACGTGATTGCCCACCCCGCACCTGTGCCCGCACGGGTCCCGGCGGCGCGGCCGGTGCCGCCGTCGCTGCCGCCGATCGACCGCGTGGAAGGCCGGCCGGTGCAGATCCCCGGCCAGCCGACCGGCACCGTGACGGGCGGAACCGACCGCGTGCAGACCTACAGCCAGCCCGGCAACCCGGCCGGCGGCGTCGTCGTGCGCGATGGCGGCACAACCACCGTCATCCAGCCGGGCGGCCGCGTCACCACCATCCCGACACCGCGCTGATCCCATGCGGGTCCTGTATTTCGCCTGGCTGCGCCAGAAGGTCGGCATCGCCGAGGAAGACGTGGCACCCCCGGCCGAGGTGCGCGACGTCGGCGGGCTGGTCCGCTGGCTGGCGACGCGTTCGCCCGGCCACGCCACCGCCTTCGCTGACCCGCGTCAGGTCCGCGCCGCGGTGAACCAGGATTTCGCCACGCCCGACCACCCCGTCGCGGCGAATGACGAGGTCGCCTTCTTCCCCCCCGTCACCGGCGGCTGACATGGCCCGGATCCTGGTGCAGGACGCGGCCTTCGATCTGGCCGCCGAAACCGCGTCCTTGACCGAAGGCCGCGTGGATGTCGGCGGGGTCGCCACCTTCCTGGGTGTCTGCCGCGGCGATGACGGGCTAGCGGCGCTGGTGCTCGAACATTATCCGGGCATGACCGAACGCGCGATCGGACGCATCGCCGAACAGGCCGAGGCGCGCTGGCCGCTGTCCGGCTGCACCATCATCCACCGCACCGGCCGGATCTTGCCCGGGGAACCCATCGTGCTGGTCCTGACCGCCTCCGCCCACCGCGCCGCCGCCCTGGAATCCTGCGCCTTCCTGATTGATTGGCTGAAGACCAGGGCCCCGTTCTGGAAGCGCGAGGAATTCGCCGACCGCCCGGACCGCTGGGTCGAAGCAAAGGCCGAGGACGACCGCGCCGCCGAACGCTGGACTGGAGCTGCGTGACCAAGCCCCCGCATCTCGATGCCGTCGTCATTCCCTGCCGCGACATCAACCGCCAACGCGCCTTCTATGAACGCATCCTCGAAGGCCCGCCGGCCGACACGGGCAGCGGGTGGCTGCGCTTCGACCTGGACCACGTCAGCCTGGTGCTGCGCGCGAGGGGCGATGCGCTGTTCCCGCGCGAAGGGCAGCCGGGGGTGATGCTCGCCTTCCACCTCGAATCCCGCGACGAGGTTGAACGCTGGCATCGGCGGCTGTTGATGGCGAAGGTCGCGGTGCTCGACCCGCCGGGGCCACTGCCATCGGGCGAATTCGCCCTGCATGCGGCGGACCCGGAAGGCAATGTGCTGTGCCTGTTCGCGCCGTGACGGCCTTAACGGGATCACTTTAAACTTTTAGGCCTTTATTTCGCGCCGCAGCGCCTGTGGATGTGGCGTTGATGGCCGGAACGAACATATGCGACTGATCCAGCGGCTTCTGTGAAGGCGCCGCGGTGCCTTGGAGATGGGCTTTGCCCCTCTCCAAACCTCACCCCACCAAAGGCTTAAGGCCTTTGGAAACCTCAATTTTGGCGTTGAAGGCCGGGGGGTGGTGCCAAGCGAATTGCCTCCTTCTTGGTACCAGGTGAGGAGCGCCCTGCGTGACAAACGCCAAGGTCCCGCGGTCCAGGGACCCGTTGGTCCCTGGCGGGGTGGTTTGGAGGGGCAGCGCCCCTCCAACCTTCCGTCAAACCTGGCCAGCGCCCCGAGGTTTGATCACGCGCCTCATTCCGCCACGCGCGTCCAGCCCGGCCCTGGGTCGAAGGATGTAATCGCGGCTGCCTCCCGCGCGGTGTCGGGTCCCAGATCCTGTTCCCACACCGTGCCATCATGGCTGATTATGAAGGTCTTGATGCCCGACACGCCGTATCGGGCTGGCGTGGCGATCACAGCGAAGCCGCCGATCATCCGCCCATTCACCACATAGTCCATGGCGCCGCCGCGTGCCGCCGGTCCCTGCGATTCCAGCATGCGGAAAATGTAGCCATGCACGGGGGTGGGCGTGTCGCCAGCGCCGCGCGTGTAACCCCCCGCACTCGCCGCCGCGACGAAGGGGCCGAGCGGGCTGGGCGCCTCGCCGTCCGGCGTCGGCCAATACAGCCCGTCATGCTGTCCGGGCCGCGAGAAGAACCGCCGCGCATAGACCCGGAAGCCGCCCTGCCGGCCGGCGGTCTGGGCATAGTCGGCCTGCGCATCGACCACGGTGCGCAGGGTCTCGATGGTGTCGAGTTCGTTGCGGCCGATGCGGCGGTCCACGATCTCCTGACCCGCCGCGACCGAATCGAACCGCCAGGCGCCACCGCGCTGCACCAGCGGCAGCGGCAGCGGCCAGCCATCGGCGCCGACCTGCAACACGGCGCGATCCGGGGCCGGGCGCAGGATCTCGTTCTTCGCGTCGTATTCGGAGAGGAAGCGTTCCCGCGCCGCGCGGTCGGCCACCGGATCGCCGGAGCGGATCAGCCGCTGCCCGGCGCTGCCCAGGACCCGCACGCCTTGCCGTTCGTTGTTGGACCGCAGCGCCGCGACCAAAGCGGCGAAGCCTTCCTCGGGCGTGCGGAACGCCTGGGGTGGGATGGGTCGCGGGGCTGCGGGCCGCGCCTGCGCGGCTTCCGGCGCGGCCGGGGCAGTCTGCGCCCATGCGCCCCCGGCCAGCAGGATGGCGGCAAGGCCGCCCAGCACGGATGACCTGATCATGGCCCGCATCTCAGTGCCTCCCGTCCCGATGCCCGCCGCCGCCACCCGATGGCCTGGCGGCCGCGCGTTGATGGGCCTGGGCGCGTGCCGCGGGCTGGCCCTGGCGGCTCGCCGCGCCGCGATTCGCCGCGGCGCGTTCATGGCCGCCTTGGCCGACGCCCTGGAAGCCCTGCGGCGCCTGCCGGGTCTGGGCAGGGCGTGCTTGGGGCCGCCCCGCCGCATTGTGTTGCACGGCGGGGCGCTGCGTCGCGCCCCCC
>JALHQB010000041.1 GCA_022842185.1 Acetobacteraceae bacterium
GCGCGGGCGGCGCGCAGCGGCGCCGGGTTCGGCCGGACGGCGCCGCTCACCCGCCGAAGCGCACGCCGGAGATCGGGGCGATCGACTCGTTGTAGATCTCCCCGCAACGCGCGCCGCAGCGGCGCACGAAGCCGGGCAGCACCACCTCACGAAAGATGCGGCGCGTTTCGGCGCGGTCGGCGTCGGTGGGCACCACCTCGGTCATCGGGCGGGCAGCGACGGTGTGGATGCGGCATTCGGCGGTGCGGCCGATGTTGCAGTCGATGCCATCGCGCGTCGCGGCTTCACCCAGCGCCCATTGCGCGTCGGACACTTCCTTCATGGTGGCTTCCAGGAAGGTGCGGACCGGCGCGTCCAGCCGGTTCCACCACGCCAGGTTCACCATGTAGCCGGCGACGGCCCAGGACACCGGCATGGCGGAGATATGCGTCGCCACTTCCGGCCAGCGCGCCGCGGCACCCGACCCGGTGCCGGTGATGGCGCAATCGACCACGCCGCGTTCCAGCGCCGAATACACTTCGGGGAAGCCGATGCTGACCGGCTGCGCGCCGAGCGCGGTGAAGTAGTCCACCAGCGAATTGCCGAAGGTGCGGATGCGGCGGCCGCGCAGGTCAGCGAGACTGGTGAAGGGCTGGCGGCAGAACACCACCTGTGCCGGGAAGGGATACAGCGCGACCAGCCGGACGCCGAAGCGTTCCAGGTCGCGGTTGGCGACGGGGATGATGGCCTCGGCAATGCGCTTGGCGTCGGCGATGTCGGGTGCCAGGCCGGCGAGATCGACGCCATCGAGGATCGGCACGTCGCCCGAAAGCGTGGTCAGCGTCCCTGCCCCGATCTCGACCTGCCCCGATCGCACCAGGCGGACGATTTCGTTGCCGGCGAGGCTGCGTTCGGCATGGGTGGACAGCGTGACCTGCACGCGGCCGTTGCTGCGTTGGGCGGTGGCGTCGCGCAGGATGGGCTGGTCCACGCGTGTGTATTGCGGCTGGGTCGGCAGCGGCTGCGTCACTGCCGAGATGCGGACTGGCGCGCCAGCCGGCAGGCTGGGTGCCTGGGCGAAGGCGGGCATGATGGCGGCCGCCGAGATGGCGATCCCGGCCATGAGGTGTCGCAGCATGGCACGATCCTTCTTCATGTGGCGGGACGCTGGCCCGCGACGGTTGGCGGGGCGATCGCCCGCGGACGGCACTGGATCACGGGGGCGGCATGGGCGTCGAGGGGCTGGCACGCGGCGAATGAACGGACCACGCCCGCGATGCCGCCCCGGGCGGCACGCGCGCGGCCCGCCTGCCACGACACCGGGCAACAGCCGGCTGGAATGGTCGTCGCTTTTCTGCAACGATACGTACCCGCAATGCCCGGAGGCACCCGCCATGACCATAGCGCTGCTGACCGCCATCGCCATCGCCTTCGCGCCCATTCCTTCCCCACCGAGCGGCTTCCATAGGATCCAGTCCGCCACCGCCTTCGACGGCACCTGGTCGGGCACTGGCACGCTAACGGCGCGCCGCGGTCGCGGCACCTCCTGCTCGAGCGAAGAGACCAATCGCCGCTTCACGATCCAGGGCGGCCAGATCACCTTCGCCTACGACAATCGCTACGGCATCAATTTCATCGGCCCGATCCAGGCGAATGGCAGCTTTGATATCGCCTCCGGCCAGCACCGCTGGCAGGGCCAGGCCAGCGGATCGGACATGACGGCCACCTATACCGGGCCGGAATGCGTCCGCACCTTCCAGATGCGGCGCCGCCGCAACTGACCGGGCGCTTCAATGGTTGCGCCTTGGGGCGGCGCAGGCTACCGCCCCGCGCGTGACCGCCCCACCCGCCAGCACCCCCCTGCGCACTGCCGATTTCGACTTCGCCCTGCCCGAGGCGCTGATCGCCCAATCCCCGGCCCGCCCTCGCGACGCGGCGCGGATGCTGATGGTGGGCGACGCCCTGTGCGATGCCGGGGTGCGCGACCTTCCGACCCTGCTGCGCGCGGGCGATATCATGGTGGTGAACGACACCAGCGTCATCCCCGCTCGCCTGCACGCAAGGCGCGGTGCGGCGCGCATCGAGATCATGCTGAATCGCGCCGAGGCCAGCGGCGTTTGGCATGCATTGATCCGCAACGCGCGACGCCTGCGTGCCGGCGATGTCGTGACCATCGAGGGTGCCGAGGACTGCGCCGCCACCGTCGTCGCGGACCCTGAGGGCGGCGCCGCGATGCTTGATTTCGGGACGGACCCGGCGGTGCTGGCCCGCGCGCTGGACCAGGCCGGGGAAATCCCCCTGCCCCCCTATATCGCCCGGCCGGACGGTCCTCGGCCGGAGGACGCCGCCGATTACCAGCCAATCTTCGCCGAGCGACCCGGCGCCGTCGCCGCGCCCACCGCGAGCCTGCATTTCACCGACGCGCTGCTGGATGCTTTGGCCGCGCGTGGCGTGACGCGCGCGACGGTCACGCTGCATGTCGGCGCCGGCACCTTCCTGCCGCTGCGCGGCGGCGACCCGCGCGCCCATCGGCTGCATGCCGAATGGGGAGAGATCTCGCCCGAGGCCGCCGACGCCATCAACGCGGCGCGGGCGTCCGGCGGGCGGGTGGTGGCGATTGGCACCACCGCGCTGCGCCTGTTGGAATCCGCGGTCGATGACACGGGGCATATCCAGCCGTTCCAGGGCCTGACCGAGTTGTTCCTGCTGCCCGGCCACCGCTTCCGCACCGCAGATCTGCTGATGACGAACTTCCATTTGCCCAAAAGCACGCTGTTCATGCTGGTCTGCGCCTTCGCGGGGACGGATCGGATGAAGGCGGCCTATGCCCATGCGGTGGCGCAGGGGTATCGCTTCTATTCCTATGGCGATGCGTCGCTGCTGGAGCGCGCCGCATGACGCTGCATTGGACCTCCGCCGCAACCGATGGCGCGGCCCGCGCGGGCACGCTGCACACCGCGCATGGCGAAGTCCCGACCCCCGTCTTCATGCCCGTGGGCACCGCCGGAACGGTCAAGGCCATGACCGCCGATGCGGTGCGGTCCACGGGCGCGCAGATGGTGCTGGGCAATACCTATCACCTGATGCTGCGCCCGGGGGCGGAGCGCGTCGCGCGGCTGGGCGGGCTGCACCGGATGATGGATTGGTCCGGCCCGATCCTGACGGATTCCGGCGGCTTCCAGGTGATGTCCCTGTCCGGCCTGCGGAAGATGGACGAACAGGGCGTCACCTTCCAAAGCCATATCGACGGGTCCAAGCACCGGCTGACTCCGGAACGCAGCATCGAGATCCAGAACCTGCTCGATGCCGACGTGACCATGTGCCTGGATGAATGCACGCCGTTTCCGGCCACCGAGGAGCAGGCCGCGGTGTCGATGCGCCTGTCGATGCGCTGGGCGGCGCGCTGCCGCGATGCCTTCGTCGCGCGGGACGGATACGGGCTGTTTGGTATCGTGCAGGGCAGCGTCTATCCCGATTTGCGCGCGGAAAGTGTCGCCGCGCTGACCGGCATCGGGTTCGAGGGTTATGCCATCGGCGGTCTCGCGGTCGGTGAGGGGCAGGAGATGATGTTCGCCGTGCTGGACACCACCCTGCCGCATCTGCCCACCGACCGCGCGCGATACCTGATGGGCGTCGGCACGCCATCGGATTTGGTCGGCGCGGTGCGGCGCGGCATCGACATGTTCGATTGCGTGATGCCGACGCGGTCGGGGCGCACCGGGCGCGCCTATACCCGCCATGGCATCCTGAACATGCGGAATGCGCGCCATGCCGATGATGGCGGGCCGATCGACCCGGATTGCGCCTGCCCGGCCTGCGCGCGCCATTCGCGGGCCTATATCCAGCATCTGTTCAAGGCGGGGGAGATGCTGGGGCCGATGCTGCTGACCTGGCATAATATCCGTTATTACCAGGACCTGATGGCGGAGCTGCGCGGCGCCATCCTGGCCGGGACATTCGACGAGACCGCCGCGCGGATCGAGGCCGGCTGGCAGAAGGACCCCGCCGCATGACCGAGGATTATTCGGGCCTGACGCAGCTCGGCCAGCCGACCCGCCTGCCGGCCGACCCCGCCAGCGCGGTGCTGGAGCGTGTGCCCGCGCCGCATCAGGACCTGCGATACTGCGTGCGCTTCACGGCGCCGGAGTTCACGTCGCTCTGCCCGCTGACGGGCCAGCCGGATTTCGCGCATCTGATGATCGACTACGTGCCGCGCGCCTGGATCGTCGAGAGCAAGTCGCTCAAGAACTACCTCGCGTCCTTCCGCAACCACGGTGCGTTCCATGAGGCCTGCACGCTTGATATTGCGCAGCGGCTGGTGGCGTTGCTGGAACCGGTGTGGCTGCGGATCGGCGGGTATTGGTATCCGCGCGGGGGGATGCCGATCGACGTGTTCTGGCAGTCCGGTGCGCCGCCGGATGGGGTGTGGGTGCCGGCACAGGATGTGCCGCCGTATCGTGGGCGGGGGTAGTCAGGGGGGCTTTGCCCCTCCGAACCTTCCCGCCGCGCCCTGACCATGCAGGCGCGTGACGCCATCCAGGCGCAGGCTCACGCACTCGGCTTCGATGCCGTGGGGTTTACACGCGCGCATCTGGCGCCGGAGGTCCGCGCGCGGCTGCTGCATTTCCTCGCCGAGGGGCGCCACGGGTCGATGGGCTGGATGGAGGATCGCGCGGAGCAGCGCGCCCATCCGCGGGTGCTGTGGCCGGATGCGGTGTCTGTCGTCGCGCTAGGCCTGAACTACGGCCCGGACAGCGATCCTTTAGAGACGCTGGACCAGCACGACCGGGCGACGATCAGCGTCTATGCCCGCAACCGCGACTATCATGACGTCCTGAAGAAGCGTCTGAAGGCGCTCGGCCGCTGGATGGCGAGCCAGTGGCCCCGGGCGGGCATCAAGGTCTTCGTCGATACCGCGCCGGTCGCCGAAAAGCCCTTGGCGCAGGATGCCGGGCTGGGGTGGCAGGGCAAGCACACCAACCTCGTCTCGCGCGGGCTGGGATCGTGGCTGTTCCTGGGCGAGGTCTTCACCACGCTGGACCTGGGCGACGGCGCGCCGGAACCCGATCATTGCGGGTCCTGCCGCGCCTGCCTTGATGTCTGTCCGACCGATGCCTTTCCCGCACCGCGGCAACTCGATGCGCGGCGCTGCATTTCGTATCTCACCATCGAACACAAAGGCCCGATCGACGAGGCGCTGCGCCCGCTGATGGGCAACCGCATCTATGGCTGCGACGATTGCCTTGCCGTCTGCCCTTGGAACAAATTCGCGCAGGCGCATTCCGAACCCGCCTTCGCACCGCGCGCGGAACTGACGGCGCCGAAGCTTGCGGACCTCGCGCGCTTGGATGATGCGGCGTTCCGCGCGATGTTCTCGGGCAGCCCGATCAAGCGGATCGGGCGGGATCGGTTCGTGCGGAATGTGATGATCGCCATCGGCAATTCGGGGGATGCGGCGCTGCGGCCCACGGCGCAGGCGCTGGCGGAGGATGCCGACCCCACCGTGGCGGATGCCGCCCGCTGGGCCGCGGCGCGCCTGCCATGAAGGATGATGGCGCCCTGGTGCTGTTCAGCGGCGGGCAGGATTCCGCGACCTGCCTGGCCTGGGCGCTCGACCGTTTCGGCCATGTGGAGACGCTGGGCTTCGACTACGGCCAGCGCCATCGCGTGGAACTGGACTGCCGCGAAGCCTTCCGCACCGCCATCACCGCGATGAACCCGGACTGGGCCGCGCGGCTCGGCCCCGACCACACGCTGCGGCTGGATGCGCTGGCCGCCATATCCGACACCGCCCTGACCAGCGACGCCGCCATCCGCATGGGCACGGACGGCCTGCCCAACACCTTCGTGCCCGGCCGCAACCTGCTGTTCCTGACCTTCGCCGCAGCACTCGCCTATCGGCGCGGGCTGAAGCACATCGTCGGCGGCATGTGCGAGACGGATTATTCCGGCTACCCGGATTGCCGCGACGACACCATCAAGGCGTTGCAGGTCGCGCTCAACCTCGGCATGGAACGGCGCTTCGTGCTGGACACGCCGCTGATGTGGCTGACCAAGGGCGACACCTGGCGGCTGGCGGAAAGCCTCGGCGGCACCCCCCTGGTCCGGGCCGTGGTCGAGCACACCCATACCTGCTATCTCGGCGACCGTTCCCACCGCCATCCCTGGGGCTTCGGCTGCGGCACCTGCCCGGCCTGCGATCTGCGCGCCAAGGGCTGGCAGGATTTCGTGGCGGAGAGACTATGACCCTGACCCCGCGCGCCGAGGGCGTGCTCGCCCTGATCGGCTTCGGCCTGTGCATCCCCGCCGCCAACTGGCTGATCGGCAATGCTGGCACCTATTGCGTGCCGAACGGGCCGTGCCTGGTGCCGGTCGCACCCGGGCTGATGGCGCCGTCGGGCGTGCTGATGATCGGGCTGGCCCTGGTGCTGCGGGACCTGGTGCAGCGGCGGCTTGGCGTCGGATATTCCGCGGCCGCGGTGCTGTTGGGTGCGGCGCTGTCGGCCTTCCTCGCACCGCCGGCGCTGGTCATCGCCTCCGCAGCCGCCTTCCTGCTCAGCGAGTTCGCCGATCTCGCGGTCTATACGCCGCTGCAACGGCGCGGGCTGGTGCGGGCTGTGCTGGTGTCATCAGCGGTGGGGCTGGTGGTCGATTCCATCGTGTTCCTGTGGCTCGCCTTCGGCAGCCTGGACTTCCTGGCCGGGCAGGTGGTGGGCAAGGCGTGGATGGTGCTGCTTGCCCTGCCCTTCGTGCATCTGCTGCGCAAGCGTGACGAACGCCTCGGCATCCAGCCCGCCTGACGAAAGACCAAGCCATGACCAACCTGCCCCTCCCCGCCGCCGACGCCGCCACGAAGGCCGAGATCATCGACTGGCTGGAACGCTTCTTCGTCTGTGTGCGGGAGGTGGATTTCAAATCCGCCTACCCCTTCTGGCACGACGATTTGGTGATCTTCGGGACGTTCCAGGAGCTGGTTCGGTCGCGCCAGGCCTGGACCGACACGCAATGGGCCAATGTCTGGCCGCGCACCAAGGACTTCACGCTGGATGCGGCGAATACCGAGGTGCTGGCCTCGGCCGACGGGTCGATGGCGGTGGCGATCCTGCCCTGGACCAGCACCGGCTGGCACAAGGACGGCACGGAATTTCCCCGCCCCGGCCGGGCGACCATCGTGATGCAGAAGCAGCCGGATGGGCGCTGGGTGGGGGTTCACAGCCATATGTCGCTGGGGCGCGGGGTGCCGCAGGACAGCCATGGGGACCGGCCGATCAAGGCACGGTGATAAAGGTTGGAGGCGCCTAGTGGCGCTAAATTTCGGCCGGTGCGGGCAGGCCAGAGAGGGGCTTTGCCCCTCTCCGGACCTCACCCCACCAAAGGCTTAAGGCCTTTGGAAACCTAGACTTGGCGGCCGTTTCGGGCGGGTATTTTGCCGGCACGGCTCATCGAGGGCGCGCCTGCCCATACGGCGCCAAAATTCCCGCGGTCCAGGGACCCGTCGGTCCCTGGCGGGGTGGTTTGGAGGGGCAGCGCCCCTCCAATCTTCGCGCCCTTCGAAACTTCCAGACCGCCTTGGGCCCGTAGAGAGCGCCGACACCCCCCTACCCCGCCGTGATATTCGCCGTCCGCGCAATCTGCCGCCAGCTCTCCGTCTCCCGCGTCACGCGATCGGTCAGTGCCTGCGCCGTGCTCGGCGCCACCAGCGCGCCGGCGGCAAAGGCGCGATCGCGCACGCCCTGGTCGGCCAGCACCTCACGCAGCTTGTCCGACAGAAGTGCGACCTGCGCCGCCGGCACGCCACGCGGCGCAAAGACCGAAAACCACACGTTCAACCCGGTATCGGGCATCCCCTGTTCGGCCGCCGAGGGCACGTCCGGCAGGCCGGGATGACGCTCGTTGGAACTCACGCACAGCGCGCGCAACTGCCCATCCCGCACCAGCGGTGTCAGCGGCGGCGGGGAGTTCATGTAGAACTGGATGCGCCCGGCGATCAGGTCCCGGATCGTCTCCCCCGTGCCGCGATAGGGCACATGGACCAGGTCGATCCCGGCGCGGTGCTTCAGATACTCCGTGCCCATGTGGTGCATGGAACCGATGCCGGCGGAGGCATAGTTCATCGCCCCCGGCCGCTGCTTCGCCAGGGCGATGAATTCCTGAAGATTGTTCGCCGGCACGGATGGATGCGTGACGAACAGCTGCGGCGTGTCGGTGATCTGCCCGACCGCCTGGAAATCGCGCATCGGCTGGATTTCACCCAGGCCGCCGATCGCCGGGCGCGCTGTCATGGTGGCGCAATACCCGCACAGCAGCGTGGTGGCATCAGGAGGGGCGCGCAGGACGGACAGCAACCCGACAACGTCATTCCCGCCCGGACGGTTCTCGACGACCATGGTGGCGCCCAGCGCGCGGCCGAAGGGTTCGGCGACCAGGCGGGCCGAGAAATCCGTGCCGCCACCGGCCGGCGACGGCACGACAAGGACGATGGTCTTGCCGGCCAGGCTGCCCTGCGCCCAGGCAATGCTTGGCGCGGCGAGCGTGGCTGTTGCCGCGCCCAACAGGGTGCGGCGGGTCGTGCTGATGGTCATTGTTGTTTCCTCCCGGTGCTTCGTCAGGTCGCTTCGGGGAAGGGCTTGGGTTCCGGCACCGCCACCTCCCCGACATTCAGGATGAAGGACAGCAGCGTGTAGTAGCCGAGCACGGTCAGCAGCTCGACGAGTTGTGCCTCGCCCAGCGCGTCACGCCCGGCGGCGAACTCGGCGTCGTCCAGCCGGCCGCGGTCCAGCACGGCGCGCGACAGGCGCCACACCAGCTGTTCGGTCGCATCGGTGAAGCCCGGATCGCCACCCTGGCGCAGCCGTTCCAGCGGCGCGGGATCGACGCCCGCCGTCACTGCGATGGGGTGGTGCGCGAACCATTCGAACTGCGCCGACCAGCGGCGGGACACGGTCAGGATCGCGATCTCGCGCAACCGGTCGTTCAACGCGCCGGTAAACCGCAACCCGGCGCCGAGCCGCTGCGCCGCGTCCGAGATCGCCGCCGGTGCGCGCAGCAACACGTTGAACGGGCCAACCACCCCGCCGCGTGGCCCGGAGGCGATGGCGTCGAACACCGCGCGCTGCGCGTCGTCCAGTTGCTCGCGCGGGATGGGCGGGAAGCGCGCGGTCATGCGCCGGCCCCCGGCATCATGGCGGAGATGCCGCCATCGACGATGATCTCGGTGCCGGTGATGTAGGCCGCTTCGTCCGATGCCAGGAACAGCACCGCATGCGCCACGTCCCAGCCGGTGCCCATCTTGCCGGTTGGCACCTGCGCATCGCGCTTGGCGATCAACGATGCGGCGTCATTGGCGCCGAGCTGGCGCAGCAGCCGGTTTTCCACCAGTGGCGTGTGCATCAGCCCTGGGATGACGGTGTTGCAGCGGACACCGTGCTTCGCCTGGTCCATCGCCACGGATTTGGACAGGCCGATCACGCCCATCTTGGATGCGGAATAGGCGATGTGCGGGCGGTCGCCGCTCATCCGCAGGGCGGCGATGGAGGCGATGTTGACGATCGCCGCCGTCTTCTGCGCGCGCAGATGCGGCATGGCGTGCTTGCAGCCCAGGAAGACGCTACGGAGGTTGATGTCGAACTGCCGGTCCCACACCGCCTCGGTCATGGATTCCGCGCTGCCGGGGGCGGACCCGCCGACATTATTGACCAGGATATCCAGCCGGCCGAAGGCGGCGACCGCGGCGTCGAAGGCGGCCTTCACTGCCTCGCTGTCCGTCACGTCGGCGGTATGGGCGATGGCGCGCCCGCCTTCCTCGGCAATGAGGCCGACCGTCTCGGCGACCGCTTCAGGGTTGTTGTCGATGCAGAACACCGCGGCACCCTGGCGCGCGAGCAGGACCGCCGTTGCCTTGCCATTGCCCCAGCCGGGGCCGACCGACCCCGCACCGGTCACGATGGCGGCCTTGCCTGTCAGATCGAGCACGTTTCCTCCTGCCGATGTTGGCGTTGCTTGCGCTGGAGATACGCCGCCCGCGCTCGATTGGCGACCCCGTGGGACAGGCACCGCGGTCGCGCTGCCTTGATTCGGCCCGATCGGTACTGTTCCTGATACTGCGAAGCGGGCCGCCATCGGCCCGCCCATCGGAACGCATCATGACCAGCCCAACCGCGCCCGCCCTGTCCGTCGTCGTCCCCGCCTATAACGAGCAGGAAGTGCTGCCCGAATTCCACGGCCGCCTGGCGGCCGCACTCGAGAACATCGGCATGGCGTGGGAGGTGGTCTATGTGAATGACGGGTCGCGCGACACGACGCTGGCGGTGATGACCGCATTGCAGGCCCAGGACCCGCGCGTCGCCGTCGTCAACCTGTCGCGCAATTTCGGCAAGGAGATCGCGCTGACGGCGGGGCTCGACCATGCACGCGCGACCGATGCGGTTGTCGTCATCGATGCAGACCTCCAGGACCCGCCCGAGGTGATCCCCGCCCTTGTCGCCACCTGGCGGGAAGGATTCGACGTCGTCTATGCTCAGCGCAACACGCGCGAAGGCGAGACCTGGGTGAAGAAGGCGACGGCCGCCGGCTTCTACCGCGTCATGCAGCGCCTGGGCGGCAAGGTTCACCTGCCACCCGACACCGGCGACTTCCGGTTGATGAGCCGCCGGGCCATCGACGCGCTGTTGCAGCTGCGCGAACAGCATCGCTTCATGAAGGGCCTGTTCGCCTGGATCGGCTTCCCGTCCCAGGCGGTGCGGTATGACCGCGCGGCGCGCGCCGCGGGGACGACCAAGTGGAACTACTGGAAGCTGTGGAACTTCTCGCTGGAGGGGATCACCTCATTCACCGTCGCCCCGCTCAAGGTCGCGACGTATTTCGGACTGGTCACCGCGATCGGGGCGGTGCTGTACCTGACGCAGCTGCTGGTCCGCACCTTCTTCTTCGGCAATCCAGTCGCCGGCTATCCATCCCTGCTCGCCGTCGTGCTGTTCCTGGGTGGGGTGCAGATGATGATGCTGGGCATCATCGGGGAATATCTCGGGCGCATCTTCAACGAGACGAAGCAGCGACCGCTGTACTTCACCGAACGCCACCTGCCGAGCCGCATCAGCGCGGAGTGATCCGGCAGGCGAGCAGGTCACCAACCGGCGCGCAGCGGTTCGCGACGTCAGGCATCGTGGCCAAGGCGGCTTCCCGTGCGCCGGGCAGGATGATGCGCAACTCGCCCACCGCCAGCGGCGCCGCGGTGGCACCCGCATCGTCGCAGCGCGGGCGTTCGCCACGCCAGCGAGCGACATACATCGTGTTGGCCGGCACAGGGCGCTCGGCAGCGAGGCTGAGGATCTGCAATTGCCGTGCATGATCACCCAGCGTGTCGGGTTGCGGCACGCAGGGCCAGGTCGGCAGGATGGTGACCCGGTCGGCCTCGGCCAGCAGCCGGCGCAGCGCCGGGGCATCGACGGTCCAGGGCTGGCGCGCCTGCGCCCAATCCCGGATCGACGACCGGTTCGGCCCGGCGTCGATGAATTGCAGCAGGGCGACCGCCAGCACCGCCAGCATGCCCAGCCAGGCCGGCCGCAACCGCGCCAGCAGCGCGATGGTGCCGACGAGCAACGTCAGGCCCACTGGCCAGAAGAACCGGCCCGACGCACGGAATTGTTCGAGGAACGCCGGCGCCGGGCCGAGGTCGAGCACCACCGCCCCGCCGAGGCCGACGCGGAAGGAGACGGCGAGCAAGGTCAGCCCCAGCAAGACCAACGCCAGCCCGGCATGGCGCCGCACGGCACGCCACGCATCCCGCCAGGACAGCAGCAGCACGGCGACCAGCCCCACCAGCAGCCCGAAGCCGAGCCAGTTGTAGCCTTCCCAGCCACCCCGTCCGGTCGCATCGACCTCTCGTTCGACCAGGCCGGGCAGAACGCCCGAATGATGCGGCCAGACCGGGGAGAGCAGGTTCATCGCGAACTGGCCGTAGCCGCCATCGCCCGCGGCACCGAGATAGCCGAAGACCGCCATGGTTCCGCCCACCGCGCCGGCACAGGCCACGACGCCGAGGCCCGCGCCAAACCAGCGCCGGTCCCCGCGCAGCAGCAGCGTCAGCGGCACGGCCCCGAGCAGCGCCAGCACCATTGCGGCCAGATACGGATGCACCAGCAAGGTGCCGATGCAGGCCAGCACCGCGGCCAGCCACAGCCCGACCGACGGCGCACGCGCCAGGCGAAGGTAGAGCCCCAGCCCGAGGAGCAGCGTGAAATGCCCGGTCAGCGCCGCATGGCCGAAGCGGTTGATGAAGGACGGCATGGCCAGGGCGGCGATCGAAATGGCAATGGCGGGCAGCAGCCGCTTTTCTCCGGCACCGCGCAGGCACCACACCGCCGCGACCGGCTGCATCAGCCAGGCGATCCCGTACCACAGGCCGATGCCGTGGAAGCCTTCCGGCAGGATGGGCCGCATTGCTTTCAGGATCAGCGCAAGCAGCGGGATGCCATCGACGAAGGCGATGTTGACCCCTTCCGGGGCCAGCAGGTTCGCTGCCTGCAGCGGCGGCCATCGCCACGCATCACCGATGAAATAGCGCTGCGCGATGGCGTGCTGGGCGGCATCGCCCTGCGGCGCCCAGGGGCCGCCCGCGCGGGGCAACAGCACATCCGGCGGGAATGTGGTCAGCACCAGCGCCGCACCGATGAGCAGCGCGACGCCATAGGCAAGAACGGTCTCGATACGGGAAGACAGGGGCGTCACTCCAGGTCGGGGCGGCAGCCGACGAAAATGGCGGCGCCGCCATGATCGATCGGCGCAGACCGCCTGGCGGCGAAAAGCCTTCGCGAGCCAAGATTTGGTAGCTTATCGGAAGGGTCGGCACTTTCCTTGGGATTTCCGGTCCCGTGGCTGCGGTCTAAGGCTGCGGGACAGCCGCGGCAAGCCGGACGAATTAACGCACCGGCCATGCTGCGATGCCACAATCCCGCCGCAAGCAGGTCCCAAATCGGACAGCGCCAAGGCTCATCTTCCGGGTCAACCAAAGGTCTGACAGCCGCGTTCCCCACCCACATCGGGGGATCGGCCTCAGGCCCGAGGACCCACTTGGCCGTCGCCGGCCCCCGTCGGCGATGGACACCCAGAAGGCCGTTGACGAACATGTCCAGCGTTCCGGTTGGTCCCCTCCCCCCCCGCGCCGCCATGGCGAGCGTCATGGGCGGTTATCGCACCGCCCGTTTCACGCCGATGGCCAAGCGCGCGATGGATATCGCCATCGCCTCTGCCGCGCTGGTGCTGGCCGCCCCCTTCTTCCTGGTGGTGTCCATGCTGGTTCGCGCCGATGGCGGCCCCGCCTTCTACGCGCATCCGCGCGTCGGCCGCGCCGGGCGTATCTTCGGTTGCCTCAAGTTCCGCTCCATGGTGGTCGACAGCCAGGCGCGCCTCGATGCGCTGCTTGCGTCCGACCCTGCCGCACGGGTGGAATGGGATGCGACGCGAAAGTTGAAGAACGACCCGCGCATCACGCGCATCGGGCGCTTCCTCCGCGCCACCTCGCTCGACGAATTGCCGCAGCTGATCAACGTGCTGCGTGGCGAAATGGCGGTGGTTGGTCCCCGTCCGGTGACGTCGATCGAACTCGACAGCTACTACGGCGTGTCCGCCGCGCACTACCTCACCGTCCGCCCGGGCATCACCGGCCTGTGGCAGGTGTCCGGCCGGTCCGAGACGTCCTACGACCAGCGTGTCGCCCTCGATGTCGCCTATGTGTCGCAGCCCTCGCTGCTCGCGGACATGCGCATCCTGATCAAGACCCCGGTGGCGGTGCTCTCCCGCCGCGGCGCCTGCTGACCAGCGGGCGCACCAGGGAACCCATCCGATGAGCGGCACGGCGCCCGAGGCCCCGGAAGACCGGGCCGGCGGGCGCCGGCTCGTGTCCGGCGTGTTGTGGAACGCGCTCGGGCGTGGGGTTCCACTCATTATCGCCCTCGCGATCACCCCGGTGCTGGTCCATCTGATGGGGACCGAGCGCTGGGGCCTGTTCACCCTGGCGCTGGCGATGGTCGGCATCTTCGGCGTCTTCGACCTCGGCCTCGGCATGGCGCTGACGCGGGCGGTGTCGGAGGCGATCGGCGAAGGGCGCGGGCGGGACGCGCCGGCGCTGGTGGGTGCGACCATCTATGCATTGCTGGGCCTGTCGGCGGTGATGGCGGGGCTCGCCTATGCCTTCATGCCGGTGTTGATCCGCCATGTGCTGATCGTGCCGCCCGAGATGGAAGCCGAGGCCCTCGCCGCGTTTCGCGTGCTGGCGATCGCGGCGCCGCTTGTGGTGCTGAACGCGGCGTTGTGGGGCGTGTTGGCGGCGTGGCAGCGGTTCCGCGCGGCCAACATCGTCAACATGCCGGTCAGCGTCTTCTACTATCTCGGTCCGGTGATCGCGCTGCTCGCCTGGGACAGCCTGGTGGGCGTGATGCTGGCTCTGGTGCTGGTGCGGCTGGTCAGCGGCATGGCCTATGCGGCGCTGGCCTGGCGGGACGTGCCGGGGCTTGGCCTGTCCCGGCCGGGCTTCGGGCTGCTGCGGCCGCTGTTGCGGCAGGGTGGCTGGATGAGCCTGTCCGGCGCGCTGACGCAGATGCTGCTTTACGCGGATCGCTTCCTGGTGGGCGCGGTGATCGGGCTGACGGCGGTGGCCTTCTATGCGACACCGCTCGACCTCGTCATGCGCATGTGGATCCTGCCCGTGGCAGTGGCGCAGGCGTTGCTGCCGGCCATTGCGTCGTCCTATCGCACCGCGCCCGAGGGCACGGCGCTGCTGCTGCGCCGTGGCGCGCTGATCGTCGCGGGGCTGGTCCTGCCGGCGTGTCTGGTGCTGGTGGCCGTTGGGCCATGGCTGCTGTGGCTGTGGCTCGGGACGGACTTTGCGGAGGGTGGCGGGATGGTGATGCGGATCCTCGGCGTCGGCATCTTCTTCTCCTGCCTGGCCTTCGTGCCGGGGGTGCTGCTGGATGCGATCGGGCGGCCGGAGGTGACGGCAACCTTCTCCCTGGTCCAGGCGGCGGTGTTCCTGCCGCTGGGCGCGGGGCTTCTGCTGCTGATCGGGATCGAAGGCGCGGCGATCGCCTGGGCAGCGCGGGCCGCGGCGGATTGCGCGGGGCGCTTCCTGCTGGCGGCGCGCTTCTATCCGCCGGCGGCCGAGGCCGGGCGGGCGCTTCTGCCGCTGCTGGCCGTGGCGGGGGTCGGGTTGGCTGTGATGGTGGTCGTGCCAGGGTGGATCGCGGCGGCGGCGCTGGGTGTCGTGACGCTGGGCGTGGTGGTCGCGCTCGGCTGGCGGATCGCGCCGCCGGAAGACCGCGCCATGCTGCTGCGGCGGATGAAACTCGCATGACCGGCATCGCGATCAATGGGCGATACCTGACGCAGGGCATGACCGGCGTGCAGCGCTTCGCGACCGAAATCGTGGCGGCCGCCGACGCACTGGCGGTGGCCGGCGCCTGGCCGGCCGCGCGCGTGCTGCATCCGGCTGACGCACGGGACGCCGGGCTGCAGGCCTTCCGGCCGGAAAGCGTCGGGTCGCGGTCCGGCCAGGCATGGGAACAGATCGACCTGCCGCGCGCGCTGCGCGGCGACCTGCTGCTGAACCTGGGCAATACCGCGCCGGTCCTCGCCGGCGCGCGGCAGGCCGTGGTGATCCATGATGCCGGGGCCTTCGATACGCCGGATTCCTACTCCTTCGCATTTCGCACCTGGTACCGGCTGTTGCAGAAACGGCTGGCGCGCGGCGGCGCGACGATCCTGACGGTGTCGGCGTTCTCGCAAACACGCATCGCGGCGGCGCTGGGCATCCCGGAAGCCAACATCGGCGTGCTGCCCGAAGGCGGCGAGCACGTTCTGCGCATCGCTGCCGACGGCGCCGTGTTGGCGAAGCACGGGCTGTTGCCCGAGCGCTATGCGTTGGTGGTCGGCAATCCGGCGGCGCATAAAAACCTGGCGGCGCTGACCGCGGCGGCGGATGTGCTGGGCCGGCATGATCTGGTGCTGGCGGTGGCCGGCGCGGCTGATCCGGCGGTGTTCCGTGCGGGCGGCGAGGTGGCGGCGGGCGCGGCGCGCATGCTCGGGCGGGTTTCGGATGCCGAACTGCGCGCGCTGTATGAAAACGCGCTCTGCCTGATCTTCCCGTCTCGCTATGAGGGCTTCGGCCTGCCACCGCTGGAGGCGATGACCTGCGGGTGCCCGGTCGTCGCGGCCCATGCCGGCGCGGTGCCGGAAGTCTGCGGATCGGCGGCGCTGTGGTTCGATCCGGCGCAACCGGCGACGCTGCGCGATGCGCTGCTGCGGCTGATCGAGGAAGATGGCCTGCGCGACGGCATGCGCGGCGCCGGCCTGCTGCGCGCGCGCGACTTCACCTGGGACCGTGCCGCACGGAGGTTGCTGACGTTGATCGAGGATCGTCTCGCATGAAGGTCGCCATCGTCCATGAATGGCTCGACACCTATGCAGGGTCGGAACGCGTCGTCGAACAGCTGATCGCCGAATGGCCCGAGGCCGATCTGTTCGCCGTCTGCGATTTCATGCCCGATGCCGAACGCGCATTCCTGCGCGGCAAGCCGGTGACCACCACCTTCATCCAGCGCCTGCCCTTCGCCCGGAAGCACTTCCGCAAATTCCTCGGCCTGATGCCGCTGGCGATCGAACAGTTGGATGTGTCCGGCTACGATCTGGTGCTGACCTCATCACATGCCGTGGCGAAGGGTGTGCTGACCGGGCCGGGCCAGGTGCATGTCTGCTACGTCCACAGCCCGATGCGCTACGCCTGGGATTTGCAGCACCAGTATCTGCGCGAAGCCGCGATGGAGACAGGGCTGAAGGGCGCCTACACCCGCCGGCTGCTGCATCGGATGCGGATGTGGGATCGGTCCAGCGCGCTGAACCCGGATGTGGTGGTGGCGAATTCCGCCTATATCGGGCAACGCATCCGCAAGGCGTGGCGGCGCGACAGCATCGTCGTGCATCCCCCGGTCGATGTGGACCGCTTCGCGCTGAGCGCGGCGAAGGAGGATTTCTACCTCGTCGCCTCCCGCATGGTGCCCTACAAGCGCGTCGAACTGATCGCCGAGGCGTTCCGCCGCATGCCGGACCGCCGGCTTGTGGTGGTGGGCGATGGGCCGAATGCGCCACAGGTGCGCGCGGCCGCCGCCGGCGCGCCGAATGTCGAGTTGCGCGGGCGCGTCGGCACCGCGGAGCTGGTGCGCCTGACGCAATCCGCCCGCGCCTGCGTCTTCGCCGCCGAGGAGGATTTCGGCATCGCGACGGTGGAAGCGCAGGCTTGCGGCACGCCGGTGATCGCCTATGGCCGCGGCGGCGCGCGCGACATCCTGCGCCCTGGCGATACAGGCCTGTTCTTCGAGGAACAATCCGCCGAGTCCATCATCGCCGCCGTCGGGACCTTCGAGACGCTGGCGATCTCCGCCGCCACCTGCCGCGCCAATGCCGAACGCTTCAGCCACGCCGCCTTCCGCGCGGCGATGCGGCGCGTGGTCGATGGCGCGATGCGATGAGGTTCTCGCTGGTCGTCGCGACGCTGGGGCGCGATGCAGATGTCGCGGCGCTGCTCGACAGCCTGCTGGTGCAGGCGCGGACGGATTTCGAGGTCATCATCGTCGACCAGAACGATGATGACCGGCTCGGGCCGATCGAGGCCGCCTATGCCGCACGGCTGCCGCTGCGGCGGTTGCGGTCGTCGATCCGCAACGCCAACCATGCGCGCAATCTCGGCCTGCGTCATGCGCGCGGGGAGATCGTGACCTTCCCCGATGATGACTGCCTGTATCCGCCAGATGTGTTGGACCGTGTCGATGCGGCCTTCATCGGGGACGCCGCGCTGCAGGTTCTGACCGGACCGGCGGCGTCGCCCCTGGGCGGGCTGGGGTCGGGACGCTGGCGGACGGAGAGCGGACCCATCGACCTCGTCACGGTCTGGACCAGCGTCATCGAGTTCAACATCTTCCTCCGCCGCGACGCGGCCCTCGCGCTGGGCGGCTTCGACGAAGGCATGGGGCCGGGCAGCCCCTTCGGATCGGCCGAGGGCAACGACCTGGTCTGCCGTGCCATGGCCCGCGGCTGGGCGGCGCGGTACGACGCCGCGCTGCACATCATCCATCCCGACAAGCGACTGTCCGATGTCGCGGTCGAACGCGCGGAACGATATGGGCGTGGCCTGGGCTTCGCGCTGCGGCGCAACGCTGCGCCGCTGTCGGCGCGCATGACCTTTCTCGTCCGACCCCTGGGTGGCGTGGTGGTCAGCCTGCTGCGGGGGCGGATGCACAATGCCGCTTACTTCTGGATGACCTTCCGTGGCCGGCTGGCGGGCATGATGTCACCGGAGGCGCGCCGCCCGGCTGCCATCCCGCCGCTGACGGAGGCCTGCTGATGCGCATCGCCATCGGAATCGCGACACGGGGGCGCCCGGCGATCCTCGCCGGCGTGCTGGCCGGCCTGCACCAGCAGACGCGGCCGGCGGATCGCATCATCGTCTGCCATGCGACGCCGGATGACGTGACCGGCTGCACCGGCGCAGAATTCATCACCGCGGCGGCCGGCCTGCCGAAGCAGCGCAATGCCATCCTGGAAGCCGCGATGGATTGCGACGTCGTGCAGTTCTTCGACGACGATTTCCTCTGCGCGCCAGCCTATCTGGCTGTTACCGCAGCAGCCTTCGCCGCGCATCCGGACATGGTGGTGGCGACCGGCACCGTCATCGCGGATGGCGCGAACGGGCCTGGCTATTCGCTCGCCGAAGGCGCCGCGCTGCTCGCCGCCGATACCCCGCCGGCGGATGCAACGGCGGTGGCGCCGCATTTCAACGGTTATGGCTGCAACATGGCGTTCCGCATGGCGACGGTGCGCGCCCATGGCATCCGCGTCGATGAACGCCTGCCCTTGTACGCCTGGTACGAGGATATCGACGTGACCCGCCGCCTGGGCGAACACGGGACGATCCTGCGCCTGGGCGGGGCGCGCGGCGTGCATCTGGGTTCGAAATCGGGCCGGGTGAAACAGAAGCGACTGGGGTATTCGCAGGTCGTCAATCCGATCTACCTGGCGCGCAAGGGGTCGTTTCCCTGGAGCCACGCGATCCCGAGTGCGGCGCGGCATTGCCTGGCGAACCTCGTGCGATCCCTGAAGCCGGAACCCTGGGCCGATCGCTGGGGCCGTTTCCAGGGCAATATGATCGGGCTGTGGGACCTGCTGCGCGGGCGCGCGGCGCCGGAACGCATCCTGGATCTGTAGCCTCCCGACCGCCCGGTCGGCCGCCCCCCTTTCCCCGCGCGCGCAACCGGGCGAACATGGCGCCGATCCAAGCAGGAGGAAGCGACAAACATGACGCTCGAACCAGGCCGCCCGCGGCCGGAACCGACACCCGAGACCAAGCATTTCTGGGAAGGGGCGAAGGACGGCAAGCTGCTGCTCCAGCGCTGCGGCGACACTGGCAAGGCATACTTTCCGCCGCGCCCGTTCAGCCCCTACACCGGCACCCGCAATGTCGAGGTGTTCGAGGCATCGGGCCGAGGCACGTTGCATTCGTACGTCATCCATCACCGGCCGGTGCCGGGCTTCAAGCCGCCCTACGCCATCGCGGTGGTGGAGCTGGAAGAAGGCCCGCGCATGATGACCAACATCATCGACTGCCCGCAGACGCCCGAGGCGCTGGTGCTCGACATGCCGCTCGAAGTCGCCTTCGTGCCGATGGATGACAGCATCTCCCTGCCCCTGTTCCGTCCTTCAAAGGGGGCCTGAGACCATGACGATCAAGCCAGGTGAAATCGCGATCGTCGGCGCCGCCGAGACCACGAAGCTCGGCGCCATTCCCGATATGGCCCAGATCATGCTGCATGCCGATGCCGCGCTGAATGCGATGGCGGATGCGGGGCTGAAGCCGTCGGATATCGATGGCGTGGCCTGCGTCGGGCAGATGATGCCGCAGCAGGTGGCGCATTACCTCGGCATCACGCCGAAATGGGTGGATGGCACCGGCGTCGGCGGCTGTTCCTTCATGCTGCATGTTCGCCATGCGGCGGCGGCCATCCATGCGGGCTATGCCAAGACAATCCTGATCACGCATGGGGAAAGCGGCAAGTCGCGCATCAACCCCATCCCGCGCCCGCCGGAGCCGCAATCGCTCAACGGCCAGTTCGAGGCACCCTTCGGCCCGATGGGTCCGCCGACGCTGTTTCCCATCCCCGTGCTGCGCTACATGAAGAAGTTCGGCGTCACGCATGAACAGATGGCGATGGTCGCCGTCGTGCAGCGTGAATGGGCGGCGAAGAACCCGCGCGCGGCGTTCAAGGACCCGATTACCGTCGCCGATGTGTTGAACAGCAAGATGATCGCCTATCCGTTCCGGCTGCTGCAATGCTGCCTGGTGACCGATGGCGGCGGCGCGCTGATCCTCACATCGTCCGAACGGGCGAAGGATTTCCCGAGCAAGCCCTGCTACATCCTGGGCAGCGGTGAATCGGTCGAGACCACCATGGTCAGCCAGATGGAGGATTTCACCTCGTCCCGCGCGTTCCGCGTGGCCGGGCCGGAAGCCTTCCGTTCGGCGGGGATCAAGCACAGCGACGTCGATCACCTGATGATCTACGACGCCTTCGCGCATTTGCCGATGTACGGCTTGGAAGACCTCGGCTTCGTGGGTCGTGGCGAGGCGAAGGACTTCATCTGGGAAGGCAATACCCGCCCGGGTGCGAAACTGCCGCTGAACACCAATGGCGGTGGCCTGTCCTACACCCACACCGGCATGTACGGCATGTTCGCCTTGCAGGAGAGCGTGCGCCAGGTGCGTGGCACGGCCGCCGCGCAGGTACCGGGCGTGAAGACCAGCGTGGCGCATGGCGTGGGCGGGATGTTCTCCGCTTCCGGCACCGTCATCCTGTCCAACCAGCAGCCCTGACGGCTGCGACCTCGGCCCCGCGGCAACGACCGCGGGGCCGACAACAATCATCAAACGGGGAGGCTACACCATGACCATCACGACATCCCGTCGTGCCTTGCTCGCAGCCGGTGCTACGCTGCTCGCCGCGCCCGCCGTGGCGCAGGCGGGCTTTCCAAATCGCCCGATCCGGCTGATCGTGCCCTGGCCGCCGGGCGGTTCGACCGATGGGCAGTTGCGCTCGCTGGCGGACATTGCGCAGCGCAGCCTTGGCCAGTCGATCATCATCGAAAATCGCAGCGGCGTCAGCGGAACGCAGGGCGCGCAGCTGATGGCGGCTGAATCACGCGGCGACGGCTATCTGGTCGGCCAGATGCCGGTCACTGCCTTTCGCCTGCCGCTGATGACAACGCGGCCGCAATGGGATCCGCTCAAGGATTTCAGCTACATCATCCACTTGACGGGCTATCTGTTCGGCGTGGTGGTGCGGGCCGACAGCCCCTGGCAGACGTGGCAGGAGTTCATGGCCCATGCGAAAGCCAATCCGGGCAAGATCGCCTATGGCTCGCCTGGCGTTGGCAGCACGCTGCACATCACGATGGAACGGATCGCGGCCGATAACGGCATCGACTGGCTGCATGTCCCGTTCCGCGGCGGCGCGGACAACATCGCGGCGGTGCTGGGCGGCCAGACCCAGGCCAATGCTGATTCCACCGGCTGGGCACCGTTGGTCGAGTCCGGGCAGTTGCGTCTGCTGGTGACCTGGGGTGCCGAACGGGCCAAGCGCTTCCCGAATGTTCCGACGCTGAAGGAAGTCGGCATCGACATCGTCTCGGCCTCGCCCTACGGCATCGCCGGTCCGAAAGGGATGGATGCCGGCGTGGTGCGCGTGCTGCACGATGCCTTCAAGGAAGCACTGATGAGCCCCGCCCATGCCGAGGTGCTGGCGCTCTACGACATGCCCGTCATCTACAAGAACACCGCCGACTACACCGCCTTCGTCGGGCAGATGATGGAGGAGGAGGGGACGATGATCCGTCGCCTCGGCCTGCAGATCAATTGACGCCCTTGGCCGGCGCGTCATGCGCCGGCCACCCCGCCGTCAGCCCTTCTTCAGTTCCACCTTCCCGGTATGCAACTGCAGGCGGGCGAATTCCGGCGCCTCCTGCCCGGCATCCTTGAAGGCCAGTTTCAGCGCGGCCATGCTCGGGGCGAAGATCGTCTCGCGGTTCTCGCTGACCCATTCGCGCGACGCCTTGGGCATGGTCAGGGACTTCTGGAAGCGCGGCATCACCCAACGGGCGAACAGTTCGAAGGACCGCCAGGTGGCTTCGCGGTCCGCCCATTCATGCGCGCGGAACAGGATGCCGCCGGCACCACCTTCGGTGAAGGCGAGCAGACGCTCGATGCCGGCGGCGATGGTGTCAGGCGAACCCACCAGCGTCGAACCCGCCTTGAGCCCGTCGCGCAGCGGATCCTCGGACCGGGTCGGCGGGCGGCCCAGCGTCTCGGAGAAATAAGTCAGCGTCTCCGCTTCCTCCCCCACGCGAACGTCGCGCAGGGCGCGCTCGTCATCCTCGGCGCAGTGCATGTTCACCACCAGGCGCCATTGGCCGCGATCCATCGTCTTGCCGTGCTTGGCGGCCTCGCCTTCGGCCATGCGCCACTGCTCGGCCAGCATCTTCGGCCCGCCATGCAGCCCCGCGCCAAGCGACAGCAGGCCGACGCCATGCTTGCCCGCCGCCAGCGCGCCCGACGGCGTGGTGGATGATGCGACGGTCACCGGGAAGCGCGGCTCGGACCACGGCGCCATGTGCAGCCGAGCGTCGCGCAGCGTGAACCAGTCGGTCTCCATGCTGACCGGTTCCTCGCAGGCCAGCAGCTTCATGATCGCGGTCAGCGATTCATCCATCCGGCGCCGCTGATGCGTGGCGTCGATCCCCATCATATGGGCATCGGACACCAGCGCGCCCGGCCCGCAGCCCAGGATGACGCGCCCCTTGGTCATGTGGTCGAGCTGCACGAAGCGCTGCGCCACCAGGAAGGGGTGGTGATAGGGCAGGCTGGTGACGCCGGTTGCCAACGTGATGTGCCGCGTCTTCTCGGCCAGGGCGCCAATCATGATCTCGGGTGACGCGATCAGCTCCCATCCGGCCGAATGATGTTCGCCGATCCAGGCTTCGTCATAGCCGAGCGAGTCCAGCCACTGGATCAGCGCCATGTCGCGATCCATGGCGAGCGTGGGGTTATCGCCGACGCGATGGAAGGGGGCGAGAAAGATGCCGAAGCGCAGGCGTCGCGAAGCCATGGACGTTTCCTTGTTTTCTGAGGCGCTACATCGAAGGTGGGTCGCCGGCGAGGAAGTCCTCTCCGTCGTAATCGGCCTCGATCGGAATGCGCAGCCAGCGCCCTTCGGGCGTGTCGCGCTGGATCGGCTGCACGGTCACCACCGGCTTCGCGCGGGCGGCGGCGAAGGCCTCGGCGACGGACGTGCTGCGGGCAAGCTTGGTGAGGTTCATCCGCGTCGGGAACACCACCTTCTTCGTGCCGGCCAGGGCTTCGGCGAGCGCGTCCGCCGGCCGGATCCAGACGCTGTCCACCGCTTCATGCCCGTCATGCAGCGCGGCCTGGTCGGCTGGCGCGGCGGCGAGGAAGAAATGCGTGTCGAAGCGCTTGGGCACCGCGACCGGCGTGATCCAATGGGCGAAATGCGCGAGACATGTGCAATCCGGCACCAGGGCGCGTTCGGCCAGCATGGCGGCGAAGGGACCTTCGGCCCGCACCGGCGTGCCGGGCGCGGCGAGCAGGATGCCGCATTCTTCCCAGGTTTCACGAATGGCCGCGACGCGCAGCGCGACACCGGCATCCCCGCCGGCCAGCACCGTGTCGGAATCCTCCACGCGCCCGCCCGGGAACACCAGCGCGCCGGATGCGAAGTCGATCTGGTGATGGCGCACCACCATGAAGACCTCGAGCCCGTCGTCCCCATCGCGCAGGAGAAGGACGGTGGAGGCGAGACGCGCGGGGACAGGGTTCGACATCCCGCCATTGCAGCGCGCCCAGGCGCCGGGGGCAAGGCGCGTTGACGCCTTGACCATGGCACAGCAGGCTTGCGCCAAGGGCGGGGGAGACAATGGATGGCGCAGATCGCGCGCTGGGCACGGGCGTTCCCGGACAAGGTCGCGGCGCATTTTCCCGACCGTGGCAGCAGCCTCACCTATGGCGCGTTGGACGCGCGGGCGAACCGCATCGCGCAATGGCTGATCGGCCTTGGGCTGCAGCCCGGCGAAGGCATCGCCATGCTGATGGACAACCGCCCCGAATTCATCGAGCTGGTCTATGCCTGCCGTCGCGCCGGGCTGTACTACACGCCACTGTCGGTCCATCTGCGGCCGCAGGAAGTCGCCTATATGCTGGCGGATGCGGCGGCCAAGGCGATCATCGTCTCGCCCGGCCTGGCAGACCTTGCCACTACGCTGCTTCACGAAGGCGTGCTGGGCGACGTGCCGCGCTTCGCCGTGGGCGAAGGCCTGCCAGGCTATGGCGGGTTCGAGGCAGCGCTGGCGCAGTATCCGACCCCGGCCGCAGTGCCGCCGCGGCCGGTGGGGCGGGAATTCCTGTATTCCTCCGGCACGACCGGCCTGCCCAAGGGCATCAAGCGTCCGATGGTGTCATGGGAGAACCGCGAGGCGCCCGATTGGGACATGACGTGGAAGTCGCTGTATGGCTTCGACACCGACACGATCTATCTTTCACCGGCGCCGCTGTATCACGCCGCGCCGCATGGCTATGCGATCCGCCGCACCATCGGTGAGGGCGGCACGGCCGTGGTCATGGCGAAGTTCGATGCCGCGCGCGCGCTGGAACTGATCGAACGCTACCGCGTCACGCACAGCCAATGGGTGCCGACGATGTTCGTGCGGCTGCTCGCCTTGCCGGAGGAGGATCGGCGTCGCTTCGATTTGTCATCGCATCGCTGCGCGATCCATGCCGCCGCCCCCTGCCCCATCGGCATCAAGCAGCGGATGATGGATTGGTGGGGGCCGATCCTGTGGGAATACTATGCGGGGTCGGAGGGTGTGGGCACCACGGTGGCCTCGCCGCAGGATTGGCTGGCGCGGCCCGGCACGGTCGGGCGGCCGGTCAATGGGGTGTCCGTCCACATCTGCGACGACGATGGCCGGGCGTTGCCGGTGGGCGAGGTCGGGCGCATCTGCTTCGAGGGCGCACCGCGCTTTGCCTATCACAACGCGCCGGACAAGACGGCGGCGGCGTACAATGCGCAGGGCTGGGCGAGCCTGGGTGATCTCGGCCGCGTCGATGCGGATGGCTGGCTGTTCCTGTCGGACCGGCGCGCGGACCTGATCCTGTCGGGCGGGGTGAACCTGTATCCGGCGGAGATCGAAGCGGTGCTGGTGCGCCACCCCGGCGTCGCGGAGGTCGCCGTCGTTGGCGTTCCCAACGAGGATTTCGGCGAGCAGGTCCACGCCGTGATCGTCCCGCGCGAAGCGCGCGCCGATACCGCCACGCTGCGGACGGAACTGGACGCGCTGTGCCACGAACACCTGGCTGGGCCGAAGCGCCCGCGGTCGTGGGAGTTCGCCGAGGAACTCCCGCGCAGCGAGGCCGGCAAGCTGCTGCGCCGGATCCTGAAGGAGCGCTATCTCACATCATCGGTCGCTGACAGCGACCGATGATGAGTCTTCCTTGCCCTCAAACGGCGGGCGGCGGGCATCCGCCCGCCTTGCCTTCGCGCCCTGCACTGTCGCACAGGCATCGACTGATGGTCTGAGCGCGGTCGCGCATTCGCGCTCGCGGCCCGATGCACGGCATCGGGCCAAAGGGTGTTGGCGCCATCACCCGGTCCTGAGCCCCAGCCGCTCCACCCGCTGGCGCTCCAGCTCGTAGGTCTCCAGCATGTTGCGGCCGTAATCCTCGCTGCCGAGGTATTCGACCGGCTGGTCGAGCCGCCGCATCACCGCCAGATGCGACGGGTCATACAGCGCCGCCTTGAAGCCATCATGCAGCGCAGTGCGGATCGCCGGGTCCATCCCAGGCGGCCCCGCGAGGCCATAGGGCGAGGTCACCACCATGTCCTGATAGCCAAGCTCAATGAGCGTCGGAACGCTGGGCCAGCGCGGGGATCGTTCGCGCACCCAGACATTGAGCATCCGCAGCCGGCCCTCATCGACCAATTGCCCGATGCCCGAACCGGCGGCCTGTGCCTCGATATGCCCACCCATCAATTGCGGCGCAGCTTCCGATTCACCGCGGAAGGGCACATGGATGACGTCCAGATTCTCGCGCGCGGCGAGATCCACCATGGTCAGATGCGGCGTGCCGTTCGCACCGGTATTGCCGATGCGAACCCGGCCCGGCCGGCGCCGCGCATCGGCGACCAGATCCTGCCAGGTCATGTAGGGACTGTTGGCGGAAACCAGCACGCCGAACAGGTAGCCGGTCAGGTGAATGATCGGCGTGAAGTCCTTCGTCACGTCATAGGGCATGCGCTGCATATGCGGCAGCCGCAGCACCGGCAGGGTGATCTGCGCCACCAGGTACCCATCCGGCCGAGCACGGGCGACCGCGGCCGCACCCAGCGTGCTGCCGGCGCCGGGGCGGTTTTCCACCAGCACGGTCTGGCCGAAATGCCGCGTCGCCGCTTCCGCCAGCGCGCGCATCTGCACATCGGTGGCACCGCCCGGTGTGAAGGGCACCAGGATCGTGATGGGTCGGCTTGGGAAGCGGTCCTGCGCCGCGGCGCCCTGGATGAAAGGCACGGCCAATGCTGCGCCCAAGGCGCCGCGTCGGGTGATGGTCATTGTTGTTGTTCCTCCCTGTCGCGCGTCACAGCGTGCGCGCGATGATTTCCTTCATGATCTCGGAGCTGCCGCCATAGATGCGCCCGACCCGCGCATCGGCCCAGGCGCGACCGATCTCGACATCCGCCATGTAGCCGTTGCCGCCATGCATCTGCAGGCAGTCATCCAACAGGCGGTTCTGCATCTCGGTCCCCAGCAGCTTGGCCTGGGCCGCGAGGTCGATCGACAGCCCGCCATTCATATGCAGCGCAAGGCAATGATCGGCGAAGACGCGGAACATGGTGGCCTGCGCGCGCAATTCCGCCAGTTTGAAGCGATTGTGCTGGAAGTCGAACACCGTCTGGCCGAACGCCTTCCGCTCCTTCGCGTAGTCGATGGTTTTCTGCAGCATCACCTCCATGGACATCGCGCTGCGGATGGCGATGACCAGCCGTTCCTGCGGCAGGTTCCTAATGAGGTAGGAGAAGCCCGCATTCTCCTCACCGAGGAGGTTGTCGGCCGGCACACGCACATCGTCGAAGAACAGTTCCGAGGTATCGGCGGCGTGCATGCCGATCTTCTCGAGGTTGCGCCCCTTGGTGAAGCCGGGCGTGCCTTCCTCGACGCAGATCAGGCTGATGCCCTTGCGGCCCGCGCCGGGGTCGGTCTTGCAGGCCACGATCACCAGCCCGCAATTCTGCCCGTTGGAGATGAAGGTTTTCGACCCGTTGATGATCCAGTCCGACCCATCGCGCCGCGCATGGGTCTTCATCGCCTTGAGGTCGGATCCCATGCCGGGTTCGGTCATGGCGATGGCGGTGATGATCTCACCCTTCGCCATGCGCGGCAGCCATTCGCGCTTCCTGTGCGGGAGCGCGAATTCCTCGATGTAGGGCACGACGATGTCCGAATGCAGCGGGAAGCCGATGCCCGAGGCGTTGGTGCGGGCGATCTCCTCGATGATGATAGCGGCATAGCCGAAATCCGCACCCGCACCGCCGAATTCCTCGGCCATCATCGGGCACAGAAGCCCTTCCGCGCCGGCCTTCAGCCAGACATCACGCGACACGATCCCGGCGCGTTCCCAGTCGCGATGATGCGGCACGATCTCGCGTTCGAAGAAGCGGCGCACCTGGGTGCGGAACAACTCATGGTCGGAGGTGAAGACGCTGCGCGCCGTCCCGGCTTGCGGGGCTGCGGTATCCATGGACGTGTCCCTCGCCTTGCTTGTCGTTGGGACAAGCCTAGCGCGCAGCCGGCCCGGCTGTCAGCCGCCGCGAAGGGCGGCGATCTCCACGGGGTTGAAACCCCAATCGGCCAGTGCGGCGTCGCCATCCGCGCTGCGCCGCAGCGGCGGGCCGGGCCGTTCGGCTGGCGTGCGCGAAAACCTCGGGCTTGGCGCCGGTTGCATCCCCGGCCCGCGGGAAAAGAAGGTGCTGCGCGCGACATTGTGCGGATGCAGCGGCGCTTCCTCCAGGTCGAGCACCGGGGCGACGCAGGCATCCGTGCCCTCGAACACGGTGGCCCAATGGTCGCGCGGCTGGCGGAGGAAAATGGCGGCGAATTCCGCCCGGATCGCGGGCCAGCGCGCCTGGTCGGTCCGGTCCGCGAAGCCTTCGGGGTCGAGGCCCAGGCCGTTGAGCAGCAACGCGAAGAATTGCGGCTCCAGCGCACCCACCGCCACGTATTTGCCATCGGCGCATTCATAGGTGTCGTAATAGGGGCAGGCGCCGTCAAGCATATTGCTCTCCCGCGCATTGTTCCATCGCCCCTGCGCGAGCAGGCCGTAGAAGGCCCCCATCAGCGTGGCGGACCCGTCGGTCATCGCCGCATCGACCACCTGGCCGCGGCCGCTGCGGTTCGTCTCGAACATCGCGGCCATGATGCCGTAGGCCAGCAGCATCCCGCCGCCGCCGAAATCCCCCACCAGATTGAGCGGCGGCACCGGCCTTTCCCCGGCGCGGCCCATCGACCACAGCGCGCCGGTCAGGGCGATGTAGGTGATGTCATGCCCCGCCACCTGCGCCAGAGGCCCGTCCTGCCCCCACCCGGTCATGCGGCCATAGACCAGGCGCGGATTGCGCGCATGGCATTCCGCCGGCCCGAGCCCGAGGCGTTCCATCACGCCCGGCCGAAAGCCTTCCACCAGCACATCCGCGCGTTCGACGAGGCGCAGCACCGCACCGATCGCCGCCGGGGATTTCAGATCCAGGGTCAGGCTGCGGCGCCCTCGCCTGGGCACATCCGCCGGGTTGCCCGTCGGGGCGCCGGGCCGGTCGATCCGCAGCACCTCCGCGCCCAGATCGGCCAGCATCATGCAGCAGAACGGTCCCGGTCCGATGCCGGCGATCTCCAGCACGCGAAGCCCGGACAAGGGACCTGCCATGGCTCAGCGCCCCTCGAACTTGGGTGCGCGCTTTTCGCGGAAGGCAGCGACGCCTTCAGCGACATCGGCCGAGTTGCGGATCGCAGCCATGCGCTGGCCGTGGATCGCCATCTGTTCCGATGGGCCGCGCGGGATGATCTCCTCCGTCACCATGCGCTTGATCTCGCCCAGCACCATCGGCGCCATGCCTGACAGGTCTGCCGCCCATTGCTTCGCCGTGGCGAGCGCCTCGCCCTCCGGCACCACCTCATTGACCAGCCCGACACGTTCGGCGCGCTGCGCGTCGATCACGCGGCACAGCAGCGCGATCTCCATGGCGATCTTGTGCGGGATGCGGCTGACCAGGCCGGCGATCATCCCGCCCGTCAGGCCGAGCTTGGCCTCGGGGTAATAGAATTTTGCCTTCGCGCCGCAGACCATCAGGTCGCACATCATGCCCAGCACGATGGCGCCGCCGACGCACCATCCTTCGACCGCGCAAATGACGGGTTTGAGCGGCTTGAAGCCGACGGTGGGGATGGCGCGCCACAATTCCGGCGGGTCGGTCACGTCGGCGCCGAAGCTGAAGGCGCGCGTGCCTTCCGCGGTGATGATCGCCACGCGCAGGTCGGCGCGGTGTTCGAATTCCTGCATCGCACGCTGCAACTGCTCGGCCATCGGCTTGCTGATGGCGTTGCCCTTGGCCGGGTTGTTCAGCGAGACGATGCGGACCGCGCCCTCATCGACGATCTTCACCAATTCCACGTCAGTTCACTCCTGCGCCGGTGCGGCGGATGATCTCGGCGAAGATCGCACGTTCGCCGGTGATGCGGTTGGCGAAGGTCTCGCCGGTTTCGAAGGCGGGACGCAGGCCGCCATGGGCCAGGCCGCGGGCGACCTCCTCGGACTTCAGGGCCTGTTCCAGCGAAGCGGCAATGCGCTGGCAGACCGGCGCGGGCGTGCCGGCCGGTGCGGCGACGCCGAACCATGACATCGCGCCACGATCGGCCAGGCCGGATTCCATCAGCGTCGGCACATCGGGGAATTCCGGGTGGCGCTGGTCCCCGAAGGTTGCCAGTGGGCGCAGCTGCCCCTGGCGCACCATGGGCAGCGTCGCGGGGTCGCACATCATCTGGATGTGCCCGGCCACCAGATCGTTCACCGCCAGGCCCGACCCGCGATAGGGAACGTGTTCGAACTGCGCCTTGGCGTGGTCGCCCAGGATCTCGCATTGCAGCTGGGTGATGGTGCCATTGCCCGCGGACCCGAAGCGCAGTCGCCCCGGATTGGCCTTGGCATAGGCGATCAGCTCCTGGATCGTGCGCGCCGGCACCGATGGGTTGACCACCACGAAAGCATCCGAGGCCGCGACGCGCGCGATCGGCACGAAGGCGCGGTCCACATCATAGGGCGGGCGCATCATCGTCGGGCTGATGGTGAAGACCGCTGTCGGGAACAGCAGCAATGTGTAGCCGTCCGGTCGCGCGCGGGAGACGTATTCGGCGCCGATCGTCCCGCCGGCGCCGCCGCGATTCTCGATAACAATGGTCTGGCCGATCACGCGCTGCCATTCCTGCATCAGTGGCCGCGCGACATTGTCGGTGCTGCCGCCGGGCGGATAGGGCACCACCAGGACGACCTGGCGATCCGCCCAGGCGCCCTGGGCGCGGGCGAGCGTGGGGGTGAGCAAGGCCGCGCCCAGCGCGCGGCGTGACAGTTTGGCCTTCATGGCTTCGGTTCCTCCGTGAGAGTGGCGCGGGCATCCACGGCAATCGCCCCCTGCCCCGCCGCGCGCAGGATCAGGGGATTGATGTCGAGTTCGGCGAGACGCGGCCCGAGATCGGCCGCCAGCCAGGACAACCGCACCAGCGCATCGGCCGCCGCCGCGATGTCGGCGGCGGGGCGGCCGCGCAGGCCACGCAGCACAGGCGCCACGCGCAGCCCTTCGATCAACGCGCGCGCATCGGGCAGGGACAGCGGTGCGGGTGACGTGCGCACATCGTGCAGGAATTCCACGAGCACACCACCTGCGCCGGCCAGCACCATCGGCCCGAATTGCGGATCGGCGGTGGCGCCGAGGAACAATTCGGCTTCGCCGCGCGCCATTTCCTGGATCACGCAGCCTTCGGCGGCGCCGGGTGCCGCGCGGTCCAGCGCGGCGGTCACCTCGGCGAAGGCGGCCCGCACCGCTGCCTCGTCGCGCAGATTCAACCGCACCAAGCCAAGGTCGGATTTGTGCACCACCGTCCTGCTGACACCCTTCAGCACGACGGGAAAACCGATGGCGCGGGCAGCCTCGATCGCCTGGTCCGCCGTGGCGGCGGCAGCCTCGCGCGTTACCGGGATACCGTAGGCTGACAGCAGGCCCTTAGCCTCGCCTTCGGTCAGCGCGCCGGTCGGCAGGACAGGCGCGGGGCCGCAGCCGGCCGGACGGGCTGCCGCTGTTGCGGTGCGGCGGGCACGGCCCTCGGCTTCGGCTTCCAGCGCGCGCAGCACCGTGATGGCATCCGACATGCGGTCATAGAACGGGAAATCCGCCGCGCGCATCGCGGCGCGGGATGCATCGCCAACCGCGCCCGCCGTCATCAGATACAACAGCGGCTTACCGCCGTCGCGCCCCAGCGGCGGAAACAGCGCGGTGCGCCCGACCATGTCGGGCTGCGTCGTCATCGGCACGACCACGGCGCCGATATCCGGGTCCGCCATGAAGGCGCGGATGCACTCCGACAGGCCATCGCCGCTGGTGCCTTCATGGAAGGACCCGGTATCGACCGGCAGCGCGATATGCGTGTCAGGCATCCAGCGGCCCAGCGCGGCGCGCGTCGCATCCGACATGGTCGCCAGGCGCAGCCCCGCGCCCGGCAGCATGTCCGCGAAGGTCACGGTGGACCCGCCCGAGGATGCGATGGGTGCCAGGCCCAGCCCTGGCGCCGGCAGGCGCGGCAGGCGGATGGCGGCATCGCAGGCGAGGACCATCATCTGCGGATCCTCCATCACCACCGCGCCGGCGTCGCGGCAGATCGCCTCGAAGGCCGGGAAGGCGCCGGCGAGACTGGCGGTGTGGGATCGTGCGGCCTGGGCGCCAGCCTCGCTGCGCCCAGCCTTGACGATGAACACCGGCTTGCGCGCCGCGCGCAGCAAGGCGCGGAAGCGCGCCGGGTCACGCAGTCCCTCGATGTACAGGCCGATCACGCGCGTGGCGTCATCCTGCACCAGGTAGTCGAGGAAATCCTCCAGCCCCAGATCGGCCTGGTTGCCGACGGAGATGCAGCGGCTGAACCGCGCGCCGTGATGCCGCCCGAAGGACAGCAGCGTGCCCATCAGCGCGCCGGACTGGCTGACCATGCCGATGCCGCCGGGGGCGTAGTCGTCTTCCTCCAGCGCCAGGGACGATGACAGCATGGCGCGATCGACAGGGTTGAAGATGCCGAGGCAATTCGGCCCGACAAGACGCATCCCGGCCGCGCGCGCGATGGAAAGGACCCGGTCCTGCAAGGCGGCGCCTTCGGGGCCGGCCTCGGCCAGTTTGCCGGTGATGACGATGCAGGCGCCGACACCGGCGGCGGCGCAATCGGTGATCTGCGCTTCAAGCGAGGAGGCCGGCACGGCGAGGATCGCGACATCGGCCGCGATCGGCGCGGCGGACACGCGCGGATAGGCCGGCAACCCACGGATCGTCGCGCGGTTCGGGTTGATCGGCAGCAATTGCCCCGCAAACCCGTGCTTGATCAGATAGTGGATGACGCGGCCACCGAACTTGCCGACGTCATCGGACGCACCGACGACCGCCACCGATCGCGGCGCCACGATGCGCGCGATGGGCAAGGCTTGCCTCGTCATCGTACCCTCCACGCCCGTCTCCATTCGCGGGTTGTGACGGCAGGCTAGAGCGTGATGGCCGAAGGCGCAAAGGCGCCGGAGGGCTGAATCACGCGATCACGCAACACCGTGATGGCCGAAGGCGCAAAGGCGCCCAGGAACTGAATCACGCGATCACGCAGAACCGAGATACGACAACGAGGCGCGTGGATCGCGCCGGCGCGTCAGCCCACCGTATCCGCGCGGAAGCCATTCCCCCAACGCGACAGTCGCGCATGCGACGGCGAGGGAAAATGCGCGAAACAGAGCAAGGTGCGCGCCTCGCAGGCACATTCGAGCACGCGACGGCGGGTCTTGGCCGCCAGCGTCGGATCCCAATCCGCGCGCATGGTGATCTCCGGATAACGTGCCTGCAGCGGGGAATGGATCAGGTCGCCGGTGAACAAGGCCTCCTGGTCGCCGCTACCGACGCGGAGCGCGACATGGTGCGGTGAATGGCCGGGCGTGGGTTCCAGGCGGATGGTGTCGGTGATGGCATGGTCGTCGGCGACCATTTCGGCGCGTCCGGCCCCGACGATCGGCAGCACGGAATCGACGAAGGGCAGCACCGGCGCCTTCGCGTTCTCCGCGTTCCAATACGCGAATTCCTGCGCCGAGAAGACGTAGCGCGCACGGGGGAAGGTCGGCACCCAACGGCCATCGACCAGCCGCGTGTTCCAGCCGACGTGATCGACATGCATGTGCGTGCACATGACGATGTCGATGTCGTCCACACTCAACCCCAGCGCCGCGAGGCCGCGCATATAGGCATCCCCGCGCAGCTGGTTCCAGAAGGCGTGGTTGGGCCGGTCCTTGTCGTTGCCGACGCAGGTATCGACCAGGATGGTGTGGTGCTTCGTGCGCACCACCCAGGACTGGATGGCGAGGATCAGCTTGCCGGTGGCGGGGTCGAGCGCCGCGGGTTCGAGCCAGGCGCGGTTTTCCTCCAGCAGGTCCGGCGTCAGGTTCGGGAAAAAAGTGAGCGGATCGAAAAGCGGCGTCTCCTCCTCGATGATGCGCTGGATCGTGATGTCGCCGAGCATGAAGCCGTCGGTCATGTGTCCCTCCCCTACCCTATCGCGCATCATGATCGCGCGGCGCGCGCAGCAGAACGATGCCGACCACCAGTGCCGGCAGCCCGCAGACGGTGAAGCCCAATCCGTAGCTGCCGGTCGCGATCAGCACGCCCGAATAGACCAGCGGCAGGAGCAACCCGCCCATCTGCCCGAAGGACAGCACGCCGCCGGTCGCCGCCCCACGCTGGCCCGGCGCGGCGAGACGTGCGGCTTCGGCCAGCAGGACACCATGCCAGGACATCACCGTGGCGCTGAGGACCGTCGCCACCACCCCGATCAGCAGCAGCGGCCAATGCGCGCCGAGCAGCGCCATCATGGCCGATCCACCCGCCATGCCCAGCGCCAGCCAGCACATCACCATCGCCGGTTCCACCCGCCCGCTGCCGAGCCAGCCCCAGAAGATGCGCCCCGGCACCGCGATCACCATGGCGACGGCAAACACGAAACCCGCCGCGGCAAGGCCGTGGCCGAGTTCGGTCAGCGCCACGACGAAGTATGAGGTGAACACCGTCTGCAATCCGTTGAAGGCGAAGCAGGCGAAGGCCAGCCGCCGCAGTTCCGGTGCGCCGAGCACGGACAGGATCGTGGTGTGAAAATCCGACAGCCGGAAGGACTGGGTCGGCACGCGGTCGGAATCGAATTCCGCCCGCAGCGGTTCCAGCATCGCGGCAAAGATCAGGCACGACGCGGCCGCGAAAAGCATCGCGCCGCGCCAGCCTGTCATGTCGGTCAGCCAGGGGCCCAGCAGCCCGGCGAGCAGCAATCCGGCGGGCACCGCCGTCTGCTTGATGGAGAACACCAGCGGCGCCTGGCGCGGCGGGGAATAGCGGCCGAGCAGGTGGGAACTCGCCGGGGTGGACATCGCGGCCGCGCCACCGCCGATCACCGCCGAGACCAGGAACAGCACCACCGGCCCCACGGTGGCCAGCGCGACGCCGAGGCCGAGCAGCACCAGCGCCACCTGGCTCATCCGCATCGCGCCGTAGCGCAGGATGAAGCTGCCGCACCCCAGCTGGAACACCAACGCCGAGAGCGCCGCCGCGGCGACATAGACCCCGAGCCACGCCGGATCGACCGCGAGATCCGCCAGGATGGCGGGCGCGATGATCGGCGGCAGCGACCGGCCCACCGTGGCGAAGGTCTGCTGGAGGAACATCGCCGACAGGATGACGATCAGCAATCTGGTGGATCGGTCGGCGCGCATGTCGCTCCGTTCTTGGACGTTTCCCGCCGGCGCGGCCACGCCGGCCGGCCACGATAGGCGCAGCCGGGCGGGGCTGCGAAGGCCCCCTCAGAGGCTGTTTGCAAACGCGCCGAATGGCCGCGTTTGCAGCGCCGGCATCGTCACGCGCCTGGCGAGGTCCGGTCAGGCGCGATCAGCACTATCCCGCCCGAAGCGCCGCGATCATGGCAAGGGCCGCTTCCGGCAGCGGTCCACGGCCGACCGCGGCGACGGCGTGGTCGAGCTCGGCGATGCTCGACGTGCCGATGATGGCGGTCGCGATCTGCGGCGGCATCACCGCGTAGCGCAGTGCGAGTTCGACGAGGTCCGCCGCGTGCCCGGCCTCGATCACCGGCAGCAACCGCCGCGCCGCGGCGACATCGGCGGCGTAGCTTGCCCCCGAGGCGATCGGATCGACCTTGGGCACGCCGAGCGCGCTGCGCGCCTCGCTGCCGCTGAGCGCGCCGCCGGCCAGGATGCGGATCGCCATGACGCCGACCCCGATCGATGCCGCATGGCCGATGCGCCCACCGAGGTCGGGCATGTCCGACCCCGTCGGCAGCGGCGTGATGCCGCTCGGGTTGAGCAGGTTGTAGGGCATCTGCGCGGTGGCGAAGCCCCCTTCATCCAGCACGCGACGGACCGCCGGCGCATCGCCCAGCCCCGTGATGCCAAAGAAGCGGCACTTGCCCTGTTGCTGCAGGCGCCGCAGCACCGGCACCGCCTCGTTCAGGATCTGCTCGGCAGTGAATGAGGGTGCGGCGCCATGCGCCGTGATCGCGTTGTGCAGCTGATACACATCGACGCAGTCCTGGCCGAGCCGCGACAGGCTGCCTTCGAGCGAGGCGGCGACGGTGCCGGCGATGTCGGCGCGCTGTTCCGCATAGACGCGCACCTTTGTGCCGATGACGACCTGCGCGCCCAAACCCTTCAGCGCACGGCCGAGATTGGTCTCCGACACGCCATCGCCATAGGCATAGGCGGTATCGAAATAGGTGATGCCGTGTTCGATGGCGCGACCGATGGCGCGGTCCTGCTCCGCGGCGGTCCCCTTGACCATCAACCCGCCGATCGCACCGCATCCGTAGCCGAGCACCGAAACCGAAATGCCCGTGCGTCCGAGTGGCCGCTTTTCCATGTCCCGCGTCTCCCTCAATCGGGCCGGATGCTGCGCCACGGATCAGGGCCGGGCAAGGCGGCCGGCTTGCCGCAGGTCCGTGCGGGTGCAACGCTCGCCGCACAAGGCGAAGACGCCGGGGAGGACAACAGAATGCAAACACGCCGCACGGTGCTGCACGCGACGGTCGCGATGCTCGGCGCCACCACATTGGCCAGACCGGCCCTGGCCGCCTATCCCGACCGCCCGATCCGCGTGGTCGTGCCGTTCACCGCCGGCGGCAATACCGACATCCTCGCGCGCATCCTCGCGGCGCGCATGGCCGAGCGCATCGGCCGGCCGATGGTGATCGAGAACCGCGCCGGCGCGGGTGGCAGCGTCGGCGCCGAGGCCGTCGCGCGCGCCACGCCCGACGGCTACACGCTGCTGTTCGGCGCGGGCGGGCCGCTGACGGCCAATCCCGTGTTGCAGGCGAATATCCCCTATGACGTGGAACGGGATTTCCGGCCGATCGGCCTGGTCGGCATCCTGCCGATGATCTGCCAGGTCGGCCCGCGCATTCCCGCGCGGTCGCTGACGGACTTCCTCGCCATCCTCCGCGCACGGCCCAACCAGGTGACGATCGCCACGCCCGGCGCGGGCAGTGCGGCGCATCTCGCGCTCGAACTGATGATGGCGGGTGCGAATGTCCGCGCCGTGCATGTGCCGTATCGCGGCGGCAGCGCGATGGTGGCGGACCTGTTGAGCGGCGCGGTGGATGCGGGGATGGTGGAATTGCCTTCGGCCCTGCCGCTGCATCTGGAAGGCAAGGCGCCGATCATCGCCATCGCGACGCCGGAGCGTTCGCCGGTCCTGCCCCAGGTGCAGACCTTCATCGAGGCCGGCCTGCCCGGCTTCACCGCGGGTTCCTATGGCGGCCTGCTCGCACCGGCCGCGACACCGCCGGAGGTGATCGCGGCATTGCACGCGGCGCTTGCGGCAACGCTGGCGGAACCGGCGGTGCAGGCGCGCATCGTCGAGGTCGGCGCCATCCTGGGCACCGAGACGCAGCGTTCCCCCGACGGCTTCGCGGCCTTCCTGCGCGCCGAACTGGCGAAGGCGCGCGAGGCGGCGACGCTGGCGGGGCTGCGGCCGTCCTAAAGCAGATCGCGCCTGACTGGGTTCAGATCCGTTCTATCGGTCCTACGTTCCGCGCGCAGGGTCGGCAGCCCGATCCCGGCCGCATCGAAGCCACCATCGACGGCGATCACCTGCCCGGTCAGGTAGGATGCGCGATCGCTGCACAGGAAGAAGATCGCCTCGGCGAGTTCTTCCTCCAGCCCGTAACGGTTGAGCGGGATGGCGTCGTGGTAGTCGCGGCGGATCTCCGGTGTGTGCACGGCCTTCGCCATGGCTGTGTCCACCGGCCCGGGTGCAACGGCATTCACGCGGATGCCCAGGGCGGCGAGTTCCACCGCCTGCTGCTTCGTCAGATGCGCGAGACCCGCCTTGGAGGTGCCATAGGCGACCCGTAGCGTCGAGGCGCGCAAGCCCGAGATGGAGGTGATGTTCACCACCGCGCCACCGCCCGTCTCGGCCATGATCGGCGCTGCCGCCTGTGTCGCCAGGAACGGTCCGGTCAGGTTCACCGCGATCACGCGCGACCATTCCTCGGGCGTCGTCTCCAGGATCGGCTTGAAAACCGCGGTCCCGGCATTGTTCACCAGCGCGTCGAGACGGCCAAAATGGGCCGCGGCCTGCTGCACGGCCGCGCGGATGCCGTCAACATCCGCCACATCGCACCGCAGCGCCACCGTTGCCTCGGGACGCCCAATGCGTGCCATGGCGGCGTCGAGCGCCGCCTCATCAATGTCCAGCAGCGCCACGCGCCAGCCTTCGGCGAGGAAGCGGTTCACGGTGGCCAACCCGATGCCACGGCCCGCACCGGTGACGATGGCGACCTTTGCGGTCATGGGGCTACCTCCCTGCCTGCGGCGGCTGACCCGAATTGTAGGGTCGAATGCGGCGTGGTGGCCACAGCGGCGACACACGGGACGTCTGGTTCACGCTGTTACCAGGCGGCAGGCGTCAGGCATCGACGGTGAGGGCCTTGGCGATGGCGGCGAGCAAGGTCTGCCGGTCGATCGGCTTCGAGACATGGCCGTCCATGCCGGCGTTGAGGCAGGCGCGGATTTCCTCCGGCGCCGCCTCGGCGGTCACGGCGATGATGCGCAGGTCCTTCGCGGGGGTCGGCAAGGCCCGGATGTGCGCCGTGGTCGCGAAGCCGTCCATGCCGGGCATCTGGATGTCCATCAGCACCGCGTCCGGCAAGTCTCCGCGCGCGAGGGCCGCGAGCGCCGACGGCCCGTCCGGGTGGCATTGCACCGTGTGCCCGGCCTGCTTCAGCAGGGCTTCCGCGACCATGCGGTTCGCGAGGATGTCATCCACCACCATGATGTTCAGCGGTCGCGAGCCGGCGGGTTCCGCGGGCGGCACCATTGCGGAGACCGCCGCCGGCGCATCGGCCATTTCCAGGGGCAGCGTCACGATGAAGTGGCTGCCGGAACCCTCCGGCGCAGGCTCGTACCGTATCTGCCCGCCCATCGCCCGCGTCAGGGCCGCCGTGATGGCAAGGCCGAGGCCGGTGCCCTCCATCCCCGCCGCGTCGGCACCCATGCGTTCGTAATCTTGGAACAGACGATCGCGCAGGATCTCGGGGATGCCGGACCCATTGTCGGCGACCACCAGCATCAGTCCCGCCGGCCCCCAGGCTGCGGAGAGCGAGACGATGCCTCCGCCCGGCGTGAACTTCACCCCATTGCCGAGCAGGTTCAGCAGGATCTGCCGCAACCGGACGGGGTCGGCGAGCACCGCCGCCGGCAGTGACGCAGGCAGCACCAGGTCGAGGTGGATGCGCTTGTCCAGCGCGGCCGGTCGCACCAGCTCGATCGCCTCGGTCAGCAGGCCGCGCAGTTCGACCGGCCGCGGCGTCAGTTCCAGTCGCCCGGCCTCGACACGGGCGAGGTCGAGGATGTCGTTCACGATGGCGACCAGGTGGCGGCCGGCGCGTTCCAACGTCGTCGCGCGCTCATGCTGCAACGGTGTGAGGCCGGGATCGCGCGCCAGGGACTGCGCCATCCCCAGGACGGAATTGAGCAGTGTCCGCAACTCGTGGCTCATGCGCGCGAGGAAGCGCGACTTCTCCTCGCTCGCACGTTCGGATGCGTCGCGCGCCGCGATCAGCGCGGCGTTGGAACGCTGTTCCGCCAATTCCTTGCCCAGCGCGACCAGCAGCGAGGAGATGCCGACGATGACGAGCACGGAGGTCATCGAGATGGCCATGAACCAGGGCGAGCTGGTCGGCAGGGCCATGCCCTGTTCCCGGATTGGCGAAAGCAGCAGCAGCGGTGCCCGCAGGCTGTAGATGAAGGTGTTGATCAACAACACCGCGATCAAAGGGCGCCGCGACGGCAGGTTGCGGCTGACCTCCCCGCGGAGCAACTCCACCGCGGCGGCCGTGCAGTATGTCGCGACAATGCAGGACAGCATCACCACGCGGGCCGGCAGACTTTCGTACAGGATGGGAATTTGGCAGGCCAGCAACCAGACCAAGGCCCCGAACGCGGCGGCCATCGGCCGCGGCCTGCGCTGTTCGAATTGGCGCATGGCCGTCCATATGAGGCCGTAGCCCAATACGATCAGGGCATTGGCGACGTCGATGGAGAGCCGGTCGGGGATCCCCCCGCGCGCCGATACCAGCCCAGCGCCTATGGCGCCGATGACATAGGCGATGCCGATGGAAGCGAGGGCGCCTTGCGACCGGTCACGCCGCCAAAGCCAGAGATGCAGGCATCCGAGGACCAGGGCGAGCAGCCACGAGATGGCAAAGGCGGTAGGAGGGTGCAGCGACATGCTCGTACTGGGATAGGGCGTCGAGCATAATTAAACTATCGGTAGGCGTCGCCTCCCGCGGTACAACACATCCGCGTTATCCTGCCTTCTCCGTCGCCCAGACGCAAAAAGGGCGCCAGGGTTCGGCCCGGGCGCCCTTTCGCATGAGTCGGTGGGGCGTTACGCCTCCTTGGTGTCGTTCGCCGCCTGTGGCCGGAGCACGGAGGTGATGGTGCCGCGCACCAGCATGACCTTCACATTCGGCGCGATCTCGGCCTCGATCTCGTCCGAGCCTTCCTTCACCTTGGTGATGGTCGCGACGATGCCGCCCGCGGTGACCACGCGGTCGTTGCGCTTGAGCTGCGTCAGCATCTCCCGATGTTCCTTCATCTTCTTCTGCTGCGGGCGGATCAGCAGGAAGTAGAAGACGACGAAGATCAGCACGAGCGGCATGATCTGCATGGCAATGCCGGCGGCGCCACCGGCGGCGTCCTGCGCGTGCGCGACCGAGATCGCGAAAGGGTTCAGCATGAGGATTGTTCCGTCTTCCGGCGTGAAGGCGCGGAACCTAGCGGCCCACCCCTTCCCGTCAATAGCAACCCGTCCTATGCCCGCCGGATCATGGAACATCCCGCCCTGTTGCCCGCCCTGACCCGGATTGCCGAGGCGCTCGAACGCCTGGCGCCGCCGCCCGTCCCCGCGCTGGACCTGAGCGCCGCCGACGCCTTCGTCTGGCATCCGGAACCGCGCCCGCACCTCGCGCCCGTGCCGAAAGTCGCCGCGGTGCCGATCGGCCTGCTTCAGGGGATCGAGAGCCAGAAGGCGCTGCTGCTGGACAACACGATGCGCTTCGCGCGCGGGTTTTCCGCCAATAACGCCATGCTGTGGGGCGCGCGCGGCACCGGCAAGTCATCCATGGTCAAGGCCGCCCACGCCGCCGCCAATGCGGAAATCCCCGGATCGCTGGCGCTGATCGAGATCCATCGCGAGGACATCCGCACCCTGCCCGACCTGCTCGGCCAGCTGCGCCTGCAGCCGCGCCGTTGCATCGTGTTCTGCGACGATCTGTCCTTCGAGAAGGACGATGCCGACTACAAGGCGCTGAAATCCGTGCTCGATGGCGGCATCGAGGGGCGGCCGCCCAACGTTCTGTTCTATGCGACATCCAACCGCCGCCACCTGATGTCGCGCGACATGATCGAGAATGAGCGCAGCACCGCGATCAATCCCGGCGAGGCGGTGGAGGAGAAAGTCTCCCTGTCCGACCGCTTCGGCCTGTGGATCGGCTTCCACAACGCCGACCAGCCGACCTTCTTCGCCATGGTCGAGGGCTATGCCGCACATTTCGCGCTGCCGATCGGGACCGAGGCGCTGCATGCCCAGGCGATCGAATGGTCGGTGACGCGCGGCGGGCGGTCCGGCCGCGTCGCCTGGCAGTTCGTGCAGGACCTGGCGGGGCGGCTTGGGGTGAAGATCGACCCGTGAGAGACCTTTGCAACCTGGCGGGATTCGTCATATAGATTCGAAATAGAAACATTTTATCGCAGCGCGGTTTGGCGCCTTCTCGCCGGGCCGGGGAGGAGCGTCGGTGAGCGATTCCAAACGCGAGGCGCCCGAGATCCCGGAACCGACGTCACCAGCAGGCTCAGCGGCGCCGGATGGCGGACCGGCGGGCCAGCGCAGGGGCCACACCGGTTGGTTAGACAATGAAAAGGCGGCGATCGACATGGGCCCCGGCAGGCGTCGTGCGGGCCTGGCACTTTCGGGTGGCGGCATCCGTTCCGCGGCGGTCTGCCTCGGCGTACTCCAGGCACTGGAAGAAAAGGACATCCCGGGACGGTTCGGCTGGCTCTCCACTGTCTCCGGCGGCGGCTACACCGGGATTGGCTGGCTCGCGCGCAACGTCGCAAGCGGCAAGCAAGGCTTCCCTTACATGCGGCCTGAGCGACCCGCCGACCGCGAAGCCGGCACACCTGCATCGGACCTCTATCACCTGCGCAACAACGCGTCCTTCCTGCTCGCACCCGGCGTTCTACCGGTGCTCGGTGCGGGCGCGATGTGGCTGCGCAAGCTGCTCGTCAACATGCTGATCCTGGTACCGCCCCTCCTAGGATTGGCGGCTCTGTTTGTGTTGCTTCGGTCGCCGGGCGTGGCGTTGGCGCAGGGTGGTCTCATTGCCCTGGCAACCGGTGTCGCCATCGCGCTGACATTTCTCGCATTGGTCGCGCTGGCGCGGGAAGGACTCTGGCGCAATGGCGGCATCATCGACGCGCCGACGGCCCGCGGCCGCATCGACCGCAACGCGACATGGGTTTTCATCGCCGTGTTGGCCGTCGTCGCGGCGACCATCGTTGCCACCCTGCCCGACTGGTCCCTCGGGCGATGGCTGGACCCGCTTCTTGAAACCCTGGTGCCGAAGGATATCGCAGGGATGATCGGCAGCCTCGCGGCGCTGGTCGGCGGTGGCACCGTTGTGTCTCGGATGAAGGGGCGCTTCGCGGGGGTGGCGCTGATCGTCATTGCCGCGGCGGCGATGGTCCTGCTGATCGCGATCGCCATGCGGATCGGCATGGCGACGTTGGGCGTTCAGGCTGGCGAATTGCCCAGCCTCTCGCGCAGCATCAAGGCGCTCGCGCTGCTGCTGGCATCCGCCGGCCTGTGGTTTGCCATCCTGTGCTACACGGTGGACGCGAACGCACTGTCGATGCACGGCTTCTATCGTGATCGCCTGGCCGACACATTCATGGGCAGCACCGGCCCTTCTCCCAAACTGTCGGAACTGCTGCCGGAGAAGACGGGCGGACCCTTGCCCATCGTCAATGCAACGGTCGCCGGGGCGTCGGGGAGCGACATGGCACGGCGCGGCCGACCGGCAGGCCCTTTCACCATGACGCCTCTTCAAGCCGGCAGCAGCGCATTGGGGCGCAGCACCACCGCAGCACTCGAGGCGACCGATCCGGATTTCGATGCGATGGCCGCGGTGGCGCTGTCCGCCGCCGCCATATCGCCTCATGCCGGGCGCGTCACAGGGGGTTCCGCGGCGGTCTTCCTGAAATCCCTGCTCAATGCACGGACGGGACGCTGGCTGCCCAATCCGGGACTGGTCGGCAAGCAGGATCGGACCTTCCGGGCCGGTATCCTCGACACCTGGCGGGAGATGATCCCGGGACTGCCTCGCAGCAGGGGGGCACCCATGGTGTTGGTCAGCGATGGCGGTCACTGGGAAAATCTGGGGGTGCTGTCCCTGGCGCACCGGATCTGCCCGTTCATCGTCGCCGTCGATGCGGAGGCCGATCCGGCGCTCGACTTCAACGGGCTCGGCGTCGCGACCATGCTGGCAAGGCTTGATGCCGGCACGGAAATCTCGATAGACACCGCCAAGCTGCGTCGCAACGGCCACGGCTTCAGTGACAGTCACTGGGTCGAGGGGAGGTTGTTATACCCCGCCAACATCGTCGGCCGCCTGCTCTACATCAAGGCGACGATGACAGGCGACGAGCCGCCGGATGTCCTGCATTATGCCGCAACGCATCCGGATTTCCCGCATGAGACGACCGCGGACCAGTTCTTCGACGAGGCACAGTTCGAGGCCTATCGCGCTCTCGGGGAGCATATCGGCAGGGACGTCGCGCCGCTGATCGACCAATGGATGAAGCAAGGAGACGTGACGTAGCGGGCGACGGCGCCCGGCGTGGCACCAGCGGCCGCTACCTGAACCCGGACGGGTCATCGGGCGGCAAGCGGCTGCGGGACGTGCTGCGCCTGATGTTCGGCGGCGACGGCACGCGTTGGCCGCGCCAGCCGCCTGACGCGCCACAGCCGGCACCCGAAGCCCCGCCGCCGGGCCATGTCGCCGTCACCGCCATCGGCCATGCCAGCTTCTGCATCGCCTTCGCCGGCGGCCCGGTGCTCTACACCGATCCGGTCTGGAGCCGCCGCGCCAGCCCCTTCAGCTTCATCGGCCCGGCCCGCGCCCGCCCACCCGGACAACCGCTGGGCGCCTTGCCGCGGCCCGACGCCGTGCTGGTCTCCCACAATCATTACGACCATCTTGACCTCAGCACGCTGCGCCGGCTGGCCGGCCTGGGTGCCCCGCCGGTGCTGACCGGCCTGGGCAATGCCGCCCTGGTGCGGCGGTCGGGACTGGCGGACGTCACCGAACTGGATTGGTGGCAGGCACATGAATTGCCGGGCGGCCACCGCGTCACCTACCTGCCGATGCGCCATGGTTCGGCGCGCGGCCTGCGCGACCAGTGCCACGCCCTGTGGGGCGGCTTCGCCATCGAGACCGCATCCGGCGGACGCCTGTTCTTCTGCGGCGACACCGCCTGGGGACCGCATCTCCAGCAGATCGGCGACCGGCTCGGCCCCTTCGATGTCGCACTGCTGCCGATCGGCGCCTATGACCCGCGCTGGTTCATGGACAGCGTGCATATGGACCCGGCCGAGGCGGTGCAGGCGCATCATGCGCTGCGGGCGTGGACCTCCATCGCGATGCATTTCGGGGTGTTCAAGCTGACCCGGGAAGCCATCGACGAGCCGTCAGAACGGCTGGCCGCCCTGCGCGGCGACGCCGATTTCCGCGTCCCGGCCTTTGGCGAGACCATCACCCTGCCCTGCACGCCCGCAGGCTGATTGCTGCTGGCTCGTTCACCAGCGGCCGGATGTGCTGCGCGCATCGTGGTTGCGGCTCATGCGTTGGTTTTCTGGCGATGCTGTGATCGCCGGTGCCGGCCTGCGCCGGACGTGCCGCATGGTGAAGCGACGAACCCGCGGGTAGGGTCCCCCCCGCGCGGGCATCGGCTTCCACACCCCGACCGCGATGCCCTGCGGTTCGGCATGGCGGGAAAGGGACGATGTCATGGACGAACGGACGCAGAAGGCGCGCATGCTGGACGGCGCGCTGTACGATGCACTCGACCCGGAGTTGGTCGCGGCACGGATACGGGCCCGGGAGCTATGCCAGCAGCTCAATGCCGCCAGGGAGAGCGACGAGGCGCTGCGCCGCACCCTGTGCCGGCAGATATTCGCCAAGGGTGGCGACACGGTCTGGATGCAGCCGCCGTTCTATTGCGATTACGGCTCGAACATCGAGTTGGGCGAGCGGGTCTTCTTCAACTTCAACTGCATCGTGCTGGACGTGTGCCGGGTGCGCATCGGCGACTTCACCCAGTTTGGACCGGGCGTCCAGGTGCTGACGCCGTTGCACCCGCTCGACGCCGCGCTGCGCCGCAAGCAGGAATATGGCAAGCCGGTCGATATCGGGGCGGATGTCTGGGTAGGCGCCGGCGCCCTGATCCTGCCGGGCGTCACCATCCGATCCGGCAGCGTCATCGGTGCGGGCAGCGTCGTCACCCGAGACATACCAGCCGGGGTGTTCGCGGCGGGCAATCCGTGTCGGGTGGTGCGCGCGATCGCTCCGGGGGAGACGACCGGCGGGTGATCGGATGCATTCTCAGGGCAGATTGGAGGGGCGCTGCCCCTCCAAGCCACCCCGCCAGGAGCCAGCGGGCTCCTGGACCGCGGAAATTTGGCGCCGGCATGTCATGATCAGCGCCAAAGTTGAGGTTTCCAAAGGCCTTAAGCCTTTGGTGGGGTGAGGTTCGGAGAGCGACTGTGTTGTCAAGTTGCCCTCCATGGTGTTCTGGACGTGGCGATGGCGCGTAGGATGCGCAGCAGTTTGTG
>JALHQB010000042.1 GCA_022842185.1 Acetobacteraceae bacterium
CGCCCGCCCTGGCGCCGCGCCGGGCGCGCCGGGTTGCCGCGGTGGTGCTGGCGGCAGGGCGGTCGCGGCGGATGGCGCCGCTGAACAAGCTGCTGGTGGCCGATACGCAGGGCGTGGCGATGGTCGCGCGGGTGGTGGACAACGTGCTCGCCAGCCATGCCCGCCCGGTCGTTGTCGTGACCGGCCATGAACGCGACCGGGTCGAGGAAGCACTCGCCAATCGCCCGGTTCTGCTGGCGATCGCCGAGGATTACGCCGAGGGGCTGTCCGCCTCGCTCAAGTCGGGCCTCGCGGCGCTGCCACCCGATGTCGAGGGCTTCCTGGTCTGCCTGGGCGACATGCCACTCGTCGCCGGGCCGATGCTCGATCGGCTGATCGCCGCCTTCGACCCGGAGGAAGGCCGCGCCATCATCATGCCGACCTTCCGCGGCAAGCAGGGCAACCCGATGCTCTGGAGCCGCGAGTTCCTCGCCGAGATGCTGACCATCACCGGCGATGTCGGCGCCCGCCATTTGGTGGGCAAGCATGCCGACCGGATGGTTGAAGTCGAGATGGCGGACGACGCCGTGCTGCGCGATTTCGACACCACCGACGCCCTGAAGGGGCTGCCGGGGATGGTCAAGGCGGGGTGACGCGGCCCCGCGCGCCCTTGCGGCGCGTCCTTCGTCTCGCGGCAATTGGCGCTGGCTTGGTGCTGGGCGCGGCGGCAGGTGCGATTGCCGTGGTCGCCGGGGTCGATCTGATGACCGATGGACCCGCCTGCGCGCCGGACGAGGCCGTCGGCTGCGGCGCTTCGGTGATGTTCGCCGCCGCCGCCTTCGGCATCCCACTCGGTGCCGTCAGCGTTGGATTGTTGGCGCACCGGCTGACGGGCGTGGGGGCACCCGGCACCCCGTCGCGGCGATGCTGACGCCCCCGCCCCCACGGGAACGCCGCCGAGGAGCGGAGGCGAGGATCACCCCACCGCCGCCTGCACCCAGCGGGCCCAGCCGAGTAGCGCCGCATCTTCCCCGATGCGCCCGGCGAGTTGCACGCCAAGCGGCAGCCCCTTCGGCCCGGCCCCGGCCGGCACCGTCACGCACGGGCCATGCAGCAGGGTCCACAGGCTGTTGAAGACCGGATCGCCGGTCCAGCCCAGGCCCTCCGGTGCCTCGCCCGGCGCGGATGGGCACAGCACGGCGTCAAAGCCCTCGATGGCTGCTGGGAAGGCGGCGCGGGCGGCGGCGAAGGCGGCGCGGCCCTTGACCAGTTCGGCCCGATTCTGGCCCGCGCCCCATTCCATGCGTTCGCGCAGAACATCGGACAGCAGCGCGCTTGCATGGGCCATTTCCCAGCCCAGCGCCTCGGCCGATTCCATGTTCATGACGTACGGGTGCGCGTCGTAGGCTTCCCGGAAGGCGGACGGCAGTGTCACCGCAGTCACCGTTGCGCCGGCACGCCGGCAGGCCTCCGCCGCGCGCTCCATCAGCGCGATCGTCTCCGGCGCTGCCTGGTCGGCGGTGGGTCCCATGACCAGCGCAAGGCGCGGCGCGCGCGGCGCCTTCGCGTCCGGCGCGCCGAAATCGAGGCCGGACATCGCCCCCATCGCCAGCGCGCAATCGGCGACCGACCGGGCCATGACGCCGATGGTGTCCAGGCTCTCGCTCATCACCTTCATGCCCGCGCGGTGCATCGTGCCGTAGGACGGCTTGAAGCCGACCACCCCGCAATAGGCCGCCGGGCGGATGATGCTGCCGGCGGTCTGGGTGCCGAAGGCGATCGGGAAGAACCCCGCCCCCACCCCGGCCGCTGAACCGGAGGACGAACCGCCCGGCGTATGCCCGGGATTCACAGGGTTCGCGGTGGCGCCAGGGTGGCGCGTGGCGAATTCGGTCGTGACGGTCTTGCCCATCACCACGGCACCCGCCTTGCGCGCCGCGGCGACGCAGCCGGCATCGGACCGCGGCCGGTGCCCCGCCCAGATCGGCGAGCCGTATTGCGATGGCATATCAGCGGTGTCGATCACGTCCTTCACTCCGATCGGCAAGCCGGCGAGAGGCCCCTCACCCGCTGTCGAACGCCGAACTGGATCGGCGTCGAACCAAGCGAAGGCGCGGATCGTGCCCTCCCGCGCCGCGATGCGGTCGAGGCAGGCGTCGCGGTAGTCGGTGGCGGTGAGACGCCCGGCGCGGATCGCGGCGAGGGCGTCTGTGGCGGTCATGTCGGCGGTGTCGGTCATGAGCGCATGACGGCGCGCCGGACGCCGCAGGTCAAGGCGTGGGGTGCGATCGGGCACCGCGTGAAGTCCTGTCTCAGAGAGGGGCGTCGCCCCTCTCCGAACCTCACCCCACCAAAGGCTTAAGGCCTTTGGAAACCTCGGTTTTGGTGCGCAGCGACGACGTTCGGTCGGGTGGCCATCGTGCTTCTTGGCACCGGATGCAGCGGTCGCCTTCCTTTGGCCCAGGGGGGCATTGGCGCCTGCGAGGCGCCGCCGCAAACGCCTCCCCCGCTCAGCGCCAAGTATCGGTTTCCAAAGGCCTCAAGCCTTTGGTGGGGGAGGTCTGGAGGGGGCAAAGCCCTCTCCATGCGGCCCATCCATCCGCGTCCCCGCTGGCAACATGCCGCCACCCGCCCCATCTTGCGCCGATGCCTGAATCCATCCGGGTCGCGCGCAGCCCTGACGGCGTGCTCGCCTATGCCGTTCCGCTGCCGCCGGAGACCCTGCCCCCCGTCGCCCCGCGCGACCTTGAGGCCGCGTGGGATCGTGCGCGCGATGCCGCCGCGGCCGAACGCTGGGGCCCGCCGCGCCGCCTGCTGTTCCGGCGGGAGGATGGCTCCCCGCAGGAGATGCTGCTGGCTGACGCCGATGCCGCCTGTTGGGCAGAGGCGGTCGATGCGGCTCACAGCCTCGGCACGCTGGGCGGGCTATCGCTGTGCCTGCGGTTGTTGGCCCTGGTCGAGGTGATGTCGCGGGCGCGTTGGCTGATGGGCCTGTATGCGATGACCCCGCAGGGGATCGAGTTGCATCCGGAACTGCTGCGCGCGGCGGCGGCGATGCCCCTGGACGCGGCGGCGCGGTTCGACGAAACGGGGTTGCGGCGTCTATTGTCGCGTCCGATTCCTTCCGGAGCGTCCGCATGATCTGCCATGCCCCCAGGCTGACCCTTTTCGCCGTGATGTTGCTCGGGGCCTGCGCCAATGCCGATGCGCCGACCTCGTTGCGTGCCGCGACTGCCGGCGCCGGGCAGGACAGCAACCTGCGCCAGCGATGCGAGGCCGAGGCCGAGCGCACCGTGCTGTTCCGTGACCGCGGCCAGGCAGCGCGCAACGACGATGCGATGTTCATGACGGATGCGACCAACAACATCCCCACGCTGCGCGTGCAGTCCGATGCCTATGCGCAGCGGTCGCGGCGCGAGGAACTGACGCGCGAATGCATCCGCGCCGCCCAGGCTGGCCCGCAACCGGTGGACCCCACGCCCAGCAGCACCACGCGCGGCCGCAGGAACTGACGGCGCGGCGAGCCGCGCCATGGCTTCCCTGTCCACGCTCACGCGGGCGCTGTCGCATCGCAACGCGAAGATCTTCTTCGGCGCGTCGCTGACCGCCTGGACCGGCCTGTGGGTCCATCGCATCGCGGTGTCCTGGCTGGCCTGGGAACTGACCGGCAGCGCGCTGTGGGTCGGCGTGGTGGCGTTTTGCGACCTGGCGCCTGCCGTGGTGGTCAGCCCGCTGGCCGGGGCGGTGGCGGACCGGGCGGACCGGCTGCGCATGACCATGTGGAGCCAGGCCGCGATCGGGGCCAATGCGGCGGTGATCGCGCTGCTGGTGGCGACCGACGTGATGACCATCGGCATCCTGCTGGTGCTTGAGGTGGTGGGCGGCGTCTTCGCGTCCTTCGCGCAGCCGGCGCGGCAGTCGATGATGCCGGGGCTGGTGCCGGCGTCGGATTTGCCGGCGGCGGTCGCGCTCAATTCGCTGACTTTCAACGTGGCGCGCTTCATCGGGCCGGCGATCGCCGCGCCCATCATCGCGGTGTTTGGTGTCTGGCCGGCGATCGCGCTCAATGCGATCGCCTATCTGTTTGCCACCTTGACGACCCCTATGCTGCGTGTGGAGGCGGCCGCGCGGCGCGGCCATGCCGCCACGGCCTCCCTGTTCGGGGAGATGGTGGACGGCGTGCGCTATGTCGCGCGTCATCCGGGGTTGGGGCCGATCATGGGCTTCGCGGCAGTGGCGGCGCTGCTGTTGCGCGGCGTGCAGGAAATCCTGCCGCCCTATGTCGAGCGCGAATTCGGGCGCGGGGCGGAATCCCTGGCGTTGCTGACGGCGGCCTTCGGGGTCGGGGCGTTGATCTCCGGGCTTTCGGTTGCCGCGCGGGGCAAGCTGGAAGGCACGACGCGGCTGGCGATCCTGGGCGTCGGCGCGCTGGCGATATCGACCGCGGGCTTCGTGGCAACCGGCTGGTTCCCATTTGGCGTGCTGTGCGCGGCGTTGATGGGCGCGGCGGGATCGGTCCATGGCATCAGTGTGCAGACCCTGGCGCAGAATGCGTCGGACCCCGCGATGCGCGGGCGGGTGCTGTCCCTATGGGGGCTGATCACCCGGGCCTGCCCGGCGCTGGGCGCGCTGCTACTGGGCGCGAGCGGCGAGCTGTTCGGGCTGCGCTGGCCGACCCTTCTGGCGGTGTTGCTGTCGCTGCTGGTGGTGGCCTGGGGCTGGGCGCGGCTGGACCGCATCGCCGCGGTGCTCGAAGGTCCAAAGCCTGACCATGCAAATCGTTGACATGGCGGATCACCTCATTCGTTGTTGTTGAAGGAATGACCATGCTCGACACCGCGATCATTGGCATGGGCCGCTGGGGCCAGACGCTGGTGGACAGCGTGCAGGGGAAGAATGACGCGGGGCTGCGGTTCGTCGCCGGCTGCACCGGCCGGCCCGAACGCGCCGCCGAATGGGCCGCGCGGCAGGGCATCCGCATCCTGCCCGACTTCGATGCGGTGCTGGCGGACCCGGCGGTGAAGGCCGTGGCGATCGCCTCGCCGCACCAGATGCATGCTGAACAGGTCATCGCCGCGGCGCGTGCGGGCAAGCATGTGTTCGTAGAAAAGCCCTTCACCATGACCAAGGCCAGCGCCGAAGCCGCCGTGGCGGCGTGCCGCGCCGCCGGCGTGGTGATGGCACTGGGCCATAACCGCCGCTTCCTGCCCGCCATCGCCGAGATGAAGGCGATGCTCACCGATGGCCGGCGGGGCACGCTGCTGCATGTCGAAGGGCAGTTCAGCGGGCCGGGCGCGGCCGCCTACAAGCCGGGGATGTGGCGCGCCAGCCGGGCGGAAAGCCCGCTCGGCGGCATGGGCGGCATGGGTATCCACATGGTGGATATGTTCATCCACCTAGCGGGGCGGATTTCCGAGGTGACGGTGCAATCCCATGCGCGCGTGATCGACAACGGGCTCGATGACACGACGGCTGGGCTGTTCAGGTTCGAAAGCGGCGCCACCGCCAATTTCGCCACCCTGGCGCTGGCGCCGCGGTTGTGGCGCGTCGGGCTGTTCGGCACCGATGCCTGGGCCGTGCTGCATGGCCACGAATCCCTGACCATCTGCCAGCGCGACGGGGCGCCGGAGACCCGCAGCTTCCCCACCACGGATATCGAGAATGCCGAGCTGACCGCCTTCGCCACCGCGGTGGCCGGAGGCGCGCCTTTCCCATTGCCGGTCGAGGACGCGGTCCATGGCGTGGCGGTGTATGAGGCGATGATCGGCGCGGCGGCGTCAGGCAGCACCTACCGCGTCGCATGAGGCGAACACGTCAATCAAATCTTTCCTGTGCCCCGCGTAGGGCGATAGGCTTCGCGCAAAATTCGGGGGATTGACCATGGTCTCGCGCCGCCTGCTGCCGCTGGCCGTACTTCCGGTGCTTGTGCTGCCGCGCACTGCAGGCCAGGCGACGACCGTGGCCAGGCCGATGCCGACGGGCCGGCATTGCGGCGACCCGGGCGGCAGCTTCATTGCCTGTGAGGCGCTGCGCGACATGCTTCCCCTGGCGAGCGCCGGGGCAAGGTGCCCGGTCTGCGGTGGCCGGCACCGCCTGATGGCGACGCCCTGAAGCGCTTCGTTTCGTGCGCGGGCACGGTGGATGAGGATGGCGTCATGACCACCACCCGTCGCGGCCTTGCCGCCACCGCCCTCCCCCTTCTGCTTGTCGCCGGGTCCGCACGCATGGCGCTGGCCAAGTCGGCCGGCCCGCTGGAAGCCGACGCCTGCATGCCGCAGGACGGCCCCAAGGGTTGTGCGACTGGGAAGGGCGCATTCGGCGGTTGCCCGCATTGCGCGGCGGCCTTCAAGGGGCGGTGATTCGCGCGACGTGAATTGGCCGCGCCTTCACATCAATAAAGGTCGCCCTCCCGGCTCCGCGCAATCTGGCGTGTGCCGACGCCCCGCGGCGAGCGTTGGCCGCCGCGGGGTCATTCCCGGCTTGCGAATCCTGTTCTAGAAACAAGGCGTCAAACGCGCCCACGGCTCGGGCGCGCCACCTCAAGGAGCGGCCGCATGAGCAAGATCACCCGCCAGGGCACCAACAAGATTCTCTCGACCTCGGTCGAGTACCACAACTTCGTCTATCTGGCGGGGATCACCGCCGACGACCTGTCGAAGGACATCAAGGGCCAGACGGCGGAGGTCCTCGCCAAGATCGATGCAGCGCTCGAAGCCAATGGCACCGACAAGACCCGCCTGCTGACCGCCACCATCTGGGTCAAGCACATCGCCGATCGCGGCGCGATGAACGAGCTGTGGACTCCGTGGTTGGCCGAAGGCCAGGCCCCCGCTCGCGCATGTGTTGAAGCCAACATGGCTGACCCTCGCCATCTGGTTGAAATCATGGTCACCGCCTGCCGCTGACCTTTTTGCCCGGCGCCGTGCCGGACAGGAAATGTTTCAGCGACTCTGCGATTGGCGCCCGGCATACTGTGCCGGGCGCCGTTGTTTTCGGGCCACCACACTGTGGCTTGGTCCAATTCCCGCCGTATTCGTAAGATTGTTGTCCGCTTATGCCCGCGGGCAAGGCGTACACATGCGCTAATCACGCTGTGTGACGCCGATCACGCGATGGTCGGGTTGCGGCGGCCGAATCCCATTGTTACCCAAGATTTCAACGCGACCCCCCGGGGTTGCGCGCCAAAACAGGGGGCGTGGGGCTTATGAAATTTACGGGGGCTGCGGTCGCATTGGCGATCCTGTTGGGTGGTTTCGCGTCCACGGTGAAAATCGCCGAAGCACGCGCGCCAGACAATCGCGCCGCGAAGCCCTCGACCCGTGCCGCCGCAGCGCCTTCAGCCCGTCCTGCCGCAGCCCGACAGCCCGCCGCCAACGCCACCCAGCGCCGCACTGCTCAACGGCAGAACGCGGCGACCGGCCGCCGGGTTGCCGTGGCGTCGCGAAATGCTGGCGCCCGCCGGGGGGGCGGTCGCTCAGCCGGTGGCTATGGCGGCGGCATCTCCTGCGTGCCCTACGCCCGGCAGGCAACCGGCATGGCGGTCAGCGGCAATGGCGGCCAGTGGTGGTACAATGCCGCCGGCCTGTATGCCCGCAGCAGCCGGCCCGAAGCCGGCTCCATCATGGCCTTCCCCGGCTCTGGCGGCATGCGGGCGGGCCATGTCGCGGTGGTTGAGCGCGTTGTCTCGTCCCGCGAAGTGTTGATCCATCACGCCAATTGGGGCGGGCCCGGGATCCGTCGCGGTTCCATCATGCGCGGTGTGTCCGTCGTCGATGCCTCCCCGAACAATGACTGGTCACAGGTTCGCGTGCAGGTCGGCCACAGCAATGAGAATTACGGCCGCACCTACCCCCTGCAGGGCTTCATCCATAATCGGCCGGACACCACCGGCGGCGCGATGTTCGCCGGCACCAGCGTGGGTGGCCGCTCAGCGCGCGCAGCGTCCTACTCGATCGAGGAAGTGGCGCAGGCGCCGGCAGGTCGCAGCGCACGCCGCTGAAAACGGGCAAAAGGTTAGGGGGCCGTCCCGCAAGGGGCGGCCCTTTTTGCTGGGCGGGACGTTGATCTGGAACGGGCGCGCCAGGGCGTGCATCCTCGGCGCGACCCGCCAGGCATCAGGGACAGCACGACATGCATGAGCACCGCGACGACGGCGCCGAACTGATCTTCCTTCCCGACGGCGGCGCCATCCCGAACAATCCGCGCCTTCCGGTGCTGCTTCACCGCGGCGCCGTGGCAGCCGGAGATCCCGCCGCCGCCGAAGCGCTGTTCCGCAGCCATGGCTGGCGTCCGGCGTGGCGCAACGGCATCCACGACTGGCACCATTATCATTCCAACGCGCATGAGGCGCTCGCCATCGTCGATGGCGCGGTGCGGGTGCAACTGGGCGGCGAAGCCGGGGTGCAACTGGACCTTATGGCCGGCGATGTGGTGGTGCTGCCGGCGGGGACCGGGCACCGGAACCTCGGGGCGGACGGCTCGCTGCTGGTGGTGGGGGCGTATCCCGACGGCTCAGCGCCGCCTGACCAGCGTCATGGCGCGCCGGAGGATGTCGAACGGGCGCGGCACGCGATCGAGGCGGCCGAGGATCCGGGGCGGGATCCGGTGACGGGCGGGGATTATCCGGCGCGGTAAGGTGCAGAAGGTTGGAGGGGCGCTGCCCCTCCAAACCACCCCGCCAGGGACCAGCGGGTCCCTGGACCGCGGGTTTTGGTGTCCGGCCGGGCAGGCAGCGCCAAAGTGATGGTTTCCAAAGGCCTGAGAGCAGATCGCGTCTGAGAAGATGCTCGCTCAAACAAAGGCATAGAGCATTTTGGTGGGGTGAGGTTCGGAGAGGGGCAAGGCCCCTCTCCGATGCGGCTACGCGGCGCTCGCCGTCAATACGATCCGCCCCACCACCTTGCCGTCCTTCAGCCGGTTCAGCGCAGTATCGGCCTGGTTCAGCGGCATGTTGGTGATCGGGATCGCCGGCAATTTGCCGGCCTGGGCGATCGCCACCAATTCGCGCAGTTCCTTGACGTTGCCGACATACGACCCCTGGATCGTCAGGGCGCGGATCGGCATCAGCGGCAGCGGGATGTTCATCTCCCCGCCGAACAGCCCGACCTGCACCAGCTTGCCGCCCTTGCGCAGCGCATCGAAGGCGAAGCGCGCGGTGTCCGTGCCGTTTACCAGATCGACGATCGCGCCGACCGGGCCGCCGGCCACCTCGGTGATGCGTTTCGCGGTGTCGGCGCCATCGGCCAGCACGGTGTCGGTGGCGCCTTCGGCCTTGGCGGCGTCCAGCTTCGACTGCGCGACATCGACGACAACGATGCGCTTGTGACCCTTCGCCTTGAGCACAGCGATCGCGTTCAGTCCAAGACCGCCGGCGCCGACCAGCACGATCGGTTCATCGGGCGGCATCGGCATGACCTTGTTGATGGCGCTGAACACCGTGATGCCGGAACAGGCATAGGTGGCGGCCAGCGACGGATCGAGGCCACCCAACGGCACCAGATGGCGCGGTTCGGGCGCCACGACATGCGTGGCGTAGCCGCCATTCTGGTACACGCCGAGCGAGGCCGGCTTCACCCGGCACATATTGTCCTCATCGGCCAGGCATTCGGCGCATTTGCCGCAGCCGACCCAGGGGAAGACGATCATGTGATCGCCGACCTTCAGCCCCGCGCCATTGGCGTCCGGCCCCCATTTCAGCACCTTGCCGACGATCTCATGGCCCATCGCGAGGGGCAGGACCACGCCGCGGTCGGTCAGACGCATCTTGCCGCGGCTGCCGAGGTCGTATTCGCCTTCCCAGATGTGCAGGTCCGAATGGCAGACGCCGGCATGGGTGATCTCCAGCAGCACCTGCTTGCCGGTGGGTTCGGGCGTCGGCAGCTCGATTTCCTGAAGCGGCTTCCCAGTTTCGATGACGGCCCAGGCGCGCATGGCGATTCCCTCCGGTTGATATGCTTGGCCCTGCCATCCGACCAAGGGGGCCGCCGGGGGTCAAGGGTGCTGAATTGGTGCGCGCCGGCGGCGGAACCGGGTAGCATCGCCCGAAGACCAATGACATCGGAGGATGGACATGTCCGGCCAAGGCGGCGGAACGGGGCTTGAACAACTGCTCGGGATGCTCGGCGGCGGCCAGGGCGGCGCTCAGGGACTTGGCGCGCTGGTCGATCGGCTGCGCCAGGGCGGGTTGGGCGATGAGGTGGACAGCTGGGTCGGCACCGGCGCGAACAAGCCGGTGGCGCCAGACCGGTTGGAAGGCGTGTTCGGGCAGGATGAACTTTCAGGGCTGGCGCAACGGTTCGGCGCGGGCGGCGGTGGCGGCATCGCCGCGGTGCTGGCGGCGCTGCTGCCGCAGTTGATCAGCGGCCTCACGCCCCAGGGGCGGGTTCCGCAATCGGATGCGGAACTGGGCGGCGGGGGCGTGGGTGGGCTGTTGTCGCAGGTGATGGGCGCGGTGCGCGGCGACCCGCAGGGCGGCGGCGGGCTGGGTGCCCTGCTCGGCGGGACGAATGCGGAAGCCGGCGCGTCGGGCGGCGGGCTGGGCGCGATGCTCGGCGCCCTGATGGGCCATGGACCGGCGGCAGCGCCGGGCAAGCCTGGGCTCGACGACGACGACGGCGCGCCCTTGCCGCAGAAGCCGCCGCCACTGCGCTGATCCCGGCCGGCACGGCCGCACGCGATGTGCGGCCGTGCCAGTTTTCACGGGCCGGGAGCAATGGCCGCGGCGATCAATGGGTCGCGCCCTGCACCGGGTCGGTGGCGACCGAGATATAGGCCGAGACTGCGCCGGGGACCTGCGGCGGCGCGGACAGGCGCCGAACCGTCTCCTGCGGACCCACCGGGAAGACGGAGCGCGGCAGCGCGCGCGTCAGCGCCGCCTGGTCGTTCGCGTCGATCGCGACGGCCGCGGCAGCGAGGCCGTTGATGACCGCCTGCGACGCTGCCCGTTCGGGGATGCCCAGGACGCGGCGCGCTTCCCAGCGTGATTGCTGCAGGCCGTTCAGGCCGACGCTGCTGGCATTCTGCCAGCGCGGGTTGCGCGGCAGGGATTCGGCCAGCCATTCGAGGTCGGCAATAGCGCGCGCCGCCTCCGCCGGCCGATTGGCTGGCGGGTTGCGAAAGAAGCTCGCCATGCCCTGACCGACCGGCAGGACCGGGTCGCCGCCCGGTGCACCGCGCGGGGCGAGGCTGCCGGGCAAGGTCGGCGACGGGGCCTGCGGCGCGCAGGCCGCCGTCAGCAGGACCAAGAACGCAGCGAGGCGGGGGTGGGTCATCATGTCCTCCGGGTCGAATGCCTGATGCGGGCATGCACGCGGGGCGAGTGTAGCCACGCTTCGGGCCAACCGCGAAGGCGGTTGCGCTCATGCGCTGCATCAGGGCCGACGAAAGTGCGACTGCGACCGCGGGGCTTCGGTGGCGATATCCGGTCAGCGCAGCCGCGCGAGGAAATCCAGTACCGCGCGCGCGCCCTGCCCGGTCGGGTCGTTCAGCACCGCCGGATGCATCGCGCCGGGCAGGATCACCAGCCTGGCATCCGGCGCCGCATCGGCCACCAGGCGCGCCTGTGTCGCCGGTGTCAGCCGGTCCCCTTCGCTGGCCAACACCAGCACCGGCGCGGTGATGCCCGGCATGCGGGCCAGGTTCTCGAAGCGGTGGCGCAGCAGCCATTGGGTCGGCAGCCACGGATAGGCCCCGGCGGCGAGGTCAGCGACCGAGGTGAAGGGGCTTTCCAGAATGACGCCCGCGATGTCGTTGCCGCCTTCGGCCAGCCGGGTGGCGACGCCGCTGCCCAGGCTTTCGCCCCACAGCACGAGGGGTGCGCCGGGGAAGCGCCTGCGGGTCCAGTCGAGCAGTTGCGCGGCGTCCACGGCGAAGGCGGCCTCCCCAGGTTGCCCCGGATTGCCGCCATAACCACGGTATTCTGCAAGAACAACGGTATAGCCGGCGTTGTGGATGATGGCGGCGAGTCCGGTGCGGTCCTCCGCATTGCCGCCATTGCCGTGGAAGTGCAGCACGACGGGCCGCCCCGGCCTGCCGATTGCCACCAGGATGTTGAGGTCCAGGCCGTCGGTGGTGCGAATGGTGTCGCGCAGCCAGCCGGCTGGCGCCGCGATGCGCCGGTCATCGGGTTGGAAGATCAAGCGTTCCTGCCCGGCCCAGATGGCGCAGCCCAACAGCAGAGGCACCGCCGCGATCACCCCCAGGATGATCAGCACCCGTCGCATGACTGCCGCCCCCCTACCAACCACCGGTCTCCGCGGTCCAGGGAGCCGTTGCCCCCTGGCGGGGTTCAGGGCGGCGAAAAATAGGCGCGAAGATTGGAGGGGCGCTGCCCCTCCAAACCACCCCGCCAGGGACCAACGGGTCCCTGGACCGCGGGACCTTGGCGATAGTCACGCAGGGCGGTCCTTGCCCGGTCAAGTAGGGTATCTATCTCGGTACCGACCGACGGCATTCAGTACCAAAGTTGAGGTTTCCAAAGGCCTTAAGCCTTTGGTGGGGTGAGGTTTGGAGAGGGGCGACGCCCCTCTCCAAGGAGCACCATCGCCATATATCCGCACGCATGTACCGCGCGCCCCTGGCCTCTCACTTCGCCCCGCCCTCGCAGGGCTGGGTCCCCACCGCCGCCCCCGCCAAAGCGCCGACCCCGGCGCCGATCAGCGCGCCTCGCCCGGCATCGGCACTGGTGGACCCGGCGATGGCCCCGATTCCTGCCCCGATCGCCGCGCCATAAGCCGCACCGGCCGCCGGGTCGTCGCAGACCGGTGTGGCAGGCATGGCGAGGGGGACGGGCTGCAAGACGACGCAGCCCGCCAGGGCGAGAAGGATGGGGGACAGCATCATGAAGCGGCGCATGGCCCGATGCTGCCCTGCCAATCGGGCCGGAAGGTGGCTGTCAGCGACGGTTCGGGTTGGAACCGCCAGACAGGGCAAAGGCTGCCTGCATCACGCTGGGCACCGCGGGTGGCTGGGACAGGCGCTGGACGGTCGCTGCCGGGCCGAGGGGGAAGATGCTGCGCGGCAGGGCGGCGGTCAGTGCGGTCTGGTTGTTCGACTCGATGGCGCCGGCGGCGGCGGACAGGCCGTCGATGACCCCCTGTGTCGGGGCGTTGCGCGGGATGCCGAGGGCGTTGCGCGCTTCCCACCGTGCCTGGGCGAGTTCGTTGAGGCCGGTGGCGCTTGCGGTCTGCCAGCGCGGGTTACGCGGCATGGTGTCGGCCAGCCATTCCAGTTCGGCGATGGCACGGGCCGCGGCGGCGGGCTGGTTGGCTTGGGGGGCGCGGAAGAAGCCGATCACGGACTGGCCGACCGCGACGGTCGGGTCCCGCCCGACCATGGCGGTGGGCGCGCCCGGGAGGGTCGGCGGCGGGCCTTCCGGCGCGCAGGCGGCGACGAGCAGCGTCAGCAGGACGGCGGAGCGGCGGAGCATGGCGGCGGTCTCCCGTTGGCGAGATGGAGTGGTCGGTGGCGCCGGCGCAGGCTGCACCAACCTTTGGTTGTGGCCAGCATATCCGGCTGCCGGCGCCTGTCCATTGCGGTGACGAATACGCCGGCACCACTTCCATACCACGTCGGGGTCGTTAAGGCTTGCGCCGCATCAACCGAAGCCTTCCTGCCGCAGCCGGTCGCCGAGCACCTTCACCTGTACGGCCAGCGCGGCACTTTCCTGGTCACGCAGGCGGGTCCGAAGGTCGCGGGCGGCTTCCTCCATGTCCCGCAGCAGCGATGGCAGGCCGGGCGGGGCTTCGGCGCCGGCCGACAGGCGGCCGGCAATCCGTTCCAGGCCGTCGAGATTGACGCCGAGGAAGCGCCGCGCTTCGGCCAGGCGTTCGGGGCGACGTTCGAATTCGTCCAGCACGACGCCGATGGCGACCGCCACCGGGACCAGCCGCGGTTCGGCGACGCGGCGGGCGGTCTCGATGACCGCGACCAGCCGCGCACGGGCATCGTCCAGCGGGCCGGGCGGCAGCGGCTCGGGCGGCGGTGGCGGTGGGGGGGCCTCGGCGATGCCGGAATACAGCAGGCTGGTGCCGCCCCAGGCGCCGATGCCCAGCAGCAGGGACGCCACCGGCCCGGCCTCGGCACCGAGGAAGGTCACCAGCGCGGCCGCCGCACCCATCGCGACGGCGGCGAATTGCGCATCCCCTGCCCGTCCGCGCCGCATCAGCCAGGTCGCGGCCATCGGCAGCGCCATGCCGAGCACGCAGCCCAGCAGCGCCCATTCGCGCCCGGCGAACAGGTTCACCAGGGTGGCCGGCAGCAACGGCAGGATGGTGAAGGGCAGCAGCCAGCGCCGCCAGAAGGCCGAGATCATGCCGGCCCCAGCGCGAAGATGGCGCGGAACAGCGCCAGGATGCCGGCGATCCACATAGTCCCGCCGAGCAGGAAGAAGCCGATCATCCGCGAACCCAGCGGTGGCGGGGCAGTCGGCGGGGCGACGGTGGGGACGTTGCGATGTGCGCTCACGGGGACTTAGATCGCCCAAGGCAGCGGCGGGTTCAAGGCGCCGCGCACGGGAAGGATACGTTGGATGGAACGGATTGCGGTGGTGGGCGCCGGGTTGATCGGCAGCGCCTGGGCGATGGTGTTCGCCCGGGCGGGGCATGGGGTCCGCATCTGGGACCCTGCGTCGGGCGCATCGGATGCCGCCATGGGCGTGGTGCGTGCGCGGCTGGCGGACCTGCACGCGGCGGGGCTGATCACCGAGGCACCGGATGCCGTGGCCGCCCGGGTGGCCGTGGCGGCCACGCTGGAGGATTGCCTGCAGGACGCCGCGCATGTGCAGGAGAACGGGCCCGAACGGGTCGAGGTGAAGCGCGAGACCTTCGCGCGGCTCGATGCGCTGTGCGGGGCGGATGTGGTGCTGGCATCCTCGACATCGGGCATTCCGGCGAGCGCCTTCACCGAAGGGCTGGCGGGGCGGGCGCGCTGCCTCGTCGCGCATCCGGTGAACCCGCCCTACCTGGTGCCGCTGGTCGAGCTGGTGGGGGCGCCCTGGACTGATCCGGCGGTGATCGCCCGCACGCGCGCACTGATGGCCCAGGTAGGCCAGGTGCCGGTGACGGCGATGAAGGAGACCCGCGGCTTCGTGCTGAACCGCCTGCAGGCCGCGCTGGTCGCCGAAGCCTTCCGACTGGTGCGGGACGGGGTGATGTCGGTCGAGGATGTCGATGCCTGCGTGAAAGATGGCCTTGGCCTGCGCTGGTCCTTCATGGGGCCGTTCGAGACGATCGACCTCAACGCGCCGGGTGGCGTAGCGGATTACGTCGGGCGGTTCGGCCCGTTGATGGGGGGCATCACCGAGGAACAGGCGCCGTATCTGTATGACGCGCCGACGGTGGAGCAGGTGACCGGGGCGCGGCGCGCCACGCTTTCGGCGGATTCCATCGGCGACCGGTCGGCTTGGCGGGACCGGCGGTTGATGGCGCTGGCCGCGCACAAGAAGGCGCAGCCAGGCTGAATCCACGTCCCGCCTTCAGTCGACGCGGACCCCGGCGGCCGCGGCGACGCGCTGCCACTTCGCCGACTCGCTTCTGACGAAGGCGGCGAATTCCGCCGGCGTGGTCGCGGTGGCCTCCGCACCCTGGGCCGCCAGGCCGTCGCGCACCTCCCGCGTCTCGGAGGCGCGGCGCGCGGCGTCGTTCAGCCGCGCCACGATCGGCGCGGGCAATCCGGCCGGGCCGACCAGGCAGTACCAGTTATCGGCCAGCAATTCTGGCAGGCCCAGTTCACCTGTCGTGGGCAGGTCGGGCAGCGAGGGGCTGCGCCGCCCGCTCGCCATCGCCAGCGGAGTGAGCGTGCCGCCGCGGATATGCGGCATCAGCACAGGCAGGTCGGCGAACAGCAACTGGATCTGGCCGCCGATCAGGTCGGTCACCGAGGGCGCGGCGCCGCGATAGGGCACCACCACCACGTCCAGACCGGTCTGCGCCTTGAACAGTTCCGCGGTCAGGTGCGACAGCCCCGCCGCGCCCGCGGTGCCGATGTTGAGCGTGCCGGGCCGGCGGCGCGCCAGGTCCAGCAATTCGGGCAGCGTCCGCACGCCAAGGCCGGGATAGGCGACCAGCGCTTCCGGCACGCGGGTGACGATGCTGATCATCCCGGTGTCTTCGGGGACCTTGTAGGGCACGTTGGCGCTGACATGCGGGCTGATGACGAGCGAGCCGCCATTGGTGATGACCAGCGTGTAGCCATCCGGTGCCGAACGCACGGCGGCATCCGTGCCGACGACGCCACCACCGCCCGCCCGGTTCTCGACCACCACCGGCTGGCCCAGAAGCGCGGTCAGTTGCGGTGCGTAGAGCCTGGCGATGATGTCGTTCGGCCCGCCAGGCGGGAATGGGACGATCAGGCGGATCGGCCGGTTTGGCCAGGCCTGCGCTTGGGCGGGCGCGGCGGCGAGCGCGGCAGCGACTGCCGGGGCGGAGAGCAGCAATCCGCGACGGTCCATGATGTGGCCTCCCTGTGTTTTTTTCTCTGTCCGGAATTCATCCCTGTCCGGCATCGGTATGCAAGCGCGCAGATTGGTTTGCCGACGCGCTGCATGGCGCGAGCTCCACAGGAGCGCTCGGATGATCGCAGTGGCGCCGCACATCAGAACGCAGGAAGGTTGAAAGGGCGGCGCCTTCACATCCCCCGCGACAACACCGCTTTCGATGCCAGGACGGAAGGCCGCGCATGACGCTTCGCAGGACGCCCAAGCCGATGCCGTCCTGGGTCAGCCACATGATGTTGGCGCTGCCGATGCTGCTCGGCACGGCGCTGCTGCTTGGCGCGGGCTGGGCCACCTGGTCGGAACTGGCCTTCCGCGCCGCCGCGGCAATGGCCGATGCCCATGTCGTCGAGATACGAACGAGCAGCCGCCGAGACACCAATGGCGTGGTCTCCGTGATGCACTACCCGGTCTTCGACTTCGCGCTGCCGGATGGCCGCCGGGTGCGGGCAGTCGGACCGGTGGGCAGTGGCGCCCCGTGCTGCGCTGTGGGGGAAGCGGTGCGCGTGCGCTATGACCCCGCACGCCCCGAACGCGCCGCGCGCGACAGTTTCGAGGATTCCTGGCTACTGCCCACCGTGCTGGCCGCCTTCGGCGCGCTGATGTTCGGCGCGGGCGTGTTGGTATTGGTGGTGTTCGGCCCGTCGCCCCGCGCACCACCGGACCGGGCTGGATCAACGCCCCCCGACTGAGCGATGGTGCCATCCTGGACAGACCGGATGACGCCCTCGATGCGAGCCCTGCGGTGGATATTCCTGGCGGTCGGGCTGCTGCTGCTGGCCGGGTCCGGCTACGCCATCGTGCGGGAGATGGAATTCCGCCAGGGTGCGATCGAGACCGACGGTCAGGTGGTGGAGATGCTCCCGCGATCCAGTCGCGACGGCGATGGGCGAAACGCCCGGACCTACGCGCCGGTCTTCGTCTTCGCCTTGCCGGATGGGACCAAGCAGCGTGTCGAGGGCACGGTTGCCACCAACCCGCCGTGTTGCACGGTCGGGGAGACAATTCGCGTGCGCTACCGCCCGGAAGCGCCCGAACGCGCGCAGATGGCCGGCTTCATGCAAAGCTGGTTCGTCGCGACGCTGCTCGGCGGCATGGGGGCGGTGTTCGCGGTGATCGGCGCCGCAATCAGGGGCGCCAGGCGGCCGCAGGTCGGCGCGGCGGTGCGGCCCATCCCTGCCCCGGCCAGCGCCGTGACCTTCGCGGTGCCGCTGGCGGGACTGCGGCGGGGCCATGCCGGCGGCGGCCCGCAGTGGTTCCTCCAGGCGCGCTGGTCGGACCCGCGCAGCGGCATGCAGCGGCTGTTCGAAAGCCCGCCGATCCCCTTCGACCCGGTGCCGCAGATGCGCAGCATGAACAGCGTGCAGGTGGCCTTCGACCCGGGCGACCCGAACGGCCCCTATGCGATGGATTTGTCGTTCCTGCGGGTGCCGCAGGCTGAGGTGGGGCCGGTGCGGCGGGGGTGATCGGGGGCGGGCGAGGGCCGGCCTCACGCCTGCAGGAAGCCGACCCGGTCATCCTCGAACACGCCGCAGGTGAGCGGGCCGCCGGACCAGGCGGCGGTGTCGAGGCAGATTCGGTTGTCGCGCACCACGGGATTGAAGCCCGCCGTGTGACCATGGACCACGACCACCCCGTGATCGCGCTCAGACCCCAGGAAGTCGTGGCGGATGCGGATCAGGTCTTCCCGCGACTGGTCCGCCAGAGCGATGCCGGGGCGGATGCCGGCATGGACGAACAGGTAGCCGCCTTCCTGGTGATGCAGGTGAAGGCGGCGGAAGAAGCGCATCTGGCCCGCGGTGAAGTGGTCGGGCCAAGTGGCCTGCTCGGCATCCTCGGCAACGCCCCAGGAGACGAGCGTCGTCCGGCCGCCGCCCCACAGCCAGTCGGCTGCCGCGGCGCCGTCGCCATCCAGAGCGGCGAGCATGGTTTCCTCATGGTTGCCGGTGAGGTTCAGCATCTCGATGTCCGGCACGGGGTCGTGTTCGATCAGATAATCCACCACGGCGCGAGGCTGGTCGCCCTTGTCCACATAGTCGCCCAGGTGGATCAGCAAGGCGGAGGCAGCCGGGCGGGCTCGCAGGTCCGCGGCGATCTGGCCGTGCAGGTCGCGCAGTTTGGCGATGGAGCCATGGATGTCACCGATGACGTAGAGGCGCCGGCCACGCGGCAGCGCGGCGGGCGCTTGGCGAAGTTGAATCATGTTTTCTCGGCGCGGGGGTCGAGCGCATCGCGCAACCCGTCGCCCATCAGGTTGAAGGCCAGGACCACGACCATGATGGTAACGCCGGGGAAGATTGACAGCCAGGGGGCCTGGGTCAGGAAGCGCTGGGATGAATTGAGCATCGACCCCCAGGATGGGTTCGGCGGCTGCATCCCGAGGCCGAGGAAGGATAGCGCGGCCTCGGCGATGATCGCTTCGGCGATGGCGAGTGTCGCCTGTACCAGCAGCGGCGGGATGATGTTGGGCAGGACATGGACAAAGGCGATCCGCCAGGCGGGGTTGCCCAGTGCGCGGGCGGCCTCGACCCAGTCGGTGGACTTGGCTTCCAGCGCCATGCCGCGCGACAGGCGCGCGAAGACCGGCGATGCCGTGATGGCGATGGCGAGCATCGCGTTTTCCAGCGCGGGGCCAAGGAAGGCGGCGAGCGCGATTGCCAGGATCAGGAACGGCACCGACAGCATGGCATCGGCGATGCGGGAGATCACGGCATCCACCCAGCCGCCGGCGAGGCCCGCCAGCAGCCCCAGCGGCACGCCAAGGATCATCGCCCCCAGGACCGAGACGACGCCGGCCATCATCGACGCCCGCGCGCCCCAGATGACGCGGGAGAGCACGTCGCGGCCGTTTTCGTCCGTGCCCATCCAATGCGCCCAGGATGGCGGGCGGCGGATGCGCGTCCAGGACGTCTGGAGCGGATCATAGGGCGCGATCAGCGGGGCGAAGATGGCGACCAGGATGAACGCCACGACGATGATCAGGCCGAACACCGCGAGGCGATGCCGCAGGAAGCGCTTGACGGCGCGGCGGGTGGGGCTTTCGCCGATGGGGATGGCGGTGGCGCTCATCCGGCCCGCAACCTTGGGTTTATCGCCATGTAGAGCAGGTCGGTGAGCAACGAGAGCAGCACGAAGATCAGCGCCGTCGCCATCACCACGCCCTGCACGACCGGATAGTCACGGTTGAACACCGCATCGACGATCAGTTTCCCGAAGCCGGGGATGGTGAAGATCTGCTCGGTCAGCACCGCACCAGCCAGCAGCCGACCGAATTCGATGGCGCCCAGTGTCACCACCGGGATCAGCGCGTTGCGCAGCGCGTGCTTCCAGACCACCACCCGGTCCTTCAGCCCCTTGGCGCGCGCGGTGCGCACGTAGTCCTGGCTGAGTGCCGTCAGCATCGCGGCGCGGGTGTGGCGCATCAGCACCGATGCCACGCCGGTGCCCAGCACGAAGGCCGGCATGATGGTGGTCGCGAGGGACTGCACGGGATCCTCGAAGATCGAGACGTAGCCGGAGGGCGGCAGCCAGCCGAGTTCCACGCTGAAGAACAGGATCATCATGATCCCGAGCCAGAAATTCGGCGTCGATATGCCGAACAGCGCCGCGCCATTCGCCGCCCAGTCGGCCGGCGTGTCCTTCTTCACCGCCGATACGATGCCCAGCGGCACGCCGATCAGGATCGCGATGATGAAGGCCATGGTGGCGAGTTGGAACGTCACCGGCAGCTTGGTCAGGATCAGTTCGGACACCGGTACGCGGATGCGCCAGGAAAAGCCGAAATCCCCGGTCATCACCTTGCCGATCCACAGCAGGTATTGCTGCCAGATCGGGCGGTCCAGGCCGAGTTCGGCGCGAATGGAGGCGAGCACCGCCGGGTCGCCGCGTTCCTCCCCGGCGAGGATCATCGCCGGGTCACCAGGCATGAGCTGCTGCAGCCCGAAGATCAGGATCGAGAGGATCACCAGGGTGGGGATGATTTGCCCCACCCTGCGCAGCAGCCAGATGCCCATTACTGGAACCGCATGCCCTGCAGGCGGATCATGCCATCGGAGATCGGCCGGTAGCCCGCGAGACGGGCCTGATGCGCCATGATGTTCTTGCGGTGCCAGAGATAGATGCGGTTGGTGTCCTGGCCGAGCGAGATGCGCAGCACCTGGGCGTAAAGATCACGGCGCTTGGCGGCATCGAGTTCGATGCGCGCGGCATCGAGCAGGCGGTCCACCTCGGCATTCGAGTAGCGGCCGTCATTCTGCCCGCCCCCGGTGCGGGAGAAGGTGAAGATGTTGCCATCCGGATCGACCCGCCCCGACCAGCCGACCAGGTAGGTCTGGAACTCGCCGCGCGTCGCGGCCTGGAGGGAGGAGGCGAATTCCATCGCGCGCAGCGTGACGGCGAAGCCGGCCTCAGCGGCCATGGACTGGATCACCTCCCCCACTTGGCGCAGATCCGGGTTGTTGGGGACGGTCAGTTCCACCGCGAAAGGGGTGGTGACGCCGGCCTCGCGCAGCAGCGCGCGGGCGCGATCCACATTGCGCTCGGTGGGCGGGAAGTCGCGGACGTGGAAGGGGTTGGCGGGCGGGAAAGGCTGCCGCGTCGGGGTGTACATCCCTTCATAGACCACCTGGTTGATGGCGGCACGGTCGATGGCCAGTTCGAAGGCCTGGCGCACCGGCGCGTCGCGCCCGAGCGGGGTGTTGGCGCGTTCGCCATTGCCGATGTTGATGGTGATGCCCTGGTAGCCGAGTTCATCTACCGCGAGGGCGCGCAGCGTGCGGTTGCGCCCGATCGTGGCCATGTCGTCGGGCTCCATGCGTTCGACGAATTCCACCGCACCGGATTGCAGGTTGGCCAGCCGCACGGTGTTGTCGGGGATCGGTAGGTAGGTGACGCGGTCGAAATGGATATTCGCCGCATCCCAGTATTCGGGGAAACGCTCGACGACGATCCGTTCCTGGGCCACGCGCTCGACGAAGCGGAAGGGGCCGGCGCAGACGGGGCGGTTGCCGAAATTGCGGCCCGCGGCCTCGGCGGCCTTGGGGCTGACGATCATGCCCGCGCGGTCGGTCAGCGCGGACAGGAACGATGCCGAGGGCGCCTTGAGCACGATGCGCACCGTGCGCGGATCGACCACCTCGATGCGATCGATCTGCGAAATCTCGGAGCGGCGGAACGACCCCTGCATCGTGAGATGGCGGTTGAGGGAGTAGCGGACGGCCTCGGCGTCCATCGCCTCCCCGTCATGGAAGCGGACGCCGTCGCGCAGGGTGATGATGAGGGTGGTCGGGTTTTCCCACCGATGCGCGGTGGCGAGTTGCGGCACCACCTCCAATTGTTCGTTGATGTCGAACAGCTTGTCGCACAGCGCCATGTACACGATGCGGCCGACATAGGTGCGCGACAGGGTCGGGTCGAGGATGTCGGGGTCCTCGCGAAGGCCGATGCGCAGGTTCTGCGCGCTGGCGGGCGCGATGGCGGGAAGCAGCATCGCCGCCGCGGCAAGGGCGGCCCGGATCACGGTTTTCATTGTGGCACTCCCGGTTGCGGGCCTGGGGCCCGGAAGAATGATTGCAGCCGGCGCAGCCTTTCGCCACCCGCCAGCCGGTCGGGCCGCGGGGCTGGCGGCGGCAGGCGGCCATCGAGGTGGCAGGCGACGGCGTGCGGCGCGGCGGTCAGTTCCGGCGTGGTGACGCGGCAGAGGGCCTCGGCATGCTGGCAGCGCGTGTGGAAGCGGCAGCCCGGCGGCGGGGAGATCGGGGACGGGACGTCGCCTTCGATCGGCGGGGCCTTGGTGCCGTGGCCGGGGACGGCGGCGAGCAGGGCGCGGGTGTAGGGGTGTTTCGGGGCGGACAGGACCTGGTCCGCCGGCCCGAGTTCGACGATGCGGCCGAGATACATCACCGCCACGCGATCGGCGATGTGGCGCACCACGCCAAGGTCATGGCTGATCATCACGAAGGTCAGGCCGAGGTCGCGGATCAGGTCCGACAGCAGGTTCACCACCTGCGCCTGGACGGAGACATCGAGCGCGCTGACGGGTTCATCCCCGACGATCAGCTTCGGCTGCGAGGCCAGCGCGCGGGCGATGGCGATGCGCTGGCGCTGGCCGCCGGAGAATTCATGCGGCCAGCGGCGGGCCAGTTCGGGGCGCAGGCCGACGCGCGACAGCAGGTCCGCGACGCGGGCGCGTTCTTCGCTACGGGGCACGATGCGATGCAGGCGGAGCGGTTCCGCGACCGCCTGTTCCACGGTCATGCGCGGGTCGAGGCTGGCGAAAGGGTCCTGGAAGATGAGCTGCATGTCCCGCCGGCGCGCGCGCAGCGCGGACGATGAGAGTTTGGTCAGGTCGTCGCCGGCGAAGCGGACGGTCCCCGCATCGGGCGTGATGAGATTCAGCATCAGCCGTCCGAGGGTGGATTTGCCGCAACCAGATTCGCCGACGATCGCCAGCGTCTCCCCTTCCGCGACGGACAGCGAGACTCCATCCACCGCATGCACCGCGCCGGCCTTGCGCCCAAGCGCGTCGCGGACGGGGAAGCGCTTGGCGAGATCATTGAGTTGGAGCAGCGGCTGGGTCATCGGATGGAGGGGCCGGCGTTCCCCGCCGGCGCTGCCCTGCTGACAGACAAGCAAAGGAGGGGGTCCGGGGGAGTTCCCTCCCCCGCGCTTTCTTCCAGCACGCTGTCGAGTGGCGCGCGCCAACAGGCCGAGCGATGGTTCGTGGCGACTTCGGCCAGTGGCGGGACCGCGTCCGTGCAGCGTGCGATGGTGAAGGGGCAGCGCGGCGCGAAGCGGCACCCTGGCGGCGGGTTGCGCAGGTCGGGCACGGTGCCTTCGATGCTGGCGAGCCGTTCGCCCGGGATGCCTTCGCCTGGCGCCGCGCCGAGCAGCCCGGCGGTGTAGGGGTGTTCGGGCCGGGCAAACAGGGTCGCGGCCGGCGCCTGTTCCGCAATGCGTCCCGCGTACATCACGGCGACGTCGTCGGCGTGGTCGGCGACGACGCCGAGGTCGTGGGTGACGAGCACCACGGCGGTGCCGGTCTCGCGCTTGAGGTCATCAAGCAGGGCGAGGATCTGGGCCTGCACGGTGACGTCGAGCGCGGTGGTCGGCTCGTCGGCGATCAGCAGACGGGGTTTGCAAGCGAGCGCCATGGCGATCATCACGCGCTGGCGCATGCCGCCCGAGAGCTGGTGGGGGTATTGGCGGGCGCGCCGGGCGGCGTCGGGGATGCGGACGCGGTCGAGCGAGCGGACCGCTTCGGCGAAAGCGGCGGTGTGGTCCAGCCGCTGGTGCAGGCGCAGCGCCTCGGCAACCTGTTCGCCGGCGGTGAAGGCCGGGTTCAGGCTGGTCATCGGTTCCTGGAAGATCATCGCCATCTCACCGCCGCGAAGTTTGCGCCGGTCCTCGGCCGATATGGCGGTGAGGTCGCGCCCGGCGAGGCGGATGGCGCCGCCGATGCTGGCGGTGGGCGGCAGCAGGCCCATCACGGCGAGCGCGGTGACGGATTTGCCGCAGCCGGATTCACCGACGATCGCCAGCGTCCGGCCCGCCTCGACGCGGAAGGAGACGCCATCGAGCACGCGCAGGGTCCGGCCGTCCTGGCGAAAGTCGAGCGTCAGGCCGGCGACCTCGAGCACGGGGGTGGGCGTCGTCATGGCATGAGGAAGCGCGGGGATGGGGGTTTGTGCAAGTCCCCCATCGCAGGCGGACCGGGCAGAAGCGGCATGGACTGCCCAGGCTTTCCGCAACCCCTGCCCTTCCGCCGGGCATTCAGAAGGCGAGAAGGTTGTCGCGGAACATCGCGTGGTCGTAGGCGGTGCGCGTCAATCCGCGACGTTGCAGTTCCGGCACCAGCCCGTCGGCGATCTCGGCGATGACGCGGCGCGATGTTTCGTTGGAGGTCATTAGGAAGCCATCGCCGCCGATCTCCTCCATCGCCGCGCCCATCTGGTCCGCGACCTGGGCGGGCGTGCCGACGAGCGGGATGGACCCGGCGTCGGAATAGATCTCGGCCGCTTCGCGCAGGGTCTTGTTGCCGGCCTTCTTGAGGAACTCGTCCAGCGACTGTTGGTGCCCATTGGTGGTCAGCGAACCCAGCGGCTTGTCGAGCGGAAGCGCGCCGAAATCGAGGTTGGTGATCTTGGACAGATGCGCGAGGCGGACGGCAATCTTCTCCTCGGTCGTGGCGAGGCGACGCTTGTGGCGGGCGCGGGCTTCTTCCTCGGTATCGCCGAGCACCGGAGACACGAGGAACAGCACCTTGCAGTCATCAGGGTTGCGGCCGTGCCCGGCCATGCGGGCGCGGATGTCATCGCGATACGCCTTCATCCCCGCCGTGCCCTTCACCATCGCCACGATGGTATCGGCGTGCTGGGAGGCAAAGGCGCGGCCGCGCGGCGACCCGCCAGCCTGGGCGATGACCGGCATGCCCTGCACACAGGGGCCGGAATTCAGCGGGCCACGGACCTTGAAGTAGGTGCCCTGGTGGTCGATGGCATGGACCTTGGTGTGGTCCACCAGCACGCCGCGTTCACGGTCCGCGACGATCGCGCCCGGTTCCCACGACCCCCACAGCTTGCGCACGACCTCCATGTATTCATCGGCGATGTCGTAGCGCGCATCATGCGGCGGCATGCCATCCAGGCCGAAGTTCCGCGCGGCGAAATCCGAAGACCCGGTCACCGCATTCCAGCCGATGCGGCCACCGGAGACCTGGTCAAGCGTCGCGATCTGCCGCGCCAGCAGATAGGGCGGATAGGCGAAGGTGCCCAGCGTGGTGACGATGCCGATGTGTTTCGTCTGATGGGCCAGCAGCGCCGCGACGATCGAAGGATCCTGGCGCGGCGTGGACAGGCCGTGATGCAGGTAGATCTCCCGCGACCCACCATAGGATTCACCGATATAGGAGGAATCCTCCAGCAACACATAGTCGAAGCAGGCGCGTTCCAGGTTGCGCGTCATCTCGGCGAAGAAGTCGGGCACCATCCATTCGGTGCCGATATTCCCGGTCCACGGTTCGCCCCACGATTGGGCAGAGGAACCCTGGAGGAACCAGCCGAGATGGAATTTCCGTGTCATGCGCGCCCTGCGTCCGAATGCTGCGGCGCAGCGTCGCGCGGTCGGGCGGTTCGGGCAAGATGGTTGGGCGGGGCGAATTACGGGGGCTGCGGCGGCGTTGCGTATGAAACAGGCACGTCGTGAAGAATGGAGGGGCGCCGCCCCTCCAAACCACCCCGCCAGGAGCCAACGGGCTCCTGGACCGCGATCACTTGGCGCCGGGTGAGGCGGGCCGGCACAAAGGTGAGGATTCCCGCCGTTTCGTGGGCAATGCCTTCTCTGGTCCCTGCCTACAGCTTGACCTTCAACAGGTTCGCAATCTCCCCCACCAGCCCGCGCCGGAACGCCAGCACGACCGCGACGAAGATCGCGCCCTGGATCACCGTGACCCAGGCGCCCATCTCGGCCAGGTAGTTCTGCATGGTCACGATCACCGCCGCGCCCACCATCGGCCCGAACACCGTGCCCAGGCCGCCTACCAGCGTCATCAGCACCACTTCGCCCGACATCGACCAATGCACGTCCGTCAGGGTGGCGATGCCGAAGACCAGCGACTTCACGCCGCCCGCCACGCCGGCCAGCGTCGCGGACAGGATGAAGGCAACCAGCTTGTAGTCATCGGTGCGGTAGCCGAGCGAAGTGGCGCGCGGCTCGTTCTCGCGGATCGCCTTCAGCACCTGGCCGTAGGGCGAATGGATGACGCGATGAACCATGACGAAGCCGAGCAGGAACACCGCTGCGACGAACCAGTACATGTTCATGTCCGGACCGAGGTCGATGATGCCGAACAGCCGCCCCCGCGGGATCGCCTGGATGCCGTCCTCGCCGCCGGTGAAGGGCGCCTGGACGCAGACGAAATAAACCATCTGCGCCATCGCCAGCGTGATCATGGCGAAGTAGATGCCCTGGCGCCGAATGGCGATCCAGCCAAATACCCAGCCTTGCAGACCGGCCACCAAAGCGCCGGTGATGACGGCGACTTCGGGCGTGAAACCCCAAGCCTTGGCAGTGTAGCCGGCGATGTAGCCGCCCATTCCGAAATATGCGGCATGGCCGAAGGACAGCAGCCCGACATAGCCGATCAGCAGGTTGAAGGCGCAGGCGAACAGAGCGAAGCACAGCAGCTTCATCAGGAAGACGGGATAGAGGAAGAACGGCCCGGCGATGAGCGCGGCAATCAGGATGAGCAGCGCGACGAATTGCGCACGGCTGTAGCCCCACAGGCCCTGCGCCTCAGCGGTGGTGGTGGGCATTGGCCCGGCGGTGGTCTCGGATGCCATGGGTCAGGCCCTCCCGAACAGTCCGGCGGGTCGCGTGAGCAACACGATCGCCATGATGACAAAGATGACGGTGGCCGAGGCCTCGGGCCAATAGACCTTGGTCAGGCCTTCGACGACGCCGAGGCCGAAGCCGGTGATCACCGACCCCAGGATGGACCCCATGCCGCCGATCACGACCACGGCGAAGACCACGATGATCAGGTTGGTGCCCATCTGCGGATTGACCGAATAGATCGGCGCGGCCAGCACGCCCGCGAGTGCCGCCAGGGCGACGCCCGCCCCGTAGGTCAAGGTGATCATGCGCGGCACGTTCACGCCGAAGGCCTGCACCAGCGGCGCGTTCTCGGTGGCTGCGCGCAGGTATGCGCCCAGGCGCGTCTTCTCGATGACCAGCCATGTCGCCAGGCAGATGACGAGCGAGAACACCACCACCCAGCCGCGATAGATCGGCATGAACATGAAGCCGAGGTCCCAGGCCCCCGACAGCTCCGCCGGGATTCGATAAGGCAGGCCCGAGGAGCCGAATTCATTGCGGAAGACGCCTTCGATCATCAACCCGATGCCGAAGGTCAGCAGCAGCCCGTACAGGTGGTCGAGCTTGTACAATCGACTGATCATCAGACGCTCGATGACGACACCGGTGGCGCCGACGATCAGCGGTGCGAGGATGAGCGCGCCCCAATAGCCGATGCCCGCCCAGGCCAGCAGCATCCAGGCGACGAAGGCGCCCATCATGAACTGCGCGCCATGGGTGAAGTTGATGATGTTGAGCAGCCCGAAGATCACCGCGAGGCCGAGCGACAGCATCGCATAGAAGGCGCCGTTGATCAGCCCGAGCAGGAGCTGGCCGAACAGCAAGGGCGTTGGTACGCCGGTAATGGTCTCGAGGAATTCGAGCATCGACGATCAGATCCTTGTCAGGAACGCACGAGGGAGCAGCCGCCCTCATTCATCGGGCGGAAGGCGTCCTCCGCCGGCGTTGTGGCGGCAACCTTGTAATAGTCGTAGGGCGCGCGGGATTCCGCGGGCGATTTCACCTCGAACAGGAATACGGGGTGGATCTTGCGGCCATCCTCGCGGATGCGGCCGGGGCCGAAGGCGTCGTCATCGGTCGGCATGGCCTTCATGCGCGCGACCGCGGCGCGGCCATCGGCCTTGGCCGCCGCCGCACCCATGTCGGCCACGGCCTTGAGGTAGTGCAGCGTGGCGCCATAGCAGCCGGCCGGAACCATGGCGGGCGGGCGGTTCTGGTTGGCCGCGCGGGTGCGCTGGGTCAGCGCGCGGGTCCGGTCGTTCAGATCCCAATAGAAGGATTCCGTCAGCAGCAGCCCCTGCGCCGATTCCAGCCCAAGGGCATGAATGTCCATCACCCCCATCAGCAGGGCGGCGAGCTTCATCGACCGGTGCAGGCCGAATTCGCGCGCGGCCTTGATGGTGTTGACGGTGTCGGTGGAGGCATTGGCCATCCCCAGCACCTTGGCGCGCGACGCCTGAGCCTGGACGACGAAGGACGAGAAATCGGTCGTCGCGGGGAACGGATAGCGCACCTGCCCCATCACCTGCCCGCCGGCCTGACGAACGAAGGTTGCCGTGTCGCGTTCCAGCGCGTGGCCGAAGGCGTAGTCGGCGGTGATGAAGAACCAGGAATCCCCGCCGGTGCGCACGATCGCACCGCCGGTTCCCTTGGCGAGCATCCAGGTGTCGTAGGTCCAATGCACCGTGTTCGGGCTGCATTGCGCGCCGGTCAGGTCCGATGTCGCGGCACCGGAATTGAGGAAGACCTTGTTCTTCTCCCGCGCGATCTGGTTGACCGCGAGTGCGACGGAGGATGTGGGCACATCGACGATGGCATCGACGCCCTGGTCGTACCATTGCCGGGCGAGGTTCGCGCCGACATCGGGCCGGTTCTGGTGGTCGGCGGACAGCACCTCGACCGTGAATCCGCGATTGGCCATCTCGGCCCCGGCGGCCTGCGTCATCACCACGCTGCCCGGCCCGGTGGTGTCGCGGTATGGCCCCGACATGTCGGTCAGCACGCCGATGCGGATGGCTTGCCCCTGCGCGCGGGCGCGCGACAGCGGTGCGATGGTGGCAGCGGAACCGGCAGCGAGCAGGCTGCGGCGATTGAAGTCCATGACCCGTCCCTTCGCATCGTGGCGGGCGGCGGGTGAGGCACGATGCCCCTGCCCTGCCGCCCGTCGGTTTCTCAGCTACGCACCAGCGAACAATTGCCCTCGGCCATGGGGCGGAACGCCTCGTCCCCGCCCGTCGTCTGCAGGACCTTATAGTAGTCGAATCGGCCGCGGCTTTCCGATGGAGACTTCACCTCGAAAAGGTACGCGGGATGCAGCTTGCGGCCATCCTGCCGGATGCTGCCAGGGCCGAAGCAATCATCGTCGCAGGGCATCGCTTTCATGCGGGCGACGACCTCCGCGCCATTCGCCTTGGCCTGCGGCACGCCCATGTCGGCGACCGCCTTGAGGTAGTGAAGCACCGAGGCGTAGCCGCCCGCATGGTTCATGCAAAGTGGCACATTGGGCTGCAACTGGCCCGCGACGCGTCGGGTGAAGGCGCGCGTGCGGTCATTGAGATCCCAGTAGAATGTCTCGGTGCAGATCAGCCCCTGCGTCTGTTCCAGGCCGAGGGAATGCACATCCGGCATGAACATCAGCAACGAGGCGAGCTTGATCCCGCGCCGGGTGATGCCGAATTCCGACGCCTGCTTGATGCAGTTGATGGTGTCGCTGCCGGCATTGGCCAGCCCGATCACCTTGGCGCGCGATGCCTGTGCCTGCACCAGGAAGGATGAGAAATCCGTTGTGCCCGGAAACGGCGTGCGCACCTGCCCCAAAACACGGCCACCGGCCTGGCGCACGAAATTCGCCGTGTCGCGTTCCAGCGCATGGCCGAACGCGTAATCGGCGGTGATGAAGTACCAGCTGTCGCCGCCCGCGCGCACCGTCGCGCCGCCGGTCGATTTGGCCAGCATGTAGGTGTCGTAGGTCCAGTGGACCAGGTTGGGCGAACAGGCCCGGCCGGTCAGGTCCGAGGTCGCCGAGGACGAATTCACATAGACCTTGTTCTTCTCACGAACCACGTCATTGACCGCGAGGGCCACCGATGACGCGCCGCCATCGACGATGCAATCCACGCCGCCGGTGTCGAACCAGGTGCGGGTGATGTTGGACCCCACATCGGCGCGGTTCTGGTTGTCGGCATAGACGACTTCGATGTTGAAGCCGCGATTGGCGAATTCGGCCGCGGCCTGGCGGACGCAGGCGAGTTCGTTGGGTCCGGTGACGTCGCGATAGGTGCCTGAGAAATCGCACAGCAGCGCGATCTTGATCGTATTGGCTGCCTGCGCGCGGGCGCGGGTGAAGGGCAATGCCCCCATCCCGGCGCCGGCGGCCAATACGGTACGGCGGTTGATGTCGGTCATTGGTGTTTCCTACCCTGTTTGACCGACGCGTCTTGGCGCGCGTCGTGTCGTGGTAACGCTTGTTTTCAGCCGCGCACGAGCGGGCAGCCTCCATCGGCCAGCGGGCGATAGGCCTCGTCAGCCGGGGTGGTTTGCAGCAGCTTGTAGTAGTCCCACGGCCCGCGGCTTTCGGCCGGAGCCTTCACCTCGAACAGGAAGGACGGGATCAGGCGGCGACCATCGACGCGGATGGTGCCTTCCCCGAAGCAGTCATCCTGGGTCGGCATCGCCTTCATGCGGTTGACCAGGTCCAGCCCGGAGGCCTTGGCCGCCGGCACGCCCATCGCCGCCACGGTCTTGAGGAAATGCAGCGCGCCCGAATAGCAGCCCGCATGGATCATTGATGGGTAGTTCGTCGGCGTGCGGCGCACCACGCGCTGCGTCCAGGCGCGGGTCTTGTCGTTGGTGTCCCAATAGAAGGATTCCGTGCAGACCAGCCCCTGCGCCGTCTGCAGCCCGATGCCGTTGACGTCGTTGAGGAACAGCAGCAGCGCGGCCAGCTTGATGCCGCGCCGGGTGATGCCGAATTCCGCCGCCTGCTTCACGCAGTTCGCGGTATCCCCGCCGGCATTGGCCAGGCCGATCACCTTCGGCCGCGCGGCGGCGGCCTGCACGAGGAAGGAGGAGAAATCGGTCGTGCCCGGAAACGGCGTACGCACCGCGCCCAGCACCCGCCCGCCGGCGGCGCGGATGAAGTTGGTGTTGTCGCGTTCCAGCGCGTGGCCGAAGGCGTAGTCGGCGGTGATAAAGTACCAGCTGTCCCCGCCCGCGCGCACCATCGCCCCACCGGTCGACTTCGCCAGCATGTAGGTGTCATAGGCCCAGTGCAGGGTCGTTGCGGTGCATTGCGGACCGGTCAGGTCCGCCGTGGCCGATCCGACATTGATGTAGGCCTTGTTCTTCTCCTTCGCGATCTGGTTGACCGCGAGACCGACCGAGGAGGTCGGCACGTCGAGGATGACGTCCACCCCCTGGTCGTACCATTGCCGCGCGACATTGGAGCCGACATCAGGGCGGTTTTGATGGTCTGCCTCCAGCACCTCGATCGTGAAGCCGTGGCTGGTACCGAATTCGGCCACCGCCTCCCGCGTCGCGGCGACCGAGGTCGGGCCGGTATTGTCGCGATAGGTGCCGGACATGTCGGTCAGCACACCAATGCGGATGGTGTTCGCCTGCGCGCGGGCGCGTGACAGTGGCGCGATGGCGGCGGTGGCGGCACCGGCGGCGAGCAGGGAGCGACGGGTGGTTTCCATCAGGCGACTTCCTCCGTGTTATTTTTGCAGGCCCGGTCCGGGCGGGGTCGTTGCCCCGCCCGGGCAGGTTCAGCTGCGCACGAGCGAACAGCCGCCTTCCGCCAGCGGGCGGAAAGCTTCATCCGCCGGCGTGGTCTGCAGCAGCTTGTAGTAGTCCCACGCAGCGCGGCTTTCGCCCGGTGCCTTCACCTCGAACAAATAGGCCGGGGTGATCCGGCGGCCATCGGCGCGGATCGAGGTGGCGCCGAAGGCGTCGTCCTGCACCGGCATCGCCTTCATCCGCGCGACGGTCGCCGCGCCATCGGCCTTGGCTGCCGCCGCGCCGAGTTCGAGCACGGCCTTGATGTAGTGCATCGCGCCCGAATAGCAGCCGGCCTGCCCCATGCCGGGGCGCAGTTGCTGCGGCATGTTGGGCAGCACGCGCGCGGTGAAGGCGCGGGTGTTGTCGTTGAGATCCCAATAGAAGGTCTCGGTGCAGACCAGCCCCTGCGCCGTCTCCAGGCCGAGCGAATGCACGTCCGAGATGAACATCAGCAGCGCGGCGAGCTTCGTCCCGCGCCGCGTCAGGCCGAATTCCGCGGCCTGCTTGATGGAATTGATGGTGTCGCCGCCGGCATTCGCGAGGCCCACGACCTTCGCGCGCGATGCCTGTGCCTGCACCAGGAAGGATGAGAAATCCGTCGTGCCGGGGAACGGCGTGCGGACCTGCCCGAGCACCCGACCGCCGGCTGCCCTGATGAAATTGCCGGTGTCGCGTTCCAGCGCATGGCCGAAGGCATAATCGGCGGTGATGAAGAACCAGGTATCGCCACCCGCGCGGACCATCGCCCCGCCGGTGGACTTTGCGAGCATGTAGGTGTCGTAGGTCCAGTGGATGGTGTTGGGCGAACAGGCCGAGCCGGTGAGGTCCGAGGTCGCGCCCGAGGAGTTGATGTAGACCTTGTTCTTCTCCCGCGCGACCTGGTTGACCGCCAGCGCCACCGACGATGTCGGCACGTCGATCACCATGTCCACGCCGTCGCGGTCGAACCATTGCCGGGCGATGTTCACGCCGACATCGGGGCGGTTCTGGTGGTCGGCGACCACGACCTCGACATTCATGCCGCGCAGGGTGGCGCCCAGGTCTGTGATCGCCTGCCGCACGCAAGCCACCGAGCCGGGGCCGTTCACGTCCCGATACAGGCCGGACTGGTCGTTCAACACGCCGATCTTGATGGAATTCGCGGCCTGGGCGCGCGCGCGGTGCAGCGGCAGCGCCCCGAAGGCGGCGCCCGCAGCGAGGATACTGCGGCGGTTCATCTCGGTCATTACCGTTTCCCTGTCATGTGGCAGCCACGACGGGCGGGTTTCCCGCCGCGCCGCTCATCGATTGTGTTGCGCGTCAGCCCCGGACCAGCGAGCAACCACCCGCCGCGAGCGGCCGGAAGGCTTCGTCCGCCGGCACGGCCTGCAACTGCTTGTAGTAATCCCACGGTCCGCTGCTCTCCTCGGGCTTCTTCACCTCGAACAGGTAGGCGGGGTGGATCTTGCGGCCATCGACGCGGATGGAGCCGGCGCCGAAGGCATCGTCCTCGGTGGGCATCGCCTTCATGCGCGCGACGGTCGCTGCGCCATCGGCCTTGGCCGCGGCCACGCCCATGTCCTTCACGGTCTTGAGGTAGTGTAGCGCGGCCGAATAGACGCCGGCCTGGACCATGGACGGCGGCGTGTTGCCCGGCATGTTCGGGCGCACGCGCGTGGTGAAGGCGCGGGTCTTGTCGTTCAGGTCCCAGTAGAAGGTTTCGGTCAACACCAGGCCCTGCGCCGTCTGCAGGCCCAGCGCATGGACGTCGGTGACGAACACCAGCAGACCCGCGAGCTTGACGCCCCGGCGCGTGATGCCGAATTCCGCCGCCTGCTTGATGGAATTGATGGTGTCGCCGCCGGCATTGGCCAGGCCGATCACCTTGGCGCGCGACGCCTGCGCCTGCACCAGGAAGGATGAGAAATCCGTCGTGCCGGGGAACGGCGTGCGCACCTGCCCCAGCACGCGCCCGCCGGCCGAACGCACGAATTCCGCCGTGTCGCGTTCCAGCGCATGGCCGAAGGCATAGTCGGCGGTGATGAAGAACCAGGTATCGCCACCGGCGCGCACCATCGCCCCGCCCGTGCCACGGGCGAGCATGTAGGTGTCGTAGGTCCAATGGATCGTGTTGGGCGTGCAGGCGGCGCCGGTGAGATCGGATGCCGCGGCACCCGAATTCAGCATGATCTTGTTCTTCTCCTTCACCACCTGGTTCACCGCGAGGGCGACCGAGGAGGTGGGCACATCCATGATGACATCGACGCCGTCGCGATCGATCCACTGCCGCGCGACGGTCGAACCGACATCGGGGCGGTTCTGATGGTCGGCCTGCACGATCTCGACATTGAAGCCGAGTTCGCCGAGTTCCTGCACCGCCTGCCGCGCGCAGGCGGTTGAACCCGGGCCAGACAGGTCCCGGTACAACCCGGACTGGTCGTTGAGGACCCCGATCTTGATGGTGTTCGCGGCCTGCGCACGCGCCCGCGCCAGCGGCAGCGCGCCCCATGTGGCGGCGGCGGCACCGGCGGTCAGGACGCCTCGGCGGGATAGGTCGGTCATGGGTTCACCTCCAACGAGATCGGCGTGCCGGGTGCGGCGGGCATCAGACGCCGAGGTATTCCTGCAGCCGCCCCATGGAACTGGCGAGGTCGGCATTGCGGACCATGTCCACCACCTTGCCATGTTCCATCACGTAGTGGCGGTCGGCGACGGTCTGCGCGAAGCGGAAATTCTGTTCGACCAGCAGCACGGTGAAGCCACGGCGCTTCAACTCGCGGATGGTGCGCCCGATCTGTTGCACGATGACCGGCGCGAGGCCTTCCGAGGGTTCATCCAGCAGCAGCAGCTTCGCCCCGGTGCGCAGGATGCGCCCGATTGCCAGCATCTGCTGCTCGCCGCCTGACAGCTTGGTACCCTGGCTGCGCGCGCGTTCCTTGAGGTTGGGGAACAGCTCGTAGATTTCCGACACCGGCAGGCCACCCGGGCGGACCACCGGCGGCAGCATCAGGTTCTCGGTGACGTCGAGCGAGGCGAAGATTCCACGCTCCTCCGGGCAATAGGCGATGCCCGACCGCGCGATCACGTCCGATCGTGCGTCGATCAGTTCCTGGCCGGCATGCTTGATCGACCCGGTCCGCTTCGGCACCAGGCCCATGATGGACCGCAGCGTCGATGTCTTGCCCGCGCCATTACGGCCCAGCAGCGTGACCACCTCGCCTTCGTGGATGTCGATATCGACGCCGTGCAGGACGTGGCTTTCGCCGTACCAGGCTTCGAGGCGACGCACGCTCATCAGCGCCGTGGCGCCATCGGGCGCGGCGCTGGGCGGCAGGTCGGCAAGGGCGTCAGCCATGGGCGGCCTCCGTGGTCTCTTCAGTGCCGAGATAGGCGGCGATGACATCCGGGTTGGCCGCGACCGTGGCGTAGTCGCCTTCCGCCAGCACCCGCCCGCGCGCCAGCACGGTGATGTAGTCGCACAGGCCCGACACCACGGTCAGGTTGTGTTCCACCAGCAGAACCGTGCGGCCCTGGGCCACGCGCCGGATCAGGGAGACGATGCGGCCCACATCGTCATGCGTCATGCCCGCCGTCGGTTCATCCAGCAGCATCATCACGGGGTCGAGAGCAAGCGTGGTCGCGAGTTCGAGCGCGCGCTTGCGGCCATAGGGCAACTCGCCCGCGGTCAGATCGGCGTAGCCGGACAGGCCGACATCCTCGAGCAATGCGCGCGCGCGTTCGTCCAGGCCGCGCAGCAGCGTATCCGAGCGCCAGAAATCGAACGACCCGCCGCGCTGGCGCTGCAGCGCGACGCGGACATTCTCCAGCACCGACAGATGCGGAAAGACCGCCGAGATCTGAAAGGACCGCACCAGGCCCAGCCGCGCCACCTCGGCCGGCTTCATTCCGGTTATGTCGCGCCCGTCATAGCGGATGGTCCCGCGCGTGGGCGGGAGGAACTTGGTGAGGAGGTTGAAGCAGGTGGTCTTGCCGGCGCCGTTCGGGCCGATCAGCCCGTGGATCGTGCCGCGTCTCACGGACAGGTTGACGTCGTTCACGGCGACGAAGCCGCGAAACTCCTTCGTCAGCCCGGTCGTCTCCAGGATGGCATCAGTCACCCTTGAATCACTCCCCTGTACCGGCGGCGCATACGGCCGCTCATCTTCGTTCACTTAAGCGATGTAGGCGAGGCGCAGGGCGGCGCGCAAGGAGCGTCCCGTGAAACCGGCGCAATTCCTTCGACACGGGCGGCCGGGGGTGCGGCCAGCGCGCTCATTGCATGAAAAAAGTGCAGGGGGAGTTGTGTGTCTGCCTCCGCCGGATGGCGGGCGCGGCGTGGTCGGGCCGCTGGCCTTCGCGCCCCGCGATTCGCATCGGGTGGGTGGCGCGGTCAGGTCGTGGCGCCTCCGGCCCGATGCAGCGCACCGGGCCGGAAGCCATGGTGTCACGCGGCGGTAGCGGACAGTTCTTCCGGCGTCACCGTCCGGTCGGTGACCTTGGCGAGTTCGAGCATGAAATCGACCACCTTTTCCTCGAACAGCGGAGCGCGGAGGTTCTCGGCCGCCTGCGGGTTCTTGCTGAAGAATTCCAGCACCTGTTGTTCCTGGCCGGGATAGCGCGCGGCTTCCTGGTACACCGCGCGCTGCATCTCATCCTGGCCGACCTGGACGTTGTTTACGCGTCCGATCTCGGACAGCATCAGGCCCAGGCGGATGCGCCGTTCGGCGATACCGCGATACTCGGCCTTCAGCGTATCCTCGTCCTTGCCCTGGTCATCGGCATCAAGGCGACCGGCCTTCAGATCGGCTTCCACGCGCTGCCAGATCTGGGTGAACTCAGCCTCGACCATGCCTTCCGGCACCTGGAAGGATGCCTGGTCGGCCAGTTTGTCGAGCAGCGCGCGCTTCACCTTCAGCCGCGCCAGCTGGTCGTATTCGCGCTGCAGCGACGAACGGATGGCGTCCTTCAGCTTGGCCAGGTCGTCCATGCCGACGGCCTTGGCCAGTTCGTCGTCGATCGGCTTCGGCGTGCGGGTCTTGAGCGCCTTGGCGTCGATGGTGAACCGGGCGTGCTTGCCGGCCAGTTCGGCCGAGCCGTAGTCGCCGGGGAACACCACGTCGATGTCGCGCGACGTGCCCGGCGCCATGCCGTCCATCTGTTCGGTGAAGCCGGGGATGAAGCCCTGGCCGCCCACTTCTATCGGCATGTCGGTGGCGGTGCCGCCGGCGAAGATGCGCGCTTCGGGTTCATCCGCACCCAGGAACACCCGGGCCGGGCCGACGCGCAGCGTGAAGTCCATCGTGCCACCGGGCATCACGATGACGAAGGTCGGCAGCGCCTGCACCTCGGCATCGCCGGCGGCCAGCGTCAGGGTCATGCGGTCGGCACCCGAAGCGGCCGCAGGGGCGCGCTGGTGGATGTCCTGGCCGTTGTACATTTCGTTGAAGCCGAGCTTGGGCTCGGCGTCGGCCGGCAGCGCGCCTTCGGTCACGCGCACCGCGGTCAGCAGGGTCAGCGTGTCGCCGCCTTTCACCAGCAGCTCATCGGCCGGGGCGAATTGCAGGCGCAATGTAGCCTTTTCGGCGGACGAACCGGTGACCTTCAGGTCGAAATACGGCTTGCCGGCTTCGGCGCCGATCGCGGTGATCTCGGTGTCGAAGGTGCCGACCTTGTCGATGTTCCAGCCGGTCGGCAGCGAACCCGGCTTGCCGGGCACGGCGCCCAGGCCCGGGCCGTTCTTCAGCATGTCGGCGGGCAGCCGGCCGGTGAAGTCGCACAGCAGGATGTCGCCGGTGCCCGCGGCGCGGGGTTCGGCATCGACCAGTTCGCCATTACGCTCGGCGATGGAAGCCAGGGCCTTGTCGATCGCCTCATCGGCCGGTTCGGCCTTCAGCCGCTCCAGCTCGATCCCGGAGAAATCGGGCATCGGCACGTCGGGCAGGATCTCGAGATCCATGCGGAATTCGAGGTCGGCGCCCTCGGCGAAGTTGGTCAGCTCGATCTTGGGCTGCATCGCGGGCTTCAGGCCGCGATCGGTCACGACCTGGCGCGACGAATCGGTGACGGACTGCTCCAGCACCTCACCCAGCACGGCGGAGCCGTAGCGCTGCTTGACCACCGACATCGGCACCTTGCCCGGGCGGAAGCCCGGCATGGTGACGGTCTTGGCGATCTCGGCCAGCCGCTTGTCGCGCGCGGAGGCGAGGTCGCCCGCGGCAACGGTGACGGAATACGCGCGCTTCAGCCCGTCATTCGCGAGCTCGGTGACCTGCATCGAGGGACGTCCATCCAAAAAAGCCAGAGAAAACCCAGCGGCGCCGATTGGTGCGGGCGAAGGGACTCGAACCCCCACGGCTTGCGCCACTGGAACCTAAATCCAGCGTGTCTACCAATTCCACCACGCCCGCCCACGGAAGGCGCCGCGTAGCGGAGAGGCCGGGTCTGTAGCGCAGGATGGCGGGGTTTCCAAGGCACAGTGATGACAAACGGGCGGACGACCGCCACGGGCATGGCCCGACCACGCCGGGTCGGCGCCCGGCGGCGGGGCCACGGTGCTTGACGCGGCCGGCGCGGCAACCGCAGCCTTCCGCCAAATACTCGGGAGGAAAACCAAATGAAGTCGCCACGCTCCGGTCTCGCGCGCCGGTCGTTGTTCGCCCTGCCCTGCCTGCTGGCAACACCGGCCTTGGCCCAGGCCTGGCCCAACCGGCCGCTGCGGATCGTGGTGCCGTTCGGCCCCGGCGGCCCCACCGACGTCGTGGCCCGCATCCTGGCCCATGGCCTGTCGCCGGCCCTCGGCCAGCCCATCGTGATCGAAAATCGCGGCGGGGCGGGCGGCAATATCGGCACGGCACTTGCCGCCCGTGCCGCGCCGGACGGCTACACCCTTCTGGTCCCGTCCACCGGCTTCGTCGTCAACGCCAGCCTGTTCCGCAACCCGGGCTACGACCCGATCCGCGACTTCGCGCCGATCACTGAACTCGGCGCATCGCCCGACGTGTTCCTCTGCGGGGCCAACTCCCCGATCAGGACCCTCGACGACCTGATCGCCAAGGCGCGGGCAACCCCCGGCGGGCTGCATTTCGCCAACCCCGGCACCGGCTCGACCCCGCATCTGGCAGGGGAGAGGCTGGCCATCGAACGCCGCGTGACCTTCCTGCAGGTGACGCATCGCAGCGCGGCGCTGGCCGTTCAGTCCCTGCTGGCCGGCACCACCGAGATCGGCGCCACGGCACTCGCCTCATCCCACGCCCAGATCAAGTCCGGAGACCTCCGCGCGCTGGCGCTGACCGGACCGCAGCGTTGGTTCGACCTGCCCGATGTGCCGACCATGCAGGAACTCGGCTTTCCGGGCTTTGTCAGCGAAACCTTCCTCAGCCTGCATGTGCCCGCCGGCACGCCGCCCGACATCGTCGCCCGGCTGGCGCGCGAATCCACCGCCGTGATGGGAAACGCCGAAACCCAGGCGCGCATGCGCAACGCCGGCTTCATCGTCCGGCCCGACGGGCCGGATGCGCTGGCGCAGCGCGTTGCGCGCGAAGTGCCGGCCTGGCGTGATCTGATCGCGCGGGCGGGGATCACGCCGGAGTAGAATAAGGCGGGAGGAAGAAGGTCAGGGGGAGAGAACTCCCCCTGAAGCCCCCTCCTTTTTTGGCACCTGGCGCCAGTTGATCAGTCGGCGAGCAAAGCCTCGGCGCAGGCATCCAGGATCGCGTCGGTATCCAGGCCGTATTCGCGGTACAGGTCGGGCAGATCGCCGCCCTGGCCGAAGCGGTCCACACCCAGCGGGACAACGCGCTGCCCGCGCACCGCACCCATCCAGGCATGGGCCGCCGGATGGCCATCCAGAATCGTCACCAGGGCCGCATCGCGCGACAGCGGTGCGAGGATGCGTTCGATATGCGACTGCCGCGGCGCGCCACTGCGCGCACCCCGCCGCGCCGCCAGCCAATCCGCATGCAACCGGTCAGGGCTGGTGATTGCCAGCAGGCCCGCGCCGGGGTCCTCGCTCCGCAACTCCTCGAAGGCCGCCACAGCCTCCGGCGCCACCGCACCCTGATAGGCGATGGCGATGCGCGCCCCTTCGGCCGGCGGCACCACCCAATGCGCCCCGGCAATCACCGCCGCCGGGTCCAGCGGCCGCGCCGGCTGTTCCAGCGCCCGCGTGGACAACCGCAGCCAAACCGCCGACCCATCCGGCTTCTGCATATGATCGAAGGCATGGCGCAGCAGGATGGCCAGTTCATCGCCGTGAGCAGGCTCGAAACTCGCCAGCCGATCGGCGGCCATGCCGATCAAGGGCGTATTCACCGACTGGTGCTGCCCGCCCTCGGGTGCGAGCGACAGCCCGGAAGGCGTTGAAACCAGAAGAAATCTCGCATCCTGGTAACAGGCATAAATCAGCGCATCGAGCCCCCGATTCACGAAGGGATCATAGACGGTGCCAATCGGCAGCAGCCGCGCCCCGTAAAGCCGATCCGCCAGCCCCAGCCCTGCCAGCATCAGGAACAGGTTCTGTTCGGCGATGCCGAGTTCGACATGCTGACCTTCAGGCGACATGCCCCAACGCTGGGCGGATGCCAGCTTGGCATCGCGGAACACGTCGTTCTTTTTGTGCCGGTCGAAGATGCCGCGCCGGTTCACCCAGGGACCGAGATTGGTGGAGACCGTCACATCCGGGCTGGTGGTGACGATACGCTTGGCGAGGTCCGCATACTCACCATTGCCGCGGCCAATCTCGGCAAGGATGTCGCCAAAGGCCGCCTGGGTGGATTGCTTGCGGCCTTCGCCGATCTTCGGCGCGTTGAACACCGCCGGCACATGGATCGTGGGCGAGACCAGGCTGCGGCCTTCCGGCGTCAGTTTCTCCGCAAAGGGCACGGCGGCCAGGAAGTCGCGCATCTCGGCTTCGGGGATATCGAGGCCTTCGAACAGATCCCATTCATGGCCGGGTCGGATCGCCATGACGGAGCGGAAGGTCTCCATCTGCTCCTTGGTCATCAGCCCCGAATGGTTGTCCTTGTGGCCGGCGAAGGGCAGGCCCATGCCCTTTACAGTATAGGCGATGAAACAGGTCGGCTGGTCGCCCTCGGCATCCTGGGTGCGGAACGCCTCCGTCAGCGTCTCGATGTCGTGGCCGCCGAGATTGTTCATCAGCTCGGCGAGTTCATCATCGGTCAGCGGGTCGATGATGGCACGGATGCCCGCGATCCGGCCGAGTTCGGCGAGCAGCGCCGAACGCCAGGCAGCACCGCCCTGGAAGGTCAATGCGGCATACAGGCTGTTGGGGCAGTCATCGATCCAGCGGCGCAGATGCTCGCCATCGGGGCGCGCGAAGGCGGCTTCCAGCTTCCGGCCGTATTTGATGGTGACGACGTTCCAGCCCATGTCGCGGAACAGGCCCTCGATCCGTCCGAACAGCCGGTCGGGAACCACGGAATCGAGCGATTGGCGGTTGTAGTCCACCACCCACCAGACATTGCGGATGTCGTGCTTCCAGCCCTCCAGCAAGGCCTCGTAGATGTTGCCCTCATCGAGTTCCGCATCGCCGACCACCGCGACATGGCGCCCGGCGGGCAGGCCTTCGGGGGCGAGGTTGTGCAGGCGCACATAGTCCTGGACCAGCGAACCGAAGGAGGCGAGTGCGACGCCCAGCCCGACGGAGCCGGTGGAGAAATCGACCTCGGCACCATCCTTCACGCGCGACGGGTAGGGCTGGATACCGTGGAACTGGCGCAGCGTGGACAGCCTTTCGCGGTCCTGCCGGCCGAACAGGTAGTTGATGGCGTGATAGACCGGTCCGGCATGGGGCTTCACCGCCACGCGGTCGGCCGGGCGCAGGATGGAAAAATACAGCGCCGCGAGAATCGATACCGACGATGCGCAGGATGCCTGGTGGCCACCCACCTTCAGCCCATCCCGGTTGGGACGGATATGGTTGGCGTGGTGGATCATCCATGCGCTCAGCCACAGCAACTTGCGTTCGAGGGCATGCAGGATCTCGACGCGGCGCGCGTCATCCGGCGTGTCGAGCCGCTGGCCTTTTCCCTGCACGGTCATGGTCGGTCCTCCAATTCTGGACCACATGATGGGGGCGGCAGTGGCCCAAGGGAAGCGCGGGGCCGGGCGGCCTGTCTGTGGGCGGTTTCAGCGGCGGGGATGCAACGATGGCGCCCCTGCCCGTTCCGCCTGCGTGTCGGGCGCCGGGATGGCGCGGACATGCCGGGTGGCGCGCAGCAGCAGCGCCGTCAGCCCCGACATCAGAAGGGCGAGTTCGATCACCAGGGCCTCCATCACGGTTCGAGTTCGCCATGCTGCCAGGGACCACCCCGGCGCGCCGTGTCTATTGTCACGAAGAGACGATGCATGCAGCGCAGCAAAATGGTTGCGGGCTGGCCGGGAACGGCGTGAAACTGCCGCTTCCAGAGGAATGCCAATCCACCGGTTCACCCCCACGCCGGCCCCTCGCGGCCACCGGCGCCTGCAGGAGGCTGTGCGATGCTCGACGCTCCGATCGTGAACCTGTTTTCCCATGTGAAATCCGGCGAGGTGCCGTGGCGGACCGATGGGTTGCGGTCGTTCTTCGCCTATCGCGACCTTGGTGTCGCGGCGGCGACCGGCGGGCGGGTCATCGCCCATCTGGTGCGCGCCAACGAGGCACCGGAGAAGGGCACCGGCTGGCACACGCACCAGGCCGAGTTCCAGATCGTCTTCATGACGAAGGGCTGGGCGAAGTTCATGTACGAAGACAAGATCACGCTGGTCGAGGCCGGCGACTGCGTGCACCAGCGCCCGGGCATCGTGCACTACCTGTATGATTACTCGCCCGACATGGAATATCTCGAAGTGGTCGGTCCGGCGAATTTCGGCAGCCAGGACGCGGAAGGCCCCTGCGATGTGCCCGCGCCGGTGCCGTGGCCGGCCGACGCGAAGGTGGGCTGAAGCCGCATCGCGGCGTGACTGGGCGACTTCGGGGCCAGCGATGCCAGGGACCGGGCGGCTGCTCCGACCCTGGACGCCCGCGTGAGCCACTGGTCAATCGGGGTGGCGTGGTCCAAGTGGTGGTGAAGCCGCGCTCGGGTCCTCAGAAGCCGGGGGTCGCGCACCGCAGGAACCATGCCTTCCATCCGCCACGCGAGTGGTGAGCCGCCGCGCCGGCATCGGTCAGCCGCTTGGCTGGCGTCAGAATTCGACCTCGAGTTCCGCGATCTCCTCGGGTTCGGATGCCGCATCGGCCGTCCACTCCACCAGGTCCGGCCAGGCGAGCACATGGCGCATATAGGCCGAGCCTTTGGCGCCCAGCGTGACGTCGTAGGTCCGCAACCGGGTCGCCACAGGGGCGTACATGGCGTCCGCGATGGATGGCGTGGCGCCGAACAGCCATGGACCGCCGCTGCGTTCGATGCGGTCGTCCCAGATCGCCTCGATCGCATCGATGTCGGCGCGCGGGCCCGACCAGATGGCAAAGCCGGGGCGATAGGCCTTGAGATTCATCGGCAGCGAAGCGCGCAGCGCCGCGAAGCCCGAATGCATCTCCCCGGAGATCGACCGGCACAGCGCGCGCGCCTGCCGGTCCGCGGGCAGCATGCCGGCGGCAGGGAAGATTTCATTGAGGTATTCGGCGATCGCCAGAACATCCCACACCCGCACGCCATCATGTTCGAGGCAGGGGTAGCGGATGGAGGAGGAGCGTAGCAGCAATTCCTCCCGCGCGGCAGGGTCGTCCCAGGAGATGGTCCTGGCGACGAAATCCAACCCGGACAGCCGCGCCAGCAGGAAGCCGCGCAGCGACCAGGAGGAATAATTGCGGCTGGTGATCAGAAGTGTCGCCTGGGCCATGCCGCGCTCCGAGCACTGGGTGTTGCTGCAATGCAAGATTGCGGTGCAACATTAGTACCATGCGCGGCCGGCAGACCAGCCATTCGGCATGAAGGTGGCTTCGACCCATGATGTACGCGATGTACGACGGCCATGCGCGTGCCCTCGCACCCTTCCGCGGGCATGCGACGTGGATGACGGCGCTGATGCGCGGGGCGGGCGGCGACCGTTCGCCATCGCTGCGGCGCATGATGGCGGGGTTCGACTTGTTCGCTGGCGCGCGCACCACGCATAAGCGCCCCTCCTTTGGCCTCGACACCACGCGCATCGGCAACCGGGACGTGGCGGTCGAGGAGGAGGCGGTGCTGACCACCCCCTTCGGCACCCTGCTGCGCTTCCGCAAGGACATCGCCGTTCGCCAGCCGCCCTTGCTGCTCGTCGCGCCCATGTCGGGGCATTTCGCCACGCTGCTGCGCCAGACCGCCGAGACGCTGCTGCCGGATTTCGACCTGCACGTCACCGACTGGCACAATGGCCGTGACGTCCCGCTTTCGGCCGGCATCTTCGGGTTCGACGACTTCGTCGAGCACATCATGGATTTTGTCCGCGCCATGGGCCAGGGCGTGCATCTGCTGGCGGTCTGCCAGCCCTCGGTCGCGGTGCTCGCCGCCGCGGCGTTGATGCATGAGGACCGGGATCCGCTGCGCCCTCGTTCGGTCACGCTGATGGCCGGGCCGATCGACACACGGCTCAACCCCACCCGGGTGAACCGGCTCGCCTCGTCCAAGCCGATGGCTTGGTTCGAGAAAAACCTCATCGCGACGGTGCCCTTCGGCAATCGGGGGGCGGGCCGGCGCGTCTATCCGGGGGTCACGCAACTCACCGCTTTCATGTCGCTCAACATCGCGCGGCACATCGCGGCGCATGAGACGTACTGGCGCAACCTGGCGTCTGGCGAGCGCGAGGCGGCGGAGGCGCATCGGCGCTTCTATGACGAGTATTTCGCCGTGATGGACCTGCCGGCGGAATTCTACCTCGAGACGGTCGAGCGCGTGTTCCAGACGCATGACCTGCCGACCGGCACGCTGGCCTATCGCGGCCGCCCGGTGCAGCCGCGTGCCATCAGCCGGATGGGCCTGATGACGGTGGAAGGCGAAAAGGACGATATCTGCGGCATCGGGCAGACGATGGCGGCACTCGACCTATGCTCGGGGCTGCCGACGACGATGCGCAGCCATCATCTGCAGACGGGCGTCGGGCATTATGGCGTGTTTGCCGGGCGGCGGTGGCAGAATGAGATCTATCCGCGGGTGCGGGGGATGATGCAGGGGTATCAGTAACGGCAGCGTGGTGCCTCGGAGAGGGGCTTTGCCCCTTGTGTGTAGAGACGGCGAGCGGCCAAGCTTGGCCGCTCGCCGTCGTGCGGCGGGGCGGATCCTGATTGCCCCTGGATCGTTTGAGATCGCCGGAGAGCCAAAGGACCGCCC
>JALHQB010000043.1 GCA_022842185.1 Acetobacteraceae bacterium
CTATAGATGGGGCGCCTCGGTTCAAAGGGGGCAGAAGGGGTGGGATTCATGCGGCGCGATCTGGCGATGGCCCTGGCGGCGGTGACGCTGCTGGGCGGATGTGGTGGCAACAGCAGCTTTTCGAACAGCCCGCCGGCGCCCTGCCCACGCATCACGGTGCTGGCCGATGGGGCGGATCTGACGCGCTATCGCCCCGGCGCGGTGCAGGACCTGGCGGCGATGACCGCCGATGCGCGGCTGATCGGCTTCCAGGCGAGCTGCGACTACACCAGCCGGCGGCAATCCGTGGCGGTTGCCGTCAGCGCCATCTTCGACGTGGAACGCGGCCCGGCCGGCGGCGGCCAGCGCAGCGTGACGCTGCCGTGGTTCATCGCGGTGACCGATACCGGCGATGCCCAGGTGATCGACCGTCAGGAATTCGTCACGCCGGTGACCTTCACGGGCAATTCCAGCCGTATCCGGGTGCAGAGCCGCCCGGTGTCGCTGAATTTCCCGGTCGATGAACGCCGCGTCGAGGAACACAATGTCCGCCTGTCCTTCCAGTTGACCCCGGAGGAACTGGCGACGAATCGGCGCCGCGGCCCGCGATAGGGATCCGCCACCCGGACGCCGGGCGCGCGTCTTTGGGGCATTGCGTGAAGGCCATGTTCGAGCAAGGCATCTTCGTCTCGCATCCGGAGGTCGTCATCGACCCCGCGACCCCGGTGCCGCGCTGGCACCTGGCACCGGAGGGTATTGGGCGCATGCGGCGCCTCGCTTCCGACCCAGGCCTGGAAGGGCTTTCTGCGGTGTGGGCCAGCGGGGAGACGAAGGCCATCGAGGCCGCCGGCATCCTGGCCGCACGCTTCGGCCTGCCGGTCCAGGTGCATCCGGGCCTGGCCGAGATGGATCGATCCAGCACCGGATACCGCCCGCACGAGGATTTCGAACGGCTGGCGAATGCGTTCTTCGCCCGCCCCGGCGAGAGCGTGGAGGGCTGGGAGCGCGCAGTCGACGCCCAGGCGCGCATCGTCGCGGCAGCACGGGAGATCGTCGCCGCGCATGCCGGCGGCGGGCTGGCGCTGGTGGGCCATGGCGGCACCGGAACGCTGCTGATGTGTGCGCTGGCGGGCCTGCCGATCGCGCGTATTCACGACCAGACGCAGTCCGGCTGCACCTGGCGTTTCGCGCTGCGTCCACCAGCGGTGACGCAGGCCTGGCAGCGTTTCGCGTAACGGTGCCCCCTGCGGCCGGATGGTCTGGGGCACGGTGGCACAATGCGGCGAAAGGCCCGCCGGAATGGGCCCTGCGCGGTGCCTGAGGGCATGACAAAGCGCTATCGATCTGTCAGGAAGGCGCATCCCGAAGATCCCACGCGGGAGAGAGAGGTGGCGACACCTCCGCCGAAGGCGCAACCGGCCCCCGGAAACGCTCAGGCACAAAGGGCCGCGTGGGGAAGGGGCCTCTGGAAAGCCTGCGGCATGTTCGCCGTGGCACCGACGGAGTAAGGCGAGGCCAACGCCCCCGCCGAATCTCTCAGGTCCATCAGACAGAGGGGGGCCACGGACTGAACCCCAGTCGCCGCGACAGCGGCGGGAGGCACCGTGGCCGATTCGTCGACCGAGACCCTGTTCGAAACGCCCCTGGCGTCGCTGCACCGCGAGCTTGGCGGGCGCATGGTGCCCTTCGCGGGGTACCTGATGCCGGTGCAGTACCCGGCCGGCATCATGGCCGAACACCTGCATTGCCGCGCCGCCGCGTCGCTGTTCGACGTCTCCCACATGGGCCAGGCCGAGCTGATCGGCGAAGGCGCAGCTGCGGCGCTGGAGCGCGTCACACCCGCCGATGTGCAGTCGCTGAAGCCCGGGCGCCAGAAATACGGACTGCTGACCACCGATGATGGCGGCATCCTGGACGACTTCATGGTCGCCAATCTCGGCGAACGCCTGTTCCTGGTGGTGAATGCCAGCCGCAAGCATGTTGACCTGCCGCGCATCGAATCGGCGCTCCCGGCCGGCGTCACGCTGCGTCCGCTGCCCGACCGCGCGCTGATCGCCTTGCAGGGACCCGGCGCGGTCGCGGCGATTGCGACGCTCGCGCCGGGCATCGCCGAATTGCCGTTCATGGGTGTCGGTTCGTTCAACATCGCCGGCGTCGCGGCGCTGGTGTCGCGCAGCGGCTATACCGGGGAGGACGGGGTCGAAGTCTCCGTCCCCGCCGAGCAGGCCGAAGCCTTCGCCCGCGCCGTGCTGGCGCTGCCCGGTGTGCTGCCGGCGGGGCTGGGGGCGCGCGATTCGCTGCGGCTCGAAGCGGGTCTCTGCCTGTACGGCAACGACATCGACGAGACGACGAGCGCGGTCGAGGCCGCGCTGACCTGGACCATCGGCAAGCGCCGCCGCACCGAATGGAACTTCCCCGGCGCCGATCGCGTGCGCGACGAACTCGCCAATGGCGCGAAGCGGTTGCGCGTCGGCATCAGGCCCGAGGGGCGCCAGCCGGCACGCGGGCACACGCCAATCCACACGCCGGGCGGCGTCGCGCCGCAAGGCGCGCCCGTCAACAGCGCCATCGGCGAGATCACGTCCGGCGGCTTCGGCCCGTCGCTGAACGGCCCGATGGCGATGGGCTATGTCGCCCGTGACCACGCCGCCGACGGCACCGCCCTTGAACTCATGGTGCGTGGCAAGGCCCTGCCGGCCGTCGTCGCCCCCATGCCCTTCATTCCCCATCGCTACGCTCGCTGAAGGATACGCACCGATGTCCGAGACCAAATTCTCCAGGGACCATGAATGGGTGCGGCTGGATGGCGGCGTCGCCACCATCGGCATCACCGACCATGCGCAGAACGCGCTGGGCGACGTGGTCTTCGTGGACCTGCCGGAGGTCGGCCGCGAGGTCGCCGCCGGTGAATCCATCGCGGTGGTGGAAAGCGTGAAGGCGGCGTCGGACGTCTATGCGCCGATCGCCGGCAAGATCGTCGAAGTGAACAGCGCGCTGGGCGAGAATCCCGGCACGATCAACGCGGCGCCGACCACCGATGGATGGTTCTTCCGCATCGAGGCGTCCAACCCCGCCGAGGTCGCCGCGCTGATGGATGAAGCCGAATACGCGGCCTTCGTGGATACGCTCGCATGACCGGGGCGCTCGACACGCTGGCGGCGCTGGAAGCGGGCGACGATTTCGCCCGGCGCCATATCGGGCCTTCCCAATCCGAGATCGCGGCGATGCTGAAGGTCGTCGGCGCGTCGAGCCTGGACGACCTCGCGTCCAAGACCGTACCGGCGGCGATCCTGGGCATGGACATGGCCGGGTTGCCGGAACCGGCGACGGAACTGGAACTGCTCGCGGAGCTGCGCGCCATGGCGCTGCGCAACCGCGCCGACATCAAGTCGCTGATCGGCATGGGGTATCATGGCACCCACACGCCACTGGTGATCCGCCGCAACGTGCTGGAGAATCCCGGCTGGTACACGGCCTATACGCCGTATCAGGCTGAGATCGCGCAGGGCCGCCTGGAAGCCCTTGTGAACTTCCAGACGATGATCACCGACCTCACCGGCCTCGATGTGGCGAACGCATCGTTGCTGGATGAGGCGACGGCCGTCGCGGAGGCGATGCACCTGGCCCATGCCGCGACGCGCGGCAAGTCGGATCTGGTGATCGCCGCCGATGACCTGCACCCGCAATCCAAGGCCGTGCTGACGACACGCGCGGCGCCGCTGGGCATTGAGGTTCGCTTCGTGCCGGTCGCGTCGGTCGTCGCGGAAGTCACGGCCGCGAAGCCCTTCGCTCTTGTGCTGCAATACCCCGGCACGACGGGCGAAGTGCGCGACCTGACGGCCGAGATCGCCGCGGTGCATGCCGGCAGCGGCCTCGCGATCGTCGCGGCCGACCCGCTGTCGCTGTGCCTGCTGAAGCCGCCGGGCGAGATGGGCGCCGATGTCGTCGTCGGCTCCGCGCAGCGTTTCGGCGTGCCGATGGGCTATGGCGGGCCGCATGCCGGCTACATGGCAGTGAAGGATTCGCATAAGCGGCTGATGCCGGGGCGCCTTGTCGGCGTATCGGTCGATGCGGCCGGCGCGCCGGCGATGCGCCTGGCGCTGCAAACCCGCGAACAACACATCCGTCGTGAGAAGGCGACGTCGAACATCTGCACCGCGCAGGTGCTGCTGGCGGTCATGGCCGGCTTCTACGCCGTGTGGCATGGGCCGGAGGGGCTGAAGAGAATCGCCCGCCGCGTGAACCTGCTGGCGACGCTGGTCGCGGGCGCGGCGAAGGGTGCCGGCTTCGCGCTGCAGCACGATGCCTTCTTCGACACCGTGGCGATCGACGCCGGCGACAAGGCCGACGCGCTGATGGCGCAGGCGGTGAAGCGCGGCTTCAACTTCGCGCGCATCGACACCACCACCGTCGGCATCGCGCTGGACGAGACGGTGACGCGCGAAGACCTCGACGCGCTGGTCGCCGTCATCGGCGGCGCGGCGGGCGCGACCGCGGGCGGCATCCCCGCTGCGCTGGATCGCGCATCCCCCTTCTGCACCGCCACCGTCTTCCACGCGCATCATTCCGAACACGCGATGCTGCGCTACCTGAAGTCGCTGGAGGACAAGGACGTCGCGCTGAACCGCAGCATGATCCCGCTGGGGTCCTGCACGATGAAGCTGAACGCGACAGCCGAGATGGTGCCCGTCACGCTGCCGGGCTTCTCCGTCATCCATCCCTTCGCGCCGGTCGATCAGGCGAAGGGCTATCGCGAGCTGACCGATCGCCTGTCCGACTGGCTGTGCCGCATCACGGGCTTCGCGGCGGTGTCCTTGCAGCCGAACGCCGGCAGCCAGGGCGAATATGCCGGGCTGCTGGCCATCCGTGGCTGGCATCTGTCGCGTGGCGATACGCATCGTGACATCTGCCTGATCCCGGCTTCGGCGCATGGCACCAACCCGGCTTCCGCGGCGATGGCCGGGATGCGCGTGGTGGTGATCGGCACGGATCGTGATGGCAGCGTCGATCTCGCCGACCTGAAGGCGAAGGCCGAACAACACGCGGGCAACCTCGCCGCGCTGATGATCACCTACCCTTCGACGCACGGCGTGTTCGAGGCTTCGATCCGCGAGATCTGCGCCCTGATCCATGCCAAGGGCGGCAAGGTCTATATGGATGGCGCGAACATGAATGCGCAGGTCGGGCTGACCAGCCCTGCCACCATCGGCGCCGATGTCTGCCACCTGAACCTGCACAAGACCTTCTGCATCCCCCATGGCGGCGGTGGTCCCGGTGTCGGGCCGATCGGCGTCACGGCGGAACTCGCACCCTTCCTGCCGGGCCATCCGCTGGTCGATTGCGGCGGATCGAAGGATATCGTGGTCAGCGCCGCCCCGTGGGGATCGGCGTCGATCCTCACCATCTCCTATGCCTATATCCGCATGATGGGTGCCAAGGAGCTGAAGCGCGCGACGCAGGTCGCCATCCTTAATGCCAACTACATGGCCAAGCGCCTCGAAGCGCATTTTCCGGTGCTGTATCGCGGCATGAACGGCATGGTCGCGCACGAATGCATCCTGGATTGCCGCGGCTTCCAACAGGGCGGCGGCGTGATGGTCGAGGACATCGCCAAGCGCCTGCAGGATTACGGCTTCCACGCGCCGACCATGTCCTGGCCGGTCGCCGGCACGCTGATGGTCGAACCAACCGAAAGCGAGCCCAAGGCGGAACTGGATCGGTTCATCGATGCGATGGTCGCCATCCGCGCCGAAATCCGCGCGGTCGAACAGGGCCGCATGGACAAGGCCGACAACCCGCTGAAGAACGCCCCGCACACCGCGTCCGAAATCGCGGCCGCCGATTGGCCGCACCCGTATTCGCGCGAACAGGCGGCCTTCCCGCTGCCCTTCGTCAAGGCGCGCAAATACTGGCCGCCGGTCAAGCGCGTGGACAATGTCTATGGCGACCGCAACCTGGTGTGTTCCTGCGCACCGCTCGAAGCCTATGCCCAGGCGCAGCAGATCGCGGCGGAATGACCACGCTCAAACCCTGGACCGTCACCGCCAGCCGAATCGTGCTGGCGGATCGCTGGATCCGCGTGCGCGCGGACAGCTGCGTCGCCGCCAATGGCGACGCGATCGACCCGTTCTACATCCTGGAATATGCGGATTGGGTGCATGTCGTGGCGCTGACCGACGATGACCGGCTGGTGATGAACCGCCAATACCGCCACGGGGCAGGGGAGGTGCATCTCGAACTCCCCGGCGGCGTGATGGATGCCGCCGATGGCGGTGACCCCATCATCGCCGGCCGGCGCGAATTCCAGGAGGAGACCGGCTACGCCGCGCGCGAATTCCGCCGCGTGGTCAGCCTGCGGCCGAACCCCGCGACGCATACCAACCGCGTGCATACGGTACTCGCCCTGGGCGCGCAGCCCAATGGCGTGCAGTCCTTCGACAATGGGGAGGAGATCGCCGTCGAGCTGATCCCCGTCGACGATCTGTTGCGGCTGATCCAGGAAGGGGGGGTGCAGCAATCGACGCATGTCGCGTCGCTGCTGCTGGCGCTGGCCGCGGCGGGGCGGGTGACGTTCTGATGGTCGGTGTGGGTCACGCCCCCGGCTTCTGGCGCGCCCAGGGAGTCCGCGAGGGCTGACGTTGCGCGCCGCCATCGGCGCGGCCATTCTGGCGCCATCCGGGCCAAAGCCCCGTGGGAGGAAGACCAGGAATGGATCGTCGTCGTTTCGTCGCCGGGGGCGCTGCCGGCGCCGCCATGGCAACCGTTGCCGCACCGGCCCTTGCGCAAACCCAGCCGCGCATCCGCTGGCGTTGCCCCGGCAGTTTCCCCAAGTCGCTCGATACGCTGTACGGCACGCAGGAACATATCTGCCGCCGGGTCTCGGAGATCACCGAGGGCGCCTTCCAGATCCAGCCCTTTGCGCCGGGCGAAATCGTCCCGGCCCTGCAGGTGCTCGATGCGGTGGGGCAGGGGTCGGTCGAGATCGGCTACTCCGCGCCCTATTACTACAACGGCAAGGACCCCTCGCTGGCCTTCGGGTCGGTCGTGCCCTTCGGGCTGAACTCGCGCCAGCAATTCGCCTGGTGGCACAATGGCGGCGGCCAGGAGCTGATGACGCCGGTGTTCCGCGACCAGGGCGTGCGCGCCATCATGGCCGGCAATACGGGCGCGCAGATGGGCGGCTGGTTCCGCAAGGAAATCCGTACTGTCGAGGATCTGCGCGGGTTGAAGTTCCGCGTCGCCGGCTATGCGGGGGACGTGCTGGCGAAGCTCGGTGCCGTGCCGCAGCAGCTTGGCGGGGCGGACATCTACCCGGCGCTGGAACGTGGCGTGATCGACGGTGCCGAATGGGTCGGGCCCTATGACGATGAGAAGCTCGGCTTCAACCGTGTCGCCCAGTACTACTACTTCCCCGGCTGGTGGGAACCGAGCGCATCGCTGACGATGATGGTCAACCTGGCCGCCTGGGAGGGCCTGCCCCCGCAATTCAAGGCGGCACTCGAGACGGCCTGCCATGAAGGCTACATCTTCATGACCGGGCGGTACGACGCGTTGAACCCGCCGGCGCTGCGGCGGCTGATCGCATCGGGCACGCAGCTGCGTCAGTGGCCGCGCGACGTGCTCGCCGCCTGCTATCGCGGGACGCAGGAACTCTATGCCGAGCTCGGCGCCCGCAACGCCCGGTTCAAGGAAATCCACGCGCAGTGGGACCGCTTCCGCCTGGACCAGCAGACCTGGTTCCGGGTGGTGGAGGACAGCTTCGCCAATTCCGTGGCGCAACTGTCGGCGCAGCAGCGCTAGCGATCCGCGACTGATGCCGGCGGCTCGGGACCCGGGCCGCCGGTCACGCTCTACGCCCTTGTTCGAGCGAGCATCTTCACGCGCCTGACTGATTCCAGTCAGGCCCGATCTGCTCTACGCCCTTGTTTGATCGAGCATCTTCACGCGCCTGACTGATTCCAGTCAGGCGCGATCTGCTCTAACTCGCCACGCGCCCGAACACCGCGCTCAGCACCGCGAACAGCACCCCGCCGGCGAGGAACCCCACCAGCGTCCCGTTGATCCGCACGTATTGCAGGTCCGCGCCCACGCGCAGCTCGATCTTGTCGGCCGCCGCCGTCGCATCCCAATTGCCAACCACGCCGGCGATGAAATCCGACAGCTGCGCCTGGCCGCTTGGCAGCAGCGTCAGCAGGATGCCTTCGACAGCCTGGTTCAGCCGGTCGCGTGCCGCCGGGTCGTCGGCCAACAGCGTGCCCGCATTGACGAAGATGCCCGACAGCAGGGTGACGGTGCGCCCATCCGGCCGCGCGGCATCGGCCACCATCGCCGCGCGCAGCCGCCCCCAGACATCCAGCAGCCAGACCGCGACGGACGGGTGCGCCAGCGCTTCCCGCAGCACGCGCCCGATGGCGGCGGCGCGCTCGGGGTCGGTCTCCAGACGCTCGATCTCATGGCCCAGCCATTCGGCGAAAGCGGCGCGCAGGTCGGAATCCTCGGGTTCGACCTTGCCGAGCTCGGTGTTGATCGCGCCCAGGATGCGCTTGGCGACGGTAGCCCCCGCCAGCCAGCCGATCACGGCGCCACCCTCGGCGCGGATGCGGGCTTCGATCACGCCGCGCAGCGCATCCTCCCGCGCCGTCAGCAGCACCTTCAACTGGCCGATCGCCAGGCTGAACACCTCCTGGTGGCGGCCGGATGCGACGAAGGCGCGCAACACGCGCGCAACCAGTCGCGCCCCGGCCGGGCCCGAGACGATGCGTGGCAGCAGCCGCACCAGCAGCTTGCGCGCCCGGCCGTCCTCCAGGCTCGCGACCAGCTTCGGCAGGCTGCGCGCCAAGGCCATCGCCGCCGGGCGCGACGCCGCCGGGTCGGCGAGGAAGCGCTGCAGGATGCGCGCGAGGTCGAGCTGCGCGATGACCCGCCGCACCTCGGATTCGGTGAAGACATGCGACGAGACGAAGCGCCCCAGCGCGCGGCCCAGCCGTTCCTTCTGGTTCGGCACGATCGCGGTGTGCGGGATGGGGATGCCGAGCGGATGGCGGAACAGCGCCGTCACCGCGAACCAATCGGCCAGGCCGCCCACTACCCCGGCCTTCGCCGAGGCCTGAAGCAGGTCCGTCCAGTACCCCCCCGGCATCCAATAGGTGCCGACCAGCAGCCCCCCCATCGCCAGCAACATGCCGGTGGCGAACAGCTTGTGGCGCCGCAGGCTGCGGCGAAGGTCGGCATCGGGGTCGGGGATCGCGGGGCTGCCTTGCATCGCCTGCGGAGATAAGGCCCCGCGCCGCCCTTGCCCAGCGGGCAGCGCATGTTACATCATAACGCCATGGTGACCCGGCTGCCCGACCCCCTTGCTCTGTCCGCCTCCGCCGCGTCGCGGCTGGTGCTGGCGGGCGGCGTGGCGGCGCTGGTCTGGGCGGGCGTGGCCTGGGCCATGGCGGCATGACCACCCTGCGCAGCCCCGCCGGCATCAGGCTGGACAATCTGACGCTGACGCATGGGCGGCGCGCCGCCGTGCATCACGTCTCGGGCCGCTTCGCGCCCGGCAGCCTTACTGCCGTCGTCGGACCGAATGGCGCGGGCAAGACCACGCTGCTGCGTGCGCTCGCCGGGCTGCACAAGCCAGACAGCGGCACGATCGCCCATGAAGGTGCCGCGCGCATCGCCCTGCTGCCGCAGCTCGCGGCGTTGGATCGCGCTTTCCCGATCGCTTGCCTGGACGTGGTGATGCAGGGGCTGTGGCCGCGGCTCGGCGCCTTCCGCGGCGCATCCGCCGGCGACCGGATCTTGGCTGAACAGGCGCTTGCCGCCGTGGGACTTTCGGGGTTCGAGAAGCGCCCTGTCGGCTCGCTCTCGGCCGGGCAGACGCAGCGACTGTTGTTCGCGCGGCTGCTGGTGCAGGACGCCGACATCCTGCTGCTGGACGAACCCTTCAATGCCGTCGATGCGCGCACCTCGGCCGACCTTCTGCGGCTGGTGCGGGATTGGCACGGGCAGGGGCGTACGGTGGTGGCGGTGCTGCACGACCTTGACCTGGTTGCGCGTGAATTTCCCGACACGCTGCTGATCGCGCGGGACGCCATCGCATGGGGCGCGACCGGGGATGCGTTGTGCGCGGCCAATCGGCTGAAGGCGCGGATGATGGCGGAAGCCTGGGCGGACGATGCGGAAGCCTGCGCTGCGTGATTCCTGAGAGGGGCTTTGCCCCTCCCAGACCCTTCCCACCAAAGGCTTAAGGCCTTTGGAAACCTCAACCTTGGCGCCCGTCATGTCAGAACTTGTCCGGCGTCATCCGGCGCCAAGATTCGTCGCTGATCCCCTGGCGTCCAACCCCCCGGGCCATGGCCAAAGGGTGGTTTCGAAAGGCCTTAAGCCTTTGGTGGGGTGGCTTGGAGGGGCGACGCCCCTCCAACCTTCCGTCTGATGCACGACCTTCTCATCGCCCCCTTCGCTGAATTCGGCTTCCTGCGCCGTGCCCTGGTCGGTTGCCTGGCGCTGTCCGTCTCGGCTCCGATCCTCGGCGTGTTCCTGGTGCTGCGGCGGATGAGCCTGACGGCGGATGTGCTGGCGCATGGCGCCTTGCCCGGCGTCGCCCTGGCCTTCCTGCTGGCGGGCTTCTCCGCGCCGCTGCTGTGGTTTGGCGGGCTGGTCGCCGGCCTGCTGGTCGCGGTCGGCGCCGGGGCACTGTCCCGTGCGACCGGCGGGCGGGAGGATGCGACGTTGGCCGCGTTGTATCTGCTCGCACTCGGCGCGGGCGTGGCGATCATTTCCATCGGTGGCGGTGGCGGTGCCGACATCACGCATATCCTGTTCGGCAGCGTGCTTGGCGTGGATGACCCGGCGCTGCTGCTGATGGCGGGTGTGGCGACGCTGACGCTGCTGGTGCTGGCCTTCGCCTGGCGGCCGCTGGTGCTGGAATGTTTCGACCCGGCCTTCGCGGCGGCGACGGGCGCGCGGGGCGGGGCGTGGCACATGGTGTTCCAGGCGCTGGTGGTGCTGAACGTGCTGTCGGCGTTCCAGGCGCTCGGCACGCTGATGGCGGTGGGGCTGATGATGCTGCCGGCGATCGCGTCGCGGCACTGGGCGCGGCAGGTGTCGGGGATGGCCTATGCGGCGGTGGGGATCGCGGTCGCGTCGTCGGTGGTGGGGCTGCTGCTGTCGTACCATGTGGATGTGCCGACCGGGCCCGCGATCGTGCTGATCGCGGGCGGGGCCTGGGCGGCATCGGTGCTGGCGGGGCCGGTGGATGGGTTGCTGCCCCGGCTGGTGCGGCGGCGGCATCTGGCGGGGTAGGCCTGCCCGCTCCATCCTGGACCCAACCGAACCAGGAGGACGTCCCGCATGCCATCCCTGCTGTTTTCCCCGCTGACCCTGCGCGGCCTGACCATCCCCAACCGCGCCGTGGTGCCGCCGCTCTGCCAGTATTCGGCTGTCGAGGGCATCGCCAATGACTGGCACATGGTCCAGCTCGGCCGCTTCGCGGTGGGCGGCTTCGGGCTGGTCTTCTCCGAGGTCGTCTCCGTCCTGCGGGAGGGCCGCATCACCCATGGCGATCTCGGCCTGTGGTCCGATGACCATGTCGCGCCGCTGAAGCGCATAACCGATTTCATCCGCCGGCAGGGCGCGGTGCCGGCGATCCAGCTGGGCCATGCCGGCCGCAAGGGGTCGATGCAGCGGCCCTGGGAGGGCAATGGCCCGCTCGGCCCCGATCAGTTCGCGCGTGGCGAATCGCCCTGGGACATCGTCTCCGCCGTGGGCAAGCCGATCGGCGAGGGCTTCATCACCCCCGCTGCGCTGGACGCCGCCGGCATCGCGGCCATCGTGGACGGCTTCGCTACCGGTGCACGCCGCGCCCGCGCCGCCGGCTTCGATGCGGTCGAAGTGCATTGCGCCCATGGCTATCTGCTCCATCAGTTCCTCTCGCCGCTGTCGAACACGCGCAACGATGCCTATGGCGGCGACCTCGCCGGACGGATGCGCTTCCCGTTGGAGGTGATCGGCGCCGTGCGCGCCGCCTGGCCGGAGACCTTGCCGGTCTTTGTCCGCATCTCGGCGGTGGATGGCATGGATGGCGGCTGGACGATGGAAGACAGCCTCGCCTTCGCGGCAGCGATGAAGCGGCTGGGCGTCGATGTCGTCGATTGCTCCTCGGGCGGCATCGGCGGTTCGGCCACGGGCAGCAAGCGCATCCCGCGCGGCTATGGGTTCCAGCTGCCCTATGCCGAAGAAATTCGCCGTGAGACGGGCCTGTGCAGCATGGCGGTTGGCCTGATCATTGGCCCGCATCAGGCTGAGGCGGCACTCGCCGACGGGGAAGCGGATCTCATCGCCATCGGGCGGGAGGCGATGAACAACCCCAACTGGGCGCTGATGGCGCGCGGCGTGCTGGAACCGGGCAGCACCGAGGATGTCTTCGCCTGCTGGCCGCCGCAGCACGGCTGGTGGATGGAAAAGCGCGCGGCGGTGATCGACGCGCTGGGGCCGCCGCCTGGGTGAAACCCCGGCGTCTGGACGCATCATCTGCCTTGCAGATGCATACAATTCGGTCCTAGATTAATCGCAAGTTAAGCGCCAACGCGCTCGGCACGATCAAAATCGGGATAATTCTCATGGCATTGGGCGGTCTGGCTGCGCTTCGTGTGGGCGCCGTGAACATCTCGGCGCGCGACTGGACGCAGGAGCCGAACGTGGATCCCGGCGACGGGCTCGAGACCGTCTATCTGGTCGCCGGCAACAATGCCTACGACATCAACATCAGTAACACCGAGTTCGAGAATTTCGATCAATACTGGTACACGTGGCTGACGCCGTCGGGCATCGACCAGGACGATACGCTCTACACCCAAATCCTCGGCACTTTTGCGATGGGCGGGGGGAACGACACGATCTCGGTCGAGATCAACCCCGATGGCTTCGACCTGACGCAGATCTCCTCCTATCTGCTCGGCGGGTCGGGTGACGACGTGATCGGCGCTGCCGGCGGCAATGGCAATGCGATGACCGCCTATGGCGGATCGGACAATGATTCGATCGATGGCGGCTACAACAACGACCTGCTGTATGGCGACGAGGTCAATTCCTTCTACAGCTGGCCCGGGACCCAGGGTTTCCAGCCGCAGCCCTACGACGCCACGACCGATGGCAACGACACGATCGACGGCCATGAGGGCAACGACACCATCATCGGCGGGGGTGGCGACGACGTCCTGACCGGTGGGACGGGCGACGACACCCTGACCGCGTCCTCCGGCAAGAACCAGTTCTTCGGTGGTGAGGGCGCGGACACCATCACCGGCGGGACGGGGTCGGACTTCCTCTATGGCGGCCCCCGCGGCACCGGCCAGAACGACATCCTGACCGGCGGCAGCGGCGGCGATGTCTTCATGCTGAGCTACACCGACGGCGCCAATGATGGCGCCGCCTTCTGGGGGCAGTTCATCGAAGGCACCGCCTCGACCGTGACGGGCGACGCGGTGGAGAACGGCCTGGCCGACATCTTCAAGGAAGGCCTGGAAGGCGTGTCGGCCGGATTCATCTCGGCGGGGCTCGGCGGCATCGGTCAGGCGCTCGTCGATGGCTTTCTGAGCTGGATCGAAAGCCTCATCCCATCGGCCACGCCGCAGGCGGATCTGATCGTCGTGCGCGACTTCGACCCGAGCCAGGACATCATCGTCCTGCCAGTGGCCAGCGGCGTGGACCTCAGCGAAAGCGCCCCCCAGACCTTCAACCCGGACGATGCGGGGGACACCCGCACCGGCGTGAAGTTCTTCGACAACAGCACGAGCAAAGTGTACGCGGAGCTCACGCTCGGCACCGACTTCCTCGCCTCGGTCGGCCTGACCCAGGATGATTCGGAAGACATCGGCCGCATCCTGAACTTCATGCTCGCCAATGCGACCACAATGGACAGCAGCGGCAATTGGAGCTCGCTTTCCAACGTGTCCGCCAAGCTGCCTGATGGCGGCTTCGTGCCACCCCAGGGGGCGCAGCTTCCAAGTGGGACAAGCGTGCTGATGTTCGGCGCCATCGGCGGCCTCATCTATCACAGCGAGCCCGGAGACTTCTCCAACTCCTTCATCGTCGGCACGCAATACGCCGATGTGCTGACCATCAACCCGGTCATCAAGGAACTCGACGCCCTCGACACCTTGTCGGACGACTTCACCGCGACGCCATCCGAGATCCATGGCCTGGGCGGCGACGACATCATCTATGGCGGCAATGGCGCCGACATCCTGCGCGGCGGGGCTGGCGACGACGTCATCTACAGCTTCAAGACCGTACAGGACGGCGAGGATATCGCCGGCGGCGATGGCGACGACATGCTGTTCGGCGGCGGCAGCACGGGCGCATTCGATGGCGGCGCGGGGACGGACACTTTCGGCGTGTTCTACGGCAACATCATCACGCCGATGCAGCTTTTCGTGGACCTGACCACCGGCCAGGCGGGTGAGCGGGCGGCGCCGGCCAGCACCACGGCACCAATCGGGAACAACCCGCCTTTCGTCCCGGCGACCGACAACAGCTACACGCTGACAGGCATCGAGAACGTCATCGGCGGCACGCTGAACGACTGGATCCGCATGACCGCGGGCGGCACCGTGGAAGGCGCGGCCGGCGCCGACTACATTGACATCACCGCCGGCGAGGCGACGCTCAGCTATGCCTCCTCGGCCCAAGGGGTGTCGGTCCAGCTTTTCAGCACGGGCGCGAAGGTCAGTGGCGGTGACGCGCAGGGCGACGTGCTGAAATACGCCGGCGGCTATCCCGTAGCGCTCATCGGGTCCGAAGGCGACGATACGCTGGGGGGCTTTTCCTCCGGCCAGTTCGCCTTCACCGGCGGCGGCGGCACGGACCTGTTCCAGCTGGTGGGGGTCGTGTCGTCGGCCAGCACGGTAACCTATACGATCAGCGACTTTTCTTACGCCGACAACGACCTGATCGACCTGCGGCTGATCGGCGCCACGCGCCAACAGGTCGAACTGCTGGGCGACCGCCTGGTCATCCGCAATCCGGGCGGCGTGTCCGCGACGATCGACGTCAAGCTGGAAAACTACAACGGGTTCCTGCTGGACGACCAGGTGCTCTTCGCCCAGAGCGTCTCCGGCACGGGACGCGCCGATGCGGCCGGCGGCGGCCTGTCGGGTGGCAATGGGAGCGATCTTCTCCTCGGCCAGTCCGGCATGGACCTGCTCTTCGGCAGTGCCGGCGACGACACGCTCCGGGGCGGCGCCAATGACGACATCCTCGATGGCGGCCGGGGCAACGACCAGCTGTACGGCGATGCCGGCGATGACCGGCTGTCGGGCGGTGCCGGCAATGATGTGTTGATCGGCGGCCTTGGTAACGACTCGATTTTCGACGGCACCGGCGATGACAGTATCTGGGGCGGTGCGGGCGATGACCGCATCCTCGCCGGTGGGGGGGCGGATTGGGTCGTGGCGGGCGACGGCGATGATATCGTCGGCGCCGGGGATGGCGATGACAATGTCTGGGGCGGGGCGGGCAACGATCACCTCGTGGCCGGCGCGGGCAACGACCGGGTCCTGGGCAATGACGGGGATGACATCCTCGTCGGCCTAGATGGCGATGACCGCCTGTTCGGCCAGGCCGGGGCGGACTGGCTCGTCGGGGGCGCGGGCAATGACACGATGGATGGCGGTGCCGGGCGCGACTTCCTCTATGGCGGGCAGGGCGCGGATGTGATGCGCGGCGGGTCCGAGGCCGACATCTTCCGCCTGATCTTCAGCGAAACGGAGGGGGATGCCATCCTGGACTTCAACGCCGCCGACGGCGATCGAATCGTGGTCAACAGCACCAACCCCCTCTTCGTGTCCGACCTGGGGGGTGGCATGTTCTCGTTCACGGACGGCGGGGGGGTCGAAACCCTGCGCGTGACCGGTGCGACCATCAGCGACTTCGAGCTGATTCTCTTCTAACGCCGCAGGCGCCTGGCCGGGACTGGTCAGGCGCGTGATGGTGATCGATCAGACAAGGGCATAGGGCGCGATCGGGTCGAGCCAGACCGCCAGTCACGCCCCAACCCCCTGGCTGATGTCGATAGATGCGATTCGCCCAGCGCCTGGGGTGATCGCGTAAGGGCCTCATGCTCAGGCCCTTGCGCTGCCTGAGCCCGCCCGGCGCATCGTCAGGTCAGTACTCGAACTCGAAGGACAGCCCCAGCCGGTCTCCCGCGCTGGAATTGCCGCCCGTCTCCGCCTCCAGCCGTACCCGCGGCAGCACATCCACCTGCACACCGACGCGCGGCGGCCCGCCATCGGTACCCTGCCGCACGCCGACATACACGCCGTCCGCGACGTAGCGCCCGGTCTCCAGGGTCGCGCCGCCCTGGCCGTTGTTGCCGCTGCCATTGCCGTTGCCGCTGTCGCTGCCCACGGCCAGGCGGTCCAGCGCCAGGGTGCGGCGGATGCGTTCGAGGATGCCGCCCGCGCCCGGTGTCTCGATCCCCACCGCCCCGGCCAGTGCCTGAGCCAGCTGCGCCAGCTGGAACGGGCTGAGCTCACTGGCGCGGCGGTCGAACAGCAGCCGTGCAAGCACTTCGTCCTGCGGCAGTTCGGGCGTGGAGGAGAATTCCAGCTTCGGATCGTTCGCTGGCCCGGTGACTGTCACGTTTGCCGTCACCTCCCGCGCACGGGCGCTTGCCAGGAAGTCGAGCGTGGGCACCAGCGTCCCGGCATCGAAGGCGATGGTGCCGCGGCGGAAATCGAGCCGCCGGTCGAACACCGAGATAGTGCCGCGCCGCAGCTGCAGCCCGCCAGTGACCTGCGGCGCCGCGACAGTCCCGCCAAGGCCGAGCGTGCCGCCGAATTCCGCATCGATCCCCCGCCCGCGCACGAACACGGCCCGCGGCGCGGCAACTTCCACGTCCAGCGCGATGGTCGCGGTGCCGGTTTGCACGCTGGGTGGCGCGGGCGGCGCGAGTGGCGGCGTGCCCGCCGGCCGTCTCCCGGTCTCCCGCACGCCTTCAAGGCTCTGGACGCTGCGCGGCAGGCTTTCCGGCACGGTCATGTCGAGCCGCCTGACCTCGACCCGCCCGGTCAGCCGCGCCTGGTCCAGCAGTGTGCCCGCCAGCCGCAGATCGGCATCGAAGACCCCGGTCACCAGGTCCGAGCGAAGCGGCCGCGCATTGCGGGCGGTGACGGTGATCTCCGCCGGCATGCCGGGTTCGGCGGGGGACAGCGTGCCGGTCGCGCCCAGCGTGCCGCCGCCGGGCGTGCGGGCGTCGAAGCGTTGAATCACAATGCGGTCGCCTTCGGCGCGCAACTCGGCCGCGATGCCGGTCAGGGTCAGCCCTTGCGCGAGGTCGCGGAACGTCCCGTTCGCCACGCTGGCACGGCCGGTCGCGCGGGGTGCGCCCACCGTGCCCGCCACGTCAGCCTGGATCGTGGCGCGCCCGGTGAGGCGCTGCGCCCCGGCGGCGAGCAGTGGCCCAGCCAGGGCAGCAAGGTCGGAATTGGCTTCCAGCCGCGCGGTGATCGGCGCGGTGGCGGCAAAACCGTTCGGCAGCCGTGCGGTGCCGGTCGCGCGCAGCGCGGTCCCGGCATTCGCTTCAAGCCGGATATCGGCGGCGCGCGCACCGGCGGTGCCTTCGACGACGACGCGTGCCGCGGGCAGCCCGCGCATGGCCGGATCGAGGTAGCGCAGGCCACTGGCCTCCAGCCGGAAGCGGGCCGAGGGATCGGCGACGGGGCCGGTGATGCGCGCCTCCGCGCCGATCGTCCCTTCCACCTGCAGCCCGGGGGATGCCAGGGCGGCCAGGCCGGCGACCGGCAGCGCCGCGAGGGTGGCGCGCAGGTCCGCCTGGTCCGGCCCCCAGCGCCCTTCGGCGCGCAGCGTGCCGCCGCGGCTGGTGGTCAGCGTCAGCGCCTCGACCACCACGCCGCCATCGGCTGCGATGACGATGCGGGCGGGCGCCGTGGTGCGCAGGCTGTCGGCGCCGCGGCGGAGCAGAAGCTCCGGGATTTCCACGCGGCGGGCCTCGCCATCCTGGGTGACGCGGGCGCGGGTGGTCAGCCGCGCCTCCTGCGCGCGCGCCTCCAGGGATGCCTCCAGTGCGGCCAGCGTACCGGCCGCCTTTAACGTGCCGCCCAGCGGCGTCCCGGCGATGGTCGCTTGCGGCACCTCGACCGTCGCGTCGAAGCCCTGCAGACCGTCACGCAGGTCGAAGGTGGCGCGCAGCCCGACGCGGCCTTCCATCGGCGTGCCGGCCAGCGCGGCGAAGGGTGCGAGGTCGGGCACGTCGAGCGAGGCCTCGCCGACGAAGGTCACGGCGCTCGGGTCGAGCAACCCCTGTGCGGCCAGCCGCGCCGGGCCGAAGCCGGCGGTCAGCGCCTCGATCCGCAGCTTCTCGCCTTCAGGCAGGCCGCGCAGGTCGAGCGTGGCGGGAAGCCCGCCGTAATTGGCCCGCAGCGTCCCTTCGGCACGCGGCGCCGATAACGGCGTCGCCACGCGCAGGTCGAGCGCCAAGCCTTCCAGCACCTGCCCCTCGCGTTCCAGCCTTTCACCCTGGGCGGTCAGCGCGAGGGATGGGTCGCTGCGCGGGCCGGTCGCCCGCAATTCGGCCTGCAAGCCTCCCGCCAATCCGGGGGCCAGCGGCGCGAGGTCCGCGACCGTCGCCCGCACGGTCGCATCCAGCGTCTCGCCCACCGCGCCATCGGCGGTGACGCGCAGCGCTGCGCCCTCCAGCGTCAGCGCCTCGATCCGGTCGGGCAGGGTGGCCCGCAACGACAGGCGCGGGGTCGGACCCAGTGCCGCGACCACCTGCGGGATGGCGCTGCCGAACCCCTCCGGTGCGACATCGAGCGTGATGGCCGGGGCGGCCATGCTCCCCGTTGCATGCGCTTCGGCGCGCAACGAATCCCAGCGCGCGGCATCGGGCATCAGCGCGCCGAAGATCGCCGATCCACCGGCATCGAGCCGCGCGGTGATGTCGAGCGTCGAAGCCGACAGGTCAGCGCTGCCTTGGGCGGTCAGCCGCCCGGCCGGCGCGCGGAGGTGGAGCGCGCGCAGCGCCAGGCGCTGCGACGCATCCAGCGCGGCATCGACGTCAATGGCGACCGGCATGGCGATGGCGCGCAGATCCTCCGGCAGCAGCGGCGCGGCGGCAACCGCGATGGACAGCCGCGCCCCGGCCGCGCCATCGGGTGCGGCGCGCACCTCGCCATTTGCCGTCAACGTGATGTCCGGCCCCACCGAGGCGCGCAGGTCGAGTTGGGCGCCGGTCGCCGGTCCATCGAGCGTCAGCAGCGCGTCCGTCGCGCGGTCCGGCTGGCCGAGCAGCGTGGCGAGCAGCCCGCCAGGTGGTTCATGCGCTTCAAGCCGTGCCTGGAGGCGGTCGGCGCCGGGGGCGAGGTCGAGGGTCAGCCGCGCTTCGGCCGGCGCATCGAGCCGCTGTGCATCGAGCCGTGCCGAGAGCCGCCCGGCCGCATAAAGCGCCTCGCCCTCGGCCCGCAGCACCGCCGCGACCCCGGCGACCGGAGCGCCGAGTTCGATGCGTTCGACGGCCAGCCGGTCCAGCCGAAGCGACACCGGCAGGGACGGCAGGGCAGGGATCAGCGGCGCGTTCGGGTCAGGTGGTGGCGGTGGTTCGGTGGCCGGCGGCAGGCGATGCAACGCGACGCGCCGGGCGGTCAGTGCGGTGATCTGTACCTCCCGCCGCAACAGGGCAGCCAGTTCGAGCGAGACCGCCGCGCCGTCCAGTTCCAGCCACGGGCCGTCCGCATCGGCCATCACCAGCCGGTTCACCGTCAGGCTGGAGGGCAGGGTGCCGCCCAGCCCCTCGATGGTCAGGCCGGGGACGAAATCCGCGGCGAGCCGGGCGACCGTCGCGCGGCCGCTCTCGGTGTTCACCCAGACCAGCGCCCCGGTCACCACCAGCAGCAGCAGCACCGGCAGGCCGATGATCAGGGCGATGGCGATTCGGGCGATGCGGCGCATGGTCAGAAGGCCTGCCCGATACCGACGTAAAGTCCATAGGCCGGATCGCTCTGCTGCGGGTTCAGCGGCACGCCGATATCGACGCGGATCGGCCCGATCGCCGTCAGGTAGCGTACGCCGGCACCCACGCCGACGCGCAGGGTGCCGCTGCCGGGAACCTGGTCCTCGCTGACCGCGCCCGCATCGACGAAGGCCACCGCGCCCCAGGGGCCGGAGATCTGCTGGCGCCATTCGGCGCTGAGTTCCAGCAGGCTGGCCCCGCCCAGTGGCCGGTTGCCCGCGTCGCGCGGGCCGATCGACTGGTAGGTATAACCGCGCACCGACCCGCCGCCGCCGGCATAGAAGCGCTTGTCGAGCGTGATCTGGTCGAAACTGGCGCCGACCGCCGACCCCACCGAGGTGCGCAGCGCCAGCACGCCGGACTGGTCGCCGGAAAGGTCGAGATAGGTGCTGCCGGTCGCCAGAAGCCGGGTGTAGGTCGTGCCGTCCAGCAACGAATAATAGGGCGTGGCATTCAGGTTGATGCGGTACCCGCTCGTCGGGTTCAGCAGGCTGGTGGTGGTGTCGTAGCGCACCCCCGTCACCAAGCCGACCAGGGTATAATCTTCCAGCACATCGTAGCGGCCGATCCGCCCCGTCTCGAAGGTCGGCCCGACCTGCAGGGTCAGCCGCTCCGTCAGCCGGTGCTGGGCGATGGCGGAGGCGACGAAGGCTTCACGATCATAGGCTTCAAGGTTTTCCTTCACCGCGCCGATGCGCGTGACCAGCTGGATGTCGCGCTGCCACAATTCCGGCAGGGTCAGCGTCGCGAAGGTGCGGTAGGTCGCATTGCCGAAGCTGCCATCGGAGAAGCGCGACACCTCGGCCTCCAGCCGCAGCCGCTCGGCACCGCCCCACAGGTTACGGTGTTCCCAGAACAGGCTGACGGCGAGGCCGAAATTCGTCTCATACGCGACCGACCCGCCGATGGCCCGCAGCGCCCTCTCGCTGACCACGAAGGCGATGGGAAGCGTGCCGTCCGGCCCGACCGTGGTCCCGGCCTCGACCCGCACGCTGTCGAAGACACCGAGCGAGACCAGCGCGCGGCGGGCGCGTTCCACCGCGGCCGGAGAATAGTCGCGCCCTTCGATCTGCCGCGCGGCGGTGCGCCGCAGCAGGCCGGTATCCGTACGGCTCTGGCCGGTGACATCCGGCGTGGCGAAGCGCGCGCGTGGGCCCGGGGCGAAGCGCCAGGCGATGTCCATGGCGCGACGGTCGTGATCGACCGTCACCTCCCGCGCGGATGCCGCGGCCAACGGATGGCCCCGTTCGCGCAGGGCGTCGCGCATGGCGGTCTCGGCCGCCAGGACCGCTTCCGCCCGCGCCGGGTCCCCCTCGGTCAGCCCGGCGGCCACCGCGGCTTCACGCACCACGGTGGCGTATTCGGCCGGTTCCGCGGCGATGGTCACGCGCCCGATGGCGTATCGCGGGCCGGGCGTGAGGATGAACACCACCGGCACCGGCGCGGTCGCTGCCTGCAACCGGGCGGGGAGGGACGGGTCCTCCGGCGGCAGCCCATCGATGGTGGCGGCCACCTGCCCGCCCCAATAGCCCTCCGCGCGCAAGGCTTCCTGCAGGCGCGGCAGGTCCGCGCGGACCCGGCCGATCAGGCCGAAGGCGTCGGTGGGCGCGCGCTCCCGCAGCGTGACGGTCTGCGCGACGGCGCGCGCGGTGTCCGACAGGTCCGATTCGTCCCCGCCGGTGATCTCGGTTGTGTAGGGCAGACCGGGCGGGTCCGCCGGGGTGTCATCAGGGGGCGGTTCCCCCTGGGCCAGGGCGATCGCCGCGAAGAAAAGCGCCAGCAGGGCCGCGGCGATGCCAAGGGCTGTGGTGCGTCTCGGCGGGGCGGGATAGGCTTGTCGGGTCATGCACACCAATCTTGCCGCGACCCTTACATCCTGGCGCCGCCATCTGCACGCCAACCCGGGGCTGACGCTCCACGAAGGAGCGACCGCCGCCTTCGTTGTCGCCCGTCTCAAGGAGATGGGCCTGACTGATATAACGGAGAACGTCGGCGGCCATGGGGTGGTTGCCACCCTTCGGCGCGGCGGGGGAAACCGGTCGGTCGGCCTGCGCGGCGACATGGATGCGTTGCCGATCCAGGAACAGAACGAAGACATCCCCTGGAAATCGACCAACCCCGGCGTGATGCACGCCTGCGGCCATGACGGCCACACCACCGCGCTGCTGGGTGCGGCGCAGGTGCTGCTGGATGACCCGGATTGGACCGGCACCGTCCGACTGGTGTTCCAGCCGGCAGAGGAAGGCGGCGGCGGCGCGCTGAAGATGATCGCCGACGGGCTGTTCGAGCGTTTCCCGATGGAGCGCATCTTTGGCTGGCACAATTGGCCGGGCTTGCCCGCCGGGACCATCGCCGTCCATGACCAGGCCGTGATGGCCGCCGGGGCGCGATTCGAGATCACCTTCGACGGCCATGCCGGCCACGCCGCGCTGCCGCATCTCACCCGCGACCCGATGATCGCCGCCGGCCACGCGATCGTCGCCATCCAGTCGATCGTCGCCCGCAACCTCGACCCCCTGGCCGGCGGGGTGGTCTCCGTCACGGTGGTCGAGGGCGGCGAGGCGCAGAACCAGATCACCGCCCGCGTCACCCTGAAGGGCACCGCCCGCTGGCTGCGCGACGAGGACCAGGTGACGATCGAGGACGGCCTGTCGCGCATCGCCCAGGGGGTCGCCGCCACCTATGGCGTGCAGGCGACCTTCTCCTTCCGCGCAGGGGTCATGGTCACCGCCAACAGCCCGGCCGAACGCGACCTGGCCGCTGCCGCCGCCGCGGCGGTGACCGAGCTGCGCCGCGACATGCAGCCGGCCATGACCGGGGAGGATTTTGCCTGGTATCTCAAGCAGGTCCCCGGCGCCTTCGTCTGGATCGGCAACGGGCCGGCGGATAATGGCCGTGAACTGCATCACCCGCGCTACGACTTCAACGACGACATCCTGCCCACGGCCGCGAAATTCCTGGCCGAGACGGCGAAGCGGGCGCTGGCCGGGACCTAGAGCGTTTTGCGCCAGACCGTACTGGCGCAAAACGCTCCATGCCTTTGTTTGAGCGAGCATCTTCACGCGCCTGACGGATTCCAGTCAGGCGCGATCTGCTTGAGGCACGCCGAACCGAGAGGCGCCGGTTCTCCCCGTTTCGCGTGATCCTGCCGGCGCGACTTGCGCCGGCAGGGCCGGGTCGGTCAGTCTGCGCTGATGCGCGCATCCCGCGCGATGGCCTGCCAGCGCCCGGCGCTGGCGGCGATCCAGGCGTCATTGTCGGCGACCGGCACGCTGATCGCATCGACATAGGCGGTGCGCAGCCGTGTCACCGTGGCGGGCGTCATCGCCTTGCCCAGCGCGTCCCGCAGCCGTGCGACGACCGGGGCAGGGGTGCGCTTCGCCACCGCCAGGTTGAACCAGATGCCCAGGTCGTAGCCCGGCAGTCCGGCCTGTTCCATGGTCGGCACATCGGGCAGCGCGGATGCGCGGGTCGCGGTGGTGACCGCCAGCGGGCGGAAGGAGCCGGACTGGATATGCGCGGTGGAGGTCGCCGCCGTGTCGAAGCCGAAATCGACATCCTTGGCCAGCATCGCCGCGACCAGCGGGGATGATCCGCGATAAGGGACGTGCGTCGCCTCGATCCCGGCCATCTGCATGAACACCACGGCCGACAGGTGGGAGGACGAGCCATTGCCGACCGACCCGAACACCATCGGCCGGCGCTTGGCCTCTGCGATGAAGGCGCGCAGGTCGGTGGCCTCCACCTTGCCGGGGATGACCGACAGGACGTTCGCGACCTGGCCCAGCAGGCCGAGGCTGGTGGTGTCGCGCACCGCATCCACCCCGGTCGAGGCATAGACGATCGGGTTCACCCCGAACAACGCGGTGGTGCCGAGCAGGATGGTCAGCCCGTCCGCGTCCGACTGCAGCACATGCTGGGTGCCGATGTTGCCGCCCGCGCCGGCGCGGTTCTCGACCACCACGGGCTGGCCGATCTCACGCGAGAAAGGCTCGGCGACGATGCGGGCGACGATGTCGTTCACGCCCCCGGGCGGGTAGGTGACGACGATGCGCAGCGGCCGCGTGGGCTGCCAGGGCTGCGCGCGCAGGGCGGGGGCGGCGAGGATGGTGCCGAACCCGGCAAGGGCGGCGCGGCGGAGGATCTGGGTCATGGACGGTCCCGTGTACGGTTTGACGGGCCGTTCCTAGAACAGATCGCGCCTGGCTGGAATCAGCCGGCGCGTGACGATGTTCGACCTGGGGGACGAGACCGCCGCACCGTCCGGTCAGCCCAGGATGCGCCGCAGCCAAAGGCCGGCCTCGCGCACTGCCCGGTCCGACTGCCCCACATGTCCGATGGCGCGCAGGAAGCCGTGCAGCACCCCGGGGAAGGTCTCGCTCTCCACGGTCACGCCGGCCGCGCGCAGGCGCTTTTCCATGGCGAAGTTCTCGCCCGCCAGGACGTCCAGTTCCGCGACATGCATCAGGCAGGGCGGCAGTTTCGCCAGCTCCGCCGCATCGGCGCGCAGCGGGGCGGCCAGGGGGTGCAGTCGATCGGCCTCGCGCGGGCAGTACTGGCGCCAGTAGAAATCCATCTTCTCGCGCGTCAGCGTGTGGCCTGTGGCGAAGTCCTGGTAGGATTTCGTGTCCAGGCGGGAATCATAGACGCCGTAGTTCAGCAGAAGCCCCGCCAGCTTCAGTTCCGGGTCAGTCTGTTGCAGCAGCAGAGCGACGGCGAGTGCCAGGTTGCCGCCGGCCGAATCGCCGCCGACCACGATGCGCGACGGGTCCAGCCCCCATTCCGCGCCATTCTTCGCGATCCAGCGAATGACTGCGGCACATTCCTCCAGCGCCTGGGGGAAGGCGGCTTCGGGGGACAGCGCATAATCCGGCCCCACCACCGCGCAATCCCCACCGGCGGCATAGGACCGCATGATGTGGTCATGGGTGTCGATGCTGCCCCAGACCCAGCCGCCGCCATGAATATAGACCAGCACCGGCAGCGCCGCGTCGGTCCGCGGCCGATGCACCCGGCAGGCGATGCGCCGGCCCCGCAGGGACAGCCAGCGGTCGCCGCTCTCGGCCATCTTCGGACCGCCCGCGGCGGCCAGCGCCAGGCCGGGCCCGTCATTCGACGCACGCGCCGCATCCAAGGGCGGCGTCATCACGATGGGCGGGAAGGCGCGGCCGCGCTCCTCCATCATCGCCGTGAAGGCGCGCATCTCGGGGTCCCAGCGGTCCTGGCTCATGCCTGCATCCTCATCTACCGGTCCCAGTGGAAGCCGCCTGGGCAAAAGCGGCAAGATGGGATGACCAGCCATCGCTGCTTCCTGGTTGCGACCCCTAGTCCACAGCGCCATGTTGCACTGCACAATGCCCGATTTCCTCAACCTCGCACCGCGTGGCGGCTTTCGCACCGCCGCCCTGTTCCGCCCCGCCAGCCTCGTGCTGGTCATGGATGCAGAGGGTGCGGACGCGGCGATCCTTGCCCGCAACATCGCCGCCGGTGGCTTCCAAGGACGGCTGATGGCGGTGGGTGGCGCACCCGACGGATTCGAATCCTTCCCCGAAATCGCTGCGCTGCCGATCACGCCCGACCTCGCCGTGCTGTGCCTGCCGCCGGCGCTGTTGGAACCGGCGATGGCCGCGCTGGCCGCGCGCGGCTGCCACGCCGGCGTCGTGACCGGCTCCACGCCGGACCTTGCAGGCATCGAACGGCGCAGCGGGATGCGCGCCTTCGGCCAAGGGTCCTTCGGCATTGCGGTGCCGGGGATCGGGCTGAACGCCACCCTGTCGCACATCCCGATCGCCAAGGGGCGGCTCGCGCTGGTCACGCAATCCTCAGCCATCGCCCGCGCCGTGTTGGATTGGGCGGGAGCGGAGGCGGTGGGCTTCAGCCATGTGGTCGGCATCGGCGGCAACCAGGGCCAGGGCTTCGCCGGGGTGCTGGATTGGCTGGCGCGGGATCCGGGCACCGGGGCGATCCTCCTCGACATGCGCTGGATCAAGAACCGGCGGCTGTTCATCTCCGCCGCCCGTGCCGCCGCGCGCACGCGGCCGGTGGTCGCCATCCGGGCCGGCGGGCGGTCGGCGGATGCCTCGGGCCAGGCGGATGCGGTCATGGAAGCGGCCCTGCGCCGCGCCGGGGTGCTGCGCGTCGCGGGGCTTGAGGATTTGCTCTCGGCCGCCGAGACGCTGGCGCGTGTGCGGGTGTCCCCCCGGCCGCTCGCCGGCGCGGGGGACCGGATCGCGGTGGTGACCAACGGGATCGGGCTGGGCAGCCTGGCGTCGGATGCCGCCCTCGCCGGGGGCGGGCGGCTTGCTGAGATCAGCGACGAGGCGCTGGCGGCCATCGCCCTCGGCCTGCCGGCGGGCTGGTCCGGGCGCAACCCGCTCTCCCTCGGGCATGGCTCGGCGATCCGGCTGGGGGAGGCCGCGGCCATGCTCGCCGGCCTGCCCGGCGTCGACACCGTCGTGGCGCTGCATGCGCCGGAACCCGATGGCAGCCCCGATGTGGTACGGGAGAATTTGGCAGCGGCGGTGAAATCGAGCCGCGGCGCGCCGATCCTGGTGGGCTGGCCCGGCCAGGCGACGGCCGGCGTCCAGCGCGTCCGGCTGGCCGAGGCCGGCGTCGCCGTCTTCCCGACGCCCGAGGCCGCCGTGCGCGGTGCGCTGCACCTCGCGCAGGACCGCCGCAACCGTGCCGCGGCGGCGGAACTGCCGGCGCGCGCGGTGCTGGACCTGGCGCCGGATCGGATTCGGGTCATGCGAATCTTCGCCGCCGCCCGCGCCGCCGGCCGGCGCGAATTGATCGAGGAGGAAGCGCTGGCGGTCCTCGCCGCCTATGGCATCCCGACCGTGCCGGGGCGCGCGGTGTCCGGCCCGCAGGAAGCGGCCGATGCGGCGGTGATGCTCGGCTTCCCGGTGGTGCTGAAGATCCTCAGCCCGGACATCCCGCGCAAGACGGAGGTGGGGGGCCTGGTGCTCGGACTGGGCAGTGCGGCGGCCGTGCGCGCGGCGGCCGAGGCGATGGCCGCACGGATCGCCGCGGCCCGGCCCGATGCGCGCGTGACCGGATTTCTCGTGCAGCGTCAGGCGGGGCGGGCGCAGGAACTGCGTCTTCGGCTGGCCGATGATGCGATGTTCGGCCCGTGGATTTCCTTCGGCCGGGGCGGGACGGCGGCGGAAATCGACCCTGACGACGGGTTCGACCTGCCGCCGCTGAACCTGGCTCTGGCCCATGGGCTGATCCGCCAGACCCGGACGGCCCGGCTGCTGGCCGGGTGGCGCGACCATCCGCCGGCCAATATACCGGCGATAGCCGATGCGCTGGTGCGGTTGTCGCAGATCGCGGTGGATTTTCCGGAGATCGAATCCTGCGGAATCAATCCCTTGGTGGCGGATGCTGAAGGTGTGCTTGCGTTGGATGCCGCGCTGATGCTGCGGCCCGTTGGGCAGGTTTCACTGCTGGCCATCCCACCCTATCCGGCCGAACTGGCCCGGACGTGGCGTAGCCCGGATGGCCGCACGGTGCTGGTGCGCCCGATCCGGCCGGAGGATGCCGCCGCCCATGCCGAGGCCTTCCGGCGGCTGACCGCCGAGGATGTGCGCTACCGCTTCTTCTCGGCCATGACGGAGCTCAGCGCCGCGCAGATCGCCCGGATGACGCAGATCGATTACGACCGGGAAATGGCCTTTGTCGCGGTCGCGCCCGGCGAAGGCGGGGCGGACCTGACGGTGGGCGTGGCGCGGCTGATCCGCGAACCGGGGGCCGCGCGTGGCGAATTCGCGGTCGTCATCGATCCGGTCTGGAAAGGCCAGGGCCTGGCCCGGCACATGATGGAGCGGCTGTTCGACTGGGGCCGCGCGGTCGGCATGACGGATATCGTGGGCCAGGTGCTGGTGGACAACCGGCCGATGCTCGGCTTCGTGCGCGCGCTGGGCTTCGTGCTGCAGGTGAGCGAGGAGGATCGCGACGTGATGGAGGTGCGGAAAATCCTCTGATGCCAGGGGCAAGGCGTCTGCCGCCCCCGCCGACGCCTAGAGAAGGTCGCGTCTGACTGGAATCAGTCAGGCGCGTGAAGTTGCTGGCTCTAAGCCACGCCGTGCACCCGGATCAGTTCCCGCAGCCGCGTCGCCGCCTCGCTGCCCTTCGTCGCGTCCCGCCACGCCGCTTCGGCGATGCGTTGATGCGTGCCCACCGCCTCATCCGCCGCGGTGATGAAGGCGACGCCGAAGGCGGTGGTGGGGTGGGCGTCGGCCGGGAATGCGCTGCCGACGACATTGGCCCGTTCCCGCCCGCGCAGCACCATGAAGGGGCCGGCGGGTTCCGATCCGGCGATGAGGCCAAGCTGCAGCCCGATCGGCACGGTTTCCATATGCCCGGCGATCGCCTCGGCTTCGGCGCGCGCGGCGATCCGGCAGCGCATGCGGGCGCGTTCGGACAGCGGCAGCCCCGCGGCGATGCCGTCGGTCAGCATGCGGGTGACGGCGGTTTCGCCCAGCAGGGCGATGATGTTGGGCTTGCGCGATTGCTGGAGACGTTTGCGCGCCGCAAGCAGGCCCAGCATCTGTTCGACCTGGGTCCTGGCGAGCAGGCGATCCGGGCTGGCTTCGGCATGTTCGGTCCAGGCTTCGGCCAGTGCGCCGTCGAAGGCGTCGGTCGAGACCGGGTAGCACAGGCTGCCGCCGACCTGGAGCACCTGGTCGGCCTGTTCCTCGATCTGGCGGAGCCGTTCCTCGAAGGCGGCAGGGCGGCCGAAATACTCGACACCGATGCCCAGCAGCGAAAGCGGGGAGATCTTCAGGAGTTCGGCCAGGCGGCGGATGGTGTCGAGCTTGATCACCTCGCCTTTTTCGTAACGATAAAGCGCCGCGCGCGACACGCCCAGGCGCGCGGCGATTTCCTCGGCACGAAGGCCGGATTCAAGACGGTAGGCCCGCAACTGCTGGCCAATTTCGGCGAATCGCATGACGACCCTCCCGGGTACGGAGAAGCGTCACGATAGCGCCGTCATTCACATTTTTCGAGACATAATCTCACCGGCGCGGATTTGCTTCGTTTTCCGACGTTGCCAACGGTTGCGACGGGGCTGTCAACGTGGCGAAAAACGTGCAGGACCCGTGGACATGGGCCCGGCGGCGTGTGCCACCGGGCCGCGCCGTCAGGCGTCCTCGGCAACCTTGTGGGCGGCCAGCGTCTCAAGCGCCTTGACCAGTCCGGAATGGTCCAGCTCTGCCCCGCCGGCCGCGGCGACGGCCGCGAACAATTGCTGCGTCGATGCCGTGTTGGGCAGTGCCACGCCCAGATCCCGCCCGGCCGACAGCGCCAGGGCCAGGTCCTTCTGGTGCAGCCGGATGCGGAAGCCGGGCGCGAAGGTGCGCTTGATCATTCGCTCGCCATGCAGTTCCAGGATGCGGGAGGTGGCAAGCCCGCCCATCAGCGCCTGGCGCACCTTGGCCGGGTCCGCACCGGCCTTGGATGCGAAGGTCAGCGCCTCGGCCACCGCCTCGATGGTCAGGGCCACGATGATCTGGTTGGCGACCTTGCAGGTCTGCCCGGCGCCGGTCGGGCCGACCAGCGTGACGTTCTTGCCCATGGCGTCGAACAGCGGCTTGGCGCGCGCGAAGGCGGCATCCGACCCGCCAACCATGATGGTCAGGCTGGCCTGCTTGGCGCCGACCTCGCCGCCGGAGACCGGCGCATCGAGGTAGTCGCCGCCCTTGGCGACGATCTTTTCGGCGAAGGTCTTGGTGGCGGTCGGGCTGATCGACGACATGTCGATCACCAGCGTGCCGGGCTTCAGGCCCTCGGCCACGCCCTTCACGCCGAACAGCACGGCCTCGACATCGGGGGTGTCGGGCACCATCAGGATGGCGACCTCGGCGGCGGCGGTCGCGGCGGCGATGTCGGCGGCGACGGTGAAGGCGGCCCGGTCCTCGGCGGTGAGGCTGGCGCGTTCGACCACCGTGATCTCATGGCCGGCGGCCTTGAGATGCCCGGCCATGGGGCGGCCCATGATGCCGAGCCCGATGAAGGCGATTTTCATGCGTTTCTCTCCGGTTGCGCGAAAGGGCGTTCTGGACGGCGAGGAATAGCCGCTTCGCAAAGGCGCGGAAACCTGCGCCGGCCTGGGGGCGTGTTCGCGTGGTCCGCATCGATAGGACGGGCGGGGGCGTCCGACCTCGACGGCGCGGCGCTGACGCCCTCAGCCCTTATAGGGTTCGAACCACCCCAGGCCGGCCACCGTATCCCCGGCCGGCCGGTACTCGCACCCGATCCAGCCGCGGAAGCCGAGCGCGTCGATCCGGTCGAACACGAAGGGCCAGTTGACCTCCCCTGTGCCGGGTTCGTGGCGGCCGGGGGTGTCGGCCACCTGCATGTGGGCGATCAGCGGCAGGTGCTTCTCGACCCGCTTGACCACGTCGCCCTCGGTGATCTGGCAGTGGTAGAGATCGAACTGCATGCCGAGCTTCTCCGGCCCGACGGCATTGATGATGGCGGCCGCCTGGTCGGTGGTGTTGAGGAAGAAGCCGGGGATGTCGCGGTGGTTGATCGGTTCGATGATCGGCTTCACGCCGGCCTTGGCGCATTCATCCGCCGCCCAGGCGAGGTTCGCGCCATAGACCGCCGTCATCGTGTCATGCGCCGCGCCCTCGGGCTTCAGCCCCGCCATGACATGCAGCCGCGGGCATTCCAGCACGGCGCAGTATTCCAGCGCCTTCGCGATGGCGTCGCGGAATTCCCCCTGGCGGCCGGGCAGGGCGGCCATGCCGCGCTCGCCCTTGGTCCAATCCCCCGGCGGGGCATTGAACAGCACCTGGGACAGGCCGTTGTCGCGCAGGCGCGTGGCGATCTCGGCGGCGGGGAAGTCGTAGGGGAACAGGAACTCGACCGCCTTGAACCCCGATTGCGCGGCCAGCGCGAAGCGGTCGAGGAACGGCACCTCGTTGAACATCATCGACAGGTTCGCAGCGAAGCGAGGCATTCCGGCATTTCCCCCAAACACGACTGGCGCAGGACGCTACCGCCGCCCGCCGGCCCGGGCCAGCCCCAGGCTCGCACGGGGCGCGGGATTGGGGCAGAATGGCGCCATGTCCATGGATACCCCGCGCGCCTCGCGCCTCATTGGAATGGTGGCGCTGGCGGGGCTTGGCGCGGCCAGCCTGCTGGTGCTGCGGCCCTTCATCTCGTCCCTGCTCTGGGCGGTGATCCTCGTCTTCTCGACCTGGCCGATCTTCATCTTCGTACGGCAGAAGCTGCGCACCACAAGCGGCATCGCGGCGGCCTTGATGGTGGCTGCGCTCTTTGTGCTCATCGGCCTGCCGATCGTGCTCGCCGCCCCCACCAGCCGCGAGGAGATCGAGGCGCTGCGCGCCAGCCTCGAAGGCCTGATCACCGAAGGGCTGCCGGGCCTCGGCCGCTGGTTGTCGGGCCTGCCGGTGGTGGGGCCGTGGATCCATGGCTGGATCGGGGATGCGGAATTCGATCTGCTGGGCCTGGCGGGGCTGCTGCGCCCCTATGCCGGGACGCTGACACAGCAGGCGGTGTCGATCCTGCTTGCCGTGCTGTCGGGGCTGGCGGAATTGCTGCTCGCGATCCTTCTGGCTTTCTTCTTCTATCGGGATGGGCCGGCCATGGCGCGGCGGGCCGGGGCGCTGATGCAGCGGCTGGGGGGTGCCACCGGCACGCGCATGATGCTCCTGGCCGCCGATGTGACGCGGGGCGTGGTCTGGGGGCTGGTGGGCACGGCAGTCGCCCAGGGCATCCTGGCGGGCGTCGGGCTGGCCATCGCAGGCGTGCCGCAGGCCGTGCTGCTCGGGGTGGTGACCGGGGTGATCTCCATCTTCCCGGTCGGCGCGCCGCTGATCTGGATCCCGTCCAGCCTGTGGCTGCTGACCCAGGGGCAGACCGGCTGGGGCATCTTCATGGCGGTCTATGGGGCGCTGGTGATCTCGTCGGTGGACAACATCATCCGTCCCTGGGCGATCGCGCGCGGGGCGAACCTGCCGCTGCTGCTGACGCTGATGGGCGCGCTCGGCGGCGTCCTGGCCTTCGGTTTCCTCGGGCTGTTCCTGGGGCCGGTGGTGCTGGCTGTGGGTTACACGCTCGTGCTGGAATTCGCTGGTGGACCGGCGGAGGCGGAGGCGCCAACCTCTTCCCCCCCACCGCCGGCGGCCCTATAGCCGCCGGCTTCCTGGGGGGTTTCGGCCCGAAATGGGCCGCGACCGGGGCAACATGGGAGAATGAGGGATGCGTAAGCTGCTGATGGCGGCCGCGCTGGCCGTGGGGCTGGGTGCGGGCATGGCCCCCTGGGATGCCGATGCGCGCAGCGTGCGCTGGGCCGCGTCCGGCGATCCGAACACGATGGACCCGCACAGCCAGAATGTCGGCACCGTCACAATGGTGCTCCAGCAGATCTACGACCCGCTGATCCAGCGCACCCAGGAACTGGGCCTCGCACCGGGCCTGGCCACCCGCTGGGAACAGGTGGAACCCAACCGCTGGCGATTTTGGCTGCGCCATGGCGTGAAGTTCCATGAAGGCCAGGCCTTCGGGGCCGAGGATGTGGTGTTCTCCATCACCCGCGCGCAGCAGCCGACATCCAACTACGCCATCTATGTCGATACGATCGAACGCACGGAGCGGGTCGAACCGCTGGTGGTCGACATCGTCACCCGCGTGCCGGACCCGATCCTGCCGAACAAGATCGCGTCCGTGTTCATCATGTCCCGCGGCTGGTCCGAGCAGCACAACGCCACCCGCCCGCAGAACACCCGCGCGCGGGAGGAGATGTACACCACCCGCAACACCAACGGCACCGGCGCCTTCCGTCTGCAATCGCGCGAACCCGATGTGCGCACCGTGATGGCGCGCAACACCGATTGGTGGGGCTGGGCCGAACCCGCCAGCCGCGAATCCAACATCACCGAGATCGTCTATCGCCCGATCTCCTCGGACGCGACGCGCATCGCGGCGCTGCTGTCGGGGGAGGTCGATTTCGTGCTCGACCCGCCCTTGCAGGATCTCAACCGCCTGCGTGCCGCGCCGAACATCAAGGTGACCGAGGGGCCGGAAGTCCGCACCATCTTCCTGGCGATGGACGTGCATCGGGATGAGCTGCTGTATTCGGATGTCCGCGGCCGCAATCCGCTGAAGGACCTTCGGGTGCGCCAGGCGCTCTATCACGCCATCGACATCCAGGCGATCCACCGCACCACGATGCGTGGCCAGTCGGTGGTGACGGGCACCTTCTTCCCATCCCAGGTCAATGGCTACAGCGCCGAGGAAGACGTCCGCCTGCCCTATGACCAAGCCCGCGCCCGCGCGCTGCTGACCGAGGCCGGGTATCCGAACGGCTTCGAGATCACGCTCGACTGCCCGAACAATCGCTACATCAATGACGAGCAGATCTGCCAGGCTGTGGTGGCGATGTGGGCGCGCGTCGGCGTGCGCGCGCGGCTGAACGCGATGCCGCTGGCGCCGTTCTTCGCCAAGATTCAGCGTGACGATACATCCGTGTACCTGCTGGGCTGGGGCGTGCCGACGCTCGATGCGCTGTATTCCTTCCAGTCGCTGGTGCGTTCGCGTGATGGCGGGCAGGGCAACGGCATCTGGAATTACGGGCGGTATTCCAACGCCCGGATGGACCAACTGATCGACATCATGACCAACCAGTCCGGCGAAGCCCGTAACGCCGCGATCCGCGAGGCGCTGCGCATCTATCGCGAGGACGTGCCGCACATCCCGCTGCACCACCAGATGATCCCCTGGGCGATGCGGTCCAACTTCACCATCCCGCACATGGCGAACAACCAGCCGTATTTCCGCTGGGCGCGCATGAACTGAACAGCATCGCGGGCGCGGCGGGAAAGCCTGCCGCGCCTGTGACGGAGTTATCGAATGTTTGCTTTCGTCATCAATCGCATCCTGCAAGCCATCCCGGTCATGCTGACGGTGGCGCTGATCTCCTTCGCGATGTTCGCCTATGTCGGCGACCCGGTGGCGATCATGCTCGGGCAGGATTTCACCGAGGCGCAGCGCGATGCGCTGGTGCGCGACCTCGGCCTGGACCAGCCCTTCTGGGTGCAGTTCTGGGAATTCGTCACCAACGCCGCGCAGGGGCAGTTCGGCCTGTCCTACCGGCTGTCGCGGCCGGTCGCCGAACTGATCTCGGAACGCGCGCCGGCGACGCTGGAACTGGCCTTCTGCGCCGCAGCGCTCGCGCTGGTCGTGGGCGTGCCGATGGGCGTCTATACCGGGCTGTACCGGCATTCCTGGCTGTCGCGCTTCTTCCTGACCTTCTCCCTGATCGGCGTGTCGCTGCCGACCTTCCTGATCGGCATCCTGCTGATCCTGTTCTTCGCGGTGCAGCTCGGCTGGCTGCCCTCCTTCGGGCGCGGTGACACGGTGCAGCTGGGCTGGTGGTCCACTGGCTTCCTGACCTGGTCGGGCGTCAAGGCACTGATCCTGCCGGCGATCACCCTGGGGCTGTTCCAGCTGACCTTGATCATGCGCCTGGTGCGGGCGGAGATGCTGGAAGTGCTGCGGACCGACTACATCAAGTTTGCCCGCGCCCGTGGGCTGCCGAACCGGGCGGTGCATTTCGGTCATGCGTTGAAGAACACGATGGTGCCGGTCATCACCATCGTCGGACTGCAACTCGGCGCCATCATCGCCTTCGCCATCGTGACGGAAACCGTGTTCCAATGGCCAGGCATGGGGCTGCTGTTCATCCAGTCGGTCGGTGCAGCGGATATCCCGGTGATGAGCGCCTATCTGATGCTGATCGCGCTGGTCTTCGTCTCGATCAACCTGATTGTCGACCTGTTGTACTACGCCGTTGATCCGCGCTTGCGGATCGGGCGCGGGCAGGGGGGGCACTGAACCATGTCCGCTGCTGTCCAGCGTTTCTTCGGATCGGACCTCTGGTGGTCCTTCACGCGGTCCCCGATCACGATGGTCTCGGCGATCGTCGCGGCCATCTGCATCCTGGGCGCGCTGTTCGCGCCGGTGATCGCGCCGCATAATCCCTTCGACCTCGCCAGCCTGAACCTGTCAGATGCCTTCAAGCCGCCGGCCTGGCACGAGGACGGCGCCCGCGAATATGCGCTGGGCACCGATGACCAGGGGCGGGACGTGCTGTCCGCCATCATGTACGGCGCGCGGGTGTCGCTGTTGGTCGGCCTGTCCGCGACCGCCTTCGCCACGCTGCTGGGCGTCTCGCTGGGCCTGCTCGCGGGGTATCTCGGCGGTGCGGTCGATGGGCTGCTGATGCGCATCTGCGATGTGCAGCTGACCTTCCCCTCCATCCTGGTCGCCCTGCTGGTCGATGGCGTGGTGCGCGCCGCCTTGCCGCGCGAAGCCCATGACCAGATCGCGCTGTTCGTCGTGATCTTTGCCATCGGCATCAGCGAATGGCCGAAATTCGCCCGCACCGTGCGCGGCTCCACCTTGGTGGAACGCAACAAGGAGTATGTGCAGGCTGCGCGCGTCATCGGCGTGCCGCGGCTGCGCATCATGGTCAGCCATGTGCTGCCCAATGTGCTGGGGCCGGTGCTGGTGGTGGCCACGCTGAACCTCGGCCTGGCGATCCTGGCGGAGGCGACCTTGTCCTTCCTCGGTGTCGGCGTACCACCGACCCAGCCATCGCTCGGCACGCTGATCAGGATCGGCAATGACTTCCTGTTCTCCGGCGAATGGTGGATCACGATCTTCCCCGGCGTCGCGCTGATTGCGATGGTGCTGTCCGTCAACCTCCTGGGCGATTGGTTGCGTGACGCCCTGAACCCGAAGCTCCGCTGATGGCCGCCCCTCTGTTGCAGGTGCGCAACCTGCGCGTCGAGTTCCCCACGCGGCGCGGCACGCTGGTCGCACTGGATGACGTGTCCTTCGATATCTCGCCCGGCGAGGTGCTGGGCGTGGTCGGTGAATCCGGTGCCGGCAAGTCGATGACCGGCGCCGCCATCATCGGCCTGCTGGAACCGCCAGGACGTATCGCGCGCGGTGAAATCCTGTTCGACGGCAAGCGCATCGACAATCTGCGCTACGAACAGATGCGCCGCCTGCGCGGCAAGGAGATCGGCGCGATCTTCCAGGACCCGCTGACCACGCTGAACCCGCTTTACACAGTCGGCCGACAGCTGGTGGAAACCATCACCACCCACCTGCCGGTCAACCCGGCCGAGGCCCGCAAGCGGGCCATCGGCTGGCTGGAGATGGTGGGCATCCCCGCCGCCGCGCAGCGGATCGATTCCTACCCGCATGAATTCTCCGGCGGGATGCGCCAGCGCGTGGTCATCGCGCTGGCGCTATGCGCCGAACCGCGGCTGATCGTGGCCGATGAACCGACCACCGCGCTCGACGTGTCCATCCAGGCGCAGGTCATTGCCCTGCTGAAGACGCTGGCGCGGGAGAAGGGCACGGCAATGATGCTCGTCACCCACGACATGGGCGTGATCGCCGAGACCGCCGACCGCGTTGCCGTGATGTATGCCGGCCGGGTCGCCGAGATCGGCCCGGTGCGGGAGGTGGTGAAGCATGCGAACCACCCCTATTCAGTCGGGCTGATGGGATCGATCCCACCGCTCGATCGCCGTGTGGAGCGCCTCGCGCAGATCGACGGCAGCATGCCGCGCCTGTCGGCCATCCCGCAGGGTTGCGCCTATAATCCGCGCTGCCCGCAGGTGTTCGACAAATGCCGGCAGTTGCGCCCCGACCTGATCGATGCCGGCACCACCCGAGCAGCCTGCTGGCTCTACGATACGGAGATGGCCCGTGGCTGACGCGCCGCCGATGTTCGAGGCGCGCGACCTCGCCCGCCATTTCGATGTCTCGCGCCCCTTCCTGCAACGGCTGATCACGCGGGAGGGCAAGCGGACCCTGCGCGCGGTGGACGGCATTTCCTTCTCGATCCCGAAAGGCTCGACGCTGTCGCTGGTCGGCGAATCCGGCTGCGGCAAATCGACCGTCGCGCGGCTGTCGGTCGGGCTGTATGGCCCCACCGCCGGATCCGTCATCTTCGATGGGCGGGACCTGTCGGAAGCGCGCGGCCTGGCGGACCAGCGCCGCCGCATGCAGATGATCTTCCAGGACCCTTATGCGTCGCTGAACCCGCGCTGGCGCGTGGCCGACATCATCGCCGAACCGATCCGCGCCTTCGGCCTGATGACATCGCGCGCCGAGCAGCAGGACCGCGTGGCCGAACTGCTGACGCAGGTGGGGCTTTCACCGCTGGATCGCGTGAAATTCCCCCATGAATTCTCGGGTGGGCAGCGGCAGCGCATCTCGATCGCGCGGGCGCTGTCCTCCAACCCGGAATTTCTGGTCTGCGACGAACCGACCTCGGCGCTCGACGTGTCGGTGCAGGCGCAGATCCTGAACCTGATGAAGGAACTCCAGCAGCGGCTGGGGCTGACCTTCCTGTTCATCAGCCACAACCTGGCCGTGGTGCGGCAGGTGTCGGACCGGATCGGCGTGATGTATCTCGGGCGGCTGGCGGAACTCGCCCCCGCGGAGACGTTGTTCCGCACGCCCCGCCACCCCTATACGCGCGCGCTGATGGAAGCGATCCCGGACCTGGAGATGACCGGGCGCGAACGCATCCCGGTGGGGGGCGAGGTGCCATCGCCGATCACGCCGCCATCCGGCTGCGCCTTCCACCCCCGCTGCCCGCTGGCCAATGACCGATGCGTGCGGGAACGGCCGGAACTCAAGCCGGCCGGGGAGGCGATGGTGGCCTGCCACGCGGTGGAGGAAGGGCGCGACGACGCGATGCCGATGCCGGCGATCGCGCGCCGCGCCGCCTGACCGTCACCGATACGGCACGACCGCCACCGCGTTGTAGGGCGACCCATCCACCAGCCGGGTGGACCAGGCGAGATAGACCACAGCGCGCTGGTCCTCATCGATGAAGCGATGCACGCGGGTCTCCTTGAAGAACAGCGACGTGTTGCTCTCATAGACCTGCTCGCCGCGATCGCCGCGGCGGGCGGCCTCGGCCACGCGGACCTCCCCGGTCGCGACGCAGGTCAGGGAAAAGCGGCCAGGGTCCTCGGCCAGCCCGACCATGCCGGACACGCCGCCGGTGCGCGCCTGGCTGATGTAGCAGGACACGCCGGCGACCTCCGGGTCCCCGAAGCGTTCGACCACCACGCGATGGCTGCGCGTCAGGCCCAGATTGGTCAGCGCGGTGTTCACATAGCCGATCTCGCGGGTCTCCTCGGCCTGGGCGGGGCCGGTCAGCGTGAGGGCCAGCAGGGCGGCCAGGGCGGTTCGTGTCATGGGTTCGTCTCCGTCATCTGGGGGGCACAACGCACGACATGGCGATCAGTCACCGATCGCAACACCTTCCCGACGCGGATCAGCTCCGCCGACCAGCCCATCCGGCGTCACGCGGATGATCTGCAGGCCGGAATTCATCGCGCCAAGTCCGACCTCATGACCCAGGGCGCGCAGGGCAGGGGCCAGGGCGGCGGCCGGCGTGTCCGCTTCCAATTCCAGCGCGCCGCCCAGCGTGCCGACATGGGGCAGGGATGCGGCCTCCTGCGGCGTCATCCCCCAATCGAGCAACGCCACCAGGGATTGCGCCACATACAGGATGATGCGCGCCCCGCCCGGCGAACCCGTCACCGCATGAAGCTGGCCATCATCATCGAGCACGATGGTCGGCGACATCGACGAACGCGGGCGCTTGCCGCCTTCGACACGGTTGGCGATCGGGCGTCCGTCGCGTTCGGGCGCGAAGGAGAAATCTGTCAGCTCATTGTTGAGCATGAAGCCGGCCGCCATGACGCGCGCGCCGAACAACGCCTCGATCGTGGTGGTCATCGACACCGCATTGCCATCGGCATCGACGATCGAGACATGGCTGGTCCCTGCCTCATGGTCCTGCATCTGCGGGGCGAGGCTCGCCTCGCGCCATGGCGGGTTGCCGGCCCGCGGCGCGGCGATGGCGCGGTCCTGGTCGATCAGCTGCGCCCGCGCGGTCAGGTATCCCGGGTCGGTCAGGCCGAGCGTCGGGACGGACACGAAGTCGGAATCCGCGACATAGGCATTGCGATCGGCGAAAGCGAGGCGCCCGGCCTCGCCCAGCAGATGCGCCGCCGCCACGCCATGCGGGTCCAGCCGCGGCATATCGAAATGCCCCAGCAACCCGAGAATCTGCGCCACCGCGATGCCGCCCGAGGAGGGCGGCGGGAAGCCGCAGACCCGCCAACGACGATAGCCGGTGCAGACTGCTTCCCGCTGGCGCGGCGCATAGGTGGACAGGTCGGTCGCGACCATCACGCCGGGGTTGGTCGGATGACCGGTGACGGCGGCCAGGATGGCTTCGGCGACGGGGCCTTCCGCCATGGCCCGCCCGCCGCGTTCGGCGATGGCGCGCAGCGTGGCCGCCAGGGCCGGGTTCCGCAGGCGATGGCCGGCCGGCAGCGGCGCGCCCTGGTCGGTGAAGAAATACCCCGCTGCGGCCGGGTCCCGGCGCAGCAGCGCGGCATCGGCGGCGATGTCGCGCGCCAGCCGCTCGCTGATCGGGAAGCCATCCTCGGCCAGACGGATCGCCGGCGCGATGAGCCGCGGCCAGGGCAGGGTGCCGAAGGTCCGATGCGCGGCGGCGAGCATCGCCACGGTGCCGGGCACGCCCACCGCACGGCCGCCCACCACGGCGTCCATGAACGCCATGGGCTCGCCATTGCGGATGAACAGGTCCGGGCCGGCGGCGGCGGGTGCGGCTTCGCGCCCATCCCAGGCTGTCAGGTTGCCGTTGCCCGCGTTCAGATGCAGCAGCAGCGCGCCGCCGCCGATGCCCGAGGATTGCGGTTCGACCAGCGTGAGCACCATCTGCACGGCGACGGCGGCATCGACCGCGCTGCCGCCATCGCGCAGCACCTCGACTCCCGCGGCGGCGGCCAGTGGGTGGGCGGCGGCGACCATGAAGCGGCGTGCCGGCGTTTGCGCGGAGGCCGCACCGGTCAGGAGGATCAGCAGGAGGATGGCGCGGCGCAGGATCATCGGGGCAGGATAGCGCAATGGAGGACCACGGCGAGAAGACACGTCGGCTGCTGCGGGGGCGCCGTGCCGATGCTTCGGGGCGTGACGCGGAAGCCATCGCGGCGGCGGCGCTTCTGCGGCAGGGGTGGGTTGTGCTCGCGCAGCGTGCGCGCACCCCGGCCGGCGAGATCGACCTGATCGCTGAACGCGATGGGCTGTTGGCCTTCATTGAGGTGAAGGCACGGCCGTCCTTGTCCGAGGCGGCCTTGGCGTTGGGCGCCCGACAGCGGGCGCGGCTGATCGCGGCGGCGGAATGCTGGATCGCGACCAATCCCGGCCATGGCGCGGCGGGGATGCGGTTCGACGTGGTGATCGTGGCGGCGGATGGGACGGCGCGGCGGATTGCCGATGCGTTCCGGGTGGGCGATTAAAGCGTGATGGCCGCAGGTGCGAATGCACGAAGGTCTGAATTACGCGATGAAATCAAGGCTTGGAGCGTGGTTGGTGAACGAATGTGAACCGATCACGATCTAGAGCAGATCGCGCCTGACTGGAATCAGTCAGGCGCGTGAAGATGTCCATTCGAATAGCGGCGCAAAACCCTCAAGCGACTGCCGCGCGCCCGGGCATCCGGTGCCGAAACGCCAGCGCCTCCGCGACATGCGGGCGCCGGATGGTCGCGCTGCCGGCCAGGTCGGCGACGCTGCGCGCGACCCGCAGCGTGCGCACATGCGCCCGGGAGGACAGCCGCAACCGCGTCGCCGCCATCTCCACCAACGCCTCGGCTTCCGCATCGAGCAGCGGCATCAGATGCCCGATCTCGGCCTCGGCGTTGTTGCGCGGGCCATCATCGCCCCAACGTGCGCGCTGCGCGTCGCGCGCCGCCTGGATGCGCAGGGCGACCGTCGCGCTGGTTTCGCCGGCCGGGGCGCGCGTCAGTTCGGCGGCCGGGATCGGCATGATCTCGATGGTCAGGTCCATGCGGTCGAGCAGCGGGCCCGACAGCCGCCCCTGGTAATCCTCCCCGCAGCGCGGTGCCCGCCCGCATTCGCGTCCGGCCTGCCCGAGATACCCGCAACGGCACGGATTCATCGCCGCGATGCACTGGAAGCGCGCGGGATAGGTCACATGCGCATGGGCGCGGCTGATCGTGGTGCGGCCGGTCTCCATCGGCTGGCGCAGGGCCTCCAGCGCCGGGCGTGGAAATTCCGGCCATTCGTCGAGGAACAGCACGCCGCGATGGGCCAGGCTGATCTCACCGGGCTTGGCGCGATGGCCTCCGCCGATCAGCGCGGGCATCGACGCCGAATGATGCGGTTCCCGGAACGGCGGGCGCATCACCAGCCGGCCGCCTTCGAGCATGCCGGCGATGGAATGCACCAGGGAGACTTCCAGCGCCTCGCTGGGCGCAAGATCCGGCAGCAGGCCCGGCAGCCGTGCGGCCAGCATGGACTTGCCCGCACCGGGCGGGCCAAGCATCAGAAGGTTGTGGGAACCGGCGGCAGCGATCTCGATGGCGCGCTTGGCGCTTTCCTGTCCCTTCACCTCCGACAGGCACGGGCCGGCACGGGGCGCGGAATCCAGGCTTGGCGGCGCCGGCGGGGACAGCAATTGCGTGCCGCGGAAATGATTGAGCAGCGACAGGATGTCGGGCGCGGCGAGAACCTCGATCCGACCGGCCCAGGCGGCTTCGCCACCCTGCGCGGCGGGGCAGATCAGTCCAAGTTCCCGCGCGCTGGCACCCAGCGCCGCGGGCAGCACGCCGGCCACCGGCATGATCGACCCATCGAGCGACAATTCGCCGAGCGCGGCGTAGCCCGCCGCATCCTCCTTCGGGATGACCTCCATGGCGGCGAGCAGCGCAAGCGCGATCGGCAGGTCGAAATGCGACCCTTCCTTGAGGATGTCGGCGGGGGCGAGGTTCACCAAAACGCGCTTGGGCGGCAATGACAGACCGAGGCCGATCAGCGCGGCGCGCACCCGTTCTCGGCTTTCGCCCACGGCCTTGTCGGGCAGGCCGACCAGCAGGAACGACGGCAGGCCCGGGGCAATCTGCACCTGGACTTCGACCGGCACGGGGTCGATGCCGGAAAAGGCAAAGGTGGCGATGCGGGCGATGGTCATGTGTCGCGCCAGGGTGGCTTGGCGCGACACGAAAATCAACCTGGGAGAGAATTTACCGCCGGACGATTTCCACCCGGCGGTTCTGCGCCCGACCAAGCTCGGCGTCATTCGTGGCGACCGGCGCGGCCATCCCGGCACCGAAGGCCGTCAGGCGCGCGGCGGGAATGCCGAAATCCCGCGTCAGCATCGCGACGACCGCCGCCGCCCGCCGGCGCGACAGGTCGATATTGTGATCGAAGGCACCCTGATTGTCGGTGTGACCGGCGACCACCACGCCAATGCCAGGATTGGCACGCAGGTATTTGGCGACCTCCTCGATGGACGCGCGGCTGTCGGCGCGGGGTTCCGCGCGATCCGTGTCGAAGTTGATGCCATACAGCGCCACACGCCCGGTGGCCGCGATGCTGCGTTCCATCTGTGCGGCATCCACGAAGACGATGCGGCCGGTCTCCATCGGGCGCACCTCGACCACATCGACCAGAGTCTGCGGCCGGTCCCGCGGCCCCATCACGGACAGCAGCGAGACCCACACATCCCCGGTCGGTCGTTCCAGCCGCATGACCGCGTAGCTCTGGCCCACCCAGGTCGAGGCGATTCCCGCATGGCCCGGCAGCGCATCGGTCACCGCAAACCACAGGTCGCCGCCGGTGCCGCCGCAGGCGCGGCCATTGCAGGCGAACACCGTGCGAAAGCCGCCCTGTTCCAAGCGCTGCTGCCAGTTGCCGATCAGTTCGAGCGGCGAACGCCCATCCGGCCCTTCATAGCGCATGCGCGTGATGCGGCCAGCGACGGCGGTGCTGTTGGTCTCGGTCGCGCGCGGCGATCCCGGTGGACGGCCGCCCGGCAGGACCTGGGAGGTGACGATGCGCATCTCCCCGAAGGCGACCTGCTGCCGCAGGCGCTGCACGCCGCCGTCATACCGCCCGACCAGCGGATGGTCGGCGGCGCCGGCGATATCGGTGGGTGAAGCCGGTGGGCGCTGTTGCGCCTTGGCCGGTGCGGCGACGACCACAAGGGCGAGCAGGAGGAACCAGCGCATCGGTGTCGACATCCATGCAATGGAGAAGCGATCTCGTCAGGCGGCCGCAGCCCGCTGCACCTGGCGCAGCACGCGCCGGAAATTGCCCGACCACAACAGGTCGATCTCCCGTGCGCCATAGCCGCGGGCATGCAGTTCAGCGGTGACGTTCATCGTCTGGGATGCGTCCGCCCAGCCCGGAATGCCGCCGCCGCCGTCGAAATCCGAAGACAGGCCGACATGGTCGATACCGATGCGCCGCACCGCGTGGTCAACATGATCGACCATGTCCTTCACCGTCGCGGGCGACTTTCCGCCAAGCGGCGCGGCGCGGATGAAGGCATCGAGCGCCGTGATCTGCACCAGCCCACCCGTCGCGCGCAGCATATCCAACTGTTCGTCATCCAGGTTGCGCGGATGGTCGCACAGCGCCCGGCAGCAGGAATGCGTCGCCGCGATCGGCACGCGCGACAATTCGGCCGCCTGCATCATCGTGGATTTCGCGCTGTGCGACACGTCGATGAGCAGTCCGATCCGGTTCATCTCGCGGATCGCATCGCGGCCGAATGCCGACAGCCCGCCATGTTCCGAAGCACCATCGCCGAGATCGGCCTTCGGCCGCGCCGCATCGGCCAGGTCGTTGTGCCCGTCATGCGTCAGCGTCAGGTAGATCGCGCCGAGGTCACGCCACAGCGTCAGCCGCGCCAGGTCCCCGGCAAGCGCATTGCCGTTCTCGACCGCGCTCAGCACCGCCAGCGCGCCGGCGGCGTGGGCGGCTTCGAGTTCGGTCGCGGTCGCGCAGAAATGCCGCGTCGTGCCGTTCGCGCGGGTGCGGATGTGGCGCAGCATCGCCTCCGCCCGCGCGGCGGATGCCGCGAGGCTATCCGCATCGCGCCTGCCCTGCTGCGTATAGGCGATGAACACCGCCGCCTTCAGTCCGCCGCGCAGCATCTTCGGGAAATCGACGCGCCGATCGGTCTCCCCGGTCGCATCGGGCGGTTCGGGCCAGCGGATGTCGATATGGGTGTCGAGCGTCAGCGTCGCGGCGTGGATCGTGTCGCTCATGCGGAGGCCCAACCGTTGAGGAAGCGTTCGAGAAGCGTGCCGATCAGGTCCACGTTGTAGCCGCCTTCCTGGGTGATCGCGGTCGGGATCTTCAATCCGCCGATCATCGCGCCCGCCTTCGCGAAACCGTCCTCCGTCACCGCCAGCGCGCCGAGCGGTTCGTCCTTCGACGCATCGAAGCCGAGCGGAACCACCAGCGCATCCGGCTTGAAGTCGCGGATCGCGGCGAGCGCGTAGCGCAACGCGTCGAGCCAGCCTTCGTCGGGCGTGCCGAACGCAAGCGGCATGTTCATGTTCAACCCATCCCCCGCACCCGCACCGCGTTCGGCCGTGCGACCGACATACCAGGGATAGTAGTTGTCCGGGTCGCCATGGATCGAGATGGTCAGCACATCGGCCCGTTCCCAGAAGATACCCTGGGTGCCGTTGCCGTGATGGCTGTCGATGTCGAGCACCGCGACGCGCGCCGCGCCCGCATCGCGCAGGGCCTGGGCGGCGAGGGCCGCGTTGTTGACGTAGCAATGCCCGCCGGCGCGCGCCGCATAGGCATGGTGGCCTGGCGGGCGGCACAGCGCATAGGCGGTGCGGCCCTGCGCGG
>JALHQB010000044.1 GCA_022842185.1 Acetobacteraceae bacterium
TTGGCTCTCCGGCGATCTCAAACGATCCAGGGGCAATCAGGATCCGCCCCGCCGCACGACGGCGAGCGGCCAAGCTTGGCCGCTCGCCGTCTCTACACACAAGGGGCAAAGCCCCTCTCTGAGTAGCCGTGCCAATGCATCGTCGCGCCCCTGGCCATCCGTGGCTGTTACGCCGCGGCCGCGCACGGCCCAACGCGGCCTCCTTCATTCGACCGTAATCCCCGCGGCCTGCACCACGACCCGCCACTGCGCGACCTCCGCCCGCAACTTGGCCTCCAGCGGCGCCGGCCCCGACAGCACCAGCACCGACCCGCGTTCGGCCATGCGTCGCGCAATGTCGCTGGTTGGGGCCGTGAGGGGTGCCAGTTCAGCGTTCATCCGCTGGATGGCTTCGGGGAATGTCTGCTTGGCCGCGAACAGGCCGAACCAGAATGGCACGGCATATCCGGGTACCACGTCGCCGATGGCCGGCACGTCGGGCAGCAGTGGCGCGCGCGTCGCGGTGGTGACGCCGATCGGGCGGATGGTTCCGGCGCGGATGTGCTCCAAGGCGAGCGACTGGTCGCCCACGAAGGCGTCGATCTCGCCGCCCAGCAACGCCGTCATGATCAGCCCGGCGCCGCGATAGGGGACGTGCAGCAAGTCGATCCCGGCCTTCTGCATCAGGAAGGCGGAGGCGAGATGCGTCGCGGACCCGATCCCCGAGCTGCCGACCGAAATCCGCCCCGGCGCTTCCTTGGCGCGGGCGATGAAGGCCGCCAGGTCGGCCGGGCCATTGGCGCGCACGCAATAGACCAGCGGTGCCTCGGTCACGATGGTCACCGGCAGCAGGTCTGTGAAGGGGTCGAAGCCCAGGTCGCGCCTGAGCGCAGGCAGCGTCGCGATGGAATTGGAGGTGATGAGGAAGGTGTGACCATCCGTTGCCTGCGCGACATGCTGCATGCCGAGCTGCCCGCCCGCCCCGGCGCGGCTGTCATAGACCACGGGCTGGCCGAGCCGGGGCGTCAGGTACTCCACGAAATAGCGCGCCGGTACGTCCTGCGGCCCGCCGGGCGCGAAGGGGCTGATCAGCCGGACCGGGCGGTTCGGCCAGGCCGCGCCCTGTGCGAAGGCGGGCGTCGCCAGGCCGGTGGCCAGCGCGGCGCCGAGCGCGCGGCGGGTGAATTCCATGCGTATCACTCCCGATTGTCTTTGATGATGTCAGCCCATAGGGGCAGCGGCCGTTCTTCGATCGGCACCAGCCAGGCGTGGTGGTTGCAGCGATGGATGACCTGTGTGGGCATCAGGATCTCGCGAGGGACAGCATCGCCGCGCAGGTGGCGCAGCGCGGCCATGGCGGCGACGGCGCCCATCTTCAGCCCGTCATAGTCGATGCTGGCGAGCATCCTGCCGTCGCCGATCGCCTCGGCAGCGGCGATGATGCCGTTGATGCCGGTGACCAGCGCGGACCGGCCGGCGGCAGCCAGGGCGTCGATCGCGCCCAAGGCCATCGAATCGTTGGTGCAGACCACGCCATCGATCCGTGGGTGGCGGGCGAGCAAAGTTACCATCGCCGCGCGTCCTGGTTCGCGCAGATATTGCCCGGGCGCGGTGTCGAGCAGTTGGAGGCCCGGCTGGGTCGCCAGGGCCTCCCGGAAGCCTCGGCCGCGGTCGCGGCTGGTCGGTGCGGTGTCGGGGCCTTCGATCAGCACGATCCGGCCCTGGCCGCCCAGCGCGTCGGCCATTGCACCCATCGCGACGCGGCCCATCGCGACGTCATCCGCGCCGATGAAGGTGACGAAATCCCCCATCATGCGGTTGACGAAACCGATGAAGGGGATGCCCAGCGCCATCGCCTCGGCGACCGGCGCCGCAAGGGCGCGGTCATCGGCCGGGGCGAAGATGATGGCGTCGGGGCGTTCGGCGACGACCTGGTGCAGCAGCGCGACCTGCTCCACCGGATCGTCGGGCGTGGCGGGGAAATGCCGCGTGGCGACGGCGCCTTCGGCGGCCGCGATGCGGTCCACCGCCTGCAGGAAGGCCTGGTAGTTCGGGTTCACCCCGTTCTTGGTGAAGGCGGCGAGGCGCATCGCCACGCCGTCAGTCTCCGCGCACGCCCGCGGCGCGGATCACGTCGCCCCAGGATTGCAGGTCGCGCGCAATGCGGGCGTTGAAGGTGCGGGTGTCCTCGAATTGCGGCGTCAGGCCGTTGGCCAGCAGGCGTTCGCGGAAGGTTGGGTTCTCCAGCGCGCGTCGCGTCGCGTCGGACCAGCGGGCGAGCATCTCCTCGCTCATCCCCTTCGGGCCGCAGATGCCGAACCAGCCGGCCATCTGAAGGCCCGGTACGAAGGCCGAGATCGGGCGTGCCTGCGGGAACAGCGGCGACCCCGCATCGTCACCCAGGGCCAGCAGCCGCAACTCCCCGCCGGTGATCTGGCGCATCACGTCACCGAGGTTGGTGATCATGAAATCGATCCGCCCGCCCAGGATGTCGACCACCGCCGGCGTCGCACCGCGATACGGCGCGTGGGCGATGTCGAGCGACGCCCGGGATTTCAGCAATTCCGCCGACAGATGCTGCGCCGAACCGACGCCGGCCGAGGCATAGGTCAGCCCGCCGGGACGGGCGCGCGCGGCGGCGAGCAGCCCCGGCACGTCCTGATACGGCCCGCGCGCCGCGACGATCAGCGCATAGGTGGACAGCGCGACATTGGCCACGCCGGTCATCTCGGTGCGGGGATCGACCGGCATGGCCACGCCGGGCAGGTTGGGGGTGATGGTCATGCTGCCCATCGGGCATTGCAGCACGGTCATGCCATCGGGCGCGGCGCGGGCGACGACCTCCGCGCCGATCAGGCCATTGGCGCCGGTGCGGTTTTCGACCACGCCGCGTGCGCCCATCAGCGGCGGGACGTATTCGGCGATGAGGCGGGCCATGAGGTCCCCCGCGCCGCCGGCGGCGAAGCCGGAAATCACGCGGATGGTGCGGTCCTGCGCCAAGGCAGGCAGGGTGGCCAGTGACAGGGCGGCAGCAAGCAGCAGGCGACGCATGTTTTGTTTCCTCCCGTTGATTGGGAGGAACGGTAGGGCAGGCGCGGGCGGCAGGCGAGAGGTCTTGCCGCCCGGCCAACGAATCTACTGCGTGACGAGCGGGCAGCCGCCTTCCGCCAGCGGACGCATCGCCTGATCCGCCGGGATGGTGCCGACCAGCTTATACAGGTCCCATTCGCCCCGCACATCGCCCGGCCCCTTGGCCTCGAACAGATAGACCGGGTGGATCTTGCGGCCATCGACGCGGACCAGGCCCGGGCCGAAGCAATCATCGTCGGTCGGCAGCGCCTTCATCTGCGCGATCAGCGCGCGCCCCGATGCCTTCGCCGCGGCAGGCCCCATGGCATTGGCAGCCTTCAGGTAGTGCAGCACGGCGGAATAGGCCCCGGCGTGGTTGGTGCTGGGATAGATGCCCGTGGGCATCTGCGGCACCACGCGGCGGGTGAAGGCGCGGGTGCGGTCATTGAGGTCCCAATAGAAGGGTTCGGTGACCATCAGCCCCTGCGCGGCGGTGGGGCCGAGGGACTTCACATCGCCGAGCAGGCCGAGCAGCGCGACCATCTTCATGCCGCGCTGCGTCAGGCCGAATTCATGCGCCTGCTTCACGCTGTTCACGATGTCGGTGCCGGCATTGGCCAGCCCAAGGACCTTCGCGCGCGACGATTGCGCCTGCAGCAGGAAGGACGCGAAATCGGTGGTGGCGGGGAAGGGGTATCGCGTCTGCCCCAGCACGCGTCCGCCGGCGGCGACCACCGCGCGCTGCGTGTCGCGTTCCAGCGCATGGCCGAAGGCGTAGTCGGCGGTCAGGAAGAACCAGGTGTCGCCGCCCGCACGCACCGTGGCGGAACCCGCCCCATTGGCGAGCATCCAGGTGTCGTAGGTCCAATGCACATGGTTCGGGCCGCAACGCGCGCCGTGCAGTTCCGCCGTGGCTGGGCCGGTGGCGAGGAAGGCCTTGTCCTTCTCGCGCGACAACTCTGCGATGGCCAGCGCGATGGCGGAGTTGTTCACCTCCAGGATCGCATCGACGTCCTGGCGATCATACCATTGCCGGGCGATCTGCATCCCGACATCGGGCTTGTGCTGGTGGTCGGCGTGCAGCACCTCGACAGACGGGCGGATGCCGGCTGCGGCGGCATCCGCGATCGCCTGGCGCACGCAGGCCATGGTGCCCAGGCCCGACAGATCCCGATACGGCCCCGACAGGTCACCCAGAATGCCAATGCGCAGCACCGGCCCAGCTTGCGCGAGTGCCGGCGTGGCGAGCATGGCGGTGCCGGCCGCCAGCAGAGACCGGCGTGTGCTGTTCATCATCCTGTTCGTTTCTCCCTTATGGTCGCGTGGCGTCTCAGCCGCCTTTGGCGGTCAGCGCTCGACACTCTCCCAAGCCCAGGCGCGCGCCTTCCGGTCCGCGGCATACCAGGCGTCGATGCTGTCCTTGAAGCGCAGCGTCAGCGCGATGTCGTCCAGCCCTTCCAGCAGCGCTTCCTTCTTGCGCGCATCGACGGAAAAGGGGATCTCGGCGCCTTCGGGCGTGACCACGACCTGCCGCGCGAGATCGACCACCGTATGGCGCGCACCCTGCGCGGCCTCGGTCTCGGTGGCGATGCGCGCGATGACGTCTTCGGGCAAGGCGATCGGCAGCAGGCCGTTCTGGAAACAGTTGTTGAAGAATATGTCGCCGAAGGATGGCGCCAGCACCGCGCGGAAGCCCATGCCCATCAGCGCCCAGACCGCGCCTTCGCGCGATGACCCGCAGCCGAAATTCGGCCCCGCCAGCAGGATCGGGCTGTCGCGGTATTGCGGCAGGTTCAGCACGAAATCGGGATTGTCCGACCCGTCCTTGTTGTAGCGCATCCGTTCGAACGCATAGGGGCCGAGGCCGGTGCGCCCTGTGCCGACCAGACGCTGGATCGGGATGATGACGTCGGTATCGACATTGGCGCGCAGCATCGGCGCCGCGGGGCCGGAGACCCTGGTGAACTTGTCCATGTCCTGCGCCCCCTTACGCCGCGAACTGCCGAACGTCGGCGATGGCACCTTCGATGGCTGCGGCCGCCGCCATGGCGGGCGAGGCGAGATGCGTGCGCGACCCGGTGCCCTGCCGCCCAACGAAATTGCGGTTCGAGGTGGACACGCAGCGCGCGCCGGGCGGCACCGCTTCGCCATTCGCCGCGACGCACAGCGCACAGCCGGGCTCGCGCCATTCGAAGCCGGCATCGAGGAAAGCCCTGTCCAGCCCTTCGGATTCCGCTTCGTGCTTCACACGTTCGGACCCCGGCACCACCCAGGCCGTGACATGCGATGCGACGCGCCGGCCGCGCAGCACGGCGGCGGCGGCGCGCAGATCCTCGATGCGGGAATTGGTGCAGGATCCGATGAAGACCCAATCGACTTTCGTGCCGATGATCGGCGCCCCGGCCGTCAGACCCATATAGGCAATGGCCGCTTCCCACGCGCCGCGCTTTTCCGCATCCGGCGCATCGGCGGGGTCGGGGACGCGGCCGGTGATGGGCAGAACCTGTTCGGGGCTGGTGCCCCAGGTGATCTGCGGGGCGATGTCGCGCATGTCGATCAGCAGGTCGCGATCGAACACCGCGCCATCATCGGATGGCAGGTCGCGCCACGCCGCCACGGCGGCATCCCAGACTGTGCCCTTGGGGGCGAAATCACGGCCCTTCAACCAGGCGAAGGTCGTCTCATCCGGCGCGACCATGCCCATCTTCGCGCCCATTTCGATCGACAGGTTGCACAGTGTCAGGCGCCCTTCGACCGACAGCGCGCGCACCGCAGAACCGGCATACTCCACGGCGTATCCGGTGCCGGCCGCGGCGCCAAAACGGCCGATGGCGGCAAGGATCATGTCCTTGGGCGTCACGCCATCCGGCGCGTTGCCCTCGAAGCGGATACGCATGCTGCGCGGCTTGCGCTGCGGCAGCGTCTGCGTCGCCAGCACATGCCGCAATTCCGACGCACCGATGCCGAAGGCCAGCGCACCGACGCCGCCATTGGTGCAGGTATGGCTGTCGCCGCAGACCAGCGTGGTGCCCGGCAGCACGATGCCGAGTTCCGGCCCCATCACATGCACGATGCCGTTGCCGTCCTGCCCCAGGTCGAACAGCCGCACGCCGGTTTCCGCCACGCGCTTGCGCAGCCCCGCGAGCAGGCGCGCACCAGTGGGGAAGGTCTCGGACGTGCGCCCCGGTGCGGAGGACACCGCATGGTCCGGTGTGGCGAAGACCAGGTCGGGACGCGCCACCGCGTGGCCTGCGTCACCCACTTCCTGCAATGCGCGCCCGCCCGACAGGTCGTGCACCAGCACGCGGTCGCAATACAGCAGCGACCAGCCATTGCCGAGATCGGCCACGACATGCGGATCCCAGATCTTGTCGAGCAGGGTGGCAGCCATTCTTCGCTTCCTCCTTGACGCTGCGCGGCCGGCACGGGAGCGTGGCCACGCAGCAGCAGCGGACATCACGCCGCGCGGGACGGGCGCGGTCAAGCGTCCGCGGGGAAGGGGAGGGTCGTTTCATGGTGCGGATGAACCGTCGGAGCATCGCAGCGGCGTTGGTCGCATGGCCGTCCATCGCGCGTGCGCAAACGGCGTGGCCGGACCGTCCGGTGCGCTTCATCGTCCCCTACAGCGCCGGCGGCGTGGCGGACACCATCGCGCGCATCATGCAGCCGCGCGTGGCCGAACATCTCGGCCAATCCTTCATCATCGAGAACCGCACCGGCGCATCGGGCGCGATCGGCGCCGCGGCGGTCCATGCCGCGCCAGCCGACGGCTATACGCTGCTGTTCGAAGGCGCGACCTTCGCCACGCTGCCCGAAGTCCGCCGCGACCTGCCCTTCGATTACGCCGCCGCCTTCGTGCCGGTCGTGCAGGTGACGACGCAGCCCTACATCATCGGCATCCGCGCAGGATTCCCCGCGACCGACCTGGCGGGCTTCGTTGCTGAGGCGAAGCGCCGGCCGGGCGAGGTCACCTATGGCACGCCCGGCGTCGCGCATATCGGGCACTTCATGGGGGAATCGCTGCAGATGGCCGCCGGCATCCGGCTGGAGCACGTCCCGTTCCGCGGCGGGGCGGACGTCGCGCGGGAACTGGCTGGCGGGCGGATCGATGCGGGGATCATCTCCTATTCCAGCCTGCGCCCGGCGGTCGAACGCGGCGCGACGCTGATCGCCAGCACGGCCGGGCGACGCCAGGCGTCGCTGCCGCAGATCCCGGTGATCGGGGAGACATTCCCGGGCTACGACATGTCGTCCTGGACGGGCGTCTTCGCACCGGCCGGCACCCCGGAGGCAGCGATGGTGCGTTTCGCGCAGGTGTTGCGATCGGCGCTGTCGGACCCGGAGGTGCGGCGGCGCATGGAAGCGGCAGGGGCGGACCCGGTGGAATCGGACCCCGTGGCCTTCGCGCAGGTGATCCGACGGGACCGGGAAACGGCCAAGCGGATCGTCGCGGCGACGGGGTTGCGGGTGGGGTGAAGGGATCGTGCCTGGCGCGTGCGAAACAGTCAGGCGCCTTAGCAGGCTCGATCAAGCACAGGCCTGAGGGTTTTGCGCCGGCATGGTCCGGCGCAAAACATTCCAGGGCCGCTTCGCCCGTCGTTTCACGGCAGGCTAGGATGGCGGCGGATCCCGGTCTTCGTTTCGCGAGCGCGCCGCGACGATCACGAATGCCGACGCGCCATTGCGCGGCGCGAAGGCAGGGCCCGCGGATGCTGCCTGCCCGCCGCTCGAAGCATCAAAACGGCGAGGGCGGCGTTCTACTCCGCCGCCTTCGGCGCATATCCCAGCCCGCCCTCGTATTTCTGCGCCGATTCTTCGGGCAGGAACTCCGCCTCCATGTCCCGGATGCGGTCGAAGCCTGAAAACCCGTGCAGGTTGCCCATCGGGTGCTGCTTGAAGCGCACGTCATAGGCGGCTTCGGCCATCGGGCCATCGGTCTTCAGCGCGACGGCGAAGTCGTGGATCGCCATGATCGTCGCGCGCATCGCGGCACCGGGCAGGATGCACACGCGAATGCCCAGCTCGGCCATCTGTTCGGCCGACAGGCGCGGGGAGATGCCGGTCATGTTGTAGAAGACCGGCCCCTTCACCTCACGACAGATCTGCGCGACTTCCTCGACATCCTTCGGACCTTCGACGAAGGCAAGGTCGGCGCCGGCATCGAGGAAGGCATTGGCGCGGATGATCGCCTCATCAAGGCTGCCGCCATGGGCGCCGCGCGCATCGGTGCGCGCGATGATGACGAAGTCGGGGTCCAGCGCGTCTCGCGTGCGCGCGGCGGCGCGGATCTTCAGGATTGCCTCGTCACGGCCAATCACTTCCCGCCCGGCGACATGGCCACAGCGCTTGGGTGCCACCTGGTCTTCCATGTGCAGCCCGGCGACGCCGGCGCGGATATATTCCTCGACCGTGCGGACCACGTTGATGGCATTGCCGAATCCGGTGTCAGCATCGGCGATCAGCGGCACGCGCACGGCCGATGCGATCAACTTCGCGTTCAGCGCCATTTCGGTCAGCGTCGCCAGGCCAGCGTCAGGCAGGCCAAGCAGGTTCAGCGATGTGCCGTATCCCGACATGTAGAGGGCGGGGAATCCGGTGTCCTCCAGGATGCGCGCCGACATGGCGTTGAAGCAGCCAGGGACGACCAGCGGGCGGGTGGTTTCGATCAATGCGCGCAGGCGCGTGGTGGGGCGGGTGGGGGCACCCTGTCCGAGGCGCATGGGGGTGTCTCCTCCTGGTGTTTGGACCCGCAGCGTGCGCCGGTTTGTGGATGACGGAAAGGTGGGGGGCGCCCTCGCTGGCATCCGCGAAGGGGTCTCAGGGGGGTGAGACGTGAGAGGAAGTCGGCCGGGATTCGCAGAGACCATCTCCCAATGCGAAGGATGTCGCGATTTTGGTTTGCGACTCTGCTTCCGGCGGAAAGCCACGCGTGACCAAAAAACCTAGGATGACAGCTTTCAATGGGGCAAATCCGAGAATGACATCGAATTTTATGCAATGAGCGCCGGTACCTGGTCACAGATCACGTTCTGTTGATGTAATTTACGCAAAAATAGATATGTTTCTCAAAAATTAGCGTTGACGTTTCGTTAACCGAAATGCTTTGGTTGCGTTGTCGCGGTTGACACCCTTCGGGACGATCCGCTTCGCATCCAGATCGACATGGCCCAGGCGAGCGGGCGAGGTGTGGGTGGTGAAACCAACGGCTCGTTTTTGAGATACCTCGAAGGGGATCGACATGATTCGCAAGTTCCTGGCTTCCATCCGTGGCGCCTCTTCCGATCGCAAGGGCGTGACCGCCGCGGAATACGCGGTGCTGGCGGTTGGCGTGATCATCATCGTTGGCGCTGCTGTCGGGTCGTTCCGCACCAACCTGCTCGACGCTTTCAGCGAGATCGGCACCCAGATCACTGCCGCTCAGACCAGCGCCTCCCGCTGATTCTGCGGCCGTCGTTGTCGCGAACGGTGTCCTGGCGGGGGTTTAGATCACCCGCCGGGACACTTCAGCGGCATGAACCTTAATGCTGGTGCCATGCCCGATGTTTGGCAGTGCGACTCGTCTTGCGAAATGTTGCCTCCTCAATTCGACGATGGAATGCGGTCAATCTAGATCCACGAACCGATCGCGATAGATCTTTGTGTCATGGGGGCGGATAGCATGGGGCAGCGGCTCGTCGACGTGGTTTGCGCCGTACGCGACCGGCGGGCGGTATCGGCTGCGGAGTACGCGATATTGGCCGTCGCCGTCGTGGTCGTTGTGGGAATTGCTGTTATTCAGCTTGCCGATCCGACGACAGGCGCCTTTGCGCGGGTTGGCGGGACCCTATCAAGTGAGATTGTTTCTATAAAAGCAGGGCCGTAATGCTTCGGCGACAGTTCCGGTCGGAGGGCGGCACATGACCCCTTTCATTTTCTTCATTCTTGTTGCCGCCCCCTTGCTGTGTTTCGCGGCGGCGCGGGACGTCGCCACGCGGCTCATTCCAGACTGGGTGTCGTTGAGTATCGCTGTAGCCGGCCTTTTCACTCGTGCAGCGTTCGGGTTCAGCGAGGCTGGCATCTCTTTCATCGTCGCCTGCGGCCTTTTTGTCCTGCTGCTGCCACTCGCCATGCGCGGTTGGCTCGGCGGTGCCGACGTCAAGCTGATGAGCGCAATGGCCGTGGGTCTCGCGCCCCACGAGACTTGGCTCTTTATTGTTGCCACGGTCTTTGCGGGTGGCGCACTGGGTCTTGCCTATATTATTGGTCGTTTTCTCGTTCCGGAGACGCGTGTTGTCGCAGGCGGGACGCTTCTACGTCGCGTGCTGGCCGTCGAGGCCTGGCGCATCCGGCGGCGAGGACCACTGCCCTACGCCGTCGCCATCGCGATCGGTGGCTTGATTGTGCTGTACACCCTGGCGGGGATTTGACTCGATGTTCCTCCGGCTTCTCGTCGTCCTGTCCCTGCTGCTGAGCGCCACCGGCCTCGGCATCCTCGGCCTGCAACTGCTTCTACCGCGGGGCCAGCCCCAGCAGGTCGCGCGCGTCGAAGCGCCGCCCATCGTCGCGCCTGCGCCCAAGGTCCGCATGCTGGTCGCCGTGCGCCCGCTGTCCATCGGCACCTTGCTGAAGGAAGACGACATGCGGGAAGTCGAGATCGCGCCGGAAGCCCTGCCCGATGGCGCTTTCATCGGCGGCGCCGAATCCTTGGCCGAACTGCGTGGCGCGCTGCTGCGCCGCTTCGTCGACCCCAACCAGCCGATCATCCGCACCGACGTCCTGCGCCCGCGCGACCGCGGCTTCCTCGCCGCCGTGCTGCGCCCAGGCACCCGCGCCATCTCGATCGCGGTGGATGTGGTGACCGGCGCCTCGGGCCTGATCTGGCCCGGCGACGAGGTCGATCTGATCCTGACGCAGACCCTGCAGCAACAGCAGGGTGCGGAATCGCCTGGACGTCGAGTTGTCGGTGAGACCATTCTATCAGCGGTACGGGTGATCGCGGTGGATCAACAGATAAGTCACAGTGGGGCGGATGCGTCCGCCAGCCGCGTGGTCGCACGAACGGTCACGCTCGAAGTCAATCCAGAACAGGCGGAACGCGTCGCCGTGGCGACGCAGCTTGGCCGGATCGCATTGGTGGTTCGCTCGATCGAGGGAGTGCCCGAGGCGAGCGAGCCGCGTCCTTCGCTGGTGTTTGGCTCCGACGTGTCCTCGGCCCTGACGGGACCGCAGGCTCCGGCTCCCGCCGCTCCGCGCATGCGTATCATCCAGGGCGGCACGCAGCAGGAGGTTACTTTCCGATGATCGATGCGCGTTTGGTGGTCAGGGCACGGTTGCCGGCTGGACGACTCGCCCTGCTTGCCGCCGCCGCGATCGCGCCGCTGTTGGCGGTGATGCAGGCCGCGCCTGCCATCGGCCAGGCCCTGCCGCCCAGCGGCCCGCGCGGCAGCGCGCCGTTCAACGTCCCGATGCAGCCATCCTCGCCGGGCCTTTCGCTGGTACCGCGGGCGCAGGCGCAGGCCCTGCCGCCGCAGATCCCCGGCTCGCCGCAGGGCGTGGCGCCGACCCCGGGCGCGACGCTGACCCGCACGCTGGTGCTCGAACAGGGTTCGGGCCGGCTGGTCGAATTGCCCGCGCCGGCACTGACCGTGCTGGTGGCCGACCCACGCATCGCGCGCGTGCAGCCCGCTTCGCCCACCAGCCTGTTCGTCATGGGCGTCAATGCCGGGCGGACCAACCTGATCGCGACGCGTGAGGACGGGTCCCTGGTCGCGGAATTTGACATCACCGTCGCGTCAACCGGGGCGACCGCGCCGCAGATGGCGCCGACGGCGGCGGTCCCGACCGTGACCGCCAGCCAGGTGCAGAGCATGATCCGCCGCATGGTGCGCGGCGGGCAGAATGTGCGCGTGACGGTGGCCGGCCGCGGGGCTATCTCGCTGACCGGCATGGTGCCCACCGCCGCCGATGCGCAGCGCGCCGAAGCCATCGCGAAGTCGATGGGCGGCGAATCGCGGGAGGTCATCAACGACCTGACCCTGCTGTCTGGCATCCAGGTGAACCTGCGGGTGCGCGTCGCCGAGATCTCGCGCGAGGTGACACGCGATCTGGGCTTCAACTGGCTGGGCGCCTTCAACGACGGTACCTGGGCGCTTGGCCTGCGAACCGGCACAGGCGTTGTCGGCACGGCCGTCGGCGGCATCCTCGGCGCCTTGCAGGGCAGCGCGGGCACCGGCACCGGCGGCACCTTCGGCGTGCGCTACAATTCCGGCAATTTCGACATCAATGGGCTGATCGACGCGCTGGCGCAGGACCGGCTGATCACCGTGCTGGCCGAACCGAACCTGACCGCGCAGTCCGGCGAAGTCGCCTCCTTCCTGGCCGGCGGCGAATTCCCGGTGCCGTCGGCGTCGGCGAACAACAGCTCGACCCTATCGGTCGAATACAAGCCCTATGGCGTCAGCCTGTCGTTCATCCCCACGGTTCTCTCGCCCGAACGGATGAACATGCGGGTGCGCCCCGAGGTGAGCGAATTGTCGGAGACGGGGTCGATCACCTTCCCCGTGGCCGGCGGCGTCGTGTCCATCCCGGGTCTGACCGTGCGGCGCGCGGAGACCACGGTCGAACTCGGCTCCGGCCAGAGCTTCGCCATCGCCGGGCTGTTGAGCCGCAATGCGGCCATCAACAACAGTGGCGTGGCGGGCCTGGGCGAAATCCCCGTGCTTGGCGCGCTGTTCCGCTCCGACCGGTTTCGCCGGAATGAGACGGAGCTGGTGATCATCATCACGCCTTATCTCGTGCGGCCGACCTCCGACCCCTCGGCACTGGCGACGCCTCTCGACACCTTCCGCCCCGCGACCGACCTGGAACGCATTCTGCTGCGGCGCCAGACCGGTTCGGGTGCGCCCTATCGCCAGATCCGGCCGCCCGCGGCGTCCGGCTTCATCGTGGAGTGAGTGGCATGGCCGGGCGATACGCTCCCTTCGCGGCGCTGGCTTTGGCCGTGGGTCTGGGCGCCTGCGCCCCGGACACCTATTTCCCGCCGACCGACTTCGAGCGGGCGGGGACCTGGCAGGCGGAAGGCATCAATGACCGCAACCTGCGCGCCATGGTCGCCGATCCATCGCACCTGACGCGCGGCGTTGGTGCCGCGACGGATCGTGGCAGGGCGGGCAGCGCCGCGGTGGCGGCGCTCGACGCCTGTCGCCGTCCGCGCCTGCCGGATTCCTCGATATCCGAGGTCGGCGGTACGGCCGGCACCGGGGATACCAGCGTGTCCGCGTCTGGTTGCGGGAGTGGTGGTGGCGGCGGCGGCTCCTCGGGCGGCGGAAGTGGCGGCAGTGCTCAATAATCGTATGATCCCGCGCGAAATCCCCGACGCCCAGCGCGGTGGGGCGATCATGTCGGCCGACCGGCCCTCCCTCATGGTCTTCGTGGCCGATGAGGCGAGCGAGGCGGCGATTCGCGGCGGCATCGGCGATGTGCTTGGCGCGCAGCTGCGCCGCGGGACCGTGCGCAGCGCCGTCAAGGCTCTTGAAAAGGAGACGACGCCGCGCGTCCTCATCGTCGATATCAGCGGCGTGGAGGACCCCTTCGGCGCGCTGGACGACCTTGCCTCGGTCTGCACGCCCGATGTGCGCGTGCTGGTCGTGGGCGAACGGACCGAAATCGCCTTCTACCGCGACATCACGCGCAACGTCGGCGTGCACGAATACCTGCACAAGCCGCTGACGCGCGACAATGTCGCCCGCCTGTTCGCTCCGCATATCCAGGGCGGCGGCGATGGCGGCCAGGATCGCGGCGGCCAGGTGACGGTGGTCTGCGGCGTCCATGGTGGCGTGGGGGCGACCACCCTCGCGGTGAACCTTGCCTTGCAGCTGGAAGACGTGACGCGCGGGCATGTCGCGTTGCTTGACCTGCATTTGCGAGGTGGTGCCGCGGCCATGATGCTCGGCGCGCGTGTCACATCCGGCCTGCGCGTGGCGCTGGAGGAACCGGACCGCGTCGATAGCCTGTTCCTCGATCGCGTGGCGGTGCCGCTGGGTGAACGTGTGCGGCTGATCGCCGCCGAGGAACCGATGGATGCCGATACCCGGCCGACCGAGGAAGGCGCCCGCCGGGTCATCGAGATGCTGCGCCAGCGCTTCAACCATGTCGTCATTGACCTGCCGATGCCGCCCGGCCCGATGGAACGGATGGCGCTGCAGCGTGCCCGCCATGTCGTGCTTGTGCTGGCCCCCGACGTCGCCAGCATCCGCGACACGGTGGCGATGAAGAAGCTGGTATCGGCCACAGGTGCCGCCGGGCGTGTCATCACCGTGCTGAACGGGGCAGGGCGCAAGGGCTACCTGCCGATGAAGTTGATTGCCGAAGGGATCGGCGCGGTACCCGACGTGGTGATCCCGGACCTGCCGCGGCAATTGCCGCGTGCGGCCAATCTCGGCCGCCCCGCGCTGCGCGACAGTCCGCCGCTGCGCCGCGCGCTCGGTGTCCTGTCGCAAGAGATCGCGGCGGTCCGGTCGGTCGAGCGGCCGCGGTCCCTGTTCGGCCGGATGTTCGGGCGCGGGGGCTGACCATGCGGACCTTTGGACGTCGCAGCGAGGGCGCCAACCACCTGCCGGTGCCGATCTCCTCGGAATCCGAGGTGCGCTCGGTCAATATCTCGGCCTCCGACATCGCGCTGTCCGACAGCGCGGAGCTGGCCCGGCTGCGCATGCTGGTGATGGAGCGGATCGATCCGGTCGTCGCTAGCGAACTGCCGCCTCTGGCGCTGCGCCAGCAGCTCGACGCGCTGGTCCATGAACTGGCCAGCCGCGAGCGGATGGAGATATCGGCGCGCGACCAGTCGCGCATCGCCGAGGAAATCGCCCGCGACATGGTGGGCTACGGCCCGCTGGAACCGCTGCTGGCCGACGATACCATCAACGACATCATGGTGAACGGGCCGGACAACGTCTTTGTCGAGGTGCGCGGCAAGCTGCTGCGGACCAATGTGCGGTTCCGCTCCTCCGCGCAGGTCTCCGCCATCGCACAGAAGATCGCGGCCACCGTCGGCCGGCGTGTCGATGAATCGAGCCCGTTATGCGATGCCCGTCTTCTCGACGGGTCGCGCGTCAACATCGTGTTTCCGCCGCTTGCCCTGGACGGGCCGTGCATCTCGATCCGCAAATTCGCCAAGAAGCGCTTCGACCTCGGTTCGCTTGCCGCCAATGGGGCAATGTCGGCCTCGGTGCAGCGCATTCTCGAAATCGGGGCGCGCTGCCGGCTGAACGTCGTCATCTCGGGCGGCACGGGGTCGGGCAAGACCACCATGCTCAATGCCATGTCGCGGCTGATCGACCACGGCGAACGCGTCGTCACGATCGAAGATGCGGCGGAGCTTCAGCTCCAGCAGCCGCATGTCGTGCGGCTCGAGACGCGGCATGCCAACCTCGAGGGTCGTGGCGAGATCACGGCGCGTGACCTGGTGCGCAATGCCCTTCGCATGCGCCCCGACCGCATCATCGTGGGCGAGGTTCGCGGTGCGGAAGCCTTCGACATGCTGCAGGCGATGAACACCGGCCATGACGGGTCCTTCTGCACCGTCCACGCCAATACGGCGCGCGATGCGCTCACCCGCGTCGAGAACATGGTGATGATGGGCCAGGCCACGCTGCCCTCGCGCGCCATCCGCACGCAGATCGCCGCCGCGGTTGACCTCATCGTGCAGATCGAACGCATGCGCGATGGTGGCCGCCGCGTGTCACAGGTCACCGAGATCTGCGGCCTCGAAGGCGATGTCATCACGATGAACGACATCTTCACCTTCCAATATGAAGGGGAGAATGCCGACGGGCGGCTACGCGGGTCCTGGGTGTCGCCGGGCATGCGGCCATCCTTCGTCGATCGGCTGAATTATTTCGGGATGCTCGATGCCTGGATGCGCGCGCTCCAGGAGGCCTGATCATGGAGCAGTCCTACCTCCTCGGGATCGGGGCGCTGCTGACCTTGGCGCTGGTCACGGGGGTCGTCACGCTGGCCAAATCCGGCCAGGCGCGACGGATGAAGGAACGGATCGCCACGGCCGGCACCGTTGACCTTCGCGTCTCCGAAACGGCAGGGCTGCCGAGCATCCGTCTGCGGGCAGCGAACCGGCGCCCGCTGCTTGAACGTTTCCTGCGCTTCCTGCGTTTCAACCCGGAAACGCCCGAGGAAGCGCTGATCCCCTGGTGGGCGACGCTGATCATAGGCGCGCTGGTGGGGGTCTTCGCCGGCTACTATCTCCGGGTCCTCATTCGGGTGGAACTCGCGATCCCGGCGGGTATCGGGGTGGGCCTGCTTGTCGTGCGGGCCTTGTTCGCTTGGCAGCACAATCGCTATGTCGAACGCATCTTTGAACAGATCCCGGACGCGATCGGGATGATGGTGCGCGCGATCCGTGCCGGCCTTCCGGTCGCCGAGGCGATGCGGTCCGTCGCGGTGGAACTTTCGAACCCGCTGCGGGACGAATTTGCACGTATGCTTGGCGATGTCGCGATCGGCCGGCCGATCGACCAGGCGATCATGCGCATGCATGCGCGGACGGACCTGCCGGAATTCTCCTTCCTGGCCGTGGTGTTTGGGTTGCAGTCTCAGACCGGCGGTAACCTCGCGGAAACGCTGGAAAATCTTGCCGACATCGTTCGCAAGCGTGTTGCCCTGGCCAAGCGCGCGAAGGCGCTCGCGGCCGAAGCGCGCATGCAGGCGGGCATCCTGATGGCGCTGCCCTACATAGCCGCCCTGGCGATGTCACAGATCCAGCCCTTCTACATCGAAAACTTCTTCGGCAATCCGACTGGGCAGAAACTGGCCGCGGTCGGGGTCGGCTTCTCGGTCTTCGGCTATCTGGTCATCAAGTGGATGATCAAGCAGGCGGGTAAGGACTGACCGATGGACGCCATCATGTCAGCCGGCATCGCGCCGATCCTCGCCGTGGCCGGGGCGGTCCTGCTCGCCATCGTCGCCGCCATCGTCCTGGCCCGCGGGGCCGAGGACAAGGACATGTCGAACCGTGTCAGCGGCGTGTTGCGCCCGGTGACGACCGACCTGACCTCCGCGGGCGGCGCAACAGGCACCGCAGCCGCCGCGCCGTTCCATCGGCTCGGTGAAGCAATCCGCAACACCGCGCTAGTCTCGGAGAAGGACATCGTCGATTTCCAGATCGCCATCGCCGCCGCGGGGCTGAATCCGCGCGCGGCGGTGCCGACCTTCATCGGCGTCAAGGCGGTGTTGACGATCAGCCTGCCTCTCATCGCCTATGCCTACGCCCATCTCAGCAATTTCGACCTGCAGAAGACCGGCGTCGTGGTGTTCCTGGGCATCCTTGTCGGCATGTTCGCACCCAACATGTTTCTCCGCTATCTCAAGGGGAAGCATGAGGAGAAGTTGCGCAAGGGCCTGCCGGACGCATTGGATCTGCTCGTGGTGACGGCCGAGGCTGGTCTTGGCATCGAGACTGCTCTCGACCGCGTGGCGCGGGAAATCGAGCCGAATAATCGCCCTCTGGCGATCTCGTTCCTGGTCCTCGTGCAGGAACTGCGCATGCTGCCCGACCGACGTCAGGCGCTCGACCGCTTCGCCGAGAGATCGAATTTCGATGGCTTCAAGCGCCTGGGCAGCACCCTGTCCCAGACCTTGAAATACGGCACGCCCCTGGCACAGGCGCTGCGCGTGCTCGCCGCCGAAATGCGCCAGGACCGCATGCTGCGGATCGAGGAAAAGGCCATTCGCCTGCCGGCATTGCTGGTCATTCCGCTGATCCTGTTCATCATGCCGGCCGTCTTCATTGCCCTGGTCGGGCCTTCCGTGCTGGAACTTGGCAAGGGCCTGCTTTCGGGGATGGACAGATGACGAACCGCCTTGTTCCGGGCCTTTGCCTCGGCCTGCTGCTCACCGCTTGCGCCACGGACGGCCAGCGCGAACCCGATGCCGCATCGCGCATGCGCGTGGCCGCCGTGGCTGAATCCCAGGGGCAGATGGACGTCGCCCTGTCGATGTACGCCGCGGCCGCCACGCGCGAACCCAACAACGCCCAGGCGCAGGTCAACCTCGCTTCCGCCTTGGTCAGGTCCGGCAACCACGCGCAGGCCGAACAGGTCCTCGCCGCGGCCCTTGAACGCCGGCCGGATGACCGCGTGCTCATGGTCCAGCTCGGCCGCATGCGCCTGCGCAGCGGCCAGGCGGGCCAGGCGCTGACGTTGTTCGATCGCGTGCTCGTTTCTGATGCCCGCAACGTGGAAGCGCTGGACGGGCGCGGCGTCGCGCTCGACCTGATCGGCCGCCATCCGGAGGCACAGGATTCCTACCGCCGCGCCCAACTGTTGTCGCCGAACTCTGTGTCGATCGCCAACAACCTTGGCCTGTCGCTGTTGCTCGATGGCAGGCCGGACGAGGCGCGCGCCGTACTCGAACCGCTGGCGCGCCGGCCGGACGCGAATCAGCGTGTTACGGCGAACTACGCCATCTCGCTCGCGGCCACGGGCGATGTCGCGGCGGCTCGGTCCGTGCTTGGCGATGCCAGCGGAGACATCGCCGCGGTGGGCGAAGCCATGCGGGGTGGCAGTCGGCAGGTCATCGAGGTGACGCCGACCGATCGCCGGAGCTGACCGCGCTTCGTGCGGCATGACGCAGGCGGCGGCTGGCTGAACGGGGGTCGCGTCCTTGTTCTCGGGACCGCGGTCATCGCGCTGTACGTTGCGTTTCTGCTCACCGGCACCGTGCTGCGGGCGGAGCCGCCGCTGCGGGCAGACAACCTGGCCTTTCTGGCCGCCGCACGGCTGGCATGGGCGGGGCAGGCTGCCCAGGCCTATGACTGGAGCGCTCTCGAACACGCGCAGGCGGAGATCCTGTCGACAGTGCCGGCAGCTTTCTCGGGCGCGCTTGCCTGGATGAACCCGCCACACTTCTTGTTCGCCGTGATGCTGCTGGCGCCTCTCGACTATGGCTGGGCATGGCTGGCCTGGACCGTGGCGACCGGTTTGCTACTGGCGGCTGCCGCCTGGTCGGTATTGCCACGGGGGGCCGCGGTCGTCGCAGTGATCGCCGCGCCATCGACCTTGCTGACCGCCTCGGTCGGGCAGAACGGGATGCTGGTGGCGGCCCTGTTTGCCTGGACCTTTGCCCTGCTGGACCGTCGGCCGCGCATGGCTGGCGTGGCGCTGGGCCTGCTGACGATGAAGCCGCAATTCGGGTTGCTGCTGCCCGTACTGCTGGCATCGACCGGGCGGTGGCGGGTCTTTGCTACCGCGGCCTTGGTGGCACTGGCGGTGATGGGTCTCTCCCTGGTGGTCTTCGGGCTGGACGCGTGGCTCGGCTTCCTGCCGTCCATGTCCGGCAATGCCGATCGCATGCTGGGCCAGGGCGTCTCGGCGCGCATCCAATCAGTCCACGCCTTTCTGTCGCGACTGTCAGGACGAACGGGCCTCGCCGCGGCGGGACACGCGGTCGTCGCGCTGGCGGTGGCGGCACTGGTCCTGAAGCTTTGGCTGCGGCGACCGCAAGGGTCGCCGGAAGCGCGGGCCGCGGCGGCGATCGCCGGGTCCTATCTGATGACACCCTATGTGTGGGGATACGATTCCCCCGCCATCCCGGTCGCGTCGCTGTTCCTGGTGCGGGCGGCGCTGCGCGACGGGTGGCTTCGCGGGGAAAAGGCGACGCTCGTGCTGGCCTGCCTGCTGCCGGCCGTTCTGGTACTGGTGCAGCACCCGCTGGTGGTGCCGGCAGCCTGGGGGATCGTGCTGTGGTCGGCCTGGCGCCGCGACGGCGTGGCGATACGGGCAACGGGCCTCGCCGCCTCACCGGACCTCATCGCATCCAGAGCTTGAGAGTTTCCGGGAGAAGTCGCCGGACGGGTGCCGACAGGTTGCGGTGCGATTGCTGCGCGCACCAGAATTAGACTGATAATCAGAATGTTAAGGCGCGGTCTGTATGTGGGACTGCAACAGCCACCCCCTGATCCCGTCAGCCGGGCGCCGATCGGCTCGACGTGCGCAGGCACATGATCCGCGGCCTGGCGGGCGCGGCGGCCTGTCGCCCACGCAACCGCAATTCCACCGACGGCACCGCGACCACAGGCCGCAGCGACGGCGCCTGTGCGCCCACCAACAGCACCGCCCCGCGCCCTGATGCGCACAGCCCCGCCATCGCCGGACCCGGCAGCGGTATTACGCCCGGCGCCGGGCCGGGAGAAAAGCCCTGGCCGGTCAGGGCCGCATTCACGCGCAAGTGGTAGATCATCGCCCGTTCAGGCGTCCCGGAATGATACTGGCCGGTGGCGGCGGCCCAATCGCCCGTCCGGGCGAACAGCGACCGCAGGAAGCGCACCGCGTAGCGGACATTCGTCTCGGGGTCGAAGCCGGCATCGACACTGGGGAAGGCATCAGGGTGGTGCAGCAGGTTGATCTGCATGCAGCCGATGTCGATGGATCGCGTGCCCGCGGCCTGGCGCGCCTGCACTTCGGCGACCGCTTCCGCGCGGCTGCCCATGTACCGGCCTTCGCCGGCGGCATTGAACGACCAGGGCCAGGGCTGGATCCCGCCGGTCGGTGTGCGGCGCCCGGTCTCGACCCGGGCGATGGCGCCGAGCAACCCGGGCGGCAGGCCGGAATTCTGCTCGGCGGCGGCGATGGCCCGCGCGCAGGCATCCCACGGGTCGTTGGAGAGCACGGGTGCCGCGGCAGCCACAGGCGTGGGCGCAGCAACAGCCCGACGTGCCGGCGCTGCCGGTCGCGGGGCCACGGCAGGTCGGGCGGCGGCGGCTGTGCGCTGGGCGGTGTTGGCTTGGGCCGTCGCTGGCGACAGGAAAGCGATCGCGCAGAAGGGCAAAATCAGGCCGAGCAGCCTAGAGGCGCGGGGTCTGTGCTTCAGCATTGCGTCCGCGTCATGGACTGTCTGGCCGCGCCGGGTCAAGTCCGATGCATCGTCACGTCCCGGAAGCACCGCCGGCCGGTGGATGGACAAGATGGCGCATGATTGCGACTTTCGGCCCCAATCAAACAAAACCGAGGAGGCGTCCCTTGACCATCACCATCGCGCGACGAGCCATTCTGGCTGCCCCGTTCCTGGCGCCGGGCCTTGCACGCGCGCAAGGCGGCTGGAAGCCTTCGCGCCCCGTTACCGTCGTTGTCCCTTTCGCCGCCGGGTCGGGCACGGACACTGTTGCGCGCACGCTTACATCCCTGCTTGAGCAGGAATGGGGCATGCAACTGGTGGTGGACAACCGGCCGGGGGCCAATGGCGCGATCGCTGCGGTCGCCACGGCACGCGCGGCGCCCGATGGCTATACGGTGATGATCACCACCAACAGCCCGCATGGCGCGACACCGGCGCTGATGAAGCGGCCGACCTATGACGCGGTGGCGGATTTCACCGCGATCTGCCGCATGGGGACCTACATCTTCGTCTTCGCGGTGAACGACCAGGTGCCGGTGCGCACGATGCCGGAATTCCTCGCCCTGGCGAAGGCGCGTCCGGGGCAGCTCACCTGCGCGTCCGGCAACACCACCGGCGTGGTGGGGGCGGCCATGCTGAACCGCATCGGTGGGGTCGATGTCACGCATGTGCCCTACCGATCCTCCCCCCCGGCCATGACGGACGTGATCGCGGGGCGCGTCACCTCGATGTTCGCCGATGTCGCGGCGTCGCGCGCCTTTCTTCAGGAAGGCAAGCTGAAGCCGCTCGGCATCACCTCCGCCCAGCGCACATCGCTGTTTCCGGAGTGGCCAACGCTGGCTGAGGTCGGCCTGCCGGGCTTCGAGATGCTGTCCTTCATGGGTGCGGTCGGTCCGGCGCGGATGCCCGAGGAGATCCTTGACGGGTGGAACGCGGCCATCCGGCGTGTGTGGGATCGTCCGGAGACGATCCGCCGCCTGGGCGAGTTCGGCATCGAGAAAGTAACCTCCAGCCCGGCGGAATTCGCCACCTTCATCCGCCAGCAGGTCGAGTTCTGGGGCCAGCAGGCGCGCGCGGCGGGGCTGGAACCGGAGTGAACGCAAAGAAAGCAGGCCGCGGACCATGCATGGGCAACATGCCGGCCTTCTGAACAGCGTTCTTGTCGTTTCGGGTGTGTAAGGCCACGTTCTCCGGAGACGCGCGGTGGGGGAGGCCGCGCGCAACGTCCGAAAGGGGACCGATTCACATGACGAATTCAACTCGCCTGCAATCCGCCGCGTTGGCGCGCAGCCTCGCCGAGATGGCTGATGGCCTGGCCGGCCGCATCCGTCTGGAGCAGGCGGCGCGCGTGATCACGACCGCGCGGCGCGCGGCCCAGCTTGAAGCCGCCGGCGCCCTGCGCCTGCCGGAGATGGCCGACCCGGCGGTCAACGCCGTGACCGAGGTCGCCCGGCATTGGGATGCCTCGGCCGTGACCGCCATCGAATACGCCGAGACGCTGCCCGAGGCGGTCATCGAGCGGTTGCTGGGTGCTGCACCGGCCTGGGCCGCCGCCTGCCGACCGGACGTGACGGACCGCCTGGCCGCCTGACGCGAGGTCTAACCCAGCCCGATGCTTGGCATCGGGCTGCGGCGGCGATGTGCGGCGCATAACGCCGCTGCGCGATGCGCCCGCCGTGCCAGTGTGCTGCACCGCCATACGCGCTATACCGGGCGCCGGATCACTGCGGAGCGGTTGCATGTCCATGAGCGGCGCGGGACGACCCAAGGCCTCCAACGCGCCACGACGCGTGCTGCTGTTGTCCGGCGCGTCCCGTGGGATCGGCCATGCGACCGTCAAGCGGTTCTCGGCCGCCGGCTGGCGCGTCATCACCATCTCGCGCCAGCCCTTCCCGGAAGAATGCCCGTGGGAAATGGGGCCCGAGGATCACATCCAGCTCGATCTGACCGACGCCGCCGCCACTGCCGCGGCGGCTGAGGAGATCAAGGAACGGCTGAAGCCCGAAGGCGGGCGGCTCGACGCGTTGGTGAACAATGCGGCGATTTCGCCGAAAGCACCGGACGGGTCGCGGCTCGGTTCGCTTGAGATGGACATCGAAGGCTGGCTGCGCGTGTTCCGCGTCAATTTCTTCGCCCCGGTCCTGCTGGCGCGTGGACTGGTCGAGCCGTTGCAGAAGGCCAAGGGGTCGGTGGTGAACGTCACCTCGATCGCCGGCAGCCGCGTGCATCCCTTCGCCGGTGCTGCGTATTCCACCTCGAAGGCGGCGCTGGCGGGGCTGACGCGAGAAATGGCGAGCGACTTTGCCCCGCTCGGCATCCGCGTGAACGCGATCAGCCCGGGGGAGATCGACACCTCGATCCTGTCGCCAGGCACCGAGAAGATCGTCCAGGAACAGATCCCGATGCGCCGGCTGGGCCGGCCGGAGGAAGTCGCGCAGGCGATCTATTTTCTCTGCACGGATGCGTCGTCCTACATGAACGGCGCCGAACTGCACATCAACGGTGGGCAGCATGTTTGATTGCCTCTCAGAAGACGGGCGACCGTCATGCGGCCGCCTTGCCTTCGCGCCCTGCACTGATGCGCCGGCGGCACCAGGCGGTCCGGGCGCGGTCGCGCTGTGCGCTCTCGGATCGTGCAAGGCACGTTCCGTTTGACAATTGCGGTGTGCGGCCCGGCGCACATACAGCGCGCCGGGCACGCGCCGGGTGAATCGCTTGCGGTGATGCATGTCCGGTAATGCAGCGCCCCGCGGCGTCGCGTCGCTGCGGCTGCTGTTCCCATTCCTGCGCCCATATCGCGCGCGCGGCATCGGCGCCGTGGTGGCGCTGTTCGCCGCCGCCGGGCTGACCTTGGCGATCGGGCAGGGGCTGCGGCAGATCATCGATGATGGCTTCGGCGGCGGCCCCGGCGCGCTGAACCAGGCGGCGATCGTGATGGCGATGATCGTCGCAGCACTCGGCGTCGCGACCTCCGCGCGATACTATTTGGTCACTTGGCTGGGCGAGCGTGTCGCCGCCGATATCCGCCGCGCGGTGTTCGACCACCTGACGCGGCTTGACCCGCGCTTCTACGAAACCGCGCGTACCGGCGACCTGATGTCACGGCTGACCGCCGATGTCGCGTTGCTGCAATCGCTGATCGGCTCGGCGATCTCGATGGGGCTGCGCAATGCGCTGACCGGCATCGGCGCCTTCGCCATGCTGGTGCTGACCAGCACGAAGCTCGCCAGCCTGATGGCCGTGGTGGTGCCGATCGTGGTGCTGCCGATGATCATCTTCGGCCGGCGCGAACGCCGCCTTTCGCGTGTGTCGCAGGAACGCGTCGCCGACCTTGCCGCGACGGCGGAGGAAGCGATCAACGGCATGCGCACCGTGCAGGCCTTCACCCACGAACCGGCCGAACGCGCCCGCTACGGCGTGGAATCCGAACGGTCGGTCCAGGCCGCGCTGCGCCGGGTGCTGACGCGCTCGGCGCTCATCCTGTCGGTCATTCTGCTCGGCTTCGGGGCGATCACCTTCGCGCTGTGGGTCGGCGGGCAGGATGTGATCGCCGGGCGGATGTCCGGCGGCGACCTGACCGCCTTCGTCTTCTACGCCGTGCTGCTGGCGAGCGCCGGCGCGACGGTCAGCGAATTATGGGGCGAGATCCAGCGTGCCGCCGCAGCGGCCGACCGCCTGGCGGAAATCCTTGCCGTGCAGCCCACCATCGCATCGCCAGCGAACCCGCTCCCGCTGCCGGTCGCCGAAGGCCGCGTCACTTTCCGCGATGTCGCCTTTCGATACCCGTCGCGCCCCGAGGCATCGGCGCTGGACGGCTTCAGCCTGGATGTCGCGCCGGGGGAGACGGTGGCGCTGGTCGGTCCGTCGGGGGCCGGCAAGACCACGGTGCTGTCGCTGCTGCTGCGCTTCTACGATCCGCAATCGGGTGTGATCCTGCTGGACGGCGTGGACATCGCGAAGGCAACGCCCGAAGCGGTGCGCGGGCGGATCGGCCTGGTGCCGCAGGACCCGGTGATCTTCTCCGCAACCGTTACCGACAACATCCGCTACGGCCGCCCCGAGGCGTCCGACAATGACGTGCGCGCCGCCGCCGAGGCCGCATCCGCTGCCAGCTTCATCGCGGCACTGCCCGAAGGCTTCGCCACGCATCTGGGCGCGCGCGGCGTCACGCTGTCGGGCGGGCAACGCCAGCGCATCGCCATCGCCCGCGCCATCCTGCGCGACGCGCCGGTGCTGCTGCTGGATGAAGCGACCAGCGCGCTGGATGCCGAGAGCGAATACGCGGTGCAGGTCGCGCTCGCGCGGCTGTCGAAAGGACGCACGACGCTGGTCGTCGCGCATCGGCTGGCGACCGTGCGCGCGGCGGACCGGATCGTGGTGATGGAAGGCGGGCGCATCGTCGCGACCGGAACGCATGAGGCGCTGCTCGCCGAAGGCGGGCTGTATGCGCGGTTGGCGGCGCTGCAGTTCACCGACGCCTGACGGTGGTGTGCAGGCAGGGGAGGGGCCTTTGCCCCTCCCCTGACCCCACCCCACCAGGGTGCTGGGGCACCCTGGACCGCCGGCACTTGGAACTGGGCCAGGGGTCGGTGCCGGATTACTGAGGGTTGTGCCGCTGGCGCCATGTTCCAAAGCGCCTTGCGGCTCGGAGCAACCCCATTCCTGCCCAGCGCCAAGTCAAGGTTTCCAAAGGCCTTAAGCCTTTGGTGGGGTGGCTTGGAGGGGCAAAGCCCCTCCAACCTTCAGCCAACCCCGCCCAGCCGCTTCGCCATGGACACCGTCACGCCGTCCAGGAATGGCGCGCGTTCCGTCACCGCGTAGCCGCTGCGTTCATACAGCGCGATGTTGGAGGCGAAGGCGGCATTGGTCAGCAACCGCAATGCGGGCCGACGCGCCTCCCGCGCCAACGCTTCCGCATGCGCCAGCAGCCGCCGACCGAGGCCATGCCCCTGCTGGTCCGGACGTACGGCGATGTTCTCGATCCACAGATGATCGTCGCGCAATGCGGTTTCGATCAGTGCGAGAATGTCGGGGCCGCGCTGGAACACGTCGAAGCGATGGACCAGCAGGGCGGCGTCGTAATCCACGCGCATCGGCAGAGGTTCCCGCCCGATCAGCGGCACCCATCGCGCGTATGCCGCGCGCGTCAGATCGCGGATCGCCACGGCATCGGACGAAGTTGCGCGCCGAAAAGCGGTGGGAGGAAGCGCTGCCATGGGATGGGTCCTGTCGGATGGACATGAAAAACCCCGCCGACCTTGCGGTGGGCGGGGCGCCGGAGCGACGGAGACGAGGCGGCGTGCCGCTATCCTCGGATCGTCGTGTCGGGCGCGCGCCGCCGCGTCGTCGTGGCACGACGGCGTCGGATGGCCAGCGGGGCGGGGCGCGCGATCATGGACAGTATGGTTGCGGTGTCGGCTTCAGCCGTCAACGCTTTTCGAGGAAGTTCAGCACCGCCGCGTTGAAGGCGGCGGGGTTGTCGGCCTGCACGCTGTGCGCGGCCTTGGGGATGGTCACGCGCGTTGCGTTCGGCATGGCCTTCTCCAGCGCATCGAGGATGACGCCGAATTGCGGCTGGGACTGATCGCCGCCGGCCAGCAGGGTGCGGATGCGGATGCCCTCCGCCTCCGAACGGCTGTAGGGCTTGCGCTGTTCATTCACCTGGCCGAGCAGCGTGCGGGCATTGTCGCGGTTGACGTCCTTGCGCGCTTCGGACCGCTTGGCCCAGGCGCCGGGACCGCCGGTGTGTTCCGCGATGACGGTCAGGCCTTCCTCGGTCTTGCCCTCGCCGATCAATGCGGCGCCGCGGGCGAAGGCGGCGCCCTGCTTGCCGGCCGGCGCTGCGCCGCCAAGCGTTTCATCCAGCTCCCCGCCCGGTTCCAGCAGCACCAGGTCGGAAACCAGGTCCGGGTGGTGCTGCGCGACGCGGAAGGCGATGTGGCCGCCGCGCGAATGACCGATCAGCCGCACCGGGCCTTCGCCCAGGGCCTTGATGAAGCCGGCGATGTCGGCGGTATGCCGCGCGATGGTGAAGTCGCCGGCATCCTTCCATTCGCCGGGCCAGCAATGCCGCAGGCTCACGGCCATGGCGTGGTACTTGGCGCCGAAGGCGTCCATCTGCCCGGCCCAGGACCGCTGGTCGCCGAGCGTGCCATGGATCATCAGCAGCGGCGGGCCGGAGCCGGCCTCGGCATAGGCGATCGGATATCCGTCGATGGTGATGTTGGGCATGGGCGTTTCCTTATGCGTTGCGCGCTGCGTCCATGATGGCGCGGAAGCGTCGCACCGTCGCCCCCAGCCCCTCGAACACCGATTGCGAGATCAGGAAATGGCCGATCGAGACCTCGGTGACGTCCGGCCAGGCAGCGAGCGCACCCACAGTATCGTAGGTCAGGCCATGCCCGGCATGGACGAGCAGCCCCGCCGCCTTCGCCGCCGCCACGCCGGATTTCAGACGAGCAAGTTGCGCCGCGCGGTCCTCCACCGGGCCTTCGGCATACCGCCCGGTGTGCAGTTCGATGGCCTGCGCGCCGAGTGCCGCGGCTGCCTGGATCTGCGCCGGATCGGCCTCGATGAAGATCGACACGCGCACATCCGCCGCCCGCAGCCGCTGCACCGCTTCAGCCAGGAAGGGTGACGCGCGCAGCACGTCCAGCCCGCCTTCCGTCGTCAGCTCCGCGCGCTTTTCCGGCACCAGGCAGCAATAGGGCGGGCGGATGCGTTCGGCGAAGGCGACCATCTCCTCGGTTGCCGCCATCTCGAAGTTCAAGGGTGCGGCGATCTCGGCGCGCACGCGTTCCACGTCGCGGTCGCGGATGTGGCGGCGGTCCTCGCGCAGATGCAGCGTCACGCCATCCGCACCGGCATCGACCACCACGCGCGCGGCCTCGACCGGGCAGGGGAAGCTGCCGCCGCGTGCGTTCCGCAGCGTCGCGACGTGATCGACATTCACCGAGAAATCGAGATGCGGCGTCATGCGAAACCCCTTGCGTGGGCGAGAACATCGGCGAGCCGCAGCGCGGCGATGAGCGAGGCCGGATCGGCGCGCCCCGTGCCCGCGATGTCGAGCGCCGTGCCGTGGTCCGGACTGGTGCGCACGATCGAAAGACCAAGCGTGACGTTCACGCCGCCGGCCATGTCGAGCGTCTTGATCGGGATCAGCGCCTGGTCGTGATACAGGCAGATCGCCGCATCGTAGGTCGGCCGCGCCAGCGCGGTGAACATGGTGTCGGGCGGCAGCGGGCCGCGCGCGTCGATGCCCTCGGCGCGAAGCGTGGCGACGGCGGGGGCGACGATCTCGATATCCTCGCGCCCCATGGTGCCGGCCTCGCCCGCATGGGGGTTCAATCCCGCTACGGCGAGGCGTGGCGCCGCGATGCCGAATTCATCCCGCAGGGCGCGTGCGGTGATGCGCGCGGTCTCGACGATCATCGCGGGCGTCAGCCGGGCGATGGCGCGAGCCAGGGCTTCATGGATCGTCACCGGCACCACGCGCAGTTCCTCGGAGGCCAGCATCATCACCGGCGGCACGCCCGTGCCGGCGATCTCGCCAAGGTATTCGGTATGGCCCGGATGTTTGAATCCCGCCGCCGTCAGCGTCGCCTTCTGGATCGGGTTGGTGACGACGCCGGCCGCGCGGCCGGCCTTGGCAAATGTCACCGCTTCCGTGATGGCGGCGATGACCGCGGCCGCATTGGCGGTGTCCGGCCGCCCTGCGACCGCGACACGCGGCAGCGGGCGGTGCAGCACCGGCAAGGCGTGCGGGAAGATGGCGGCGGCCTCCTCCGGTTCCGCGATGCGCTGAACCGGCACGGCGAAGCCGCGCGTCGCATCGTCGATCAAAAAGAACGCCGGCCCGGTGCCGCGCAGGGCGGACCAGGCACCGGCGGCGATCTCCGCGCCGATGCCGGCGGGTTCTCCCATGGTGAGGGCAAGGGGGCGCATGATGCGTTGCGTTTAAAGCAGAACGTCGCCGGGTGAAATCACCCGGGCCGCGGGATGTGCCTTGCGGCATCGCAAGCTGCCGCGCTGCGCGGATGGTAGAAGCCACCCATGGAGTTCCTGGCCAATTGCCTGCATGACCTGACGGCGCTGGGGCCCGGCGGGGTGCCGGCGGTGATGGTCGCGCTGTTCCTGGCGGGGCTTGCCGGCGGCGCGACGCATTGCGCGGGGATGTGCGGGCCCTTCGTGATCGCCCAGGCGGCGGCGGCGGCGGTGGCGGACCGCGCGCAGGCGGGCGGCACGCTGGCCCGGCTGTCAGGCGCCGCGCTCGCGCCGTACCACCTGGGGCGGATGCTGGGCTATGCGACGCTCGGCGCCGCGGCGGGCGGGCTGGCCGGCGTGGTGGCCTTCGGCACCGGGTTCCGCTTCGTGCTCGCGGCATTGCTGGCCGTCGCGGCGGTGCTGATGTTTGCGCAGGCTTCGGCGCGGATCGCCGGCCTGCTGCCCAGGATGCCGGCGCCACGGCTGCCAGCGGCGCTCGGGCGGCGACTCGGCACGGTGCTCGCCGCGCCGACGGGCCTGCGCGGCGTGGCGCTCGGCCTGATGCTGTCGGCCCTGCCCTGCGGGATGCTGTACGGCGCGCTGGCGGGGGCGGCGGCGACGGGTTCGGCGCTCGGCGGCGCGTTGGCGATGGCGGCCTTCGTCGTGGGCACGGTGCCGGCGCTGGTCGGCGTGGCATTGGTCGGGCGCTTCTTCGGGCGACGCGCGGGGCCTGGAATGCGCATGGCGGGCGCCGCGCTGTTCATCCTGAACGGCGTGGTGCTGGCGGCCATGGCGGTGCGCGTCGTGGCCTGACCTGGACGGCGGCGCGCATCCCGCCGAAACTTCCCCCACTGGGAAGGAACCACATGCCGGACACCGCCACGGGCGAGAGTGTCGAAACCCGACAATCCTGGATCATCGCCGTCACCGCCGTGACGATGCTCGCCGTGGCTGCCGGCGCGCCGCTGACGGTGGTCATCGGCATGGTCCCCATATCCGAGACGCTGGGCAGCGGACGGTCAGTGCCCTCGGCGGCCACGTCGCTGGCCTATCTGGGCACCGGCATGGGCGGGGTGATGTGCGGGCTGCTGGCCGCTCGGATCGGGCAGCGGCTGGTGGCGATGATGGGCGGGCTGGCGATCCTGTGCGGGCTGGCGCTGGCCTCGCTGGGGCAGAGCTGGTCGCTGCTGGCGGGGATCGGGCTGGGTGTCGGGCTGTTCGGCAATGGGGCGCTGTTCGCGCCGATGGTCGCCTATGTCTCCCTGTGGTTCGACCGGCGGCGCGGCACGGCGCTCGCGCTGGTGTCGTCCGGACAGTACATCGCCGGCTTCCTGTGGCCCTTCGTGTTCGAACGCGCGATCGCGGCCTTCGGATGGCAGGCGACCATGCTCGCCTATGGCGCCTTTGCCGCGGTTAGCGTGGTCACGCTGGCTGCGCTGGTGCTGAAGCCTGCGCCGATGCCGGCGGGCGGGCTTGGCGCGATGCACAGCGTGAAGGGGCGCCGCGTGTTGGGCATGCCGCCTAACCTGGCGATGGCGCTGGTCTCCGCCGCGTCCTTCCTGTGCTGCGTGCCGATGGCGATGCCGGCGGCGCATCTGGTGGCCTTCTGCGCGGACCTCGGCATCGCGGCGTCACGCGGGGCGGCGATGCTGTCGGTGCTGCTGCTGTGCGCCTTCATCGCCCGCCAGTTCTGGGGCTGGCTGTCGGACCGCATCGGCGGGTTGTGGACGGTGTTCGTCGGCGGCGCGGCACAGGTGCTTGGCATGCTCGGCTTCCTGGCGACGCAGGATGAGGCCGGACTGTTCTTCGCCGCCGCTGCCTATGGCCTCGGCTTCGGTGGAATCGTGCCGGCCTATGTGCTGGCGATCCGCGCGCTGTTCCCGGCCAGTGAGGCATCCTGGCGGGTGCCGGCGCTGCTGTTCGTCTCCCTGTCCGGCATGGCCTTTGGCGCCTGGCTGGCGGGCGCGATCTATGACCGCGTGGGCTTCTACGCGGCGGCCTGGTGGGTGGGGATTGCGGTGAACATCGTGCAACTGGCGCTGGTGGGGTTCCTGCTGCTGCGTCAGCGGCGTTACGGGTGATGGTGGGCTACGGCACTGGGGAGATCACCCGCTTCAGGCAGCGCAGCGTGAAGGCCGTGCGCGTGTGCCGCACACCGGGCAGGTGGTAGATCTTCTCCCGCAGCAGGCGCTCATAACCGGCGGTGCCACCGACCGCGGCCTTCAGGATGTAGTCGTACTCGCCGGTCACCAGCCAACATTCCAGCACTTCGGGCATTGAACTGACGGCTTCCTCGAAGCGCCTCAGGTTCTCATCATCGTGGCGTTCCATCATCACTTCCAGGAACACCGTATCCGGCAGGCCCAGCGCCGCTTGGTCCAGCAGCGCGTGATACCCCTGGATCACGCCCGCCTGTTCCAACCGCTTCACCCGCGTCCAGCAGGGGGAGGCCGAAAGCCCAACCTCCTCGGCCAATTCGGCGTTGGTCAGCCGCGCGCGGCGGGCGAGGGCACGGAGAATTCGTCGGTCTGTGGCGTCCATCACAGAAGGATGTTCCGTCTCTTCGGCGCTGCACAACAGAAATCGGAATAAATCGCCGTGCTTCCTGGCGCATCATCCTGCCATTGGCAGGATTGCCGGAGCAGACCAACATGACCGTCATGGGCAGCATCATCCGACCGGACGCGACACTCGAAGAACGCTGGGACGCGACCGGCGGGCCGGTGCTGCTGACCGGCACCCAAGCGTTGGTCCGCCTGCCGATGCTGCGGCAGGAGATGGACGCGGCCCTGGGATGGAAGACCGGCGGGTTCATCTCCGGCTATCGCGGGTCTCCGCTGGGGGGCTTCGACAAGGAGCTGGCGCGCCAGCAGAAGCGCCTGCGCGCCCATGACATCGTGTTCCAGCCGGGGCTGAATGAGGACCTTGCCGCCACCGCCATCTGGGGCAGCCAGCAGGTCGGCCTGACACCGGGTCAGACGGTCGATGGCGTGTTCGGCATCTGGTACGGCAAGGGGCCTGGCATCGACCGGTCGGGCGATGTGCTGCGCCACGGCAATTCGGCGGGGACCATGCCGAAGGGCGGCGTGATCGCACTGGCCGGCGATGATCCATCTTCGAAGTCATCGACGATCACCTCGGGCTGCGAGTACGCCTTCATGGATGCCGAGATCCCGGTGCTGGACCCCGCCGATGTGGGGGAGGTGCTGGAATTCGGCCTGAAGGGCATCGCGCTGTCGCGTTACGCCGGGCTGTGGGCGGGCATCAAATGTGTCGCCGACACGATGGACGCGTCGATGACGGTGGTGCTGGACCCGGCGCGGTATGTGACGCGCGACCCGGTCGGGATGCCGATGCCGCCCGACGGGCTGCATATCCGGCTGCGGGACACGCCGATCGCGCAGGAAGAACGCCTGCGCCATTTCAAACTGCCCGCCGCGGTGGCCTTCGCCCGTGCCAATGGCTTCGACCGCATGGTGCTGGATGGGCCGAATGCGCGCTTCGGCATCGCGGTGCGCGGCAAGGCCTATGCGGTGTTCCGCCAGGCGCTGGAGGAAGCCGGCATCAGCGAGACCTTCGCGCGCGAACATGGCCTTCGCATCTGGAAGGTCGGGCTGGCTTGGCCGCTGGATGCCGAGGCCGCGCGCGCCTTCGCGGATGGGCTGGAAGAAATTCTCGTCATCGAGGACCGCCGCCCGGTGATCGAACCGCAGCTGCGCGATGCGTTGTTCCACGCCCCCGTGCGGCCGCGCGTGACCGGCAAGAAGGATGAGAACGGGCGGCCGCTGCTGTCCGACCTGACGGAACTGGATATCGGGCAGATCCTGCGTGCCTTGGCGACGCGGCTGCCCGCGCCGCTGCGGACCAACCGCCTGCACGAACGCATCGCGGAACTGGATGCGCTCGCCAGCCAGCAGACGGTGCCGCTGCATCTGCGCGACCCGTATTTCTGCCCAGGCTGCCCGCATAATTCATCGACGAAGATCCCCGAAGGCTCGCGCGCGCTCGCCGGCATCGGCTGTCACTACCTCGCGAAGAACATGGATCGGAACTCCGACCTGTTCACCCAGATGGGCGGCGAGGGGATGCCCTGGATCGGCCAAGCGCCCTTCACAACGGAACAGCATGTCTTCGCCAATATCGGCGACGGCACCTGGGCGCATTCAGGGTCGCTGACGGTGCGTTTCGCCGTGGCGTCCAAGGCCAACATGACCTTCAAGGTGCTGGTCAACAGCGCGGTGGCGATGACCGGCGGGCAGACGCCCGAAGGCGAGATCGATGTCCCGCACATCGCGGCCCAACTGCACGCCGAGGGTGTGGCGCGCATCGAGATCGTCTCCGACGATCCTGACCGCCACAGCGACAATCCGCTGATCCCCGCCGGCACCGGCTTCCATCACCGTTCGGAACTGGACGCGGTGCAGCGGACATTGCGAGAGGTGAAGGGCGTCACCGCCATCATCTACGACCAGGAATGCGCGACGGAGCGCCGCCGGAAGCGCAAGCGCGACCTGGCCCCGAAGGCCGAGCGCCGGGTGATGATCAACCCGCGCGTCTGTGAGGATTGCGGCGACTGTTCCCGCGCGTCCAACTGCCTGGCGGTGGAGCCGGTCGATACCGCGTTCGGTCGCAAGCGGAAGATCGACCAATCCGCCTGCAACCAGGACTTGTCCTGCGTGCAGGGCTTCTGCCCGTCCTTCGTCACGCTGGTCGGTGCGAAGCCTGCCGAACACCATGTGGTCGCATCCGGTGCGGCACCGCCGGAACCGGTCCGGCCGGAGGTTCAAGGCGAGGCCTGGAACCTGCTGATGGCCGGTGTCGGCGGGCAGGGAGTTTCGTCACTGGCGGCGATCCTGGCCCAGGCCGCGCATCTGGAAGGGCGGCCGGTCCGCAGCCTGGATTTCCTCGGCCTCGCGCAGAAGGGTGGTGGTGTCTATGCCCAGCTGCGGATCGGCGCGGCGGGGGCGGATGCCGATTCCATCGCCGGCGCGCGCATCGCCGCGGGCGGCACCGACCTGCTGATCGCCGCCGACATGGTGGTGGCGCATGGGCGCACCGCGCGCCCGCTGCTGGGCGCGGCGCGGACGGTGGCGGTGGTCAATGCGGACCTCGCGCCGACCGCGCAATTCGTGAAGGACACCTCCACGCGCTACCACGGTGCGGAGATGCTCGAGAGCATCCGCACCGCCTGCCGCGACACCATCGCCCTGGCCGGCAGCACGCGCGTGGCGGAAGAACTTGGTGATGCCGTCTATCTCAATGTCTATCTGCTCGGCATCGCGTATCAGCGCGGGCTGGTGCCGCTGTCGTCGGAGGCGATCCTTCGCGCGCTGGAATTGAACGGCGCACAGGTGACGCTGAACAAGGAAGCCTTCGCGCGTGGCCGTGCGGCGGCGCTGGAGGAGCTGTCCCCGCCCGCAGCAGTGGCGGAGACGGTGGATGCGCTGGTGGCGCGCCGTGTCGCGGACCTCACCGCCTATCAGAACGCGCGCTATGCCCGCGACTACGAAGCCTTCGTCACCAAGATCCGCGCGGTGGGTGATGAACGCCTGACCCGCGCTGTGGCGACGCAGCTGCACCGCCTGATGGCCTATAAGGACGAATACGAAGTCGCTCGCCTGCACAGCCTGCCGGACTGGAAGGATGCGCTGGCGCATGGCTTCACCGGCACGCAGCGGATCGAGATGCACCTCGCACCGCCCGCCCTGGGCGAGCGCAAGCGGGTGTTCGGCCAGTGGATGCTGACCGCGATGTCCCTGCTGCGCCATGGCAAGCTTCTGCGTGGCTCTGCGCTGGACCCGTTCGGCCGCACCGAGGAACGGCGCATGGAACGCGCCTTGTCGGGTGAGTTCCGTGCCGGTGTCGAACGGCTCATGGCCAACCCCGCGCTGGCAGCGGAATGGGCGGAAGCCTGGGCGGGCGTGAAGGGGTTCGGGCCGATCAAGGCGCGCAACCTGGCGGCGACGCGGAGCAGGCTGGCGGTGATCGAGGCGCCGGCGATGGCGGCGGAGTAGAAGTTGGAGGGGCGCTGCCCCTCCAAACCTCCCCGCCAGGGACCAACGGGTCCCTGGACCGCGGGTATTTGGTTTTGTGCGCGGCGGTTCTGCTCCTTTACTGGGAGCGGGCTATGTGCCCAGCGCCCAGAATGATGATGGCGCCGTGCGCCGCACGCCCTTCAGCCCTACCTGCCCGACGCCAAGTCCCGGCGGTCCAGGATGCCCCAGCATCCTGGTGGGGTGGTCTGGAGGGGCAAAGCCCCTCCATCCTTCACGGCAGCCCCATCGCCTGCCGGATCCGCGGGTTGCCCTCAGGCCGTGCTTCGGGGTCGATCTGCCGGGCCGCGCGCAGCCCGGATTCGATCGCCCCTTCCACCCAGCCTGATTTCAGCGACGTCCAATCCCCCGCGAAGTGGATGCGCCCTTCCGGCTTTTCCCATTCGCGCACCATCCACCCGCCGCCGATCGGGATGCCGGCGAAGGACCCGCGGATCCAGGGCTGATCGCCCCAGGAGAAGTGGTCCAGGAAGGTCGGTTCATCGACGAAATCGGGTTCCTCGCGGCGGAAATCGGCCAGGAAATCCTGCGCGCGGGATGCCGCCGGCCGGTCCAGATACGCCTGCGCGTTGGCGCCGTTCAGATAGAAGAACACGTTTCCGCGCCCGCCCGGTTCATTGCCGGTGATGTCGATGATGCGTTCCCACGGCCGGTCGCCGCCCATCACCGGCCAGCCGCGGATGTTCTGCTTCAGCCATTGCGGGCTGCGCGTCTGCAGGACGACCTTGACGGTCTTCTCCCACTCCATTTCGCGGAACATGCGCTGCTTGGGCGCGGACCAGCCTGGCGTGACCTGGATGCCATCCATCACGCTGAACGGGATGGTCGAGACCACGGCATCGCCGGTGAACTCCCGCCCGTTCTGCACCGTGACGCGGATGCGCCCGCCGGATTGGTCGATGGCGCGCACCGGGCTCCCGAGCGCGATCCGCTGCATCCCGATCGCCTGCGCCATCGCCTGCGGCAGGCGGTGGTTGCCCTGCGCCACGCGGAACAGGTTCTGGTCGCCGAAATGATAGGCGAGGTCAGGCAGGATGCTCAGCGCCTGCGCCGTATGCGTCTCGGTCCCCGCATGGGCATCCAGCAGCGACAGGAAGGCATCGGACGCGCCGACCTCCTTCAATATCGCCCCCAGCGTGGCGTTGCCGAGCCGTTCGAGCACCGCCTCATCGGCCGGCCAGCGATGGTCGAGCACGGTGTCGGTGTCGAACCCCGCCAGAACCAGGTACCTCCAGAGATTCGACGCCACCGTCATGTTGCGTTCGGATGGGTGCAGCGGTAGGGGCCAGTCGGTCAGGTTGGCGGAATTGATCCGGTTGCCCTGCACGACATATCGCGGCAGGCCGTCATTCAGCCCCAGCAGCGGCATGCGGAACTGCCGCAGGTAATGCAGAACATAGGGCATGTTGGCGCGGAAATGCCCGCCGCCCGCCTCGGTCCACTGGCCTTCGGGCAGCGGTACGGATAGCAACCGGCCGCCGACGCGGTCCTGGTATTCGATGACCGTGACGTCATGGCCGGCGCGCAGCAGGGACAGCGCCGCGGTCAGGCCGGACATGCCCGCGCCCAGCACCAGCATGTGCCGCCGCGCCGGCGCCTGCGCGATGGCGGGTGCGGCCAGCGCCCCCGCACCGAACAATGCCAGCGCGCCGCGCCGGCCGAACCCTGCTGTCGTCATGTCCTGCCTGTTCATGCTGTTGCCGTTGATCTTCGCCGCAAGCCGGTTAAACGTCACCCAAGGATCCCCTGGCGGCGCGGCGGCGCGAACACATTGTCCGGGTCGATCCGCCGCTTCATCGCCGCCAGCCGGGGCAGGTTCGCGCCGTAATAGGCCTGGGCCGGCGCCGCGAGGCCCGGATCGGGGAAGTTCTGGAACGACCCGCCCGGCCCGCCGGCGATGCGGGCGATCGCCTCATGGAAGTCCCGCTGCCAGGCCAGGGACCGATCCAGCCGCGTGCCGACATCCTCGGGCTTCCAGGTCAGTTCGGTGCCCATGATCCACTCGGCCTGCCGATGGACATAGGCGGTGGCGTCGGGGGCGATGGCGCGGATGCGGCCGCCGACATGGAACATCTTGAAATCGGCCTCGCCGCCCGTGCCGGGCCAGGCGGCGCAGCGGCGCATCGCGTCCTCCACCAAGGCCTGCGGCATGCGGCCGGCGAAATGCGATGTCTCCTGATACCGGTTGGGCAGGCCGGCTTCGCTCAACGCATCCTGCGCGGCCCAGTAGGTGTTCTCCACCACCTCCCGATGCGCGGGGGCGCCGATGGGGGCGAGGATGTCGTCCACCTCGCGCGCGGTGCCGCGCAGCTGGCCCAACACCACCACCTCGGGCCGCGGCCCGGCGATCAGCGACACCTTGCTGCCCATCCGGTCGGGCGCCGCCTCCAGCGCCTGCACCAGGCGCCAAAGCGCCTCATCCGGCCGGGCTGACCAACGCAGGCGGAACCAGGTCATCGGTTCGGCCGCCACCGGGCGCAGCGTCCAGCCCACCGCCGCGCCGAGCGTCCCGCCACCGCCGCCGCGGACCGCCCAGAACAGTTCGGAGTCGTCGGTGGCGGAGGCGCGGCGGATGCTGCCATCCGCCAGCAGGATATCGGCCGCCACAACCGCATCGCAGCCCATGCCGCGGTCGCGCATGGCAAAGCCGATGCCGCCGCCCATCAGGAAGGCGGATGCGCCCACCTCCAGGCAGCGACCATGCGTCAGGCACAGGTCGCGGGCGCGCAGCGCGGCATAGACCTCGCCATTGTTCACGCCGCCACCCAGCCGCACCAGCCCATCGCTGCCGGCCGCCACGGTGTTCATGCGCCGCAGGTCGATCAGCAACCCCTCGGTGGTGCTGGCGCCGGCATAGGAATGGCCGCCGCTGCGCAGCACGAAAGGCATGGCGTGGTCGCGCGCCCAGCGGATGGCGGCGGTCAACCCTTCGGGCGAGGTGACGCGCAGCAGCGCCTGCGGGGCCACGCTGTCATAGCGCAGGTTCTGCGGCAGCACCGCGGCGGCGAAGCCATCCATGCCGGGGCGCAGCACCTGCCCTGTGGAGGCCAGGGCACGCCAGGCGGCGTCGCTGGGGGTTGCCTTGCTGGCGCGCGGCAGCGCCAGGAAACCGCTCGCGGCCGCCAGCAGCCCGCGACGTCCGATTGCGGTGGACATGAAACGCGAATCCCGTGTTCGTCTCGTTGGGCGGACGATCTAGCGCAGGCCGTAACCGCACGGAATGGGGTGTCAGCGCGATCCGGGGCGCCTATTGAAGAAGGCAGGGAGCCACAACGCCATGACCACATCCTTCGACCTGCCCGAGGCCACGCGCGAGCTGCAATCCGTCGCCCGCGACTTCGCCGCCGAGGTGCTCGCCCCCAACGCCCGCCGCTGGGATGAGGAGCGGCATTTTCCCGTCGATGAGATGCGACAGGCGGCGGCGCTGGGGATGGCCGCGCTGTATGTGCGCGAGGAATCGGGCGGGTCGGGACTGACGCGCCTGGATGCGGCCGTGGTGTTCGAGGCATTGGCGACCGGCTGCCCCACCGTCTCGGCCTATCTGTCCATCCACAACATGGTCGCCTGGATGATCGACCGCTTCGGGTCGGACGCCCAGCGTGCGGAACATCTGCCGAGCCTGGTGACGATGGAGCGCATCGCGTCCTACGCGCTGACCGAACCCGGCGCGGGGTCGGACGCCGCGGCGTTGCGCACGCGGGCGACACGCGACAATGAAGGCTATGTGCTGAATGGGACGAAGCAGTTCATCTCGGGCGCAGGCGTATCCGATCTGTACCTGACGATGGTCCGCACCGGCGGCGATGGGCCATCCGGTGTGTCCGCCTTGCTGGTGCCCAAGACAACGGTGGGCCTGTCCTTTGGCGTCAGCGAACGAAAGATGGGCTGGAACGCGCAACCAACCCGGCAGGTGGTGTTCGAGGACGCTCGCGTGGACGCGACCGCGCTGCTGGGCGACGAAGGGCAGGGGTTCCGCTTCGCCATGGCTGGTCTCGATGGCGGAAGGCTGAACATCGCGGCCTGCTCGTTGGGCGGCGCGGAGGCGGCACTCGACATCGCGCTGGCCTATACGCGGGAACGTCGCGCCTTCGGACGCGCGATCAGCGACTTCCAGAATACGCAGTTCAAGCTGGCGGATATGCGAACCGAGCTCGAAGCGGCGCGGTCATTGTTGTGGCGTGCCTGTGCCAAGCTGGATGCGGGTGCGCCGGATGCCACCGCCTTCTGCGCCATGGCGAAGCGCTTCGTCACGGATACCGGGTCCCGCGTCGCCGATGACGCACTGCAACTGCTCGGCGGCTACGGCTATCTGGCGGATTACGGTGTCGAGAAGATAGTGCGCGACCTGCGCGTCCACCGGATCCTGGAAGGCACCAACGAGATCATGCGCATGATCGTCGCGCGCGGCATGCTCGCCGCGCGCTGACCAAGGCTTTCAGCGCAGCGGCACATCCGCCTTGCTGTCGGCATATTCCTTCTTCGGGTCCATCCCCAACAGCAGCTTGATGCCGGCGAAGATGCTCGATTCATTGAGCCAGATTTCGGCGGCGCGCGGCTCGAACCGCAGCAGCACCAACTTGGGATCGTCCTTACCGCCTTCATACCAGGCAGCCACGAAGCGGTTCCACAGCCGGTCGATCACCGCTCGGTCAGTGTCCACCCGCAGATTGCCCTGCATCAGCGCGAACAGGTCATGTCCCTTATCCGCAAAACTGATCACGCCATCGTGCGAGTCCGTGCCCAAGGTCTCGACAATGTCGTTGTCCTTGACGGTGAAGAACCAGATCGGCCCGCTGTTGTCGTCGCCGTCGAACTGCGCCGTCATCGGGCGCATCAGGGGTTCGGCGACCATGGTGACGCCCAGCATGACTGTCATATCGGCCCGAAGCGCCTTCCAGAGCTTCGCCGTGATTTCCGCGTCGCGATCCATTCCGCTTCTCCGTTCCGGGGGTCTGACCATCAGAACAGTCCCGGAGGCGCGAAGTTGCCGTGGTGTGTTCGGCGCGGCGCAGGCGCCTGTGTTGAGCAAGCTCTTCACGCGCCTGACTGACTCCAGTCCGGCGCGATTTGCTCTACGCCCACAGCACGGAGGTGCCGTCGAAGCCCGCCGGCGGGAAGCCCGGCAGCAGGAAGGCCATGTCGGCGATGCCATCGCCTTCCAGGTCGATGAACAAGGTCTTCGTCGCTTCATCGAAGCGCCCTTCCGACCCGCCCTGTGCGGTGAAGGCGAAGGCCCCCCGCCATCGGAAGTCCTGGCCCGTGCCGATGCCCGCGAAGGCCAGCGCGTCGCCTTCCAGGGGATTGAAATTGACGATGGTATCGGGCGCCGAAACCGACGAATGGGCTACCGCGGTGTAGATGAACAGGTCGGCGCCCGCCCCGCCGGTCAGGCGATCGGCCCCGGCGCCGCCCTGGAGTTCGTCGTCCCCGTTGCCGCCCGTCAGCGTGTCGTTGCCGTCACCGCCATTCAACCGGGTGCGGCGGCTGCCAGCGGTGACGGTGATGAGGTCGTCGCCCGCACCCCCGCGTACCAGCTCCACATCCGTCACCACCACCGCAATGCCGCCATCGCCCAGGGTCAGCACATCCGAACCGCCACCCAGCGCCACCGTCACCGTCGTGCTCGCCTGCGCGATCGTCACCGCATCGGCACCGGCGCCGCCGGTCACGACCTCCACCCCGCGCAGCAACACCGCATTGGCACCCTGGCCCAGCACCACGCGATCGGTGCCGGCACCGAGGTCGATCTCCGCCCCGGCCACGCCGCGGGCCATGGTCACGGTGTCGTCGCCGGCCACGCCGGTCACGTGCTCGACATCGGCCAGCGTCACCCGGTTGCCGCCCGCGCCGAGCATCACGTGGTCGATCCCCGCACCGAGCCGCAGCGTCACACCATCCGCTCCGCCGGCGAGATCTATGGTGTCCGCGCCATCACTGCCCAGCACGAGTTCGACGCCGGCGACGGCGATGTGGTTGCCGCCGCGCGTCAGCATCAGCCGGTCGTCGCCTTCGCCCAGGTCGACGACGCCCGATGCCATCGCCGCGCCTAGGGTCACGCTGTCGGCGCCACTGCCGCCCAGGATGGTCTCGGCGGCGACGATGGTGACGTCGTTGGCCCCGTCCGCCAGCGTCACGCGGTCCCGCCCGGCGCCCAGGTGCAGATGCCCCCCGCGCAGCGGATCGAGCAGCGTCACCGTGTCGTCCCCGCCGCCGGCCTCGAGCATCTCGACCCCGTGCAGCCGGACCCGGTCGGCCGCGGCGGACAGGGTGAGCCAGTCTCGCCCGCCGCCGAGCGAGACCAGCGCATCCTCCGCCGCGCCAAGAAACGTCACGCGGTCGGCGCCGTCGCCGCCGTTCAGCGTCTCGACACCCGAGACCGATAGACGATTGGCACCGCCCGAAAGCGATAGGCGGTCATTGCCGGCCCCCAGGTCGATCCATGCCCCATCCACCCGCCGGTCCAGCAGGATCACGTCGGCGCCGGCACCGCCGATCAGTGTCTCCACCCCGGCGATGGTCAAAGTGTTGCCGCCATCGGCCAGGCTCAGGCGGTCCTGGCCGCCATGCAGCGCGATGGTCCCGTTCATCGATGCCCCGAGCGTCAGGTCTTCGTCTCCGCCGCCGCCTTCGATCGTCTCGACGTTCAGGATCAGTGCGCGGACCGGGCCGCCGCGAATCTCCAGCCGATCGGCCCCGGCGCCGAGGTCGATCACCCCGCCATCAATGGCGCCCGACAGGATGATGTCCTCCGCGCCGCTGCCGCCGAGCAGGGTTTCGGTGCCATAGGCGGTCAGGCGGTTGCCGCCATCGGCGAGCACCAGCAGATCCCGGCCGCCGCTGAGATTGACCCTGCCGCCGGTCATCGGCGCCAGCATTGTGACCATATCCGCGGCGCCGCTTCCGAAGATGCTCTCCAGCCCGCTGGCGAGGATCGTGCCGCCGTCCAGCAGCGTCACGCGGTCGTCCCCGGCGCCGCCCCTGATGGTCTCCACCCCACGCACGGACAGCGCATTGCCCCCATCGGCCAAGGCGATGCTGTCCGACCCCGCGCCGAGGTCGAATATGCCGCCATTGGGCAGCGCATCCTCGATCACCACGTGGTCGTCGCCCGCGCCGGCGGTGATGGCCTCGACCCCCGACAGGCGGATCACGTTGCCACCGGTGGCGAGCACCAGGGCATCGCTGCCGCCGCCGAGCCCGATAAGGCTGCCGGTCACGCGTTCGGTCAGGGTGAGGACATCGTTGCCGGACCCGCCCTCGATGGTCTCGGCGCCGGTCACTGTCGCCAGCGCGCCGCCATCGCCCAGGATCAGGCGATCATCACCGGCGCCGAGGTCGAACAGCCCCTCGGCACGGCCTTCGAGCCGGATCGTGTCGTCGCCATCCCCGGCGAGCAGGGTATCGACGCCGGCAAGGATGACAGCGTCCGCGTCATCCGAGAGGTACACGCGGTCAGCCCCGTCATTCAGGTCGATCCTGATGCCGGACGCGGCACCGAGCACCGTCACGTCGTCGGCGCCGCGACTTCCGCTGACCGTCTCGATGTCCGGCGCGATGGTTACCGCGTTTCCGAGGGTCGAGATCATCACCAGCCGGTCCGCCCCGGCGCCGAGGCTGTAATACCCGAACATGCGGCCGGCGCCCTGGATCTGATCGTCGCCAGCGCCGCCCAGCACGGTCTCGACGCCACTCACGGTGACGAAATTCGTGTCATCCGCGAGCATCAGCACGTCGCTGCCGCCCTTGAGGTCGATGCGCGCATTGGTCGAAGCGGCGAGCAGCACGATGGTGTCGGCGCCGGACCCCCCGATCAGGGTCTCGACGCCGCGGATCGAAAGCGCATTGCCGGTATTGCCAAGGACCAGGAGGTCCTTGCCGTCGCCGAGATCCACGATGGCGTCGGACAATGCGCCCGTCACCGTGATGCTGTCGGCCAGCGACCCGCCGGTCAGCCGATCGAAGCCAGCCAGGGTCGTGCTGTTAGCCGAATTGGCGGGCAGGGTGATGACGGACAAGGGGGTTGCTCCGGCATGAGAGCGGCGCTGGTGACGCGCCGAACCCAGGCAGGATGCAGGCTGTCTCTAAAAAAGAGACAAATTTCCGAGATAATTCTCAAATAACGAGAATGGATCTCGATATGGGCCATCAGATCTTGATGGGGCCTTGGCTTCCACGACCACGTCCGGGCGGGTCGGTCGGGTCGCTGTCGGAGGGGCCGTTCGGCGCCTGGCGTCCGCCGCCCCCGCCGCGGCCCTGGCCCGCGGGGTCGTTGGGGTCGGCATCACTGATGCCGCCGCGACGGGGTTGTCCACCGCTGCCGCCGCGGCCCTGGCCGGGCGGGTCGTTCGGGTCGTTGTCGGTGACGCCGCCAGGGCGGGGCTGGCCGCCGCTGCCACCGCGCCCCTGGCCTGGCGGGTCATTCGGGTCGTTGTCGGTGACGCCGCCGCGACGGGGTTGTCCGCCGCTGCCGCCGCGGCCCTGGCCGGGTGGGTCGTTGGGGTCGTTGTCGGTGACGCGGCCACGGCGGGGCTGGCCGCCGCTGCCGCCGCGGCCCTGGCCGGGTGGGTCGTTGGGGTCGTTGTCGGTGAC
>JALHQB010000045.1 GCA_022842185.1 Acetobacteraceae bacterium
GACGGCCCCCCGTCGCCGTGTCGCCTCGGCCAGCGCGTCGCGGGCCGTGCGGGCGAAGGCCGGCGGGCCGGCGGCGGATGCCAGCGCCGCGGCAATCCGCCGCCGCTTCCAAAACGACATGCCGACGCAGACCGCGATGCGCCGATTGGCCGCTTCCTGGGCGCGCCAGGCGCCGAGCAGCGTGATCGCGTCCTCGATGGCGATTGGTCGGGCGGTGACCGGGTCCGCGCAGCGGGCCGCGGCGGCGAGCGATGCCAAGGCGGCAAGCCCGTCGGGTTGCGGACCGCCGGGCGTGACGACCGGGACACCGGCGAGGGATGCGAGAAGCGCCGTCGGCCCGGGCAACGCATGCAGACGCGCCGCGGCGTCGATCAGTGTCCAGGGATCGAAGCGGTCGGGGCGCGTGGCCGCCAACGTCGGGGCGGCGTCGGCGGGTGCCTCCGGCGTGCGGCAGGCGATGACGGGGCGCCCAGCGGCGGTCGCCACCGCGGCCGCGAACAGCGTACGGGCCGCAAGGGCGGCGGCGGGATGGCACGGGTCGAGCACCAGCACCGCCTCCCCCGATGCGACCCGCAGGGCGGTCGCGCCGGGGTCCGGCAGGCCGGGAGGGCCACCGATGCGGGCCTGGCGCAACAACGCGCGCAGCGCCTCGATCCGGGGCGCCACCGGGGCCGGCGTGGCGAGGGCCGCGGCGACGGGTTCGGCGGCATCGGCGCCGAACAGGATGGCCGGCACCCGGCGCCCGCCGAAATCCGGTGGCGCGAATGGGCCGGCCGCCACGCGAAACACACCGCCCGCCCAGGACGGCGGCACATCCATGGTGCAGGGCAGCATGAGACGGTCGCCGGGGATGGCGGCGGAAAGGGCGCGGCGCGGCATGCACGGCCAGAAAGCCGACAGATGGGGCCAGCGCCGCAACAGGCCGAGCGGCGCGAACAGTCGCGGGGTCGTGTTGCGAGCCAGGACGTAGATGCTCCGGTTGCAAATGCCGTCATATCCTCGCCCGCGCATGCGAGTGAAGCGGCTGGGATACACCAATCGAATATGTAATCCGGGCTACAGTGTGTTGTTTTTGCGTAATTCGACTCGAAAGGCTAGCGTACCGCAGTAGCGAACCCAGAGGTGGCGGTCGGATGACGTTGGGCTGGAATGGTGTTGGGCGTGGACCGGCGGCCGGCGTGATCGGCTGTGTTCTGCTGCTGGCCGGATGCGCGCAGACCAGCGACACCGCTGCCACAGGCGCGCCCGTGGTGCTGGCGCCGATCTCGGACCCGGTGGTGGCTTTCGCTGCGAATGCCGGGCCCGGGTCCCAGGAAACCGTGACGCTCCCTTCCACCGGCCAGACCGTGCAGTTGCGCCTGGTGCGCGCCTATGTGGCGGCCAGCGGCCAGGAATGCCGCGAAGTCCAGATGGGCACCGGCGGCGGATCCGCGACCCGGCTGCTGTGCAGCGCCGGCACCGGCTGGCGTGAGGCACGGCCGCTGATCCGCAGCGCGTCCGGCACCCCGTGAGCGGATCCGGCTCCGAACCGCTACTGATCGACTGCGCGCGGCAGCAGGTCCGCGTCATCGGCGCGCTGATCGTGCGCGAGATGCATACCCGCTTCGGACGCCACCGCTTCGGCTATCTGTGGCTGTTCTTCGAACCGCTGCTGCTGGGGGCCATGATCGCCTTGATCCACGGCTTCCGCGGTGGTGACAGCGTACGCAACACCTTCGAGTTCTTCTCGATCGGCTACATCATGTTCTTCGCCTTCCGGGGCATGATCAACCGGGCGTCCAGCACCATCACGGCCAATCGCGGGCTGCTGTACCACCGGCAGGTGACGCTGCCGGACCTGTTCTATGCGCGCCACATCATCGAAGCCGTCGCCTGCACGGGTGTCATGGCGATCTTCACCATCGCCGGCATCGCCCTGGGCGGGGAGCCGCCGGATTCCATCGTGAAGATGCTGTGCGCCCTGGGGCTGATGGTGCTGCTGGCGCAGGGGATCGCGTTGGTGGTGGGCGCCTTGACCAGCGAATGGGAAGCGCTCGACCGACTGGTGCATGCCATGTCGTACCTGATGCTGCCGTTCAGCGGGCTGTTCTTCATGGTGGAGTGGCTGCCCGAATGGATGCAGGCGATCATGCTGTGGGTCCCCACCGTCCATATCTTCGAGCTTCTGCGCGACGGCCAGTTCGGCGATCGATTCCGCGCAACCTATGACCTGACCTATGTGGCATACTGGATCCTGGTGCCGCACCTTCTCGGCCTTGTGGGGTTGCGGCTGGCGCGGCAGCGGATCGGGCTGGAGTAGGCGGCGATGGCGCTCGAACTGATCGACGTCCACAAATCCTACCCGATGAATATCGGCCGCAAGCATGTGTTGCGCGGGGTCAACGCCACCTTCCGCCGGGGTGAACGCGTCGGCGTGCTGGGCCGCAACGGCACCGGCAAATCGACGCTGGTGCGCATGCTCGGCCGGATCGAGGCGCCGACGCGCGGCAAGATCCAATCCAGCATGTCGGTGTCCTGGCCGATCGGCTTGGCTGCCGGTTTCCAATCGGCCCTGTCGGGGGCCGATAATTGCCGCTTCATCGCCCGCATCTACGACCGGCCGGTGCAGGCGACTGTCGATTACGTCGAAAGCTTCGCCGAACTCGGCGAATATCTGAATATGCCGGTCAACACCTACTCCTCCGGCATGCGGTCCCGCCTGGGCCTGGCCATCTCGCTCGCGATCGATTTCGACTGCTTCCTGGTCGATGAGGCGCTCGCCGTCGGCGACACCAAGTTCGGCCGTGCCTTCGCCGCCCGCATCCAGAATTCCGGGCTGATCATCGTGACGCACCAGCCATCCCTGGTCCGCCAGCTGTGCACCCGCGCGGCCGTGCTGGATCAGGGCACCCTCACATTCTACGAAGACATCGATGAAGCTCTCGCCACCTACAATAGCCTTTGAGGCACCCGCCCCCGAGGTCGAGCCGACATGGAGCGAAGCGGCACCGATTCCGCCGCCCAAGCCCAAGTCACGGCTGAAGCGCTTCCTGCGCCACCCCTTCACCTGGTGGGTGCTGGCGCCGACGCTGCTCGCGATCGTCTATTTCTACGGCTTCGCCAGTCCGCAATATGTCAGCGAGGCGCGCTTCGTCGTCCGCTCGCGCGCGGACGCGCCGCAACTGTCCCTGGGCAACATGATTTCAGCCGCGGTGGGCGGCGGTGGCACCTCGGCATCGGGGGAAGCCTATTCGGTGCGCGACTTCCTCACCTCCCACGACGCGGTGATGCGCACGCATGAACAGCTGGACCTGACGCGCATCTGGGGCCGCGAAGATGCCGACATCATCGCCCGGTTGTGGAACGACGACCCAGAGCGGATGACCAAGTACTTCAACAGCATGGTCTCGGTTTCCTTCGATAGTTCCACCGGCGTCGTCCTGCTGCGCGTCCGCAGCTTCTCGCCCGAGGATTCGAAGGCCATCGCCGACACGCTGCTCAGGCTGTCCGAACAGTTGATCAACAGCCTGTCCAGCCGCGCGCGCGAGGACGCGCTGCGCATCGCACGCCACGAGGTCGGCGTCGCGGAACGCCGCGTCCTCGACAGCCGCGACGCGCTGACCCGGTTCCGCGAACAGCAGCATGAACTCGACAGCGCCGGGGCCGCGCAGGCCGCGATGCAGACCATGGGCCAGCTCGAAGGCACATTGACCGCCGCCCGTGCCGAGCTGCGCGAACGCGAAGCCTTCATGCGGCCCGACAACGTCGCCCTGCAGACCACGCGCAACCGGATCGCGGCGCTCGAGCACCAGATCACCGCCGAACGCGCCCGCCACACCCAGGGCGGCACCGGCCTGTCACAGCAGCTGGCCGGGTTCGAGCGCCTGATGCTGGAACGTGAATTCGCTGATCGCCAGCTCGCCTCCGCCACCGCCAGCCTCGAGACGGCGCGGATGGAGGCGCAGCGGCAGCAGATGTACCTGGCGCGCGTCGTCGAGCCGAACCTTGCCGTCCATCCCCTCTATCCGCGGAAACTCATCAGTGTCGCCAGTATCTTCCTCGGTCTCTGCGTGGCGTTCGGCATCGGTTGGCTGCTTGTCACGGGCATGCGCGAACATGCGGTCTGACGCGTTGCGCGCCGCGGCGCTGCTGCTTCTGGCGGTTTTCGCGACCACCTTTCCGCATGTCGAAGCCGCGGCCCAAAGCCTTGGCAGCCGAGGCGCTCCCGCTGCGGGCGTGGTGCCCGGGATGCCTGGCGGGCTGCCAGGCTTTCCAAACCTGGGCCAGGGACAGTCGGGCCTGCCGCAAAGTCCCGTCTTGACGCCATCCGGCGCGCCCGCGGCCCAGCCGCCTCCCGTGTTCGACCAGCGCAGCCTGGCCGACATTCCCGGCCAGGCGCGCGGCACCGAGCGCGTGGGCAGCGCGACGCAGGCCGAAGGCGGCCCGTCGCTGGTCGCGCCACTCGGCGACCAGGCGCGCATCAGTGGGCCCGCCACGGCTGTGTTCGGCGCATCGCTGTTCACCGGGGCGGCGCAATCATCCTCCGACGCGCCGAACCCGAACTACATCCTGGCACCAGGCGACCGCGTATCGGTCCGCGCGTGGGGCGCGGTCGATTCCGAACTGGTCGGTCAGATCGATCCGGCGGGCAATCTCTTCCTGCCCAATATCGGTCCACTGCGGGTTGCCGGGGTGCGCGTGGGCGACCTCCAGCAGGTGGTCGAGGGTGAGGTCCGCAAGGTCTATACGTCCCAGGTTCAGGTCTATGCGACGGTGCTGTCCACCCAGCGCATCGGCGTCTTCGTGACCGGCTTCGTGCGCGCGCCCGGGCGCTATGCCGGCACCGCCTCTGACAGCGTGCTGGACTTCCTGGTGCGCGCCGGCGGCATCGACCCCGGCCGCGGGTCGTTCCGCGAGGTAGCGGTCAACCGCGGCGGCACGAATGTCGTGACCATCGACCTGTATCGCTTCCTGCTGCAGGGCAACCTGCCGATCCTGCGCCTCCAGGAAGGCGACACCATCGTGGTCGGGCGCCAGCGCGCCATGATCGGCGCCGATGGCGCGGTGCGGAACAACTATCTGTTCGAAAGCACCAGCCGCACGGCGCTGACCGGGCGGGACCTGATCGAACTGGCACGGCCGCTGCCGGCGGCAACCAACGCCGTCCTGCGCGGGGTGCGCGCCTCCCAGCCCTTCACGAGGTACATGCCGCTCGCGGAACTGTCGCGGCAAACGCTGCAGGACCAGGACACCGTCACCTTCGTCGCCGACGTTGCCGCGCGTACCATCCGCGTGACGGTCGAAGGCAGCCGGCTGTATCCGTCGGTGCTGGTGGCGGACCGCGACATCACCTTCTGCCAGATGCTCGACCACATTGCGGTCGAACCGGGCCTCGCCAACACCGAAGGCGTCTTCCTGCTGCGCCCGTCGCTGGCGCTGCAACAGAAGCGGTCGATCGACGAGGCGCTGGACCGGCTGGAACGGCAGCTGTTCACCTCGCCGGCGCCGACCACCAGCGTCGGTGAGGCACGGTCGCAGGAAGCGGCGCTGATCACGCAATACATCTCCCGCGCGCGGCGGGTGCAGCCGGAAGGTCGCATCGTGTCGATGTCGGCCGCCGGCAGCTGTCTTCCGCTGCGGCTGGAAAATGGCGACATCATCGTCATCCCCGAACTGTCCAACACCGTGCTCGTGCAGGGGGAGGTCGTCTTCCCCCAGGCGGTGGTCTGGCGCCCGGGCATGAGCGTGGACGACCTGCTGGAATCCGCCGGCGGGCTGACGCCGCGCGGCAACCGCAGCACGCTGATGATCCGCAGGCCGTCGGGCCAGGCGATCCTCAACCCGCAGCAGGATCCGCGGCCGGGCGACGAATTGGTCGCGCTGCCCTACCTCGATCCGAAATATTGGCTGTTCGGACGTGACCTGGTCACCGCCTTGTTCCAGGTGGCCCTCGCCGCTCGCGTCTTCATCAACAACTAGTCGCGATGCGGATCGCGGTCTTCTCTGACGTCCACGGCAACCTCGAAGCGTTCCGCGCCTGTCTCGATCAGGCGCGGGCGCGCGCGGTGGATCGCATCGTCCTGCTCGGCGACCTCGTCGGCTACGGCGCCGACCCGGCCGCCGTGCTGGACCTCGCGATGGAGGAAGTCAGGCGCGGTGCGGTGGCGCTGCTCGGCAACCATGATGAAGCGGCGATCCTCGATGGGCCGTCCCGCATGAACGACATGGCAGCGGCGGCCATCGCCTGGACGCGCGAGCAGCTCACCCCCGCCCATCGCGCCTTCATCGCCGGCCTGCCCTTGATGATCGAGGATGACGGGCTGCTGTTCGTCCACGCCGATGCCTCCGCCCCATCCCGCTGGCGCTATGTGACGGATGCCGAAGCCGCACGGCACTCCATGGAAGCCACCGGCGCCCACACCACGGTCTGCGGCCATGTCCACAAGCCGGCCCTGTATGGCCTGGGCGACACCGGCAAGCTGACCGGATTCAGCCCGGTCGTCGGCGCGCCGATTCCGCTCGGGCGGGGCCGGTCCTGGCTGGCGGTCGCCGGAGCGGTCGGCCAGCCGCGCGATGGCGACCCGTCGGCGGCTTATCTGATGATCGACACGACGCCCCTGCAGGCAACCTGGCTGCGCGTGCCCTACGACGTCGCCACCGCGGCACGGAAGATCACGGATGCCGGCCTGCCGGCCGGACTTGCCGAACGCCTGTTCGTCGGCCGGTAGGCGCGCCATGCCGGCGCGCGGGATCGACGGCTTCACGGTGGCGGAGACGCTGCACGAAGGCGGCATGGCCATGCTGTACCGCGTCACCCGGCATGACGACGATCCGCCCATGCTGATGAAGGTGCCGCGCCTGGGCGAAGGCGAGGACCCCGCGGCGATCGTCTCCTTCGAGATGGAGCAGATGATCATGCCCCGGCTGACCGGTGTGCATGTCCCGCGCTTCATCGCCATGGGCGGCTTCGAGGCGCATCCCTACATCGTCATGGAACGCATCCAGGGCAGCCCCCTGAGTGCGTTGCTGCGCGAAGCGCCGATGCCGGCCGAGGAGGTCGCGCGCCTGGGTGCGGCGATCGCCGATGCGCTGGACGACCTGCATCACCAGCATGTCGTCCATCTGGACGTGAAGCCGGCCAATATCCTGTTCCGCGAGACCGGGGAGGCGGTGATGGTCGATTACGGCCTCGCCCATCACGAACAGATGCCCGACCTGATGCATGAGGAATTCCGCCTGCCCTACGGCACCACGCCGTATATGGCGCCGGAACAGGCGCTGGGCATCCGCAACGACCCGCGCAGCGACATCTTCGCGCTGGGCGCCGTGCTGTACCAATACGCCACCGCCGACCTGCCCTTCGGCGAACCGCAGCATCTGCGTGGCGTCAAGCACCGGCTGTGGCGCGACCCGGTGCCGCCGCGCCGCCGCCGACCCGCCATCCCACCCTGGCTGCAGGAGGTGATCCTGCGGTGCCTGGAGGTGAAACCGGACCGGCGCTATCCGACGGCGGCGCAGCTGGCCTTCGACCTGCGCCATCCCGACCAGGTTGTGCTGACCGAACGCGCGGCAAAGATGCGGCGCGACAGCTACCTGTCGGTCCTGCGCCGGCGGCTGCGTCCCGAAGGCGCCGAACCGCGGGCTTTCGCCACCGCGCGGCAGCTGCGCTCGGCGCCGATCGTGGCCGTGGCGATCGATTTCGCGCTGCATGATGAAGGGCTGGAGGGCGCGCTGCGCGAGCAGGTGACCCGCATGCTGGCAAACCGGCCGGGATCGCGACTGGCGTGCCTGAACGTATTGAAGACCACCCTGCTGGCAGGGGATGCCAAGCATGACGAGCAGGGACGCAGCCGGCATGTGCAGCGCCTGGTCGAACTGCGCCACTGGGCCCGCCCGACCGGCCTCGATGAAACGCGGCTGACCTTCCATGTGTTGGAGGCGGCCGATGTCGCGGATGCCATCCTCGACTACGCCCGGGCAAACCGGGTGAACCACCTGGTGCTGGGCGCGCGGGCGGCCTCGCTGTCCCGGCGGCTGTTGGGCAGCGTGTCTGGCAAGGTGGCGGCCGAGGCGCCGTGCAATGTGACGGTGGTGCGGGTGAACCGGGGCGGTTAGAGCCGATCGCGCCTGACCGGGCTCAGTCAGGCGCGTGAAGATGCTCGCTCACACAAGGGTTTAGAGCGCGGTCGCCGCAGGTGCGGACGCGCCGGAGGCCTGGAGCACACGATAAACTAAAAGGTTGGAGTGAGATCGGTGTACGAATGTGGACCGATCGCGCTCAGGAGCGGATCGACGACAGCACGCCGATGCCGATTGCGGCGCGTTCGAACATGCAGCGCGCAGGTCGGTCTCGGGGCCATCCGGACGGAGGCCGTCGGGCAACGCGGGTTTGATCAACCGACGCAGTGGCCGCCGCACACTGGTCTTGAAGAACACGGCGGTTTGGTCCCAGAACGGTTGCGAAAGGAATCGGATCATGAGCGGCGGCGCACGGCAAACCTGCGCGAAAGGCCTGCATGCCGGGATTGAAGCCCATGCAGCGAAGCCGACGGTCCGCGCGAAGGTGATCGCATGACGTCGTTGCGCGGGATTGACCTGAACCTGCTGCTGGTCTTCGAGGCCATGTACGAGACGCGGTCTGTATCGCGCGCCGGGGCGCGGCTGGGGCTGAGCCAGTCGGCGACGAGCCATGCGCTCAGCCGGCTGCGGGAAGCCTGCCGGGACGAGCTGTTCCTGCGGGCGCCGACCGGCATGACGCCGACGCCGGTCGCCAACCGCATCTTTCCCGATATCCACACGGCCCTCGGGTCGCTGCGGCAATCGATCGAGGAAGCCCGCGGCTTCGACCCCGCGACCAGCACGCGCGCCTTCGAAATCGCGATCCCGCACCCGCTCGGGCCTGATTTCGCGCTGCGGATCCGCGATGCGGCATCGAAGGCGGCCCCGTCGGTGCGATTGCGCTTCGACACCCGGACGCTGGCCGACGATGCGCCGATGCTGATGCGGGAGGGGTTGCTCGACCTCGCAATCGACTGGATCGCGGCGGAGGATGACCGCTTCGTCAATCGCCGGCTGTTCGACGACAGCCTGGTGATCGTGGCGCGCCGCGGCCATCCGCGTGCCCAGCCACGAATGGGCTGGGCGGAGTTGCGGCAGGAGGAATTTGTGCGCTGCCATCGCCGCGCCTTCGAACGCCGGCCCAAGGCGCTGAAGGGCAAGCTGTGGGAATTGATGGCCGATAGCCGCCTGACCGTCAGCGAATACCTGGAGGTCCCCTTCGTCGTCTCCCGCACCGATTACCTGGGCGTGCTGCCCAAGACGATGGCGCGGATCGCCCAGGCGGAATTCCGCATGATCGTCGCGGAGGTTCCGGGACCTGCCATCCGCATCCCGATCTGGTCGGTGTGGCATGAGGGACGGCGGCGCGATGCGGGCCACACCTGGCTGCGGGCGCTGGTGCATCGGGAAATGCAGGCCGCCGCGGTCGAGGCCGGGCTGCTGACGGAGGCATCGTCGCCGAAGTGAATGGCCGGACCGGCGCCCGTTGACGAAGGTCCGGCCGCCCCTCAGCGCCGTTCGATGTTCCAGAAGACCGGGAAGGCGAAGGGCAGCCAGCCCTTCAGGTCGGAACGAAAGGCGGGCGGGCCCTGGAATTGCCCGCCCAGGACCCAGTTCACATTGGCATGGAATCGCGTCTGGAGCTGATCGGCGATGGCGCGCCGCGTCTCGGGCGTCGCGGCTTCGGACATCCGGGTGAGCAGGGCCGTCGTCTCCTCGTCGCAGGACCAGCCGAAATAATTGGTGCAATTGTAGGATGTGCCCGGGTTGGACAGCGGGTTCACCAGGTCGATGCCGTTCCAGATGAGCGGCACCACCGACCAGCCGCCCTGGTCGACAGGTCCGCGGTTGAAGCGGCGCTGCGCGACCGTCGCGTAGTCCGAGGTGCGCAGGTCCACGTTGAAGCCGGCCCGGCGCATCTGGTCGGCGATGACGAGGCCGGTCGGGTTCAGGATGGCGGAGCTCTCGGCGTGCAGGAACACCACCGGCTCGTTGTTGTAGCCGGCTTCACGCAGCAGGCGGCGCGCGACGTCCGGCCCGGTCTGGCGGAACATCTCGGTGCCCGCCTGCGTCGTGCCCGGCGCGTCGCACATGTACATCGACCGGCACTCGGTCATGTACATGTCGCGCGGCAGGCCGAGCGAGGCCATCACGTCCTCCTGCACGATCGCCACCTGCAGTGCGCGGCGGATGCGCACGTCGTTGAAGGGTGGCTGTGCGTGATTGACGTTGATGATCGACATGATCTGGCCGAGGCCGCTCATGCGTGGAATGGTGATGTTGCGGTCGCGGCGCAGCGGTTCGACATAATCGCCCGGGACGATCTCCAGATAGTCGAGCTCGCCCGTGCGCAAGGCGGCCGCGCGCGTCGACTGGTCGCTGACGGATCGCAGTTCCACGCGGTCCATGTGCACGACCTTGCCGCCGGCCAAGCCGCTGGCCGGCTCGCTGCGCGGGCGGTAGCGGGGATTGCGGTCGAAGACCGCGAGGTCGCCCGGTCGCCATTCGCTGCGGCGAAACAGGAAGGGGCCGGAACCGATCACCTCCGGCACGGCGGCACTGGCCGGCAGCGCGGCGAGGCGCGCGGGCATGATGACCGGGATCTGGTGGCCGGGCTTGCCCAGCGCCTCGATGACAGAACCGAAGGGACGGTTGAGCTTCAGCTCGAAGCGGCGTGCGTCGATGATGCTGAAGCCTTCCGCGGCCTCCATCATCAGCCGCCCGAGCGCCTCACGCTGGGACCAGCGCCGGATGGAGGCGACGGCATCCTCCGAGGTGACCGGAGTGCCGTCGCTGAACTCCAGACCCTCGCGCAGGGTGAAAGTCCAGGTCAGCCGGTCGTCGCTGACCTGCCAACCTTCCAGCATCTGCGGGTGGTAATTGCCCTCGGCATCGATGCCGACAAGCGTGTCGTACACCATGTAGGCGAAGACGCGCGTCGCATTGATGGTGGTGATGATCGGGTCGAGCACCTGCAGCTCGGTGTTGAGCGACACCCGCAGCACGCGGCCCTGGGCTAACGCCCCGCCGCCGGGCGCGGTGGCGAGAAGCATCGGGGCGAGAGCCAGCAGGCGGGCAAAGCGGCGCAAACTCATCAGGCGAACTCCAAGTCGGTCGCGAATGAGCCGTGTGGTGCGCTGGTTGTTCTTGGGCGGGACTTGTGCCCCGCCGGCGGTCGGGTGTCGCGACGCTGCGGTCTATTCCGCCGCGGCGGCGGGCTGCTCTGGCGCCTCGCCCTTTTCCTTGCGGACATGGTCGTAGTTCCGGCCGCGGAACCAGGCCATGTATTCCTCGGTTGTCATGGCCGGGTAGCGCGGCGCCTCACCCGCGACCTCGCAGCCCGGCAGGCAGTCGATCAGCGTGTCGGGATTGGGATGGAAGAAGAACGGGATCGCGTAGCGCGCGGTCGGCGCGGTGTTGAAGGCGCGGTGCGGGGTCGAGAGGAATCGCCCGTTGGTCCAGCGATGCAGCACGTCGCCGGTATTCACCACGAAGCTGTTCTCGATCACCTCGGCGTCGATCCAGTTGCCGTCGCGCGTCTTGACCTGGAGGCCCGGCACTTTGTTTTGCGCGAGCAGCGTGATGAAGCTCGAATCCGAATGCGGCGCGATGCCGTATTGGTCGGAGCCGTAGGCGACCGGCGGATAATGCGTCAGCCGCAGCCCCGTGAGCGGCTTGTCGCATTTGTCGGCGAAGAAGTCGGACGGCAGGTCGAGCGCGAGCGCGTAGAGCGGCATCAGCTTCTGCGCGAGGTCGTCCATCGCGTCGTAGTATTTCAGTGCCACCTCGCGGAAGCCCGGCAGGTCGGCGGGCCAGCGGCCATCATTGTCGCCCGGCTCGCCGACAACGCGCTTGATGAAGAACGCCTCGTTCTCGTTCGGCTTGTTGTTGGTGGACAGCGTCGAGGTGCGGGTGGTGCTGCCCCGGATCGGCAGGTAGCCCTGCATCTGCAGGTTCACCTTTACGGCGAGCTTGTCGTCGGTCGGCAGGGCATGGAAGCGCGCGGCCTGTTCGAAGGTGGCGGCGGTGAGCTCGGCCGGCACGCCATGGCCGATGATGGTCATGAAGCCGATCGTCTCGTTGATCTCGCGCAGCTCGGCGGCGAGCCGTTCGGCCGCCCCCGCTTCGCCGGCCATATAGGGTGCGAGGTCCAGAACCGGCAGGTTGGTCGCCACGGTCGTGCTCATCGTTCCCTCCTCGTGCTGCGGCAGGGCGATGCTAGGCCCGTCCCGGCCGGCCCGCGAAGGCGTCAGCTGCTCACATTCCGCGGATATTTCGCCCGGTGGGGCCGACTTTGCCCAAGCAGCCGGCATCCTGCCCCATTCCGGTCGATGGCCGACGTCACGCCGGCGCGAGCCCGTGCTGCTCGCGCACCGGCAGGAAGCGGATCATCGGGAATTCCTCCTCCGCCCGCTTGCGCCGCCAGTCCGATGTGAAGAAGGCGACCTGCTCCGCATCATGGTCCTCGGCCATGTCCATGCGGTTCAGGCTGGCGAAGCGGGCGATGGCATCGCGGTCCTCGCTCGCCATCCAGCGCATCTGGTTCCATGGCGCGGCCTCGAAGGACGCCGGCACGGAATATTCGACGCGCAGCCGCGACTGCAGCACATCCAACTGCAGCAGACCGACGACGCCCACGATCGGCTGCGATCCGTCGAGCGGGCGGAACAGCTGCACCACCCCTTCATCAGCCAATTCGTCCAGCGCCTTGCGCAGCTTCTTGGCCAGCATCGGGTCATCCAGCCGCACGCGACGGATGTGTTCAGGCGCGAAGGACGGCACGCCCTGGAAGTTGATCGCCTCGTTTTCCGTCAGCGTGTCGCCGATGCGGATGCCGCCATGCGTCGCGATGCCGACCACGTCGCCAGGCCAGGCTTCCTCCGCCACCTGCCGGTCCTTGGCGAAGAAGAACAGCGGGGCGTTGACCGGCACCAACTTGCCCGTGCGGACCTGGCGCAGGCGCATGCCTTTCTCGAGCCGGCCGGAGCAGATGCGCAAGAAAGCGACGCGGTCGCGATGCTGGGGGTCCATATTCGCCTGGATCTTGAAGACGAAGCCGGACAGCTTCGGCTCCTCCGGATGGACCATGCGGCCATCGGCCGGGCGCGGGCGCGGCGGCGGGGCGAAGCGGGCGAGGCCTTCCAGCAGATGCGCCACGCCGAAATCGCGCAGCGCCGAGCCGAAGAACACCGGCGTCAGCGACCCTTCGAGGAATTTCTCGATATTGAACTCCGCGCAGGCCCCGGCGGCTAGTGCCGCCTGTTCGCGCAGCGTCGCCACCCGATCGCCTGGCACGCGCGCATCGATCACCGGATCATCGAGGCCGGTCAGCGGGATGACCTCGTCGGAATCCACCATCCTCAGCGACGGGTGCAGGATGTCATAGACGCCGCGCAGATCGGCCCCCTGCCCCACCGGCCAGGCGACCGGCGCGGCTTCCAGGGCCAGCGTCTTCTCGATCTCATCGAGCAGGTCGAAGGGGTCGCGGCCCTCGCGGTCCATCTTGTTGACGAAGGTGATGATCGGGATGTCGCGTAGGCGGCAGACCTCGAACAGCTTTCGGGTTTGGCTCTCGATGCCCTTGGCGGCGTCGAGCACCATCACCGCGGCATCCACGGCGGTCAGCGTGCGATAGGTGTCTTCCGAGAAATCCTCGTGGCCCGGCGTGTCGAGCAGGTTGAAGACAGTGCCGTCCTTCTCGAAGGTCATCACCGAGGTGGCGACCGAGATGCCGCGTTCCTGTTCGATCTTCATCCAGTCCGACCGGGTGCGGCGGGCATTGCCCTTGGCGCGCACCTGCCCGGCGAGCTGGATGGCGCCGCCCTTGAGCAGCAGCTTTTCCGTGAGCGTCGTCTTGCCGGCGTCGGGGTGGGCGATGATGGCGAAGGATCGGCGCCGCGCGGCCTCGGCGGCCACGCGGGTATCCGCGGAAGGGGGCATGTCCATGGTGGGCGGAACCTAGAGCAAATCCGGTCCGGGCGAAATCACCCAGGCGCTGGCGCTGCCGCGTATCGGGGACGGCAGGGAGCAGGTTGGAGGGGCGCTGCCCCGTGCGCGCGAGTCTGTGGCAATGGCGTTCCTTGGAGAGGGGCGTCGCCCCTCTCCAAACCTCACCCCACCAAAGGCTTAAGGCCTTTGGAAACCTTCATTTTGGTGCTGACCGCCCGTGGTCCGTGCCAAGATGGAAGACCCGGTATTGGCAGTGGACAGGCAAGGACCGCCCTGCGTGCCAAACGCCAAGGTCCCGCGGTCCAGGGACCCGTTGGTCCCTGGCGGGGTGGATTGGAGGGGCGGCGCCCCTCCAATCTGCACGCCCATTGGGCGCTGCTCTTCCAGTTGCTGCCCGCCGGGGCCTCACCCCGGCCGCACATCCTGCGCCAGGGTCATCTCATCCGCCCGAGGCGTGTGCACCAGCCCCTGCCGCATCGCCCAGATATTCTTCTGGATGTGCAGCGGAATCCACGCAACCTCGCGCACCGCGATGCGCGTGGCCTCCTGGAACAACGCTTCACGCGCCGCGTCATCCGCCGTGGTCAGCGCACGGGCGACGGCCTGGTCGTATGCGGCGTTCGACCAGCCGGACCGGTTCACCGTGCCCCAGCCGCGCGCGACGTCGCGTGTCCCGAGCAGCCCCCGTAGGCCGGCGGATGGCTCTCCCGACGAATTCGCCCAGCCACCGAAGGATATCGACGTGTCGGACCGCGCATTGCGCTGCGAATACGCCGCATAGGGCATGGTATCGACATTCACCTTGATGCCGATGCGCGCCCACATCTGGCCGATCGACTGGCAGATCTGCGCGTCGTTGACGTAGCGGTCGTTGGGGCCGGTCAACGCGACGGTGAAGCCCTGCGGGTACCCGGCCTCGGCCAGAAGGCGACGGGCGCGGTCGGGGTCGAAGGTCGGCGGCGCGATGTCGGGCGCGTGGCCGTAGATGCCGGGCGGCATGAACTGGCCGGTCGGCAGCGCCGCACCCGACATGATGCGATCGGCGATGGCCGCGCGATTGATCGACATGGTTAACGCCTGGCGCACACGCAGGTCGCGCAGCGGGTTGGTCGTCAGCGCCTCCCCGTTCGGACCGGAGATGTAAGGGCTGCGCTCGCGGAAGTCGGTGCGCAGATAGACCGAGCGCAGGCTCACTGTCTCGGACATCGGGAAGCGCGCTTCCTGCCGCAACCGCGTCAGGTCGTTGGTCGGCACGGCATCGATGAAGGCGACATCGCCGGCCCGCAGCGCCGCGACGCGAGACCCATCATTGCCGATGAAGCGGTAGTTCACGCGCGACCAGGCCGGCTTCGTGCCCCAATAGGTCGGGTTGCGTTCCATCTCCGCGCGATCGCCGTGGCGATACGCGCGCAGTCGGAACGGCCCGGTGCCGATCACCGCGCGCCCGCTGTTGAAATCGCCGGTCTGGCTCTCGTCGCCGATGCCGTGCCACAGGATGACGATCTGCGACAGATCCGCCGGGAGCAGAGGATACACGCCCTCCGTCCGGAAGCGGATGGTGTGGTCGTCCACCACCTCGGTTCCCTTGATGGCGCGCGTGAAGACGCCGAAGGAACCGGGGCTGTTCACCACCTTCGGCACGCGATCGAGCGTGTAGGTCACGTCGCGCGCTGTGAAGGGCGCACCATTGTGGAAGGTGACCCCGCGACGCAGCCGGAATTCCCAGGTGTTGTCGTTGACCAGCGACCACGATTCCGCGAGGCCCGGCGCCAGCCGCGCCTGCGCGTCACGATCCACCAGCGGATCGAAGAAGTGCTGCGCCAGCGCGTTGTTCGGCGTGAGCGTATGGTATTGCGGGTCGAGCGATGTGGGAATGGCGCCGACCGCCATGTCCAGCGTCGCATCCTCGGCCGCATGGGCCTGCCGCGCGGCGGCGGAAGCCATGGCTGCTGCAAGCAGCATCGTGCGCCTCGTCACGTCCCGCATGTCACGTCGCCCCATCCGCTGTTCATCAGGAACTCCACCAACGGTGGTCGGCGGCGTCAAGCGCGCGGCTGCTCCCCGATAGACGTCGCGGACCGGCGTGACGTCACGCGCGCGGCATCGCTCCGTGCTCCGGATCGCCGCAATGGCCATGCCCGAAATCGGCCAGCGTCTCGATCACCCGGCACTCGCCAACGACGCCGCCGGCGCAACTCGTCGCCATGCGTTCCAATTCGGCGCGCAGCGCGGACAGTCGCCGAAGCCGATCGTCGATGTCGCGAATCTGCGCGGTGGCGAGGTCATGCGCCTGGCTGCAATCCGCCTCCGGATGGCTCGCCAGGTCGAGCAGCGCACGGATGGCCGCACTCTGGAAACCCAGTTCGCGCGCGTGGCGAATGAAGCCGAGCCGCCGCAGATGCGCCGGGCCATAGGCGCGATGCCCGCCCTCGGTGCGCGCGGCGGGTGGCAGCCAGCCTTCCTGCTCGTACCAGCGGATGGTGGTGGGCTTAACGCCGGTGGCTCGGGCCAGGTCGCCGATCGACAGCATTGCCGTCATGCGCCGCGCTCGCCGAGGAAGCGCGCAAAGGCGGCAAGCGCCTTGTCGCTGGCATGATGCTCCAGCCCTTCGGCATCCTGTTCCGCCGTTTCGGGGTCCAGCCCGACGGCGATCAGGAAGCGGACCATCAGGTCGTGCCGCGCCTTGGCTTCGGCGGCCAGCGCCGTGCCCGCTTCGGTCAGGAACAATCCACGATACGGCTTGGTCTCGACCAGGCCATCGCGCTGCAGCCGGCCGATCGTCGCCGTTACCGTCGCCTGGGACACGCCGATACGCCGGGCGAGATCGACCGCCCGCGCCTCGCCTTCCTCACGCAGCAGGTCGGCGATCAGCTCGACGTAATCCTCGGTGGTGGCCGTGCGATCGGCCTCGCGTTGCCGGGCGAAGCGGGCGGCCTGTTCATCGGCGGGCGGCAGGGACTGGCGCGGCATGGAAGTCAGAATCCGTGATGGCCCTTCTTGATAAAGGCCGGAACACTTCTAAGCCTATACTAACTTTCTGAGTAAGGACACGAAATCACCCGCAAGGCGAACCTGCCGGAGGCGCATCGATCCGTCGCGTTGCCACGCGATCCATCGGCCCAAGGGGCCTTGAACCTCCAGCCGCTGGAAGTCCCATACCACTGTCCGACGCGAAGGAGCGACGGGCATGGATGGTGGCGAAAAGCGGCAATGGCGCGTCGAAGGCATGGACTGTGCCGCCTGCGTCGCCAAGGTCACGAAGGCGGTCGAGCGCCTGCCCGGCGTCTCGGCGGTTTCGGTCAACCTGATGGCCAAGCGCCTCACGGCCACAATCGAATCCGGCGCCGTCGCGGGAGAATTGGTGGCCGAGCAGGTCACCGCCCTCGGCTACACGGTCAGCCCGCTCGCCGGGGCCGGCCGGCCGACGCCTCCCCCGGATCTGGCGCCGCCCCACCATCATGACCACGCCGGCCATGGCCACGACCATGACGACCCGTCCGAGGACGGCACGCCCTGGCATGCCACCGGAAAGGCGCGGCTGGTCTGGCTTCTCGGCACACTGGTGCTTGCTGCCTATGGGCTGTCGCTGGTGCTGCCGGACCGCTTCACCGATCCGCTGTTCCTCGCCGCGACGCTCGTCGCGCTGATCCCCTTCGGCCGTCGCGCCATCATCCTCGCCCGCGCCGGCAGCCCCTTCAGCATCGAGACGCTGATGTGCGTCGCAGCCCTCGGCGCCGTGGTCATCGGCGCGGCGGAGGAAGCGGCGATCGTGGTGCTGCTGTTCGCGCTCGGGGAGATGCTGGAGAGCGTCGCCGCCGGCCGCGCGCGCGCCGGCATTCGTGCGCTGGCCTCGTTGATCCCCCGCGTGGCGCAGCGCATCCGCCCCGATGGGACGACCGAGCAGGTCCCGGCCGAGGCGCTGGCGATCGGCGACCAGGTGCTGGTGCGTCCCGGCGACCGCGTGCCCTGCGACGGCCTCATCGCCGATGGCCATTCGGCACTGGATGAAAGCCCGGTCACCGGAGAAAGCATCCCCGTCACACGCGGCCCTGGCGAGGCTGTTGTCGCCGGCAGCATCAACGCCGATGGCGCGCTGCGGATACGTGTCACCCGTGCGGCATCCGACAACACCATCGCGCGCATCATTCGCATGGTCGAGGACGCAACCGCATCCCGTGCGCGGACCCAGCGCTTCATCGAGCGCTTCGCCGCCTGGTGGACGCCCGGGGCGATGATCGTGTCGCTGCTGGTCATCCTGGTGCCGCCCTTCGCGCTGGGGTGGGACTGGTGGACCAGCATCTATCGCGGTCTCGCGGTGCTGCTGATCGCCTGCCCCTGTGCGCTGGTGATCTCGGTCCCGGCGGCGATGGCGTCGGGGCTGTCCGCCGGTGCCAGGCGCGGGCTGCTGATCAAGGGCGGCGCGGCGCTGGAGGCGATCGGCAGCGCGACCGCCGTCGCCTTCGACAAGACCGGCACGCTGACCGAAGGCCGCCCCCGCGTGACCGACGTGATGCCCGCGGCGGGACGTTCCACGGAAGCGGTGCTCGGGCTGGCCGCGGCGGTGGAACAGGGGTCCGCCCACCCCCTCGCCCGCGCGATCCTCGCCGAAGCCGCCGCCCGCGGAATCGCGGTGCCAGTGGCCACCGATCACGCCGCCATCCCGGGCCGCGCGGCGGCGGGGCGGGTGGGCGTGCAACGCATCAGCGTCGGCAGCCCACGCCATGCGCGGGAGGAAGGCACCGACAACGGCGAGTTCGCGGCCGACATCGGGCGTCTGGAATCCGAAGGGCGCACCGTCGCTGTGGTCGTCGTCGATGGTGCGGCGGCCGGGTTGATCGCGCTGCGCGATGAACCCCGCGCCGACGCCGCAGCGGGCATCGCGGCCATTGTAGCGCTGGGGCTGCGCCCGGTGATGCTGACTGGTGATAACCCGCGCACCGCCGCCGCGATCGCCGGAACACTCGGGCTGGACGCCAAGGCCGGTCTGCTGCCCGCCGACAAGCTGCGCGAGATCGCCGCGCTGCGCGAAACCGGCGCGGTGATCATGGTGGGCGACGGCATCAACGACGCCCCCGCGCTGGCCGCCGCGACGGTTGGCGTGGCGATGGGCGGCGGCACGGACGTCGCGCTCGAGACGGCCGATGCCGCCGTGCTGCGAGACCGCGTGTCGGGTGTGGCGGACATCGTCGCGCTGTCGCGCGCGACTATGGCCAATGTCCGGCAGAATGTCGCCCTCGCGGTCGGGCTGAAGGGCGTGGTGCTCGTCACGACGCTGGTCGGCATCACGGGTTTGTGGCCGGCGATCCTGGCCGATACCGGTGCCACGGTGCTGGTAACGGTGAACGCGCTGCGGCTGCTGCGCTGGCGCGGTGCGGCGATGGAACTGTAGGCCGTCCGGCCCTTCAGCCCCTCAGCCCCTCAGCCCCTCAGCAGCAGTGAGCCGGCCGGCACAACTCGCGAACCTCCGACGTGCCCGGCCTATGCGTGCTGCCAATCATGTCCTTCGGCCTCCGCAGCGTCGCGACACGCAGCCTTGAGGCGTCCGGGTCGGTCAGAAGTGGCTCCAGCCACCGCTGGCCAGGGACAGTGCCGCGCCGTCGGCACCGCGGACCGCCACCACCGGCGATCCGGCCACGATGCGGCCGATGCGGGTGATCGAAACGCCCGCCCGAGCCGCGGCCGTGACGAGCGCGGAGGCCGACCCGGGTGGCGCCGTGAACAGCAATTCGTAGTCGTCGCCACCGGTCAGCACGACCGGCAGCAGAGTGGCGTCGGCGCCAAGCAGCGCGCCGGCGGCGGGCGACACCGGCACCGCCCTGGCCTCGACCTCTGCCCCGCATCCCGCCGCACGGCACAGATGGCCGAGGTCCTGCACGAGCCCGTCCGAGACATCCATGGCCGCCGAGGCGATGCCCGCGATCGCCTGCCCCAGGGCCAGCCGCGGCTCTGGCAAGCGATAGCGCCGGGCCAGATGGCCGCCGGAGTCGGCCGGCAATTCGCCGCGCAGCACCCGCAGGCCCAGCGCGCCATCGCCGATCGTGCCCGACACCCAGACATCGTCGCCTGCCCGCGCACCCACGCGCCGCAGCACCGCATCGGGGGCGACGGTGCCCAGGATGGTCAGGGACAGGCAGGTGGGCCCCGGCGTCGCCGCGGTATCCCCGCCCAGCACCGCCAGGCCGAAATCACGCTGGTCCTCGGCCAGGCCACGCGCGAAGCCGGCGAGCCAGTCATCCGCGGTGCCGCGCTGCAGCACCGTGGTCATCAGGTACCCCAGCGGCGCCGCACCCATCGCCGCCAGGTCCGACAGGTTCACCCGCAGCAGCTTGCGCCCGATCGTCTCGGGCGGGTCGTCGGGCAGGTAGTGCACGCCCTCGACCATCGCATCGGCAGCGATCACCAGCCGCCGCCCCGCCGGGAGGTCGATCACCGCCGCATCATCCGCGAGGTCAAGCGCCCCCTCCCCCGCCAGCGGGCGGAAATGGCGGGCGATCAGCGCGAATTCGGCGGGCAGGCTCACCGCGCCGCCCCGAACTCCGTCGGGCGCAGGGAATGGGCCATGGCGTCCAGCACACCATTGGCGAAGCGCGAGGTGTCCTCGTCGAGGAAGCCGCGCACGATATCGAGGTATTCGTTGATCACCACCCGTGCCGGCGGCTCGGCGCCCGACATCAGTTCCGCTGCTGCCGCCCGCAGAACGGCGCGCAGCACCGGGTCCAGGCGTTCCAGCGTCCAGTCCCTGGACAGATGCGCGCGTATCTCGGTGTCGGTGTCGTCGGAGCGGCTGGCGGCCGCCTTCAGGATCGCTTCGAACAGCGGGATATGCGCCAGCGGGACGCGGCCGTCCTCGAAGGTGTCGTCAGCCTGCCCGGCGCCGATGCGGTGACGGATGAATTGCTGGGCCACTGTCTCGGCGCTTTCGCCGGACTGCTCGGATTGGAACAGCGCCTGCATGGCGGCGACCCGCGCGCCGGTGCGCGGCCGTCCGGTGGGCTTGGGGCGCTGGTTCATCCTGCGACGCCCCAGCCGCGCGCCAGCGCGATCTGCGCCAGCACCGCATGGGCGGCCTCGGCGCCCTTGTTCATGCGGTCGTCGCGCGACCGGGCCACCGCCTGGTCGAGGCTGTCCACTGTGAGCAGCCCGAAGCCGATGGCGGCGGCCGAGGCGGTCGAGACGTTCATCACGCCATGGCAGATGGCGTCGCAGATGAAGGTGTAGTGGTCGGTCTCCCCCTTCACCACGCAGCCGAGCAGCAGGAAGCCATCCCAGCGGCCGGGAAGCTTCAGCGCCATGGCGAGCGCGGCAGGCAGTTCGAAGCCGCCGGCTACCTCGGATACCTCGACCGTGGCCGAGACATCGGCGAAGACGCGCTGCGCCCCGGCGAGCATCCCGTCCACGACATCCCGGTAATAGGGCGCCGACAGGACCAGGATGCGCGGCGCGGGGCCGGCGAGCGTGGCGGGGCCGCGCTCAGGGGAATCAAGGGTGCTCAAGATGTGGGGTCCGAATCTATGGGCCGGATCTCGACGTCCTCGATCCCGTAGCCCTCCAGGCCGACGATCGGCCGCGGGTGGTTGGAAAGGCGGATCATGCGCGACACGCCAAGATCGGCGAGAATCTGCGCACCGATCCCGTAGTCACGGATTTCCGGCGCGGAGGGCCGGCCGCGACCGCGGCGCAGCTGGTCCGACAGGCCATCGGTGCGGCTGTCACGCAGCAGCACGACGACGCCGCGGCCGGCTTCGGCGATCATCCGCATCGCGCCATGCAGGTCCCCGATGGTGCGCCCGGCCACCAGGTCATTGATCAGGGATGCCGCATGCATGCGCACCAGGACCGGGTCGTCGCCCTTGGTCACGTCACCCTTGATCAGCGCGAGGTGTTCGCCCGGCGTGACGGTGCTGCCATAGACCACGGCGTGCCATTCGCCGCCGATCGCTTGCGGCAGGACGGCTTCCTCGACGCGGCGAACCAGGCGTTCGGTGCGGCGGCGATGGCCGATCAGGTCGGCGATGGTGCCGAGCTTCAGCCCGTGATGCTGCGCGAAGGCCACCAGGTCCGGCATGCGGGCCATGGTGCCGTCGTCATTCATGATCTCGCAGATCACGCCGGCGGGGTTGAGGCCGGCCAGGCGCGAGAAATCCACCGCCGCCTCGGTGTGGCCGGCGCGTACCAGCGTGCCGCCTTCGCGCGCGACCAGCGGGAAGACATGGCCGGGCGTGACGATGTGTTCCCGCCCGAGATCGGGATTAATCGCGACGGCGACGGTCTTGGCGCGGTCGGCCGCCGAGATGCCGGTCGTCACCCCGTCGCGCGCCTCGATCGACACGGTGAAGGCGGTCGAATGGCGGGTGCCGTTGGACTGCGCCATCAGCGGCAGGCCGAGTTGTTCGACCCGCTGCTGCGTCATCGCCAGGCAGATCAGCCCGCGCGCATGCCGCGCCATGAAGTTGATGGCATCCGGCGTGGCGAATTGCGCTGGGATGACGAGGTCGCCCTCATTCTCCCGGTCCTCGTCATCGACCAGGATGAACATGCGCCCGCGCCGCGCTTCCTCAAGCAGTTCCTCGGTCGGTGAGAGGAATTCTGTGAAGGAGGTGCGGACGGTATCGGTGGTCGCGCTCAACGCTCGTACTCCCGCAGGCGCGCCACATATCGCGCCATCATGTCCACTTCGATATTGACCTTGTCGCCGGGCTGCAGCGTGCCGAAGGTGGTGATCGAGGCGGTGTGCGGGATGATGTTGACCCCGAAGACCTCCCCGTCAACCTCGTTGACGGTCAATGAGACTCCATCGATCGCGATCGAGCCCTTGGAGGCGACATAGCGGGCCAGCGCGTCCGGCAGGCGGAAGCGCCAGCGGACGGAAGCGTTCTCCGGGGTGGCGGAGACCACCGTCGCGACGCCGTCCACATGCCCCGAGACGATATGCCCGCCGAGTTCGTCGCCGATCCGCAGCGCGCGTTCGAGGTTGATGCGTGCGCCGGCTTTCCAACCTCCCAGCGTGGTCGCGCCCACCGTCTCGGCCGAGCAATCGACCGAGAAGGCGTCGGCCGCCAGATGGACCACCGTCAGGCACACCCCTGAACAGGAAATCGAGGCGCCAAGTGCGGCGCGTGTGGGTTCCGCCAGGAAGGTGGGCGAGGTGCCGATCACCAGGCGCAGATCGTGCCCGCCGCCGATCGGCTGCACCTCCCGCACCGTGCCCAGGTCCGTCACGATCCCGGTGAACATCAGCCGACCTCCGCAATGGGTTCGTATTCGGTGAGCAGATCCGCCCCGAGCGGCGTCACGGCCACCCTGCGGAAGCGTGGCATGGCGGCGAGCGCGGCCAGACGCAAGCCCTCAGCGGCCGGATGGCCGTCTCCGCCCATCACGGCCGGTGCATGGAACCAGGCGAGGCGATCGACAAGGCCCGCCCGCAGCAGCCCCGCGGCGAGGCCGGCCCCGCCTTCGGCCAGCACCCGCGTGACGCCGCGCCGGGCAAGCGCGCCGAGCATGGCGCGCAGGTCGAGACCCGTATCGGCCTGCGGGACGGTCAGCAATTCGACGCCGGCCGAGGTAAAGGGCGCCTGCGCGGCGGGAGGATGGCCGGGGCTGGTGACGATGCAGGTGGGCACGATCCGCGCCGTCGTGACCAGCCGGGCACCGGGCGGCGTTCGCAGCCTGGCATCGGCGACGACACGCAGCATCGGCACGCGTTCCATCCCCGGGATGCGGCAGGTCAGGTCCGGATCGTCGGCCAGAACGGTGCCCGACCCGACCAGGATGGCGTCGTGCCGGGCGCGCAGGGCGTGCGCCTCGCGCCGAGCCTCCGGGCCGGTGATCCAGCGGGATTCACCCGCCGCCGTGGCGATCCGCCCATCCAGGGTGGTGGCGAGCTTGAGGGTGACGATGGGCAGCCCGGCCTCGATGCGGCGGAAGAAGCCGGCGTTCAGGGCGCGGGCCTCGGCTGCCAGCAACCCTTCCTCGACGACGATGCAGGCATCGCGCAGCAGGCTGACGCCGCGGCCATTCACCCGCGGGTCGGGGTCGCGCATCGCCATCACCACGCGGGCGACGCCGGCGGCGGTCAGTGCATCGCAGCAGGGCGGCGTGCGGCCGTGATGGGAACAGGGTTCCAGCGTGACATAGGCGGTGGCGCCACGGGCCTTTGCGCCGGCACGGCGCAAGGCTTCGGTTTCGGCATGCGGGCGGCCGCCGGGCTGGGTCCAGCCGCGACCGATGACGTGGCCGTGCTTGACCAGCACGCAGCCCACCGCAGGATTGGGCCATGTGTTGCCGAGGCCGCGACGGGCCAGCGCCAGGGCGGCGCGCATGTGCGAAAGGTCGTCCGACATGGGATGGCGGTGATGTAGCGGTTGTGCGGCGCCGCGACCATCCGGGCTGGCGCAGTCCTGCCCTGCTACCGCACCACCCGCGCCAATTGCAGCAGCGACAGCATCGCCCCGGCCACATAGGTCAATGCCGCCGCCTTCAACACGCTGCGCGCCGCCCCGAGATCACGGTCCGGCAGGTACCGACCCGCCCGCAGCGCGGGCAGCGCGCGCGCGAAAGAGGCATCGAATTCCAGTGGCAAAGTGACGAGCTGCAACGCCACCGACAGGGCGAAGACCGCGAGCGCCGCCAGCATTGAGGCGATCGCCAGATGCCCCGCCCCCAGCGCCGCCCCACCCAGCGGCAGCACCGTCATCATCACGATCGCGACCAGCCGGAGTGGCGTGACGATGCGCGCCAGCGTCATGCGCAGGGTGAACAACCGCGCCCCGTCGCGGTGCTGCACGGCATGGGCGACCTCATGCGCCGCGACGGCAACTGCTGTGACGCTGCGCCCGTCGAGATGATCCTTCGACAACCGCACGGCCGGCGCGGCCGGGTCGTAGTGGTCGCCCTGGTCGGTCGCCTCGACCGCGACGTGACGCAGCCCGGCCTGATCCAGCAGATGCCGCGCCAATTCCCCGCCCGTTCCCGGCAGATCCGGCCGGTCGGCGGCATGCCGGCCCATCACCCAGCGCACCCACAGCATCGGCCCGAAGATCAGGCCCGCCAGAAGTGCGAGGATCAGGATGGGCACGGCCGGCTATTCCTTGTTGCCGAGTTCCCCGAGGAAGGCCTGGAAATCCTTGGCCTCGCTGAAATTGCGATAGACGCTGGCGAAGCGGACATAGGCGACCTGGTCCAGCTCCTTCAGCGATTCCATCAGCAACTCGCCGATCTTGCGCGAGGGGATCTCGGTCTCGCCCTCGGTCTCCAGCCGGCGCTGGATGGAATTCACCAGCCGCTCGATCCGATCCTCATCGACCGGGCGCTTGCGCAGCGCGACGCGCACCGACCGGGCCAGCTTCTCCCGGTCGAAGGGGACCCGGCGACCATCGGTCTTCAGCACCGTGATCTCGCGCAGCTGCACGCGCTCGAAGGTGGTGAAGCGCGCTCCACAGGCCGGGCAGGCACGCCGGCGACGGATCGCCGCGGCGTCCTCGGCCGGGCGGCTGTCCTTCACCTGCGTGTCCTCGGCGCCGCAGAACGGGCACTTCATCGGGCGTGGATCCTCAATAGACCGGGAAGCGGCGGCACAACTCGAGCACCTTGGCCTTCACCGCCGCCTCGACCGCCGCATTGCCGTCATCCGCGTTGGCCCGCGCCGCGCCGTCCAGCACCTCGCCGATCAACTGGCCGATCTGGCGGAATTCCGCCGTGCCGAAGCCGCGCGTGGTGCCGGCCGGGGTGCCGAGCCGCACGCCCGAGGTGACCATCGGCTTTTCGGGGTCGAAGGGGATGGCGTTCTTGTTGCAGGTGAGATGCGCGCGGTTCAGCGCGGCCTCGCCCAGCTTGCCCGTCAGCTTCTTCGGCCGCAGATCGACCAGCAGCAGGTGGTTGTCGGTGCCGCCGGTCACGAGGTCCAGGCCCTGGGCCTTCAGTTCCTCGGCCAGCGCCTTGGCATTGGCGACCACAGCGGCGGCATAGGCCTTGAAGTCGGGCTTCAGCGCTTCCCCGAACGCCACCGCCTTGCCGGCGATGACGTGCATCAGCGGGCCGCCCTGCAGGCCCGGGAACACGGCGGAATTGAACTTCTTCGCCAGCGCTTCGTCATTCGTCAGGATCATGCCGCCACGCGGGCCACGCAACGTCTTATGCGTGGTGGTGGTGGTGACGTGCGCGTGCGGGATCGGGCTGTCATGCGCGCCACCGGCCACCAGACCGGCGAAATGCGCCATGTCCACCATGAAATAGGCACCGACCTCATCTGCGATCGCGCGGAAGCGCGCGAAATCCCAGGCGCGGGCATAGGCCGAGCCGCCGGCGACGATCACCTTCGGCTTGGATCCGCGCGCGATCCGCGCGACTTCATCCATGTCGATCCGCTGGTCGTCCCGCCGCACGGTATAGGGCGCGACCTTGAACCACTTGCCCGACTGGTTGGCCGGCGAACCATGCGTCAGATGCCCGCCAGCAGCGAGGTCGAGGCCCATGAAGGTGTCGCCAGGCTGCATCAGCGCGAAGAACACCGCCTGGTTGGCCTGGGCGCCGGAATGCGGCTGGACGTTCGCGAAGCCGGCGCCGAACAACTGGCAGGCGCGTTCGATGGCGATGCGCTCGGCGATGTCCACCGCCTCGCAGCCGCCATAGTAGCGGCGGCCGGGATAGCCCTCGGCGTATTTGTTGGTCAGGACGCTGCCCTGGGCTTCGAGCACGGCCCGCGAGACGATGTTCTCGCTGGCGATGAGTTCGATGCCGTCCTGCTGGCGTTCGAGTTCCTGCGCCACGGCGGCGGCGATCGCCGGATCGGCGGCGGCCAGGCCGGCGCGGAAGAAGGCTTCGGGGGGGGTGCCGGCGGCAGGGCCGTCGGGCGCGCGGAGGGGGGCGGGGGCGGGGCGCATCATGCGGCGGTTTTGCGCCGCGGGGCCAGGGTTGGCAAGGCGCGCGTGGGGGGATCAGTGGGGCGTCATTGCCACCAACCGGCAACCGCGCCCCGAAGATCATGAGCCCCCACCGGAGCAGGTCAGCTGCGTGCCGGTGTCCGGGCGACCAAGGCTCCGGGCTGCCGGCGTGAGGGCTGTTGAACGCAGGCCGCTCTAAGCGACGCCAGCCTCGATCTTGGCGACGCGCCGCTCATGCCGGCCGCCTTCGAAGGCCGTACCGAGGAACGCCCGCAACGCATCGAGCGCGGTTTCCACGCCGACGGTGCGCGCGCCGAAACAGGCCACATTGGCGTTGTTGTGCGCGCGCGTCAGCCGCGCCTCGGTGGTATCGTGCAGCACGGCCGCGCGGATGCCGGCCTGGCGATTGGCCGTCATGGCCATCCCGATGCCCGAACCACAGACCAGGATACCAAAGGTCGAGCGGCCCGATACGACGGCGTCGCAGACGCGGCGGGCAAAATCGGGGTAGTCCACCGACTCGGACCCATTCGTGCCGAGGTCATCGACGGCATGCCCATCAGCTTCAAGCGCCGCCTTGATCGCGAGTTTGAGGGACAGCCCAGCGTGATCGCAACCGATGCTCAACATGGAATTTTCTTACCGCGCGGCCGCAGCGAAGCCAAGCGCGGCGGTTCAGGCGATGCGCCTGTCGAGGCAACCTTCGATCTCGGCATAATTCTCGATGATCCGGTCGTAGGACGGCGTGGTCTTGAGGAAATCCGACCTGATCTCCGCGATGGGATGGCCGATGAAATCGCGCATGGCCTGCCAACTCGCGGAATTGCCGTCGAGGAGATCCTCATAGTGGATTTCCCGATGCCGGCACGGCCGCAGCCATTCGCGGAACTGGCCGACGACGCGCTGCAGGCGCGCCATGTCGCGTTCCAGCCGCGCCTTTTCCACCCGCAGGGGCCGCAGCTGGAGGTCGGCGGGATTCTTGGTTCGCCAGACCCCGGTGTGATGGGCGTAAAGGTTGGACAGGCAGGTCTCGGCGACGCGCTCCCGCACCAGATGGATGACGCCGACATCGGACCGGCGCGCCCATTCGAACAGGAACGGCGAGGACATCATGTCCCACCAACCGCCGCAGAAATTCACCACATGGCCGTATTTGATGTCGCATACTGCGGCGGGCCGACGCTGCGCGGCGGCAGCCGCGGCGAACCTGGCGAAGAAGGCGTCCGTCAGCAGGCGCGTATTCTCCTGCGACGGCACGAAGGCGCCTTCATTTTCAAGCAGGAAGCGTTTGCGGAAGGCGAAGAAGTTGGTCTCGGATTCCGGCGCGGCGGAAGCCGCGGCATTGGCGACCTCGCCGGGGGCGAAGGCAGCGTGGTTCGCCGAAATGATGGAACGAAACAGATGGGTGCCCGAACGTTCGGCAGCGAACAGCAGGAAAAGCTTAGGCGCTGGCAATTCTGCCTCCACTGCGATTCTGGAATGCAGGGTGGTTCCTACAGGAGCTACCCAAGGGCGGAACCGCTCCCGCTGTCATCGAGCGGGCATCTTTCAGCGTCCGGATGATTCCACCCCAGCCGGATTTGCTCTAGAAGATCGAGCGCGTCCAGTCCATTGGCGTGTATGGGGTGTGCGAAGTCGTGGCGCTGCCGACTCGAGCCGTTGCTTGGTCACCGGTCCGTGAGAATAGCGCCCCCATTGCATGACGGGTGACCATTGATGGAGCGACCCGCTGCGGCGGCGCCAGAACTGGCGGACGAAGATGCACCGGTGGCCACCATCGCCGCCATTCCCGGTTCGACCTACCCGATCCGCTACGCCGGGCTTGCCGCCCCCGGCGGTGCGTGCGCCGACACTGAAACACGTTTCCGACGCCGCGCGACCTACCTCTCGGCGCCGCAATTCGTGATCCTGCGCCGGGAACGCCTGGTCCTCGATACCCGCTTCGGATCTCTGCTGCGTGAGGCAGGCGGCGCGTGGGAAACCGTGCCCGACGCCTTCAATCGCCCATATGCGCCGGGTGAAGCGGCCTATCTGGCAGATATCAACACGGTGCTCCCCCGCCAGCTGCGGCGGGATCTGGTTGACGACCTGACGGCGGGCGGGCCATGGCAGTTTCCGCTGCTGAGCCGATGGTCGCGGGTCTATTTTCATTTGCTGTCCGAAAGTCTCAGCCAGATACAGTTCCTCGCCGGGGCCGCCGGGAAAGGCGCGCTTCGCGCGATAACCACAGGCAATCGGACATCCGTCCAGGAAATCGCGCAATCTCATCTGGCATTCATGGGCATAGAGGCCGTCGAAGCCAGATCCAGGTTCTGCTGGGTCGACAACGCCATTTTCTATACTGGTTTTTTCAGGCACGCTTCGATCAATGATATTTTTGCGGGACTGGTAAGAACGGTCAGGCGCCGCGCCGGGTCCGCCGCTCCATCAAGGGCAGACCGGCTGATCTATGTCTCGCGCCTGGGGGCCAAGGCCCGGCCCCTCGACAATGAGGCGGCGCTCGCAGCCGTAGCGCAGCGGCTCGGCTTTGAAATCGTCGATCCGGGAGAACTGACGTTTCTCGATCAGGTAGCCCTGTTTTCTCAAGCGCGTGTGGTGGCCGGGCCGCATGGAGCGGGCTTGGCGAACGCCGCCTTCTGTTCACCGGGATCGATCCTGCTGGAACTTCGGCCGCTCAACCGCCCCGGCCAGTCGCCAATGCTGAATGAGAGCTACCGGCGGATCTGCGCCGTCCAGAACCTCCAATACGACTGCGCCATCTTCGCCAATCCGCCCGAGCAGGATGGCTGGTCGATCGACGTGGATCGGGCGGCCCGGCTGCTTGACCTCGCAGCCCGACGGGACCGCGTCAGTCTGCCGCCTGCCCCATGACGGGCCACCGTGTCGCCGTTCTGTTCTTCGGCCTGTCGCGCAATGCCGCCCTGACCGGCGATTCCATTGTGCAGAATGTGTTCAACCACTCCGGCAACCAGGGACTCGAGTTTTTTGTCGCATCCAGCCTGAATTCTGTAGATCGCATTTCCAATGGCCGTAGTGGGGAAAGAAATGTCCGCATAAACAAATACGACATGGATCATATGATCTGCGATCTGAATATCTATAGAAATCAGAATGATAACGACATAATTCATCACTATCAAATCGTCATTCAGAAGGATGATTATCACAAGAATAATCATTTAAGCAGTAAATTTCTGCTTCACCAGCTATTCTCCCTCCGGTTAGGTTATAATACATTAATTTCTGGTGGATTTGGTGAATTTTCCGCATTTGTTTTTCTGCGCCCCGACCTTCTTTACGTGGACCCGCTTGAGATCGGCGATTTTGTCAGGCAACACGCGGCTGGGAAGTCGGTGTGTCTGCCATCCTGGCATTCCTGGGGTGGGCTGAACGACCGCTTTGCCATCGCCTCTCCCGCCGCCGCCGCCGCCTATGCAACGCGGCTCGACGTCGTGAACTCCTACTGCCAGACCATGCCTCTGCATCCCGAACGCCTGCTGGCCCACGCCTTGGGCGAGGCTGGCGTGACGGTGACCTTCACCGCAGCGCGTGCTCGCCGCGTCCGCGCGACCGGCCATGTCGTGGAGGAAGACTTCACCAAGGGCGGCAAGCCACGCCCTCGGGAACCGGCGCCGCCGTGATCTGATGGTCCGCGCCTGGCCGTCACCGTCCTGGGGCGTCACTCCGCCATGCGCAAGGCTTCCGGACCACCGTATCTATGCCCTACCCTGGCGCCCCGAACCGTGAGTTCCTGCTCGTGAATGTCGATACAGAACACGCATCGCCGCGGCAGTCGTTGGAGGCGGATCTGGTCGCCCTGCGCACCGAGGTAGCACAGCTGCGTGCCAGGCTCGATGACCAGGAGCGGATACTCCAGATCCGCGATGCCGCATTCGGTCCGCCCACCGCATCGTCGGCGCCGCAGGTCGCTTCAGCGCCCCTCCCCATCGCCTACGAGATCGCGGCCGACCAGTTGTTGCCGACGCAGGATGGTTTCTATCAGCTCGAATGGGGTCCCGAAGGCGCCTTTCGCTGGACTGGCCCAGGCGCCGACGTGCATTTCGAGACGTGGATCGACCGGTCCGCGCCGCTGCATGCCACAGTCGCGATCTTCCATTTCGGCACGCCCGACAATGCGAAGGACATGACGGTCGAAGTCGATGGCACGCACTATCCCCTTCATCGTGAAGGCAGCGAGAAGGTGCTCCGATCCGATCCCATCGCGCCGCGCCCCGGCGATGGGGCGACACGCTTCACGCTTCACGTCCCGCATATCCACTCGCCTGCGTCGAGCGGCTTCAATAACGACAGGCGCATCCTTGGCGTCGCCTTCCAGCGCTTGCGCATCGCCCGTGGCTGACACACCCGCGCCTGCGTGCCGCATCACCGCGGCGATCTGCACCTATGAACGGTATGACCTGCTGCCGGGGGCCATCGAATCGGTTCTGGCGCAGTCGCTGCCGGCCGGCACCTTCGAACTGGTCGTGATCGACAATTCCCCCGATCCGGATCGTTCCGCCCGGGAAGCCGCCGCCTTCGCCCGCCGGCCCGGCATGACCTGGCGGCATGAGGCGCGGCCCGGCCTGTCCAATGCGCGCAATGTCGCCGCACGGCTCGCCCGCGCGCCGATCATCGCCTATCTGGACGACGATGCCCGCGCGGATCCGGCCTGGCTGGAGAACATCGCCGGCTGCTTCGACCAGTTCGGCGGCGCCGTGGGCGTGGTGGGCGGGCGCATCCGGCCCTGGTGGAGCGCGCCGCGACCGGACTGGCTGCCCGATGAGATGCTGGGCGATATCACCGTGGTCGATCTGGGCCCCCACCGCCGGCTGGTCGCGGAAGGCGAATGGCTCGCCGGCGCCAATATCGCCTTCCGCATCGCCGCCTTGCAGGCGGCCGGCGGATTCGACACCTCTCTTGGGCGCAACGGCGGCGGCGCCAGCCTTCTGTCGGCGGAGGAGACCGCGCTGACCGACCGCATCAAGGCGCAGGGCGGGCAGGTCGCCTATGATCCACTCGCCGCCGTCGATCATTGGGTGGATGCGGAACGGCTGACCCAGCGCTGGTTCCGCCGGCGCGCCGCCTGGCAGGCCGTCTCGGACTACCTGCGCGACCCGAAGGCGGCGATGGCACGGCGGGACCAAGCCTGGGCCGGGATGAAGGCCTTCCTCCTGACCTGCAACCCGGCCGACCGGACCATGCGCGGCCTTGCCTTGCAGCGCGAAGACGCCGCGGATTTCCGCTGGCAGACCTCAGCCGTGTACAACGCCGTCAATGCGCTGCTCGCCGGGTTGGACGAGCAGGATGACGTCTGAGGACATGACCACGGGCGGCGGGTCGTGGGCGGGCCTGCGGGTACTGGTGGTGTCGCCGGTGCCGACCTGGCCGATCACCCTGGGCAACCGCAACCGCATCGTGCAGGTCAACCGCGCCCTCCAGCGGGAAGGCGCGCATGTCGCGCTGTTGCACTACCCGTCCGATGAGGAATGGCGTGGCCGCCTGCCACGCGACGCGATGGCGCAGATGGCCCGGCAATGGACGGAGGTGTTCCATTGCCCGGTCACGCGGCCACTGCATTCGCGCCCTTCCAGCGGTCCCGACCATGCCGCCGATGATTGGTGGGACCCGGCAATCGGCCAGATGCTGGACTGGTTGCTGAAGGTCGGCCGCTACGATGCGCTGCTGGTCAACTACACGTGGCTGTCCAAGGCGCTGGACCATGCGCCGGGCGGCATGCTGCGCATCCTCGACACCCATGACCGCTTTTCCGGCCGGCGCGAAATGCTGGCGGCGCATGGGATCGCGGCGGAATATTTCCACACGACCGAGGAACAGGAGCGCCTCGCCCTTGGCCGGGCCGACCTTGTCTGGGCCATCAAGGACCAGGAGGCCGAGGTCTTCGCCGCCCTGACGCATCGGCCGGTGCGTACGCTGCTGCACATGGAACCGCCAGCGCCACCCGCCCCGGCGCGGGATGCGGATGGCGTGCTGCGGTTGGGCGTCGTCGGCGGCCGCAACAACATCAATGCGAGCAACATCCGCCGCTTTCTCGAGGTCGCGGACGCCTATCTGCGTCGTACGCTCCTGCCGATCGAAATCGTGGTGGCGGGATCCGTCTGCGGTCTGCTCGAAGACCTCCGCCTGCCCTATCTGCGCCAACTCGGCTCGGTCGAGAGCATGGATACGCTGTATGATCAGGTCGATGCGGTGCTGGCCCCCCTCGCCTTCTCCACCGGCCTGAAGATCAAGGTCGGGGAGGCGCTGGCGCGGGGCAAGCCACTGATCAGCCACGCCCATGCCTTCGAGGGCTACGTCCCCGCCCACCCTTTCCACGAATGCGCCGATTTCGAAGCCATGATGCGCGCCGCGCACCGCCTGGTGCGTGACCCCTCGCTGCTCGAAATCCTCGCGCAGGCATCACGCCATTCGGTCGCCGCGGCCGAGGCGAGCGTTGCCGCGACACTGCGCCATGCTGGGGAGATGGCGGCCGCCTTGCCGCCCTGTGTCGTCGTGGCGCTGCGCTTCGATCAGGCGCAGCTGGGCGACCTGGTATTCGACCATGCGCTCGACGTCGCACGCTATGCTGCCCATTGCGCGCCGGTCGCGGTGCATCTGGCCGGCGACCCGGCCGAGGGTGACCCGGCGGCATTGCGGCTGATTGCCGCGCAGGGCCGGATCGTGGTCGATCCGGCCTGCGACACGTTGCCCCCCATGGTCGCCGATATCCTGTTCGACGGCGCGCCGGAACGGCGGATTGGCCTCGCGGCGCTGCTGGCGGCGCCGCACCTGGCCGCCTGGTTCGCCACCCTGCCCGAGGACCTGCCGCAGGGGTCGTTTGGTACGAGGCTGGGCGTGGCCCATGCCGCGGCGCTCGCCTCACAAGGATGCCTCGATGACAGGCTTGTGCGGATCGCCGCGTGTTTTCCTCGTTTCCTGCTGATCGAGGAAGCGCCATCCCGTGCGGCCGCCGCGATCGCCCACGCCGCCGGTGCGGAACGCATTGCCGCCCCGTTGCTGTGGCGGGGGGAAGACAGCCGGCTGCTCGCCGCGCTGCGCCGCGCGCCGGCGGGGCCGGTGGCGTTGCTGACCGAGGATCCGGGGGCGGTCGAATTGCGGCCGATCCTGGCCTACCTGACCACCGCCTTGGGTCGGGTGGTGACCCTGTTCGTCCCCGATGGCGTAGCGGCATTGCCGGAATGGCCAGCGGATGGGCCGTTGGCGGTGCAGCAGGATGCCATCTCCTGCGCGACGATGGCCGCATTCTTCGATCCGCAGACCTGGCGCCACGAGCGACCGGCTTTCGTCGTCGAACATGGGCGGCCCGCGACCAGCCGCCCGGCGCGGGAGATCGCGATGCGCGCGGGCATCGCCCATCTGCGGATCGCTGACCCGTCCGCGCCCGGCGTGGTCTCGACACGCGCGGCGCTGACCTATCGCACGCGCGGCTTCGTGTCGGCAGCCCTTGTGATGGCGGCCCTTCATCGCCGCGACGGCGATGCAAGCGGAACCGACGATGCGGCTGAGGAACTCGGCCTCGATGCCGGCTGGGCGCGAATCTGGAGCGAACTGGGGCGATTGCTCGCGGCCTGACGCCGACCGGCTGGCGAACCTCATTCGGAGACGGTTTTTCTCCCTACGCGACGAAGGGCACGAAAACGTTGCTTGAACCGCGCTGGGTGAGCCAGACCCGCATTTCGCTTTCGCTACGCCGCAACCCGTGGCACTTGATGCGCCCAGGGATTACGCCGCCACGGAGAAGAACCGATGTCCGCACCGCATTGGACGAACCCTGAGACCATCGCGCTGCATGCGGGGTGGCGGGCCGACCCCTCCACCGGCTCTGTCGCGGTGCCGATCCACCAGACGACATCCTTCCAGTTCCAGGACACCGGCCATGCGGCGCGGCTGTTCGGCCTGGCCGAGATGGGCAACATCTATTCCCGCATCATGAACCCCACCGTCGATGTGCTGGAAAAGCGCATCGCCGCGATGGAAGGCGGCGTGGCGGGCCTCGCGCTGGGGTCCGGGCAGGCGGCGACATCCTTCTGCGTGATGAATCTGTGCGAGGCCGGCGACAACATCGTGTCGTCCACCGACCTGTATGGCGGCACCTGGAACCTGTTCGCGAATACGCTGAAGACGCTGGGCATCGAGGTCCGCTTCGTCGATCCGTCCGACCCCGAGAACTTCGTGAAGGCGACCGACGACCGCACCCGCTGCTGGTATGCCGAAACCCTGCCGAATCCCAAGCTGAACGTGTTCCCGATTGCGGAAGTCGCAGCGCTGGGCCGCAAGATCGGCGTGCCGCTCATCATGGACAACACCGCCGCACCGATCCTGTGCAAGCCGTTGCAGCATGGTGCGGCGATCGTGATGCATTCCACCACCAAGTGGATCGGCGGCCATGGCACGTCGATCGGCGGCGTGGTTGTCGATGGCGGCAATTTCGATTGGGAAGCCAATGCCGCGCGCTTCCCCACGCTCAACAAGCCTGACCCGTCCTATCACGGCGCAGTCTGGACGCAGGCGGTCAAGCCGCTGGGGCCGGTGGCCTATATCATCCGCATGCGGGTGATCCTGCTGCGCGACCTCGGCGCGCCAATGGCGCCGATGAACGCCTTCCTGACGCTGCAGGGGCTGGAGACGTTGCCGCTGCGCATGGAACGCCACTGCGCCAATGCGCTGCGCGCCGCCGCCCACCTGTCGCAGCATCCGGCCGTGGACAAGGTCATCCATCCCTCGCTGATGACCGGCGAGCCCAAACGCCGCGCCGACGCGATGCTGAAGGGCGGCTATGGCAGCCTGATGGGGATCGAACTCAAGGGCGGGAAGGAAGCGGGGCAACGCTTCATCGAAGCCCTGCAGATGTTCTACCACGTCGCCAATATCGGCGATGCGCGCAGCCTCGCGATCCATCCCGCGACCACCACGCATAGCCAGTTGTCCGAGAGCGAGCAGGCGGCCTCGGGTGTTTCCCCGGGCTATATCCGCCTGTCGATCGGGATCGAGCATATCGACGACATCCTCGCCGACCTCGACCAGGCGCTGGCGGCCGCGACCGGCCCGAGCATGAAGGCGGCTGCCGAATGAATGCCGACCGCCGGCAGGCCGCACCCTTCGCCATCGAGGCCCCGTCACAGCCCGGCGCCTTTCCCGCCATCCGCATGCGACGGAACCGGCGCGACGGCTGGACGCGCCGGCTGGTGGCCGAGAATACCCTGTCCGTCGATGACCTGATCTGGCCGATCTTCGTCATCGAAGGCAGCAACGAGGAACGGCCGGTTGCATCGATGCCCGGCCAGACGCGCGTGACGGTCGATCGACTGGCGAAGCATGTGGAAGCGGCGGCGAAGCTGGGTATCCCCGCCCTGGCCATCTTCCCGGTCACGCCGCCCGAGGCCAAGGACGCCGAAGGCACCGAGGCGCTGAACGGCAACAACCTGATCTGCCGGGCGGCGCGGGAATTGAAGCGCCACTACCCCGACATCGGGCTGGTCGGCGATGTGGCACTCGACCCCTATACCGACCACGGCCATGACGGGGTGATCCGGCAGACTCGGACTGGCGACTACGTCCACAACGACGATTCGGTCGCCATACTTGTGCGTCAGGCGCTGAACCAGGCCGAGGCCGGCATCGACGTCATCGCCCCGTCCGACATGATGGACGGGCGCATCGGCGCGATCCGGTCCGCGCTCGATACCGATGGTTTCATCGACACGCGCATCATGTCCTATGCTGCGAAATACGCCTCGGCCTTCTATGGACCGTTCCGCGATGCCCTGGGTTCGGGCAAGGCGCTGCGCGGCGACAAGAAGACCTACCAGATGGACCCCGCCAATTCGGACGAGGCGCTGCGCGAAGTGGCACTCGACCTCGCCGAAGGGGCCGACATGGTCATGGTCAAGCCGGGCATGCCGTATCTGGACATCATCCGCCGCGTGAAGGACCGCTTCGCTGTGCCGACCTTCGCCTATCAGGTGTCGGGCGAATACGCGATGATCATGGCCGCGGTGCAGAATGGCTGGATCGAGCATGAGCGCGCGATGATGGAAAGCCTGATGGGGTTCAAGCGCGCCGGAGCCAATGGCGTGCTGTCCTATTTCGCGGTCGAGGCCGCGCAGGTTCTGCGCCATGGCTGAAGCGCGCCAGCCGGCCACCGAGTTGCGGCGCCCCTGGCACGGCGCGTCCGACAGCGTCGAGAACCCCGGCGTCGTCGCCATCCGGCTGCACCGGGCGGAAGTGGAGGCACTGATGGCGTTCCGCCGCGCCGCTCCGGCATCCGATGACCAGGCACGGTTGTGGCGGCGCCTGGCAGCGCTGCGCGAGAAGCGGGTTGCGATGATGCCCCCAGCGGATGCGGCACGGCTGCCGCCCCTGCCCGCCGTCCCGCCAGGGGCGCTGTCCGCGTGGCAAAAGCTGCGGCGGCGTCTGGGGCTCGGTCGCGGCTGAAGCGCCGATTGCCTTGACATCCCCGCCGCGCAACGCTGCGAGCGGGAGGACATATGCCATGACACAGGATTGGCTCGGCCTTGCGGGGCAGGTCGCGATCGTCACCGGCGCGGGTGGCGGGATCGGCAGCGCCATCGCGGCCGAATTGGCCGCGGCGGGTGCAGTGGTCGGATTGTTGGACCGCGACGGGGCGGCGGCCGAGGCCGTCGCGTCGCGGCTGCGCGACCTTGGTGCCTCAGCCGTCGCGACGGCCTGCGACATCACCGACGAAGCCAGCGTGCGGATGGCGATGGAGACCACGCGCGCGGCGCTCGGCGACGCCGCGATCCTGGTGAACAACGCCGGCATCCTGCGGCCTGGCGCGCTGGCCGACATTCCGATCGCGCAGTGGAATGCGCTGCTCGCGGTAAACCTGACCGGCTGTCTCACCTGCGCGCAGGCGGTGCGGCCGCAGATGCTGGCGCGCGGGGGCGGGTCGCTGGTGCACATCGCATCGATCGCCGCGACCAACCCACAACCGCGCAGCGGCGCCTACAGCCCGTCCAAGGCCGGGGTCGCGATGCTGTCGCGGCAATTGGCGCTGGAATGGGGACCGGACGGCATTCGCAGCAACATCGTCAGCCCGGGCTTCATACGGACGCCGATGTCGGAGGCCTTCTACCTTGCACCCGGCATTCTGGAACGCCGGGAGGCGATGGTCCCGCGCGGACGGGTCGGCACACCGCAGGACATCGCGGATGCGGTGACGTTCCTCGCCAGCGCGCGCGCGTCCTATGTGAATGGGGCGGAACTGCTGGTCGATGGCGGGCTCGACCAGGTGATGATGGAGTTGACGCCGCGGCCGGGCTTCTGACCGCCAGCAGGGCGGGTTCCTGCCGCGGGCCGTCCGGACGGTCAGGCGCCGGCGAGGAAATCCGTGACCAACGCAATCTGTGCAGGGTCCATCAGCGCCGGTGCGTGTCCGGCGCCGGGAATCTCCTCCAGTCGCAGATGCCCTGCGGCGACCATCTCCCGCGCCGTATCCGCCGGCAGCACGTCGCTCTCGGCACCACGGATCAGCAGCGTCGGCGCCCGCACCACCCCCCACAACCCGCGCATGTCCACCGCTTCGGCATCCTTCGCGCAGATCGGCGTGGCGATGGCAGGGTCGTAATGCAGCATGACCCCGCCTTCGACCTGGCGGGCGGAGGTGTCCGCCAGGTGCCGCCATTGCGCATCGGACAATGTCCCGAAGGGCGCGTGGATGTGGCGAAGATGGGCTTCCAGCGCGGCGATGTCGGGGAAGGTTTCCGGCGGCAGCGCCATATAGTCACGGATGCGTGCCATCGCGTCCTGCGGCACGAAGCAGCCGACATCGTTCAGCACCAACCGCCGTATCGGATTGCCGGGCGTCGCGGCGATCACCATGCCGCAGATGCCGCCGAGGGAGGTTCCGACCCAATCCACCGGCTGATCGATCCGCGCGAGCAGATGAGACAGCGCCGTGATGTAGGTCGTCGGTTGGTACAAGGCCGGGTTGGGCAGCCAGTCGGACGCGCCGCGGCCAGGCAGGTCGGGACAGATCACGCGGCGGCCGGCTTCGGCCAAGGCGACGGCGAGAGCATCGAAATCTCTTCCCGTCCGGGTCAGGCCATGCACACAGACCACCGGAGCGCCCTCGGCCGGGCCCCATTCCGACCAGCGCATGGTGGCGAAGCCAGCGGGTGACAGCCATCGCACCGCACCGTCGCGCATGATCCTGGTCCCTTTCTGGAGCGGATTCCGATCATCTGGACTCAGCGGATCGGGTGACGATGCTCGTTAGAGCAGATCGCGCCAGCGGAATCAGCCAGGCGCGTGAAGATGCTCGCTCGAACACAAAAGCGTAGAGCGTTTTGCGCCAGCACGGCCTGGCGCAAAGCACTCGGCATCACCCCCGGCGCGGCGTGCGCAACATCGAAGCGCAGGACGACCAGACGTCGCTTGCATCCAGATCGCCATGCGTCCGACCCTGGTCCGGCCGGGTGCAATTCGCCCTATAGGACGCCTTTGCCCCGCAGCGCGTCGATCTCGGCCGCGCTCATGCCCAGGATGCCGGACAGGACCGCATCGGTGTGTTCCCCCAGCACCGGCGGGGCGGAGCGATAGGTGGGCGGCGTAGCGCTGAGTTTCACCGGATTGGCGATGACCTTCACCGTCGCGCCGGACCCGTGCTGCATCTCCAACGTCATCTCGCGTGCGACCACATGCGGATCGGCAAACACATCCTTCAGCGTGTTGATCGGGCCGCAGCCGATCTTCAGCGCCTCCAGCGCATCGACCCATTCGGTCGTCGTCTTGGTCTTCATCAGCGGCGTCAGCGTCTGCGTCACCAGGTCCCGGTTCGCCACGCGCTTCGGGTTGGTCGAAAAGCGTTCATCGGCCAGCAGATGCTCCTGCCCGAAGGCGCGGCAGAAACGCTCGAAGGTCGGGTCGTTGCCGACGGCAAGGATCAGGTAGCCGTCCTTGGTCGGGAATTCCTGGTACGGGCTGATGTTGGGATGCTGGTTGCCCAGGCGCACAGGATTTTCCCCGGTGGACAGATAGTTCATGCCCTGGTTCGCCAGCCAGGCCACATGCGTGTCCAGCATTCCGATGTCGATCTGCTGCCCCTGCCCCGTCGCAGTGCGATGATTGAGCGCGGCGAGGATGCCGATGCAGCCGTAGAGCCCCGCGAACAGGTCGGCGACCGGCACGCCGGCCTTCTGCGGGGAGCCGTTTGGTTCGCCGGTCAGCGACATGATGCCGCCCATCGCCTGGATCAGCGCGTCATAGCCCGGACGCGGCGCATAGGGGCCGGTCTGCCCGAAGCCAGTGATCGAGCAGTAGATCAGCCGCGGAAAGCGGTCCTTGAGCTGCTCATAGCCGAGGCCGTACTTCGCCAGTGCGCCGACCTTGAAGTTCTCAGCGAGGATGTCGCAGCTTTCGAGCAGCTTGAGGATCAGCGCCTGCCCCTCCGGCTTGGCGATGTCCACGGTGACCGACTTCTTGTTGCGATTCACGCCGAGGAAATAGGCGCTTTCCTTCGTCTCGGGCCAGAAGGGGGGCGCGAAGCCACGGGTGTCGTCGCCGGCGTCGGGGCGCTCGATCTTGATGACCTCGGCGCCGAGGTCGCCCAGCATCTGGGTGCAGGTCGGCCCGGCCAGGACGCGGGTGAGGTCGAGGACGCGGAGACCCGAAAGCGGGCCGACGGGGCTGGTCATGGAGAACTCCCTTGGCTGCATCGTGATTAGTCGCCGCGCTGCGCTGCGGCAACCCGCCGGGCGCCTTTCCTTTCGGCCATGATTCGGGCCAGGATGCCATGTCGTATCCACATCGGAACGGAAGCCGCCCATGAAGATCCAACGCTATCCGATGGCCTCGCCGGCGCTGCGGACCCTCACATCCCCGGTCACGGACAGCGCGGTGGAAGTGCTGGTGGACAAACGGTTGCTGGGCGCCCTGACAGCAGCCGCTCCGCCCGTCGCAGATGCCGATATGGCGGTCTTCGAGAAATCGCTGAAGGGATTCACCTTGGGCCAGATGGGCGCGCAGCCCCTGACGCTGAAGATCCTGCCGAAACTGTTCACCGCCGCACTCCCGCCGGGCGCCGGGATGGATGCCGAAATCCCGCTGCGCCTGGCCATCAAGCGCACCGAAGATGCGCTGAAGGCCGAGATCGGTCCTGGCGCCTTCAGCGCCGTATCGCTGATGGTCACGGCGCCCGGCACGATCGGGAAATTGCTGGACGAACAGACGGCAGGCTTCGATCGCGCCATGGCGGGGGTGAAGCTGGTGCGCGATTGCAGCCGGGTGCTGGAAATGGTGTGGCCGCAGTTGGGGCCGTGGAACAACCATCTCGGCCTGGCCATCAAGGTCGCGGAGACGGGGCAACTCGCCTATCTGGGGTATCGCGCGTTTTCCACGCCGGCGGGCTGACAGGTTTCGTGCGGGCAGACCGGGGGCGCTTGTCGCGCGGGCGCCCCCGGCGCATGGTCCGCGGCCATCGCTGGCCCCGAAAACCGTTCCGGGAGGATCAAGAATGCTCGACCGTCCGCACCCCACCCCCGCCGCGCCGTCCACCGATCCGTTTGCGTTGGCGAAATCATTGTCCGGCGTCCATTTCATCGGCGGCGCCTATGTCCCCGCTCGCTCCGGCAAGACCTTCGCCGTGGTGAACCCCGCGACCGGCGCCGAAGTCGCCCGCGCCGCCGAGGGTGATGCCGCCGATGTCGATGCCGCCGTGCAGGATGCCGCCAAGGCGCAGAAGGAATGGGCCAAGGTCCCGGCCCGCAAGCGCGGTGCGCTGGTGCATCAATGCGCGCAGCTCCTGAAGGAGCATGTGGATGAACTCGGCCGCCTGATCGCGCTCGAAACCGGCAAGGCCCTGCGGACCGAATCCCGCGTCGAGGCCGGCGTCGTCGCTGATGTCTTTGAGTTCTTCGGTGGCCTCGGTTCGGAACTGAAGGGCGAATCCGTCCCCTTCGACCCGAAGGTGCTGTCGGTGACGGTGCGCGAACCGCTCGGCGTGGTCGGTGCCATCATCCCGTGGAACGTGCCGATGCTGCTGATGGCGCTGAAGGTCGCGCCGGCGCTGGTGGCCGGCAATTCGGTCGTCGTGAAGTCGGCCGAGGAAGCGCCTCTCGCAGTGCTGCGCATTTGCGAGATCATGAACCGCGTCCTGCCGCCCGGCGTGTTCAACATGGTATCGGGCTTCGGCCCCGAATGCGGCGCGCCGCTGGTCGAACACAAGCTTGTCCGCAAGGTGACGTTCACCGGCAGCGTCGAGACGGGCAAGATCGTCGCCCGCGCCGCGGCCGAGAAGCTGATCCCCGTGACGCTGGAACTCGGCGGCAAGTCGCCGATGATCGTCTTCGCCGATTGCGACTTCGACAAGACGGTCTCCGGCGCGCTGACCTCGATGCGCTTCACCCGCCAAGGCCAGTCCTGCACCGCCGCGTCGCGCATCTATGTGGAGCGCCCGATCTTCGACCGCTTCGTGAAGGCGATGACCGATGCGGTGAACGCGATGGTCATGGGCGACCCGCTCGATGAGAAGACCGACATCGGCACCATCGTCTCCGAAGGCCAGTTGGAGAAGGTCAAGGGCTTCATCGCCGAAGGCACTGCGACGCCGGGTGCGACGGCGCATGTGTGTTCCGCCATGCCGACCGACCCGGCGCTGAAGAAGGGCCTGTTCATCCAGCCCGTCATCTTCACCGGGCTGACCAACGACTCCCGACTGGTTCGCGAGGAAATCTTCGGGCCCGTCACCGTGATGCAGCCCTTCGACACGCCCGAGGCCGTGCTGGCCGAGGCGAATGACAGCGAATACGGCCTGGCGGCATCCCTGTGGACGAACAACCTCAAGGTCGGGCTGGATCTTGCGCACCGCCTGGAGGCGGGGCTGGTGCAGATCAACCAGAATCTGGTCGTGCAGGCGAACCTGTCCTATGGCGGGGTGAAATCCTCCGGGCTGGGCAAGGAAGCGAGCCTGGAAGCCATGCTGGAGCACTTCACGCACAAGAAGAC
>JALHQB010000046.1 GCA_022842185.1 Acetobacteraceae bacterium
ACCGCGGCGGGTGGCGTTGCGGCGCCGTCCGGGACTGTTTGCGCCGCGGCCCCTCCGCCCAGCAGCAACGCCGCCGCCGCCAGCAATCCGCGCCGGGCCGCGATCACAGCGCACCGCCCGCGGGCAGCGGCCGCGTGCCACGTGGGTCCTCCGGCGGATTGACCGCGACCGCCCCCACATCGTCCCGCCACGCCTGCAAGGCCCAGCGCACCGATGGGAAGGCGATGTCGTCCCAGGGGATGTCGGCCCAGGCGAAGCGCCGGACCTCCAGGCTTTCCGGCCCCGCCTCGAAGCCAGGCTGTTCCATCCTGGCGCGGAAGATCACCTGCACCTGCCCCAGCCGGGCGATGGAATAGACGGCGAGCACACCGTCGAGGGCGATGCGCGCGCGGGCTTCCTCCCAGGCTTCGCGGCGGGCGCCTTCCTCGACCGTCTCGCCCATTTCCATGTAGCCGGCGGGCAGCGTCCAGAAGCCGAGGCGCGGTTCGATGGCGCGCCGACACAACAGGACGCTGTCGCCCTCGGCCACGACGGATCCGACGACGATTTTCGGGTTCTCATACGCGACATGCCCGCAATCGGGGCAGGTCAGACGCTCGCGGTCGTCGCCTTCGGGGATGCGCCGGACGAAACGGGACATGCGTGAATCATGGCGGCGCCGACCGGGTGCCGCAAGCACCGGTTGCAGGATCGGGCCAGGATCGGCCGCGGGCGTGGCAATCCTGCGCGCCTTCCGGTCGCGGCCGCATCGGTCCGACCGGGGCTTCTAGACCCGCAGGTCCAGCAACGACCCCCGCGGCAGGTTGCCGCCCGCCGGCGGCGTGCTGCCGGCCGGCGGCGCCGTTTGCAGGATGCGCTGCGCCGGCACCGAATTGCGCGATGCATCGGTCCGGTCGTTCCCGCGCACCGGCTGGATGCCCGCATTGCGCGAGACTTCCTGGGTGAAGGCCGAAAGGGAATTGAGGCTGAGCATGGACAGCATAGTCCACCCCAGGCGTGAAGAATGCCCTAACCCGGACCAAGGGCGTTCGACACGACGGACGGGGCTGATGCGCATGGGCATACCCTGCGCCGCAGCCCCGTTAACCTTCCAGCAACCTGTGCGTGCAGATTACGACGCCGGCCCTGCCAGGGTTCACTTGTCCGTGAGTGCGGCGACCCCCGGCAGCGTCTTGCCTTCCAGCCATTCCAGGAAGGCGCCGCCAGCCGTCGAGACGTAAGTCATTCGGTCCAGCACGCCGGCATGGCGCAGCGCCGAGACAGTATCCCCGCCACCGCCGATCGACTTCAGGGCGCCCGATTGCGTCAATGCCGCAACCACCTGCGCCACCGCGACGGTCGAAGTATCGAAGGGCGGCGTCTCAAAGGCGCCGAGCGGGCCGTTCCACACCAGGGTGGACGCCGTGCGCAGCCGGGCTTCGATCGCCTGTTCGGTCTCCGGCCCGACATCGAGCGCCATGAAGCCCTCCGGCACCGCCTCGGCCGTCACGATGCGCGTCGCCGCATTGGCGCGGAATTCCTCCGCCACCACCAGGTCGCTCGGCAGCAGGATCTCGCAATTCGCCGCCTTGGCGGTGTCCAGGATGGCGCGCGCGGTGTCGTGCATCTCCGCTTCCTGCAGCGACGTGCCCATCGCGAATCCTTGGGCGGCGAGGAAGGTATTGGCCATCGCCCCCCCGATCACCAGCACATCGACCCGCTTCGACAGATTGCCCAGCAGATCCAACTTGGTGGACACCTTCGACCCGCCGACGATCGCCACCACCGGCCGCGCCGGATTGCCCAGCGCGGCATCCAGCGCCTTGAGCTCCGCTTCCATCATCCGCCCTGCATAGGAGGGCACCAGATGCGCCACGCCCTCGGTCGAGGCATGCGCGCGATGCGCGGCGGAGAAGGCATCATTCACGAAGGCGTCGGCCAGTTGCGCCAGCGCCGCCGCCATGGTGGGGTCGTTCTTCTCCTCCCCCGCATGGAAACGCGTGTTCTCCAGCAGCAGGATGTCGCCATCGGCCATCGCCGAGACGGCGGCTTCGGCCTGCGGCCCGATGCAGTCATCGGCCCAGGCCACCGGGCGCCGCAGCGCCGCCGACAGGGCTTCCTGCAGCGACTTGAGCGACATCTCCGGCACCCGCTTGCCTTTTGGGCGGTCGAAATGGCTGCAGACGATGACCCGCGCGCCCGCATTGGCGAGTTCCGCGATGGTCGGGCACAGCCGTTCGATGCGCGTCCGATCGGTGATGACGCCCTCGCGCACCGGCACATTCAGGTCGGCGCGCAGCAACACGCGCTTGCCGCGGGCTTCCAGGGCGTCAATCGTTCGGTAGGACATGCGCGTGTGATTTCCCGGCAGGAGATGTGGATATGGTCCGCTGGCTTGCGGTGTTCTTGCTGTTCCCGGTCCTAGCATCGGCGCAGGAGGGGTTCCAGTTGCCGTCGGGCAACATCCACTGCATGACGTTTGAGGGCAGCATTCGTTGCGACGTGCTGCAATCAACCTACCCCCGCCCGCCGCGCCCGCTCGGTTGCGATCTGGAGTACGGCGATGCGGTGGAAGTGGCGCCGAGCGGGGCCGCGCGGCTGGTCTGCCACGGCGATACCGTGGCGGATCCGGCTTTACCGGTGCTGGGATATGGGCGTGCCTGGCGGGGGCGCGGGATGTCGTGCACGGCTAGCCAGGCCGGCCTGCGCTGCGTGAACGCGGAGGGACGCGGCTTTGAATTGTCGCGCGCACGCATGCTGGTGTTCTGAGACGCCAGGGCTGGTGCAAGCGGCCATGCCGCCGATGCTTCGAACCGAAAATGCCTCCTGCGCCGCCCTCGCCTTGCGTGACCCGCCCCGCCGTGGCCTCATCTGCAGCGGAGCGTGATGCGCTCCTTCTTGCGGCCTGATCGCGTGTGTCAGGCATTCGGGTCGTTCCACCGCGCGCCATCACGCCCTGACGAATCGTGTGGTCCGAGGATCGGGCGCGCGGCCCAGACCAGGAGGAACGACCGATGAGGTGGCGCCGCCGCAGCCTGCTCGGGGCAGGGTCGCCTGGGACCATTCGCGCTGATGGGGCGCGATAAGAGGCCGGGCGGAAAAGGGACAGATGTGTCCCTTTTCCCCGCTTTCGCCCGGGAAATGGCGGAAAAGCTCGGGATTTCGCGCCGCTCGGTCAATCGGTCTATCGCCCGGTCGAAAATCGAACCGACCTGCGCGTGACGCTGGTGCTGTCGCGCCGGGCTGACCAGGGCGCCACGCTGGATGCCCAGCTCAGGCGGACGCCAGCCTTCGTCGCCGGTTGGTTCTCGCCCTGACGCGGGATGAAAAGCCCGCAAAGTTCATCGCTGTCGCAACCGCCAAAATCCGAGGCAAAGGCAACACTCCCGACCCTGTCGAGGAAAAATTCCTGGCGCTGAAGAGCCGCTGGGAAAAGTCGGCAGCCAGGGCGCGGCGCAAATTCCTTTCCTACTTGGCCGAAATGGGCGCGGTGCCTGCGATGCAGGAGGAAGGAATGCAGACCGCCTGATCCGTCATGGCGGGGACCAGCGGCGCCAGAAGGCGCCGGGATCGGGCCGCGGCGGGCTCGGCCGCTCCGCCGCCGGCGTGCCGGCATAGATCCAGCCGAGCAGCATGTCGGTTGCGGCGAAGCCGAGCACCCGCTTGACCTCGGCATCCTCGAGCGCGCCCGAGGACAGCCAGATGGCGCCGAAGCCCTGCGCCTCAAGCGCATTGATGAAGTTCATCACGCCGGCGGCGGCTGTGGCCTGCTGTTCCCACAACGGGATGCGGTGGTCCGGCCGCAGCACGGCACCGGCGGCGACCAGCAGCGGCGCGCGCAGTGGCTTTGCGCGTTCAAGGTCGAGCCGTTCCACAGGCGTGTCCGGAAACCGACGCAGCAGGGATGCGGCGATGACTTCGCCGAAGGCGCTGCGCGCGTCACCCTCGATGCAGACGAAGCGCGAAGGGCGCAACCCGCCATGATCCGGAACTCGGAGTGCTGCCGCCACGGCATGGCCAAGCGCGCGATCGTCGGGACCTGGCGCCTGAAGCAGGCGCGGGGGGACGGAGGCGCGCGAAAGAAGCGCGGCAAGCGCCGCAGGCATGGGAGTCAGGGTGTCGGGCACGGCGATAGCTGGATCCTGAGCCAGTGTGTGAAGCCTTTAGATTATGCAACTCAGTCGCATTTGCAACGCGTAAGAGGTACCTATCTTCGTCCGATCGCTGCTCAACCTGGATCGCCGCTTCTTGACCACGCGACACCGGCCAGCTGACCCCTCCCCTCGCTTTGATAAGGTGCTGTCCGCAGTTGCGTTGGGGATGGAGGGATTCGCCGTTGGCCACGTCCTGCGCGGCTGCGCCACCACGACACGGTCAGTCCATCGCTACGCTCCGGCCTGGAGAAACTCCCGAAGCAGGACGACATGCGGATCACGCAGGAGACCCGGCCTGGTGTGCAGCGCGAACACCCACGACCCCGGCAATTGGCGCGGCGCGAACAGCCGAACCAGTCGCCCGGCCGCCAACTCCGCATCCAGCAAAGGCACACGACCGAGTGCGACGCCCGCGCCCGCGATGGCGGCCGCGATCACCTGGTTGAAGCTGCTGAAGCGGACGATCCGAGGCTTGGCCGGCGCCACGCCCAACAGGGCCAGCCAATGCCCCCAATCCATCTCAGGGCTGTTGGTGTGCGCTTCCTCCAGCAGGCTGTGCCGCAGCAGCCCGTCCGGTCCCTCGAGCCCGTAAAGGGCCGGGCTGCAAACCGGAAACAGGGTCTCCTCGAACAGGATTTGATCTGGCGCGCGCACCGACCCGGCCCGCACGCGCAGGATCGCAAGATCGATGCCCTCCCGGACCATGTCGGGTCGCTCTTCCTCGATCGCGCGCATGGTCCAGGCCGTGCTCGGATGCTGCCCGGCGAAGGCCGCGAGCCGCGGCGCCAGCCACAGCGATGCGAAGGATCCGTTGGCGGCGACGGTCAGTTGCGGGCGGGCGCGACCGGCGCGGCCCCGGACCGCGTCGCAGGCATCGCCAAGCCGCGCCAGCGCCTCCTCGACCGCCAGCAGCAGTTCCGCACCGGCGGGCGTTGGCGCGGTCAGGCTGTGGCCGGCACCATTGCGCGCCCGGGTGAGCAAGGGCGTCCGCAGTTCCGCCTCCAGCGCACGGATCTGGTGACTGACGGCGCTGGTGCTGACTCAGCGATGCCGCCGCGCGAGCAAAACTGCCGTGGCGCGCGACGGCGGCGAAGGCGCGCAGGGTGGCGAGGGGAGGAAGGTGATCAGCCATCGCCGTTCACTATAGCTCAACAGCGGATGAGAAACCCGCATTTGCCGACCAGGGGCCCGGCGTCCAGCCTGGGACCGACGGCGCCGGTGGAGTCTCCGGCGGCAAGGAGCCTGCAGCATGTATTTTGATCACCGCCTCTGGCAACTGACGGCCGGGCTGCGCCTGGGCCTGGCGGGCGGCGTGTTGCTGGGCCTGTTGGCGCTGGCCGCCGGCATTGCGCGGTTCGCCTTCCTCGGGATCGCGCTCGCGCGCGTTTTCGCAGGCGATGACATGGCCGCCATCGCCTGGCCCCTGGCCGGGGCGGTGCTCGCTGTCCTGATCCGCGCGGTGCTCGATCACGCGCGCACCGTGCAGGCCAACCGGACCGCTGCGGCGGTGCAGGGCAGGCTGCGCGGCATGCTGTTCGACCGCATTGCGGCGCTCGGACCGGCCTGGTTCGCCGGGGAACGCACCGGCGGCGTCATGCTGTCCATGGTCGATGGCGTGGAGCAGTTGCAGACCTTCTTTGGCCAGTACGTCCCGCAACTGGCCATCGCCGCCTGCGCGCCGGTCGCGATCTTCCTGTTCATCGCCTTCTGGGATGTGCCGGTGGCGCTGGTGCTGATGACGGCGGCCTTGGCCACGCTGGTGCTGCCGGCGCTGGTGCATCGGTGGGACCGGCGCGCCGCGCTGGCCCGCCAGAAGGCCTTCAAGGCGTTCGGCAGCGAGTTCCTGGACGCCGTGCAGGGGCTGCCCACGCTCCAGGCCTTCGGCCAGAGCCGGTCCTATGGCGAGACGCTCGCCGCCAAGGCACGCGCCTTGTACCAAAGCACCTTCTGGGTGCTGGCGATGGGCGTGCTGACGCGCGGCATCACCGATACCGGCATGGCATTGGGCGCGGCCATCGCGCTGATCCTGGGCGCGCATCGGGTCGGCGCGGGAGATATGAGCCTGGAAGCCCTTCTGGTCGTGCTGATGGCCGGCACGGAGATTTTCCGCCCCCTGCGCGACCTGCGCTCCGTTCTGCACCAGGGCATGGTCGGCCAATCCGCTGCCTTTGGGATCAATGCGCTGCTGGAGGCGCAGCCGGCGGTGGCGCCGGGTGGGGCGGCGCTGCGCCTGGGTGGTGACGGCCCGGCACCGTCCATCACCTTCAAGGACGTGCGCTTCGCCTATCCCGGCGGTCGCGCCGCGGCGCATGACGGGCTGGATTTCGCAATCGCTGCCGGGGAACGCGTCGGCATCGTCGGGCCGAGCGGGGCGGGCAAATCCTCCATCCTGCGGCTGCTGCTGCGCCAGCATGACCCCCAGGCGGGGCGCATCAGCATCGGCGGCCAGGACGTGGCCGGCCTGGACCCCGCCGGCATCGCGGCCCAGGTGGCGATCGTGGCGCAGGATGCCACGCTGTTCCACGGCACCATCGCCGAGAACCTGCGCCTCGGCCGGCCCGGCGCGAGCGATGCCGAGATGCAGGCCGCCTGCCGCGCCGCCAATGCCCATGATTTCATCCAGGCATTGCCCGGCGGATATGAGGCGGTGATCGGTGAACGCGGCGCGCGCCTGTCCGGCGGGCAACGCCAGCGCCTGGCCATCGCACGCGCGCTGTTGCGGGACGCGCCCATCCTGATCCTCGACGAAGCGCTGTCGGCCGTGGATGCCGAAAACGAGGCGCTGATCCAGCAGGCGCTGGACCGGCTGATGCAGGGGCGCACGACGCTGATCCTCGCGCATCGGCTGTCCAGCGTCATTGGCGCGGACCGCATCCTGGTGCTCGACCACGGGCGGGTTGTGGAAAGCGGCACCCATGCCGCGCTGATGCGCCAGGACGGCATCTACCGGCGCCTGATGGGCGGCCAGGCCGCCGAACGCGGCGGGGCCGCCATGCCGGATCGCTTGCCGGACATCGCGGCGACGGGCCAGGCGGAGCCGGACGCCGCGACACCGCAGCCCGTCGAACTTGCTGCCGAGGCGGCGTCGATCGGCTGGCGCGAGACCTTCGGCAGCCTGCTGCGCACCATCGTGCCGTGGCGTGGCAAGATGACGACGGTCGTGCTGCTGGGCATCCTGCGCGTGATCGCCTTCATCGGCGTGGGCGTGCTGGGTGCGCTGCTGATCGCGGCGCTGCGCGATGGTGCCCCGACATTCGGGTTGGCCATGGCGCTGCTGGTCGTGGCGCCCGCCGCGGGGCTGCTGCACTGGCTGGAATCCTGGCTGGCGCATGACATCGCCTATCGCCTGCTGGCGGAGATGCGCATCGACGTGTTCGCCAAGCTGGATTCATTCGGGCCGGCCTATCTGATGCGACGGCGCACCGGCGACCTGGTCGCGCTGGCCACCACGGATGTCGAGACGGTGGAGTATTTCTACGCCCATACCGTTGCACCGGCCGTGGTCGCGGTGTTGGTGCCGGCAACGGTGCTGGCCGTGCTGGCCATCATCGCCTGGCCGGTCGCCGTCGCGCTTCTGCCCTTCCTGCTGTTTGCCGCCGTGTCCCCGCTGCGCGGCCGCGCGCGGATCGACCGCATGGGATCGGCGGCGCGGGAGGCTCTCGGGGCGCTTGGCGCCCATGTGACGGAAACCATCCAGGGCTTGGGCGACCTGCTCGCCTTCCGGGCGGTGCCAGCGCGGCGGGAGGGGTTCCAGGCGCGCGTCGCGACCTATCAGCGCCATCGTCTGGCGTTGCTGGATGACCAGTCCCGCGCGGCGGCGGAGTTGGAGGCGGCAACCGGTCTCGGCGGCATTGCCGTGGCGGCGGTGGGTGCGGTGCTGGTGGCACAGGGCACGCTGGCGGCGGGGCTTCTGCCGGTGCTGATCCTGCTCGCCATCGCCGCCTTCCTGCCGGTATCCGAGATCGCGCAAGTCGGCCGGCAATTGGCCGACACCATCGCCTCCACACGCCGCCTGCGGGTGGTGCAGCGCGAGGTGCCTCTCGTCGTCGATGGCACAGAACGGCCGGAGCGACGGCCCGGCGGGTCGGAGGTGGCATTCAAGGCCGTGCGATTCGCCTATCCGGGTCGCGCACAGCCGGCGCTGGACGGGGTGGATCTGGTTCTCCAAGCTGGGCGCACCATCGCGCTGGTCGGTGCGTCAGGGGCCGGCAAATCCACCGTGGCGGCCCTGCTGCTGCGCTTCTGGGACCCCGCTTCTGGCCGCATCACGCTCGACGGCACCGCGCTGCCGCGCTTGTCGCTGGAGGCACTGCGCCAGCATGTCGCGCTGGTGGCGCAGGACACCTACCTGTTCAACGACACGCTCGAGGCGAATATCCGCCTGGCCCGGCCGGAGGCCACGGCGGCCGAGATGGATCTGGCGCTGGAGCGCGCCGCGTTGACCGGCTTCGTCGCGAGCCTGCCGGAGGGCTTGGCGACGCCCGTGGGCGAACGCGGCGTGCAGCTTTCGGGCGGCCAGCGCCAGCGCATCGCCATCGCGCGTGCCTTCCTGAAGGACGCGCCGGTGCTGGTGCTGGACGAAGCGACCTCGCACCTCGATACGATCAGCGAAGCGCAGGTTCGCAACGCCTTGGAGGCGCTGATGACGGACCGCACGGTGCTGGTCATCGCGCATCGGCTTTCCACCATCCGCAATGCCGACAGCATCGTCGTGATGGAGCAGGGCCGGGTGGTGGAAAGCGGGCCGCATGCCGCGCTGCTGGCAAAGGGCGGTGCCTATGCGCGGTTGATCGCCTGGCAGACCGCGGCCGCAGCGGAGTGAGGCGGAAAGTGACCAAGACAGTTCGGGTCGCCCAGCTGGTCGCCGGAGCACCCGGGGCCGTGCGGTCCGTCACGTGGCGCGGATAGCGGGACACTTCTTCCACACGTTTTCACTGGAACCGGAGCATATAGCTTCCCAACCCGACCGCTGAACGACCGCAGTGATGATCAGCGCGATCAGCGCTTTAGAGCGTTTTGCGCCAGACCGTACTGGCGCGAAACGCTCTATGCCTTTGTTTGAGCGAGCATCTTCACGCGCCTGACTGGTTCCAGTCAGGCGCGATCTGCTCTAGCGCCCGTCAGCCTGTTCGCAGGGTCCAACGGAAACGGCGGCGTCACTCGCCGAGGCCATCGCTCCGACACCGCGTGATGGGAAGAAGCTGAGCCTCCGACTGGGGACCACTTTTTGCAGGTGGAGAAGCCGGATTCGCGGACGACAAACAACGACAGGACAACCAACACCTGTCCTGCCCGATTGCCGCTGGCTTCTCCACCGCCTTGCGCCGGCTATGCTTGCCGCTGGGACTGGCTTGGCCAGCAAGGTCTTCAGGAGGCGATCCTTGACTCCTTCAGCGATGCGGTCATCAGGTCGAGGGTGATCCGCGTATTGAGATTGACGGGCGCCACGGCGTCGGTGATGTCGGCACGCTCGCGACCAAGCGCCGCCTTCCTATGTCCGACTGGTCCGCGAAAAGGACTATGAGGGGGCGACGCCCCCTCAATGCCTCACAGCGACCCGAACAGCGCCGTCGTATCGCTCATGCGGTTCGAGAAGCCCCATTCGTTGTCGTACCACGACATCACGCGCACCAGACCGCCATCGACCACCTGGGTCTGCGTCGCGTCGAAGGTGGACGACATCGGGTTGTGGTTGAAGTCGATGCTGACCAGCGGCGCGGTGTTGTAGCCCAGGATGCCCTTGAGCGGCCCGCTCTCGGACGCCGCCTTCATCACCGCGTTGATCGCTTCCTTCGTCAGGCCCTCGGTCTTGGCCGGCACGAAGTCGAGCGACACCAGCGAGACGTTCGGCGTCGGGATGCGGATGGCGGTGCCGTCCAGCTTGCCCTTCAGTTCCGGCATCACCAGGCCCACGGCCTTGGCGGCACCCGTGCTGGTCGGGATGGCGGAGACGGCGGCCGCGCGCGCGCGGTGCAGGTCCTTGTGCAGCGTATCGACGGTGTTCTGGTCGCCGGTATAGGCGTGGATCGTCACCATGTAGCCGCGCAGGATGCCGAAATTGTCGTGCAGCACCTTCGCCACCGGCGCGAGGCAATTGGTGGTGCAGGACGCGTTGGAGATGACGGTCATCTCCTTCGTCAGCGTCTTCTCGTTCACGCCATAGACGATGGTCGCATCGGCATTGTCGCCCGGCGCGGAGATCACGACCTTGCGCGCCCCGGCGGTCAGCAGCGCGGAGGCCTTCTCCTTCGACGTGAAGATACCCGTGCATTCCATCGCCACGTCGATGCCGGCCAGCGGCAGCTTGGACGGATCACGCTCAGCGGTGATCTTGATCGGGCCCCAGGTCTTGCCGCCGTTCTTGATGGTGATGGTGTCCCCTTCGACGATCACCTCGCCGGGGAAGCGGCCATGCACGCTGTCATAGCGGAACATGTGGGCATTCGCCTCGACCGAGCCGAGGTCGTTGATGGTGACGAACTCCAGGTCCTGGCGGCCTGCCTCGCAGGCAGCGCGCAGCACCAGGCGACCGATGCGCCCGAACCCGTTGATGGCAACTTTCACGGCCATGGTATTCGTATCCTTCCCGTCAGGAAAACAGAAAATCAGGCGAGGCGCTTCTTCACCGCCGCCGTCACGGCATCACTGGTAATGCCGAAATGCTTGAAGAGTTCCTCGGCCGGGGCCGAGGCACCGAAGCCGGTCATGCCGATGAAGATGCCATCCGCGCCCAGCCAGCGTTCCCAGCCGAAGCCGACCAGCGCCTCGACACCGACGCGCAAGGCGCTGCCAAGCACCTGCTCGCGATACGACGCATCCTGCGCGGCGAAAATTTCCCAACACGGCAGGGACACGACGGCGGTCGGGATGCCCTCGGCTTCCAATGCATCGCGCGACGCCATCGCCAGATGCACTTCCGACCCGGTCGCGATCAGCGTTGCCTTGCGCGGCCCGGACGCCTCCGCCAGCACATAGCCACCACGCGCGCAGCGGTTCTCGCCGGCATCGGTCCGCAGCGCCGGCAGGTTCTGCCGCGACAGCGCCAGCAATGAAGGCCCATCGGCACGCTTCACCGCCAGTTCCCAGCACTCGGCGGTCTCCATCGCATCCGCCGGGCGGAAGACGAAGACATTGGGCATGGCGCGGAAAGATGCGAGGTGTTCGACCGGCTGATGCGTCGGCCCGTCCTCGCCCAGGCCAATGCTGTCATGCGTCAGCACATGGATGACGCGGGTGCCCATCAGCGCCGCCAGCCGCACGGCCGGGCGCAGATAATCGGAGAACACCAGGAAGGTGCCAGAATACGGGATGATGCCGCCATGCAGCGCCATGCCGTTCATCGCCGATGCCATGCCGTGCTCCCGCACGCCCCAATGCACGAAGCGTCCGGCGAAGTTGCCCGGAGCGATCGCCGGGATGCCCTTCACATTCGTGTTGTTCGACCCGGTGAGATCGGCCGAGCCGCCAACCATCTCCGGCACGCTCGGCACCAGGGCCTCGAGCGCCCGCTGGGACGACACGCGCGTGGCGAGCTTCGGCTTCTCCTCGGCATGGGACGCGCGCAGCGCGGCCAACGGTTCATGCCAGGATTCCGGCAGCTTGCCCGACATCGCACGGTCGAATTCGGCCTGCTGCGGGTGCTTCGTCAGCCGCTTCAGCCAGGACCGGCGGGTGCCAGCGCCACGGCGCCCGGCGGCCTCCCAGCCGGATTTGATGTCCTCGGGGATGGTGAAGGGGTCCGACGTCCAGCCCAGCGCCAGCTTGGCCGCGGTGGCTTCCGCGGCGCCCAGCGGCGACCCGTGCGACCCGGCGGTTCCCGCCTTGGTCGGCGCGCCGAGACCGATGATGGTGCGGCAGGCGATCAGCGTCGGCTTGCGGTTGCGCGTGGCCCAGGCCATCGCGCTCGCGATCTGATCCGGGTCGTGCCCATCGACGCGCCGCACCGCCCAGCCATAGGCCTGGAAGCGCTTCAGCGTGTCGTCGGTGAAGGACAGTGCCGTGTCGCCGTCGATCGAGATGTGGTTGTCGTCCCACAGCACGCACAGCTTCGACAGGCCGTAATGGCCGGCCAGGGACGCCGCTTCATGCGACACGCCTTCCTGCAGGTCGCCATCAGACGCGATGACCCAGGTGCGGTGGTCGACCAGAGACGCCCCGAACCGCGCCGCCAGCATCCGTTCCGCCAGCGCCATGCCGACCGAGGTCGCCAGGCCCTGCCCGAGCGGCCCGGTTGTGGTCTCGATGCCCGGATGTTCGCCGAATTCCGGATGGCCGGCGGCGGGGGAATGCAGTTGGCGGAAGCGCTTGAGTTGCTCGATGCCCATGCCGGCATGGCCGGTCAGGTGCAGCAGCGCATACAGCAGCATCGACCCGTGGCCGGCCGACAGCACGAAGCGGTCCCGGTCCGACCAGCGCGGATCGGCGGCGTCGTATTTCAGGAACTTCGTGAACAGCACCGTCGCCACATCGGCCATGCCCATCGGCATGCCGGGGTGTCCGGACTTCGCCGCCTCGACCCCGTCGATGGCCAGCGCGCGGATCGCATCGGCCAAGCGCCGCGCCTCCGTCACCGGCCGGGCGAGGATTTCCGCCTGGGCGGCAATCGCCGGATTGAGGGAGGCGTCGGGCGTGGGGTCAATGCTGGCCAAAAGAACACCTGATGCTGCAACGGGGGGGCCGCGCCGCTATAGAGGTGGGGGGGCGTCCGGGCAACCGGGGCAGGTATTGCGGAAGGCCGAAGGGGCTTTGCCCCTCCGGGCCACCCCACCAAAGGCTTAAGGCCTTTGGAAACCTCAATATGGTGCTACCCGGGGGCGTCCGTCCCAGGAGCCAGGCGGCATCCGCGGTCCCGAAAAAGGAACCGCCCCCCGCTTTGGGCGCCAAAATCCCGCGGTCCAGGGGGCCGTTGCCCCCTGGCGGGGTGGCTTGGAGGGGCAGCGCCCCTCCAATCTTTCCTTCAAAGAAAATCCCGCAACAGCGCCACCAGCGGCACATCCGCCGGCGGCATCGCATAATCGCGCAGCCGCTGCGGTCGCACCCAAGCCAGCGCCTGGCCTTCCATCGCCGTCACCTGACCTTCCCACCGCCGGCACAGGAACAGCGGCATCAGCAGGTGGAATGATTCATACCCATGGGACGCGAAGGCGAAGGGCGCCAGGCACGCCTCGGTCACGTCGATGCCGAGTTCTTCCTTCAATTCCCGGATCAGCGCGGCTTCCGGCGTCTCCCCCGCATGCACCTTGCCACCGGGGAATTCCCACAACCCGGCGAGCGGCTTGCCTTCCGGCCGGCGCGCCAGCAGCACGCGATTGTCGGCGTCGATCAGCCCGACGGCCGCGACCAGCAGGATGCGCTTGCCCTCCCCATCCGGCAGGGCGGGCGCGGCGGGCGCGGTCAGGTTGGTGGCGGTGGTGATCATGTCCGCCCGCCCGGCCGCGAACAGCCGCACCGGCATGGCCTTCCCGCGGGACAGGAAATCCTGCGCGCCCGTCCCGGTCTCGCGAAAGCCGATACGCTTCAGCACGGCGGCCGACCGTGCATTGTCGATCAGCGCGCTGGCATCGATCCGGTCGATATCCAGGTTGGCGAGCGCCCAGCGCGACAGCCGCCCGGCCACTTCCGGCGCGATCCCCTGCCCCCAATGCCGCCGCCCGACCCAATAACCGAGCTCGGCGGACCGGTCCTCGCGATCGCGAGTCAGGCCGACACAGCCGACCAGCACGTCATCCTCCCGCCGCGCGATCGCCAGGTGATATGCTTCGCCGTCAGCGATCCGTTCGGCGGTGGAGGCGATCCAGTTCTCCGCGAGGTCCCTCGAATACGGGAACGGCACGCGGGCAAGCGTCTTGGCGACCTCCCAGTCATTGACCAGGCGGTGCAGTTCGGCGGCGTCCGTGGCGCGAAGCGGGCGCAGCAGGAAGCGCTCGGTCTCGAGCGGGACGAAGGTCAGTGCGGAGTCGGGCATCGGGCTGCCAGGAACGGCGCCCGCCGCGGCCTCGTCAAGGCTTGCGGGCGACCAGCAGCACGAACATCGGCGCGGCGTTGCGCGGAAGCGGCAGCAGCGCCGATGCCGCCCGGCCAAACAGGTAGGACAGGCCGAGCGCGGCATACCAGGACCGCCTCGCGGCGAACCACGGCCCGCCCGGCTGCGTCTTCAGTGGCGACAGCCGGCCCATCCAGTGGATCAGCGGCTGCGCGGCGACAGGCGGCAGCGCACGGACTTCCAAAACCTCCAGGCCGAGCCGTTCGGCCAGCGCGATCATGGCGCTGTCGCACCACCAGGACAGGTGGTGCGGCGGCGCGTTGAAAACGAAGTCGGGGATCGCGGTCATCGCCGATGGCCAAGCCGGCGCGCCCAGCATCAACAGCCCGCCCGGCTTCAGGCAGCGCGCCATGTCGCGCGCCAAGGCCAGCGGGTCGGCGACATGTTCGATGACCTGGAAGGCGCAGGCGGCGTCATATTCGCCTTCATGGGCGCCGGCGTGGTCGGCCAGGCTGTCCGCCCTGACATCACCCTCGACGGCGGCATAGGCGCCGGGATTCGGGTCCAGCCCCACATATCGCGCGCCGGGGATGAAGCGTGCGAAGGCGCCGGCGCCGGCGCCGACCTCCAACACCGCATCGCCGGGACGGATGCGCGCCGCCGCGTGCGGGTATTCGGCGCGGTCCTGCCCCGCCGCCCGCACCCGGCCCCCGGCATCGAGCCGGCGATACAGGGCTTCATAAAAAGCCGAATCGCCTTCCTCGGCTGGGGCGAAGAACACCAGGCCGCAGGGCGCGCGGTGGATGCCGATGCGCCCGGCCGGCAACGGCGTCGGGTCCACCCCGAAGGTCCGGCGCCACAGGCCGCGCAGCAGCCCGGCCGAAACCTCCTGCACCAGCGCGGCGGGTTCTCCGGTGATCGGGCAGACGCCGGGCGTCACGCCGCGGAGCCAGGGACGTGGCGGCGCAGCACGCGCACCTCCTCGGGGCCAAGAACCTCGTATTCGACGTGGCGCCAGCGGATCACCCGGGTCCGCGCACTGGTCCAGAACAGCCAGGCGACAGCCAGGGCGGTGACCGGCGCCAAGGCGCCCAGCGCCAACTGCGCGGCCCGGGCGACGACGCCCTCACGGATGCCGACCGCCTGCGTCACACGGTCATGCAGCGCCGCGCGCAACAGACCCACCGCGGAGACGGCGGCAAGGAACCCCAGCGCCACGCCATCCCCCAGCACGCCCAGTACGGCCAGCGGCAGCACGAGCGCCTCCGCATGCAGGGCGAGGCCCAGCCACCGCCACAGGGACGGCACATAGACATGCACGATCTGCATCTGCCGCGTCTTGAAGGCGATGGCCTCCCGGTCTCCGCCCTCGGGCGGGGTGGGCAGCAGCACGGCGCGGCGGGTCAGTACCCGCAGGCCCAACGCCCGCGCGCGCCGACTGATCGCGCCATCGGTCGAAAAGGTACGGGACAGCGCCCCCGGCAGGTCCATCCGCGCCAGCGCATCGCGGGAGATCGCCACCGACCCGCCCCAGACCAGCCCGGCGGCCAGGAAGCGCGGCCCCAGCGCCAGGGACCGATCCAACCAGGCCACCACATGCCGCCCCGGCCCGGCGGCATCCAGCGCATGCCAGCGGTATCCGGTGACGATATCCGCCGCGCCGTTCAGCGCCGGCGTGGCGAGCCAGGACAGCCAGTGATCCTGCGGCAGGATGTCGGCATCCAGCAGCACCAGCGCATCGTCATCGGCATCCACATGCGCCAGGGCGGCGATCATGTTGGTCGCCTTCTGGCTGCGGGTCTCGTCCAGGCCGGCGATGATGATCTCAATCGGGAAGGGCAGCAGGTGTTCGAGTTCGCGCACCTGCGCCAGCGCCGGGTCGGTTTCGGCTTCGATGGCGATAAGCATGCGGCGCGGCGCCAGCGTCTGGCGGGCCAGGGCGGCGAACAGCGGCGGCAGTCCATTCGTACGGCCGGTGACGGCCAGCAGCAGGGTGACGCGGCCGGGGACCTCGATGGCGGGGGCGCGGAAGAAGCGCAGGAACCAGATGACGCCAGCGAGCCAGGCGAGGGTGGCGAGGAGGGCGATGAGGCCCAGGGAAAGCGTCATGCCCAACCCAGGCGGCAGGCATCAGGCACACGGATCCGGAGGATGCTGGGGCGGGTCACCCCCGAAGCAGTAAAGCACATGGCGTCGTGCGGAAACGGCTGCCGCATCAGGACGCGAGACGGATATCACACCGCCAGGGTCGCGCGCCGGGCGGTCCGGCGATCACGCATTGGCCGCCGCCCGTTGACAGGCCCCAGGGCGACGCCTTGACTGTGCGGTGCAGCATTCGGAGCAGGCAAAGTCATGACGGGCGATCGTCCGCGGTTTTCCCCACGGCTGCGGCGGCGCGCGCTGCTGGGCGGCGTTGCCGTCAGCGCCGCTGCCATCCACGGCGCGCAGGCCCAGGGCCGCGGCGATGTCACCAAGATGATCGTGCCCTATGGCGCGGGCAACATCAGCGACCAGGTCGCGCGCGTCTTCCTCGACCGGCAAGCCGCGCGCAGCGGCCAGCAATTCGTCGTCGAGAACCAGCCGGCCGCCGGCGGCACGCTGGGCGCCTTCAACATTGCCCAGAGTCCGGCCGATGGATCGGTGATGGGCATGGTCGCGGCCGCCGCGCTGACCATCGCGCCGCACGCCAACAAGCAGGCCGTGCGCTATGATCCCGTCACCGATTTCGCGCCGGTCTGCGGTGCCTATCTGTCCAGCACCTACCTCGCGGTCAACGCCACCCTGCCGGTGCATACGCTGGCGGAGCTCGTCGCCTATGCGAAGGCGCGGCTGGCGGACAATCCGCTTTTCTATTGTTCGCCCGGCAACGCGACGGTGCCGCATCTGAACATCGAGACGATCTGCCGCGCCTTCGGCTTCACCATGCAGCACGTGCCGTATCGTACCAGCGCGGCGGCCAATACCGACCTGCTGGCGAACCGCGTGCAGGTGACGATGGATTCCGCCTCCATCACCGTGCCGCACATGCAGACCGGCAGGCTGCGGCCGCTCGCCTACAGCGGCCCGGCCCGCACCGCCGAGTTCCCCGATGTGCCGACCTTCCGCGAGGCAGCACCGGACGCGCAGATGCTGAACGCCTGGGCAGCTTTCTTCTTTCCGCGCCGCACCCCGCCGGCAATCGTCGGCCGCACGGCCGAGTCGTTCCAGGCTACGGCCGCCGATCCGGCCTTCGCGGCAAGGCTGCCGCTCGGCGCCACGCCGCTGCTGCTGACCCCCGCCGGCCTGACCGACCGCATCCGGTCGGAGAATGAACGGCTCGGCGCCCTGATCGCCGCACTCGGACTGACACAGGACTAGGACGCACATGGACAGACAGATCATCACCTCCCCCCGCGTGACGCCGATGCGTTCGGGGGTGAACCACGCGGTGAAGGCGGGGGGCTTCGTCTTCGTGACCGGCGTCACGCCCTTTCGCGGCGCGGAGCGCATGGCGGCGACGATCGACAAGGGCGATCTGGTCGCGCAGGTCCGCCAGGTCATGACGAACATGCAGGCGATCCTGGAGGAAGCCGGGACATCACTGGACCGCGCGGTGAAGATGAACGTCGCGCTGACCGATATGGGCCGCTATGCGGAGTTCGATGCGGCCTTCAAGACCTTCTTCGAGGACGGCAACTACCCGGCGCGGCAGACCACGGAGTCCGTGCGGCTCGCGCATCCGGACTTCCTGGTGTCGATCGACTGCATCGCGGTGGCATAGAGCAGATCGCACCTGACTGGGCTGAGTCAGACGCGTGTAGATGCTCGCTCAGACAAAGGCTGGCGTTTCACCGGATCGCGGCGAGGCCGCGATCCGTTCAGCGAGGGCATCTAGAGCGTGATCGGTCTACATTCGTACACCGATCACGCTCTAAACCTTTGTTTTATCGCGTGATTCAGACCTTCGGTGCGTTCGCACCTTCGGCCATCACGCTCTAGCTCCGATACGACCCGTTGATGTCGATATACCCATGCGTCAGGTCGCAGGTCCAAACCGTGGCGCGGCCCTTCCCAAGCCCGATATCGACCGTGATCTCCACCTCGCGCCCCTTCATGTGCGCGACCACGGGTGTCTCGTCATAGCCATCGACCACGCCGCCCTCGCGCGCCATCCAGGTGCCGCCCACGGCGATGGACAGGCTGTCGCGGTCGGCCGGTTCGCCGGACTTGCCAACGGCCATGACGATGCGCCCCCAATTGGCGTCTTCCCCGGCGATGGCGGTCTTCACCAGCGGTGAATTGGCGATGCACATGCCGATCTTGTGGGCCGAGCGCGCGGTCACGGCGCCGGTCACGTCGATTCGGATCAGCTTCTGGGCACCTTCGCCGTCGCGCGCGACCATCAGAGCCAGGTCCATCAGCACCGCGTTCAGCGCGCGGGCGAAATCCTTCAGCACCGGGCCGCCTTCGGCCGGCACGCGCGGGTGCTTCGCCGCGCCGGTGGCGAACAGCAGCACGGTGTCGGAGGTCGAGGTGTCGGAATCGACCGTCACGCAGTTGAAGGACTTGTCGCAGCCCTTCTTCAGCAGCGCCTGCAACGCCGCGGCCGGGATCTTCGCGTCGGTCGCCAGGAAGGACAGCATCGTCGCCATGTCGGGGGCGATCATCCCCGACCCCTTGGCGATGCCGGCGATGGTGACAGTCGTCTCGCCGATCATGGCGGTATGGACCGATGCCTTGGGGAAGGTATCGGTCGTCATGATGGCTTTCGCGGCATGGCCGAAGCCGGCCTCGGTGACAGCGTCGAACACCTTGGGCAGGGCGCCGACCAGCTTTTCCGTCGGCAGCCTTTCGCCGATCACGCCGGTCGAGGCCAGGAACACTTCCTTGGGCTTGCAGCCGAGGATCTTCGCCGTCGCTTCGGCGGTCTGCACGCAGGTCTCCCGCCCGGCCTTGCCGGTGAAGACATTCGAATTGCCCGAGGTGACGACCAGCCCGCGCGCCTTGCCCGACTTCAGCGCGGCGCGGGACCATTCCACCGGCGCGCCGGGGCAGCGGTTCTTCGTGAAGACCCCGGCGACGGTGGTGCCCAATGGGAAGGCCATCGCCATGACATCCTCCCGCGCCTTGTAGCGGATTTCGGCGGCACCGGTGGCGACGCGCACACCGGGGACCGGCGGCATGTCGGGCATCGGCAGGGCGAGGGGAGAGACGGGAAGGGCCATGGCGGGCGCGTCCTTGACTGGGCTTGTTGCTTGCTTGGCAGGCGGATCAGCGGCGCGTCGGCGCGGCTGACGGGCGCCCGGCCGGCGGGGCGGCCGGCGCGGGGGGCTCGGCCGTGTCGGTCGGGCGCGGCGTGGACCCATCCAGGTTGAATCGCTCGACCCGCGCCGCGGTGCGCGCACGGTCCACGGCCAACTGCACCTCCGCTTCCAGCAATTGCTGGCGAATGGCGTTCGCCGCCTCCTCGAAGGGGGGCGGGCTGGCGCGGCGGCGCTCCTCGACCTTGATCACATGCCAGCCGAAGGGCGACCGCACCGGGTTCTCGCTGATCTGGCCGGGTTGCAGCGCCAAGGCGGCCTCGGCGAATTCGGGCACCATGTCCCCGCGGCGGAAGAAGCCGAGATCCCCGCCTTCGCGCGAACCCGGGCCGGTGGACATGCGCTGGGCCACGGCGGTGAAGTCGGCGCCACCGCGGATTTCGGCGAGCGCGGCGCGCGCCTCGGATTCGGTCGGCACCAGGATGTGGCGGGCGTGCACCTCCTCCTCGGCCGGGCGGGTGGCGATCTGCTGGTCGTAGCGCGCGCGGATGGCGGCATCGGTCACGCGGGATGCGATTTCCGCCGACAGCCATGCCTGCTGGAGTTCCTGTTCCTCGGCACGGCGGATGCGGGCGCGCACGGCCTCGTCACGATCAAGCCCGGCGCGGCGCGCCGCGGCGGTGACCGCCCGGCCGGCGATCACCTGGTCCAGCAGCAGCGGGAACAGCACCTGGGGCGGCGTGCCGCGCACCTGTTCAGGCAGTTCGCGCGCCGCGGCGGTGAGGTCCGCCAGGGTGATCGGGTCGCCATCCACCCGGGCAACGACCGTTTCACCGGGCGGCATGGCGGGGGCTGGCGCAGGCGTGGGGGTCGCGGCTGGTGCCTGGGCGGGGGCGGGCTGCTGGGCCGATGCCGGATGGGCGGCGGCGAGCACGATCGCCAGGGCGAGGCCCGCACGAAGGGGGTGGGCGGGGCGGCGGCGCAACGTCATGGAACCTCGGGGGGCGATAAGGCCTTGAAGATGGCCGAAGCACCAAGGGGCGACAAGGTGACGGCGCGGCCACGGGCCGGATAAGTCTTCGTAAGGTGGCGGAAAACACCCCGCGAGAGGGAGCAAAACTCTCCCTGTCAGGGGGCCTTGGCGTTGACCCGACCTGCCCGCCCGCCTATCTGACCGGGGGCCGCGCCGCAGCCCGGCCAGACCCGGATGGGTCCGGCCGGATGCGGTGCGTACCGAGTCCGTGACCCTCCTGTGGGGGCACGCTCGACCGGGCAACCAGCCCGACGGAGACCGACACCCCCGATGTTCGCCCGCCTCGCCGCCACCCTTTTCGGCACCTCGAACGCCCGCGCGCTGAAGCGTTATGAGGGGCGTGTCCCCGCCATCAACGCGCTTGAGCCCGCGATGCAGGCGCTGTCCGATGACGCATTGGCCAACCAGACCGTCGTCCTGCGCGAACGCCTGGCGAAGGGCGAGACGCTGGACGCCATCCTGCCCGAGGCTTTCGCGACAGTGCGGGAAGCCGCGCGCCGGGTGCTGGGGCTGCGCCATTTCGACGTGCAGATGGTCGGCGGCATGGTCCTGCATGAGGGCAAGATCGCCGAGATGAAGACCGGCGAGGGCAAGACCCTGGTCGCGACGCTGCCGGTGTATCTGAACGCGCTGCCGGCGAAGGGCGTACATGTCGTCACGGTGAACGACTACCTCGCCAGCCGCGACGCGGAATGGATGGGCAAGCTGTATGGCTTCCTGGGGCTGACCACCGGCGTCATCGTCCATGGGCTGACCGACGACCAGCGCCGCGACGCCTATGCCTGCGACATCACCTACGGCACCAACAACGAATACGGCTTCGACTACCTGCGCGACAATATGAAGTACCGGCTGGAGGACATGGTCCAGCGCGACTTCGCCTATGCCATCGTCGATGAGGTCGATTCGATCCTGGTCGATGAAGCGCGCACGCCGCTGATCATCTCCGGCCCCACGGACGACACCTCGGACCTGTATCGCCACGCCGACGACGTGGTGAGGGAACTGGTCAAGGATCCGTTGACCTTCGACAAGGACGAGAAGCAGCGCACCGTCACGCTGACCGAGGTCGGTGGCGAGCGGATCGAGGAGATGCTCAAGGCCGCCGGACTGCTGACAGAAGGCGACCTGTACGACATCCACAACGTGTCGCTGGTGCATCACGTCAACCAGTCGGTGCGCGCGCATACGCTGTTCAAGCGCGACGTCGAATACGTCGTCCGCCAGGACAAGATCGTCATCATCGACGAATTCACCGGCCGCATGATGGAAGGCCGCCGGTATTCGGATGGCCTGCACCAGGCGCTGGAGGCCAAGGAACACGTCACCGTCCAGCCGGAAAACCAGACGCTGGCGTCGATCACCTTCCAGAACTATTTCCGGCTGTACCCGAAGCTGTCCGGCATGACGGGCACCGCGGCGACCGAGGCCGACGAATTCGCCGAGATCTACAAGCTCGAGGTCGTCGAGATCCCGACCAATGTACCGGTGGCGCGCGAGGACAGCGACGACGAAGTCTATCGTTCGGCGATGGAGAAGTACGAGGCGGTCGCGGTGCTGATCGCCGAGGCGCGCGATCGCGGCCAGCCGGTCCTGGTGGGCACCACCAGCATCGAGAAGTCGGAACTGATCTCGGAACTTCTGAAGAAGAAGAACGTCCCGCACCAGGTGCTCAACGCCCGGTATCACGAACAGGAAGCGGGCATCGTCGCCCAGGCCGGCCGCCCGGGGGCGGTGACCATCGCGACCAACATGGCGGGCCGCGGCACCGACATCCAGCTCGGCGGCAATTATGAGATGCTGGCGCGCCACGAGGCCGGCACCAATGAAGGGCCGGAATACGAAGCGGCCATCATCAAGCACAAGGCCGAGGTGGAGGCAGTGCGCCCGGCGGTGAAGGCCTCTGGCGGGCTGTTCGTGATCGGCACCGAACGCCACGAATCCCGGCGCATCGACAACCAGCTGCGTGGCCGGTCCGGCCGCCAGGGGGACCCCGGCGCGTCGCGTTTCTTCCTGTCATTGGAAGACGACCTGATGCGCATCTTCGGGTCCGACCGCATGGGCGGGATGCTGACGAAGCTGGGCCTGAAGGAAGGCGAGGCGATCGTCCATCCCTGGATCAACAAGGCGCTGGAGAAGGCGCAGAAGAAGGTCGAGGCGCGCAACTTCGACATGCGCAAGAACCTTCTGAAATACGATGACGTCATGAACGACCAGCGCAAGGAAGTGTATTCCCAGCGCCGCGCCTTCATGATGGCCGACGAGGTGCTGGAATCCATCCAGGAGATGCGCCGCGAGACGATCGGCGACCTGGTGGCGCGCTGCATTCCCGAGAACGCGTACCCCGAACAGTGGGACCTGGAGACGCTGCAGCGCCAGGTGCAGGACGTGCTGAACCTCGATGTCCCGGTCGCCGAATGGGCGAAGGAAGAAGGCATCGACGACGATGCGGTACGCGAGCGGCTGGAGGAAGCGGCTGACCGGTCCTACGCATCCCGCGCCGCCAATGTCGGCCCGGAGGTCATGCGCCAGATCGAGAAGTCCCTGCTGCTGCAGGTCTTCGACCAGGTCTGGAAGGAACACCTTCTCGCCCTCGATCACCTGCGCCAGGGCATCGGGCTGCGCGCCTATGGCCAACGGGACCCGCTGAACGAGTACAAGTCGGAAGCCTTTACGCTGTTCAATGGCATGCTGGGGGATTTGCGCGAACGCGTGACATCCCTGCTGCTGCGGATCGAGCTGCGTCCCGAGGCGCCGCCGCCATCCCCCGAAGGGCTCGGCTTCCTCGACATGCGGCACCCCGACCCGGCGATGGCCTCGGCCGAGCTGGAAATGGCCAATGGCGGCGGCACCATCTATGAGGCCGTACCGATGGCGATCGGCACCGCCGCGCCGCGCCCGACTGCCGAGGGGGTGGACCCGAACGACCCATCCACCTGGGGCCGCACGCCACGCAACGCCCCCTGCCCCTGCGGATCGGGCAAGAAGTACAAGGCCTGCCACGGGCGAGGCTGAGGCGATGCGCACGGGCCTGGCCGCCATTCTGGCGCTGCTCGCCTGGCCGGCGCAGGCGCATTGGGAAAACACGCGCTGGGGCATGTCCGAGGCTCGCGTCATTGCCGCCCTGCGCGGTTCGGTGCGCGTGTTGCCGGTGAATGAACGCCGCCCGATCCCCGGCGCGCGGATCGAATATCGGGTGGGCGGCGACTTCCGATCCGGCAGCCTGACCATGCGCGTGGCCTTTGCCTTCGACGGACGCACCGGCGGGCTGGTCTGCGTGTCGGCCCAAGCCGACGAAGCCCATGGCCCGGCGATGCGCGCCCGGCTGGAAAGGCTGTTCGGCCCACCGCAGGAACGCGGGCGCGACCCGCCGAGCGGGCCAGGCATCGAGACGCTGGGCTGGACAAGGCCGGACGAGATCGACCTCCAGATCGCGCCCGGTCGGCCGGTGACGCTGTTGCATTGCGCGCGCGGGGTCTGAAAAAAGGGCACGGGTGCCGACAGTCGTGCGCAAAGGGGCTTCAGCCTTTGGCGGGGTGGGTTGGACGGGCCCTGCCCCATCAGGGCGAGTTTATGGCGATGGTGCTCCTTGGAGAGGGGCGTCGCCCCTCTCCAAACCTCACCCCACCAAAGGCTTAAGGCCTTTGGAAACCTCCATTTTGGTGCTGAACGTCGTCAGTCGGTACCAAGACAAGTGCCCGATTCTCGGTACCTGGACCGGGTGAGGATCGCCCTGCGCGATCTACGCTAAGGTCCCGCGGTCCAGGGACCCGTTGGTCCCTGGCGGGGTGGTTTGGAGGGGCAGCGCCCCTCCAACCTTGAACCGGAACGCAAGGGCCATCTCCTCGTCAGGCGCGACGCGGCATGACGCCTGTGCCATGCTGTCATGCAGCAATCCTCATCCGGACCGGGAACCCCTTTCATGAGCACAGGCCTCCTGGCCCTGTTGGACGACGTTGCGGCCATCGCCAAGGTGGCTGCCGCGTCCATCGACGATGTCGCCGCCCAGGCCGCCAAGGCGGGGGCCAAGGCCGCCGGCGTGGTGATCGATGATGCCGCGGTCACACCACGCTATGTCGTCGGCTTCGATGCCAAGCGCGAATTGCCGATCATCTGGCGCATCGCGCAGGGGTCGCTGTTCAACAAATTCATCATCCTGCTGCCGGCGGCGTTGCTGCTGTCGGCCTTCGCCCCGTGGGTCATCACGCCGCTGCTGATGGTCGGTGGCATCTACCTGTGCTTCGAGGGTGCGGAGAAGGTGCTGGAATGGACCCGCCCGCACCCCGACCAGGCGCAGTCCTCGGCGGTGCCGATGGATGCGAAGCAGTTGGAGGATTATCGGGTCAAGGGCGCGATCAAGACCGACTTCATCCTGTCTGCCGAGATCATGGCCATCGCGTTGGCCACGATGCCGGATTCGAATGTCTGGACGCAGGGCGCGGCGCTGGCCGTGGTCGCGCTGGGCATCACCGTCGGCGTCTATGGCGTCGTCGCACTGATCGTGAAGGCGGATGATGTGGGCGCGGCAATGGTGCTGCGGGGCATGAGTGCCGGCGCGCTATTGGTGCGCGGCATGCCGGTGGTGCTGAAGGTGCTGTCCATCGTCGGCACGGTGGCGATGATCTGGGTTGGTGGCGGCATCATCCTGCATGGTCTGGAATTCTTCGGTCTGGCAGCGCCGCAGCACTGGGTTCATGGCGCGGGGCTTGCCGTCGGTGGCGGCTTCATAGGCTGGGTGGTCGAAGCCGCCTTGGCCGGTGTTGTCGGCATGGCCGTCGGCGTGGCGGTCATCCCCGTGCTGTCGCGGCTTCTCGGAAAGGGGCATTGACGCAGGCCGCGCGAAAGGGAGGATCACGGCGGGAGTAAACCGCCATGACCGGACTACGCTTCGACCTTCGAGACCCGCCGCCGGGCGCCGCCGCCTTGCGCGCGGAAGTCCGCGCCTTCATCGCCGAGCACGAACACGGCTGGGCGCCCGAAGTGCGCGCGCGGTCCTGGATGGGCTTCGACCGCGACTTCACCCGCGCAGTCGGCGCCAGGGGCTGGATCGGCATGTGCTGGCCGACAGAATACGGCGGCGCGGAACGCAGTTTCCTCGACCGCAACATCGTGCTGGAGGAAATGCTGGCGGCCGGTGCGCCGGTTGGCGCGCATTGGATCGGGGACCGGCAATCCGGCCCGCTGATCCTGCGGCTGGGCACCGAGGCGCAGCGCCAGAAATTCCTGCCCAAGATCACCACCGGCGACTACGCCTTCTGCATCGGCTTGTCGGAACCCGATTCCGGGTCGGACCTTGCCTCGCTGCGCACGCGGGCGGATCGGGTCGATGGCGGTTGGGTCCTGAATGGGCGGAAGATCTGGACCACCTTCGGGCATTTGTGTGACTGGATGATCGCGCTGGTCCGCACATCCCCCGCGCCCGAGGGCGGATCGCGCCACCAGGGCCTGTCGCAGGTGCTGGTCGATCTGAAGGCACCGGGCGTGACCATCCGCCCGATCCACGACCTGGTGGGTGAGAAGGGCTTCAACGAAATCACCTTCGACGACGTGCAACTGCCCGAGGATGCGCTGGTCGGGCAGGAAGGCGCGGGCTGGGCGCAGGCCACCTCGGAACTCGCCTTCGAACGGTCGGGGCCGGATCGCTACATGTCGTCCCATCCGCTGCTGGAAGCCGGCATCGCGGCGCTGCGGGATGACCCCGCTGCCGCGACCACGCTCGGCCGCCAGGTCGCGCGGCTGTGGACGCTGCGGTCGATGTCCACCGCCGTCGCCGGCATGTTGCAGGATGGCGCCGATCCGGTGCGACAGGCCGCGCTTGTGAAGGACCTCGGCAACGACTTCGAACAGGCACTGCCCGACCGGATGCGCGACGTGATCGACACCGATGCGATGCCCGAGGAGATGCGGCGGATGCATGCGTATCTGACGCAGATCGTGCCGACCTTCTCGCTGCGCGGCGGCACGCGGGAGATCATGCGCGGCATCATCGCGCGCGAATTGGGGCTGCGCTGATGGGCACGACGATCGGGGCGGAACTCGCCGAACAGGCGACCCGGGCGCTAGATGATGCGGCGGGTGTGGCGGTGCTGCGCGCGGTCGAGGATGGCGCCTTCCCGGCCGCCGCCTGGGATGCGCTGGGCGCCCTCGGCCTGGGGGTGGCGCTGGTGCCGGAGGATCGCGGTGGCGCCGGTCTTGGCTTCCTGGACATCGTGCCGGTGCTGGAAGCGCTGGGCCGGGCCGGCGCGCCCGTGCCGCTGGCGGAATCGATCGGCGCGGGCGCCCTGCTGTCCGCCGCCGGCATTGAAGTGCCGGACGGCGTGCTGACCTTCGCGGCCGCCGGCGCGCCCGTCCCCTGGGGCCGCCACGCCACGCATGTCGCGCTGGTCGATGGCGCGCGCGTCGCGCTGTACCCGGCCGCCGCGCTGCGCTGGACGCACGGCACCAACACGGCGCGCGAAGCCCGCGATATCCCCACGCCCGTCGCACCGATGGCGGAGGGCACGATGCCCAATGCCTGGGGCGCGGAAGCCGCGATGCTCGTCACTGCCCTGCTGCGCTCGGCGCAGATCGCAGGTGCGATGCAGGGCGCGTTGGCCCTGGCGGTGGACCACGCCAATACCCGCAAGCAGTTCGGCCGCCCGATCGGCCGTTTCCAGGCGGTGCAGCAGCAACTCGCGGTGTTCGCGGCGGAAACCTCGGCGGTGTCGGTGGCCGCCGCCGCGGCCGCGCGCGCCGCCGACCGTCGCGGCCTGGCCGGCGCGGCCTTCGAGATCGGCTGCGCCAAGGTCACGGCCGGTGAAGCCGCGGCGAAGGGTGCCGCCATTGCGCATCAGGTCCTCGCCGCCATGGGCATCACCGAGGAACATTCGCTGCACCACCTGACCCGCCGCCTGTGGTCCTGGCGCGAGGAAGGCGGGACCGAACGCTTCTGGTCCGCCCGCCTCGGCGCGCTTGTGCAGGGCACGCCTGGCCCGCTCTGGACCTTCATCACCGACCGCGACGAGGAACCCGCCGCATGACCGACTTCCTGAAGATCGACCGCGACGGCCATGTCGTGACGCTCACGCTGAATCGCCCGGAAAAGCGCAACGCGATCTCCAACGCCGCCGAATGCGCCGAGGTGGCCGATGCCTGCCGCGCGCTGAACCGCGACGCCGATGTGCGCGTGGTGATCGTGACCGGTGCCGGTTCCTCCTTCTGCGCCGGCGGTGACCTGAAGGGCATGCGCGACAAGACCGGCATCACCCAGGGCGAGACCGGCGCGGAGATCCGCGAATCCTACCGCTTCGGCATCCAGATGATCCCGCTCGCGCTGTATGAGATGGACGTGCCGACCATCGCCGCCATCAACGGCCCGGCGATCGGCGCGGGGCTCGACCTCGCCTGCATGTGCGACATCCGCATCGCGTCCGAGACGGCCCGCTTCGCGGAATCATTCGTGAAGGTCGGCATCGTGCCTGGCGATGGCGGCGCGTATCTGCTGCCGAAGGTGGTGGGCATGTCGAAGGCGCTGGAAATGTCGCTGACCGGCGATGCCATCAACCCGGCCGAGGCGCTGGCCTGCGGGCTGGTGTCAAAGGTCGTGGCGCCCGACCAGCTGCTGCCGGCCGCACGCGACATGGCCGCGCGCATCGCGGTGAACCCGCCCCAGGCGGTGCGCCTGACGAAGCGGCTGCTGCGCGAAAGCCAGCACATGCGCCTGTCCACGCTGCTGGAAATGTCCGCGGCGTATCAGGCCCTGGCCCATGGCACGCGCGACCATCGGGAAGCCGTGGATTCAATGCTGGAAAAGCGCGCGCCGTCCTTCGAAGGGCGCTGAACGCAGCCTCGCCCCTGGGTCCTGCCGCGCCGGGCTGCAAACCCGTCCTGGAACCCTGATCAGCGGGTCACTGCGCCGCACGCCACCGCGCCCAATCCGCGATCTCCGGCTGGCGTCGCGGCGTCGCCGCCGGCCCGGTCACGCGCAGCGCCACGGCCGGCGCCTCGGCCGGCGGCGGCTGCACCAGGAAGCGCAGGTCAAGCGTGCCGCGGCGAAGATCTGCGCTGCCCTCGATGGCGCCCGAAACCCCGCCCTCGCCCGCCAGACGCACGCCGTCCAACGTCACGACACCCGCGGCCGCGCGCCAGCCGCCTTCCAGCCGTTCCAAGCCGGTGGCGCCGCCTTCCAGCCCGGCGCGCATGGCGGCTTCGGCCTGGATGGCGTCCTCATGCGCCGCGGCGGCCACCACGTCGCGCAGCGCCACCCCGCCCAGCACGCCATCGATCAGCGCGAAGCGGCCATCGCCCGACAGGCTGCCCAGCAGCGCCGCAGGGGCGTGGCCACTGGCGGTGAAGCGCCCCTGCGCCTCGATCCGGCCCGAGGCGAGATCGATCGGCAGCCCGAAGAGCGGCGAGGTCAGCGTCGCCCCCGTCAGGCCGAGGGAGCCGGACAGCACTGGCGGCGCCGCCGCGGCATCCAGCCCCAGCGTCCCTTCCAGCGCCCCGCCGCCGAGCCGCGCGCGCAATTCCTCCAGCGCCAGCCGCCCGCCCTCGAGCTTCAGCTTGGACGCCACCTCGGCCAGCAGGGGCAGGTCCGGCGCCACCACCTCCGCGGCCTCGACCGCCAGCTCCGCATCGATCGCGCCGAGCAACCCGAAGCCGAGCGGGTTTTCATCCCGCAGCGACAGGCCCGGCAGTGGCAGGCGTTCGGCCGCCACCCGCCCAGTCAGGCGGGGCCGCGCGCCATCCAGCGCCAAGGCCAGTTGTCCGCGCGCGCGCAACCCGCCCGCGACCAATTCCAGGCTCTCGGCGGTAACGCCCGCACGCGTGCCGGACAGGTTCGTGATCAGGGAGAACGACCCATCCCCCAGCCAACCCGGCCGCTGGCGGGCGCCGAGCAGCACCGCCAGCCGCGGCGCGCCGGGATGCCGCAGCGTCAACGTCGCCGTGGCCCGTTCATGCGGGAGATTGGCCGTGGTCTGGCCTTCGAAGCGCAGTTCGCCGACCTCGCCTTCGGCCGCCAGGACCAGAGCATCGGTGGGCCCGGCGCCGGTGACGCGCAGGCGCAGCGGCTGCGCGGTGAAGTCCTCCGTCAGCGTGACGAAGGGCGCGGCCATGGCGGCCAGCCCCGCCGCATTCGGACCGACGACGTCCAGCACCAGGTCGCCGAAACGCGGTGCGGCCCCGGTCGCCAGGCTGCCCGCCAGCGTCACATCCGCCCCGCCGATCTGCGCCGAGGCGCGCCGCAGCCCGATCCGCCCGCTCTCCAGGACCGCATCCAGGGCGGCGCGCCCGGCGGTGACGCCGCCCCAGGCAACCGCCTCGGCCGCCAGGCGCAGATTGGCGTCGATGCCGAAGCCGCCGCGCAGCAGCGCTGTCCATTCGGCCGGGGGCGGCAGAAGCCCATCCAGCACCAGCCGGTCGAAACTCAGCCCCAGTCCCAGCGCCGGCCGCGTGCCGAAGCGATACACGCCCGCACCGCTGACGCGCCCGCCATCCAGCGTCGCGGCCAGTTCCGGCACGCTGAGCTGCGTGGCTTCCAGCACCAGCCGGGCACGCCCATCAAAGGCGCGCAGCCGGGACGGGTCGAACCGGTCCACCGGCAGGCCGAAGGCGCCGGCGGTCGCGCGCAGGCTGGCCCCGCTGAAGCGCAAAGCCAGTTCCAGCCGCCCCCCCGCGGTCGCACCCGAAGCCTCGATCTCGGCCTCGCCGGGCAGCAGGGCGGCGATGTCGGTCAGGGTGATGCGCTCACCCTCGCGGAAGATGCCGCCACGCAGCCGCCGGATGGTCTGGCCACGGAAGGACGCCGCTTCGGCGGAAAGATCCAGCCCGACCGGCAAAGGCGGCGCCTGCGCGCCCCGCGTCGCGACGATCCAGGCGTCGAGGTCGATCCGCGCCAGCGCCAGCGCGATGTCGAGCCGCGGTTCGGGCCGGAAGCGGAAGGTCGCCGCACCGCGCCCCGTCACGCCGCCCAGATCGATGACAAGGTCGTCGGCGGCGGCGACTTCGGCCGTCACGCTGACTCGGCCAGTGGCGCGGAACGGTCCTGGGGGCGCTGCCATCAGCAAAGCGAGATCGCTGCCGGAGGCCTCGATGCGGCCCTCGAAACCGCCCTCGGCGACCAGTGCGCCGCGCGCGGTCACATTCGCCCCACGTGCGGCGACCGAAAGGTCCAGCGTGGCGACGCCATCGAAGCCGGGTCGGCCGAGCACCGCCTCGAACCGCGCGACGGCGCCGCGCCAGGTGAAGCGTCCTTCTGCGCGGACGGCGTCGAGCGGACCGGGAGCGGCGAGGCGTGCCGAGACACCGTCCAGCACAGCGCCGCCGACCTCGATGCGGCTATCCTCGATGCGGGCATCGAAGCCGGTCAGCCAGGGCGGCGGGCGCAGCGCGCCGATCGAATCCGGGGGCCAGGGCAGGCGGATCTCCGCCCCCACCAGCACCAGGTCGCGCGGTTCCAGCCGGCCCGACAATAGCGGGAACAGACCCAGGCGCAGCCGCAGCACGCGGGCGGTGACGCCAAGTCCACCGCCTTCCTCCTCGCCGACGCGCACATCGTCGGCCTCCAGCATGGGCTGCGGCAACAAGGTGACGCGCAGCGGGCCCTGCACCGACACCGGCCGGCCAAGCCGCCCGGTCGCGATCGCGGCCACCCTGTCGCGCTGCGCTTCCCAATCCAGCAGACGTGGTCCGAACCACGCGGCGGCGACCAGCGCGACGGGCAGCAGCGACAGGAGGACGAAGCGTTTCCTCACCCGGTGGGCGTTCCCCAGCCGCCGCCACCCGGCGTCTCCAGGCCGAATACGTCGCCGGGCACCAGGCTGGCGCGGTCGCTGCCCTTCAGCGTTTCGATGCTGCCATCCCCACGTTCCACCCATTGCCGCCCGGCCGCGCCATCGGCGCCGCCCTGCAACCCATGCGGTGCGACGGTGCGGCGGGACGCGACGATCACGGCCTCCATCGGTCGCAGGAAGCGGATGCGGCGGCGCGATCCATTGCCACCCTGCCACTGCCCGGCACCACCGGACCCATGGCGGATCGAGAACTCCTCCAGCCGCACCGGATAGCGCAGTTCGAGGATCTCCGGGTCGGTCATGCGGGTGTTGGTCATGTGAGTCTGGATCGGGCCGGCGCCGTTGAAGCCTGGGCCGGCGCCGACGCCGCCGCAGACCGTTTCGTAATATTGGTAGGTGGCATCGCCGAACAGCACGTTGTTCATCGTCGCCTGGGCGGAGGCGCAGGCTCCGAGCGCGGCCAGCACGGCGTTGCAGGTCATTTGCGACACTTCGGTATTGCCGGCGACGACCGCCGCACCCGGGCGCGGGGACAGGAAGGTACCCTCGGGGATGATGATCTCCAGCGGCTTGAGGCAGCCATCATTGAGCGGGATGTCCTCCCCGACCAGGCAGCGGAAGCAGTAGAGCACAACGGCGCGGCAGACCGCGGATGGCGCGTTGAAATTGTCCGGCCGCTGCGGCCCGGTGCCGGTGAAGTCGATCACCGCCCGGCGGTTCGTGCGGTCCACCCGCACCGAGACCTTCAACGCCGCGCCATCGTCGATGAAGGTCGAGAATTCCCCATCGGGCAGGCGTTCCAGCACGCGGCGGACGCTTTCCTCGGCATTGTCCATCACATGCTTCATGTACGCACGGACGGTGGAAAGCCCGAATTCGGCGACGGCGCGTTGCAGTTCCTGCACCGCCTTCTCGTTCGATGCGATCTGCGCCTTGATGTCGGCGACATTCACATCCGGGCTGCGCGCGGGGTATTTCGCGCCGGCCAGGATGGCGCGGAATTCGGCTTCGCGGATGGTGCCGCCATCGACGAGCAGGAAATCGTCGATGACGACGCCTTCCTCCTCCAGCGTCTTCGACCCCGGCGGCGTGGACCCCGGCGTCAGGCCGCCGATATCGGCATGGTGGCCGCGTGACCCGGCGAAGAACAGCACCTCCCGCCCCGCATCGTCGAAGACCGGGGTGATGACGGTGATGTCGGGCAGATGTGTCCCGCCATTGGACGGGTTGTTCAGCGCAACCACGTCGCCGGGCTTCAGGGTCTTGCTGCGGGAGCGGATGACGGTGCGAACGCTTTCGCCCATCGCGCCCAGATGCACCGGCACATGCGGCGCGTTCGCCACCAGCGCGCCGGTCGCGTCGAAGATCGCGCAGGAGAAGTCGAGCCGCTCCTTGATGTTCACGCTCAGCGACGTGTTCTGCAGAACGGCGCCGGCCTGTTCGGCGACGTTCATGAACAGGTTGTTGAACAATTCCAGCATCACCGGATCGGGCCGGTCGGTGGTCGCCGCCAGCGCGGCCGCGCGGGGCGAGGTCCGCCGCAGGACCAGGTGATCCAGCGCGGTGAGTTCCGCTGTCCAGCCGGGTTCGACCACGGTGGTGGCGATCGCCTCGCGGATCAGCGCCGGGCCGGGGATGATGTCGCCGGCGAGCAGCGCGGCGCGGTCGAACAGCGGCGCGGTATGGGCGGCGCCGTCGGACCACATCTCGACCGTGTCGATCGGGTCCGGGCTGCCGTCGCCGCGGGCGGGCAGTTCGGGTTCGGCGACGCGCTCACCGGGCATCGTCACTTCCGCGATGCAGGCTTCCACGATCACCTGGCGTTCCGGCGTGGCGAAGCCGAAGCGGCGGCGATGGGCGTCGGTGAAGGCCGCCAGTACCGTGGCGTGGTCGCCGAAGGCCACCGGCAGGAAGGCATCGGTGCCGGCGTAGCGCAGGTGCAGCCGCCGGGTGACCTGCAGCAGCGCCGGATCGGCACCCTGGCGTGTCAGCTCCGTGCGGCCATCGCGCGCCAGCGCATCGAGCCGCGTGGCGAGGTCGTCCATCGTGGCGGCATCGAGCGGCGCTTCCACCGCGCCTTCGCGGATCGCCGCCTGGTCGGCGAGACCCATGCCATAGGCCGAGAGCACCCCGGCGAAGGGATGGATGAACACCGTCTCCATCCCCAGCGCATCAGCAACCAGGCAGGCATGCTGCCCGCCCGCGCCGCCGAAGCATTGCAGGGCGAAGCGCGTGGCGTCGTGGCCCTTCTGGATGGACACCTGCTTGATGGCGTTGGCCATGTTGGCCACCGCGATGCGCAGGAAGCCCTCCGCGACGCGGCGCGAGTCCTGTTCCGTGCCGGTGGCCTGCGCGATCTCCTTGGCCAGGGCAGCGAATTTCTCGCGCACGATGTCGGCGTCCAGCATCCGGTCGCCATCCGGGCCGAAGATCGCCGGGAAGTGCCGGGGCTGGATCTTGCCGACCATGACGTTGGCATCCGTCACCGCCAGCGGCCCGCCGCGGCGGTAGCAGGCCGGGCCGGGCACGGCGCCCGCGCTGTCCGGCCCGACACGCATCCGCGCGCCGTCGAAATGCAGGATGGAGCCACCACCGGCGGCGACCGTGTTGATCGCCATCATGGGCGCGCGCATCCGCACGCCGGCGACCTCCGTCTCAAACGCGCGTTCGAATTCGCCAGCATAGAGCGCAACGTCGGTGGAGGTGCCGCCCATGTCGAAGCCGATGATGCGGTCGAAGCCGCCCATCGCCGCGGTGCGCGCCGCGCCGACGATCCCGCCGGCGGGACCTGACAGGATTGCGTCCTTGCCCTGGAAGCGGCCGGCTTCGGTCAGGCCGCCATTGGACTGCATGAAATACAGCCGCGTCGTATCGCGGATCTCGCCTTCCGGTGACGGCGCGGCCTGCAACTCGCCCGCCACCTGGTCGACATAGCGGCGCAGCACCGGCGACAGATAGGCATCCACCACCGCGGTATCGCCGCGCGGCACGATGCGCGGCAGCGGGCTGGCCTGGTGGGACAGCGAGACCTGGCCGAAGCCTTCTTCCCGCGCGATCACGCCCAGGCGCCGTTCATGCGCCGGATGCGCCCAGGCATGCATCAGCACGATCGCGACGGCACGGATGCCTTCGGCGAAGGCCGCCTGCAACGCGGCGCGGGCGGCCGCTTCGTCCAGCGCTTCGATCTCGGCGCCATCCACCGCGACGCGGCCGCCGATCTCGGCGACGCGTTCATGCAGCAGCGCCGGCAGTCGGACATCGAGGTCGAACAGCCGTGGCCGCGCCTGGTTGCCGATGCGCAGCATGTCGGCGAAGCCGCGATTGACCAGCAGCAGGACCCGCTCGCCCTTGCGTTCCAGCAGCGCATTGGTGGCGACGGTGGTGCCCATCTTCACCGCATCGATGGTGCCGGGCGGGATCGGTGCGCCCGGCGCCAGGCCGAGCGTTTCGCGGATGCCGGCGACGGCGGCGTCACGATAGCGTTCCGGATTCTCGGACAGCAGCTTGCGGGTGGTCAGGCGGCCATCGGGGTCGCGGGCGACGATATCGGTGAAGGTGCCGCCGCGATCGATCCAGAATTGCCAGCCGGCCATGACACCATCCCCTTGCGCCCGCCACCCCGGGGCCGCACCGCGGGCCACGGCCGCGCGACGGCCGATACCGGCAATAGAGACGCCCCGGCGATGCGGCAAGGCGGCGCGATCGGCGCTCGGCCCGCACTGTCTGGAGCGGCTTCGCCCTTCCAGCGCATTGTTTCGTCGCATGCTCCGGTCCGCCAAGTGTTTCCACTTGGCCTGAAAATGCTCTAGCACCTTCGGCACGATGAGCTTCCTGGGCAAGATTCTGGGCAGCATGGCGGGTTTCGCCATGGGTGGCCCCTTCGGCGCGATGATGGGCGCGGCACTCGGCCATGCGGCCGACAGCGGTGCGATTCCCGGCGCGGGGCGCATTCCGCCCAATGCGGCCGAGATGGTGCACATGCTGGGGGGGAAGGAGAATTTGTTCTCCTTCGCCGTGGTGGTGCTGTCGGCCAAGCTCGCCAAGGTGGACGGCCCCGTGAAGCGGGCCGAGATCGAAACCTTCCGCCAGATGTTCCGCGTGCCGGATGCAGGCCTGCGCGACGTCGGCCGGCTGTTCGACCAGGCACGCGAGAGCGCGGAGGGTTGGGAGCCCTTCGCCGAGAAGCTCGGCGAGGCCTTCGCCGACAACAAGGCGATGCTGGAGGATGTGCTGGCGGCGCTGGTGCGCATCGCCCGAGCCGATGGGCCGGTGCAACGTTCCGAGGGCGACATGCTGCGCGGCATCCATGCCAAGTTCGGACTGGATGCCGCCGCCTGGCAACGCGCCAAGGGGGGCGCGCCGCGCGGCGTCGGCGTGCAGCAGATGGAGGACCCGTACCCGGTGCTCGGGCTGACGCGCGAAGCCAGCGACGAGCAGGTCCGCACCGCCTGGAAGCAGTTGATGCGGGAGAACCACCCCGACAGCCTGGCATCGCGCGGGGTGCCGGAGGAATTCGCCAAGCGCGCGACCGCCAAGGTGGCCGGCATCAATGCCGCATGGGACCGCATCAAGCGGGAGCGCGGGCTCTGACCCTGCGCGTCATCGAGGCCCCAAGCCCCAACCATGACGACCGCCCGCCTTCCATGTCGGTCGACATGCTGGTGCTGCACTACACCGGCATGCGCACCGGCGCCGAGGCGATCGACCGCTTGCGCGACCCGGCCGCCCGCGTCTCCTCCCATTATGTCGTCGAGGAAGACGGCCGCATCTTCCGGCTGGTGCCCGAACACCGCCGCGCCGCCCATGCAGGCGTGTCCCATTGGCGGGGACACAGCGCGCTGAACGCCCGATCGATTGGCATCGAGATCGTCAATCCGGGGCATGAATGGGGGTATCGCGACTTCCCCGCCCTGCAGATGGCGGCGGTCTGCGACCTGTGCCTGGACATCCTGTCCCGCCATCCGATCCCGCCGCGCAACGTGATCGGCCACAGCGACATCGCCCCGGACCGCAAGGATGATCCGGGCGAGTTGTTCGACTGGCAGGGCCTCGCGGCCAATGGTGTCGGGCTTTGGCCGGGGGCCGATCCGCCGCAGCCCGAGGCGGAAGCGGCGTTGCCCGGATTGCTCGGTGCGATCGGGTATCGGCTGGACCTGCCGCTGTCCATGCTGATCACGGCCTTCCAGCGCCATTGGCTGCCCGGTCGTGCCGATGGCATCGCCGATGCCGCGACGCGGGCACGGGTGGCGGCGGTCGCCGCGGCCTGCGCCGAATGATGCAGCACGCGGCGCGGTTGGGCGACGCGGCGGGGCTCGCCCGCTTCATCGCCGGTCGGCCGACCATGATGGCGCGCCTGCACACCGTTGCCGCGCATGGCCCGCATGGTGCGTGGATCGGCGCCGGCTTCCTGCGCAATGCGGTCTGGGATGCGCTGACCGGCCAGGACCCGGATGCGACGCCGCCGGCCGACATCGATGTCGTGTTCTTCGATGAAGCGGACAGCACCGCAGCCCGCGATGCGGCGGCCGAAGCGCGGCTGGCCAAGGCCGCACCCGGGCTGCCCTGGTCGGTGGCAAACCAGGCGCGGATGCATGCGCGAAACGGTCATCCGCCCTACCGGGACCTGACCGATGCCCTGGCCCATTGGCCGGAGACGGCGACCGCGATCGCCGCGCGGATCGGCCGGGAGGGGGTCGAGATCCTGGCCCCGCATGGGTTGGCCGACCTGCTGGCCATGGTGGCGCGGCCAACGCCAGCCCATCGCGCGAGGCCGGCGGCGATGCTGTCGCGCATCGCCGCGAAGCGCTGGATGGCGCGCTGGCCGGGGCTGGAGGTGGTGACGCGGTAGGGGGGGTCAGCGGCCGCTGTTGGCGGCCGCTGGTCGTGTTTCCCTGCCTCAGGCGCCGGCAGATTCACGCGCCTGCGCGGCTTGCAGGGGCGCTGGCGCCGGCGTCATGTCGGGACGCTGTCACGCCATGCGCTCCCCGATGCGGTCATCGGGGCGAATGGTCTGCGCTGCCGCCGCTTGGTCTTACTCTTTCCACCATGGCAGCACGGGCCGCCCGGTGTCGCGCCCGTGCCGCACCGCCCGTTCGGCGTCGCTGCGATGGATGCCGATGTCGCGCAGCATGCGGTCATCCATCTCGCCGAGCCGCGCGCGCGCCTGTCGGCGCTCCATCGCGACCGCCACCGTGAACCAAAGGCGTGCGAACGGCCCCGGCGTGACGGCCGAAACCCGGTGCCCTGCGGTCCGGAAGGGGTTGGCGATGCGTTCGACGGACATTGGTCTGCTCCTGCGGCGCGGGTTGCTGGTGCGCCGTGACGGAAGCATTGCGCTCGAGGCATGGCTTGCGGAAGCGTCTCGCATTCACGCCAGAGGTGAGGAATACTCACGCCTATGCGCCCCACCCGCCTGCCCAGCATGGAACAGCTTCGCGCGCTTGATGCCGCGCTGCGCGCCGGCAGCTTCGGTCGTGGTGGCGCCGCACTCGGGCTGACCCATGGCGCCGTCAGCCGGCACATCGCGGCGCTGGAGGCGATGCTCGGCGCGCCATTGTTCCTGCGATCGCCGCGCGGCGTGGAACCGACAGCGCTGGCCCGGCGCTACCATGCCGATGTCGCGCCGCTGCTGGCCGGGATCGAGGCCGCGACCCAGCGCGCCGCATCGCGCGGCCGCCGGCGCGCCCAGGATGGCGCGGGGGAAGTCCGGGTCGGGGTGGTGCCGACCTTCGCCGCGCGTTGGCTGCTGCCCCGCCTTCCCGCATTCTCCCGCGCGTATCCGTCGATCCGCGTGGAGGTCGCCGCGACGACGGAATTGCAGGATGCGCAGCGCAACGGGCTGGACTTCCTGGTGCGCCACGGCCTGCCACCTTGGCCGGGGCTGGAGGCCGAATTGCTGATCGCCGAGACGCTGCGCCCGGTGCGGTCCCCGCACTTCAAGCTGCGCGGCACGCCCTCCCTGAAGGCCATCGCGGAGCGGCTGCCGCTGATCTTCGACGTCAACCGCGACCATTGGGCGGGCTGGCTGGCGGCGGCGGGCTGGAAGGGCGAACCGCCGACCAACGGCCTGACCTTCAGCGATTTCGGGCTGACGCTGGAAGCCGCGGCGGCAGGGCTGGGCCTGGCTTTGACGCGCGGGGACCTGGCGGAACGGGAGATCGCATCGGGCCGGCTGGTCTATGCACATCCCTTCGCGGCACCCGGGCCGCGCGCCTTTCACCTGGCCAGGCCGATCGGGCCGTTGCGTCGGCCAGCGCAGATCTTCTGGGATTGGATGCGCGCGGAAGCGGCCGCGGCGGGGTGACGAGCAGCCGTGCCGCGTTTGCATCTCGCGCGGCTCCGTCGCGCCTGCACCGTCGCGTGGCTTGACGCGCGCCCCTGCCGCAGCGCACAGGACGCCCGGCGTCAGACGGCCGGACGGCCGCTGGCTCGCGAGCGATCGCGGGCTGGAGGAAAGTCCGGGCTCCACGGGACTACGGTGCCGGTCAACGACCGGCGGGGGCGACCCCAGGGAAAGTGCCACAGAGAATAGACCGCCCGGACGCCGCAAGGCTTCCAGGCAAGGGTGAAACGGTGGGGTAAGAGCCCACCGCGCTTCCGGCAACGGCGGCGGCACGGCAAACCCCACCGGGAGCAAGGCCGAATAGGGGTGGACGGCGAGGCGCCTTCGGGCGTCGTCGCAGGGGCGGTCCCGCCCTTCCACCCGGGTTGGCCGCGCGAAGCCCGCAGCGATGCGGGTTCCAGAGGAATGGCCGTCCACGCCCGGCAACGGGCGTGACAGAACCCGGCTTACAGGCCGTCTGACGCTTCTCGCCGCCACCAGGCGGCGAGGAGTTTGTTTTTTATGCCCTCAATCGGCGGGCGCCGGCCATCAGGCCGGCTTGCCTTCGCGCCGCGTGCTGGCGTGCCGGCGGTGCCTGGCGGTCTGGGCGCGGTCGCGCTGTGCGCTCCTGGGTTCGATGGACGTTGTGCGTCCCTCATTCGGCGGGCTCGGTCCATCGATCACCGCACAGGGCATGGTCCGCGCGATCGGTCTATCGTCGCGCCATGGACGTACCCGGCCCGATCATCATCTTCGACACCGACTGCGTCCTGTGCAGTGGCATGGTCGCCTTCGTGCTGGCGAAGGAGGCCGCGCCGCGGCTCCGCTTCGCTGGCGCCTGGTCGGAGGAAGGCCTGGCTCTTGCCGCCCGGCACGGCATCACGCGGCACGACCTCGATGAGACCTTCGTCGTGATCGATGGCCCGCGCGCCCTGCTTCGGTCCGATGCCGCCCTTCTGGTGCTGCGCCATCTGCGCGCACCCTGGCGGTGGCTGTCGGCGGCCAGCCTGGTTCCCCGTCCGCTGCGCGATGCCGCCTATGTCTTCGTCGCGCGGCGGCGCTATCGCTGGTTCGGCCAGCGGCAGGACTGCACCGTGGTGCCGCCGGACCAGCGTCATCGCTTCCTCGGCCTGCAGACACGCCCCGCGCCACCCTGATCGCGGCCGTATCGACCGCGGCGATCACGAAGCCGCGACATCAATCACTGCATGGGGCCAGGCAGAAATATCTGCTCGCAATCGCTCGCCCAATGATTCAGGCTGCGCCTTTAAGCGTCGGTAATAATGGTGTTTTTCAAGCAACACACCGGGAGCGTAAGAATCTTTCACACTTGCTGTCCCGCGATTTCCCGTGTTATCCCATTTTATCCCGTGAGGATCCCAGTAGCTCGGGGGGGCGAGGGGATTTCAGAGCGGGATGGTCGGGCGAGCCGGCGAGGTCGGGGGGCCTCGCCGGCCGCTGATCGGGACCGGAACATCTTTCATTCGCGGCATCGCGGGCCGTCAGCGGGGGGCGATGACCCAGTTCCTGGGCACGCACAAGGGCAAGTTGGACAAGAAGGGCCGTATCTCGGTCCCTGCCTCGTTCCGCGCTGTCCTCGAAGCCCTGGGCACCGGCGATATTGTCCTCTTCCCGTCCTTCCGTCACCCCTGCATCGAAGCTTGGCCGCAACCCGCCTTCGCCGCCCTGTCGGCCGGGCACAGCAGCCTCGACATCTTCTCCGACGCCTCGGACCACCTGGCCGGCGCGCTGTTCGCCACCGCCCATCCCGCCCGCCCGGACGCCGAAGGCCGCCTGGTGCTGCCCGAAGACATGATCGAGGAAGCCGGCCTGACCGACACCGTCTCCTTCCTCGGCGCCAACCAGTGCTTCCAGATCTGGAACACCGATCGCGCGATCGCCTACATGCGCGACGCCCGTGCCCGCGCGCGGGATTTCCGCCTCACGCTGCCTTCCCCCACCCGCGCCGAGGGTGGCACGCCATGACCGGCCACCTTCCGGTCATGCTGGCCGAAGTGATCGCCGCCCTCGCCCCGCGCGATGGCGCCACCTATCTCGACTGCACTTTCGGCGGCGGTGGCTACGCCACGGCTATCCTCGACTCCGCGCCGGGCTGCACCCTGTACGCGATGGACCGCGACCCTGACGCCATCGCCCGCGGCGCCGACCTCGTCGCCCGCCATGCCCCCCGGCTGCGGCTGATCGAAGGCCGCTTCGGCGATATGCTCGAACACCTTGCCGCGCTTGGCGTGACCGCGCTCGACGGCGTGGTGATGGATCTCGGCGTCTCCTCCTTCCAACTGGACGAGGCAGAACGCGGTTTCTCCTTCCGTTTCGACGGCCCGCTCGACATGCGGATGGAAAAGCACGGCCCCTCCGCCGCCGACCTGGTGAACACCCGCACCGAGGAGGAACTGGCCGACATCCTGTTCCACCTGGGGGAGGAACGTTTCGCCCGGCGCATCGCCCGCGCCATCGTCGCCCGCCGCCTCGAACAGCCCTTCACCACCACCGGCGACCTCGCCGCGCTGGTGCGGTCCAAGGTGCCGCGCGACCCGTCGGGCATCGATGGCGCCACGCGGTCCTTCCAGGCGCTGCGGCTGGCCGTGAACGATGAACTCGGCGAGGTCGAGCGCGGCCTCGATGCCGCCGCGTCGCTGCTCGCGCCCGGCGGACGCCTGGTCGTCGTCGCCTTTCATTCGCTGGAAGACCGCATCGCCAAGCGCTTCATGGCCGGTGTCTCCGGCCGGGCGGGCAATGCATCCCGCCACGACCCCGGTGCGCTCGCCGCCCGCGTCGCACCCCGTTTCCGCCTCCTCACCACCCGCGCGCAACGCCCAGGCAGTGAAGAGACCTCGAACAATCCCCGCGCGCGCTCCGCCCGGCTGCGCGCCCTGGAACGCCTGGAGGAGGCCGCATGATCCGCCCCCTGACCCTCGTCACGCTCTGCGCCGCCGCCGGTGCAGGGCTGTACCTGTACCAGGTCAAGCATTCGGTCGCGCAGCTCGACCGCACGCTGCGCGACATCAACCGCCAGACAGAACACGCGCGTGAACGCACCCAGGTGCTGCGGGCCGAATGGGCGCTGTTGAACGAACCGGACCGGCTGCGCCAGGTCGCGCAGCGGCACCTGCCGCTCGACGCCATGACTCCGACCCAGTTCGTGCGCCTGAGCGAGATCGATCGCCGCCTGCCCAATGCGCGGCAATTCGCCGGCGCACCGTCGCTGTTCGCGCCGAACGAACCGCCGGGCGATGGCAGCGCCACCGCCATGGCCATCGCGACCGCCGAACCGCGCGGATTGCCCGCCGCGACACTCGCCGCCGCGGCCGCGGCCGTCGCAGTGACTGCCGCGCCCCCAGCGGAGATGGCAGCGGTCGCGGCACCCGCCG
>JALHQB010000047.1 GCA_022842185.1 Acetobacteraceae bacterium
ACGGCCGGCGACACCGGGGCGCGCGCGGCAGGGGCCGCCACGCTCGGCTTCGCCGGCGGCGGCGCCACACGCTTCTTCACAACCTCGACCTGCACGGTCTTGCTGCGGCCGTGGCTGAAGGATTGCCGCACGCTCCCGGCATCCACCGTCTTGCCAAGCTCAAGCCGTCCGCCGGGCCGAAGGCTTAGCCTGTTTTTACCCGCGTCCTGCTCGTTCTGGTCGCTCATCCGCCGATCCGAACCCGATTCCACCAAGAATTCCTAAAGCCGCGACGATCGTTGCGGCCCTTTACGCGTTAACCGGCGGAGTGCCGGCAAATCCCGCCAGCCGCTCCGCCTCGGTCCGGATGGCATCAGCCAACCGGCCCGGAGAAACCACGACATGCACGGCGTGGTCCCGCCCGAAGACAACACCCAACTCAACCGCCGAAAGCGGCGTGACGGCCGGGATGTCCCGACCACCGAAGCGCGCGCGCTCGGCCAGACTGCCATCGGCCGCCTGAACCAACAGTCCCGCGCGTCCGGCATGGAGCCATTCACGCGCCGACTGCCAGCCCGATACAGCCTGCCCGGCCCGCCGGGCTAAGCCCAGAAGGTCACGGACACGGCCGCGCAGACCATCCTCGATCCGCGCGCGAAGGTCGGAGGGAAACGTCACCTGCCCACGCGCGGCCCGCATGAAGGCCCCGCGGCTCAGGGCGGTTTCTAGCACATCGCCCCGCGCGCTCAACCACATTCCCCGGCCCGGCAGCTTGCCGACGATATCCGGGACGATTTCACGGTCCGGGCCAACCACAAAACGCAGCATGCGCTCCTTCGGCTGGACCTCTCGCGTTACGATGCAGCGGCGGTGGGGGCCGGTTTCCGGCTCATCCTCCGTCGGGGCATCGATGTCATTCGTTGCCGTCACCAGCGCCGGCATTGTCTTCGTCACCCAGCCAACCGGCGCGGCGACGCGCTTCCATGACAATGGCGTTGGCGGTTTCCTCGTCCACCACCTCGGTGCCCAGGATCTCGATCAGCTCATCGCCGGCGAGATCGGCCAGGTCTTCGAGGTCCTTCACGCCCTTTTCGCCCAGCGTCACCATCATGGCGGGGGAGAACCCGCCGATTTCGGCCAGCACATCGTCCACGCCCAACTCGCGGCGCTTGTCTTCCAACTCGCCGTCGCGCTTTTCAATGAAAGTGCTCGCGCGGCGCTTCAGCTCGGTGGAGACACTTTCGTCAAAGCCCTCGATCGCGGCAAGTTCCTCGTCCTCGACCGTGACGATGTCCTCGATGGTGCCGAAGCCTTCCTGCACCAGCAGGCCGGCGATCACGTCATCGACGTCCAGCGCCTCGACGAATAGGCCGGTGCGCTTGCGGAATTCCTCCTGCCGGCGCTCGGATTCCTCGGCCTCGGTCAGGATATCGATATCGTAGCGCGTGAGCTGCGATGCAAGGCGCACATTCTGGCCGCGGCGGCCGATGGCGAGCGACAGCTGGTCGTCGGGCACCACCACTTCGCAGCGCTTGCCGTCCTCATCCAGCACGACCTTCGACACTTCGGCCGGGGCGAGGGCGTTCACGATGAAGGTGGCGAAGTCGGGCGACCAGGGAATGATGTCGATCTTCTCGCCCTGGAGTTCCGCCACCACCGCCTGCACGCGCGACCCGCGCATGCCGACGCAGGCGCCGACGGGGTCGATGCTGCTGTCGCGGCTGATCACCGCCATCTTTGCGCGCGAGCCGGGGTCGCGGGCAACCGCCTTGATCTCGATGATGCCGTCGTAGATCTCCGGCACTTCCTGCGCGAACAGCTTCGCCAGGAAGCCAGGATGCGTGCGGGACAGGAAGATCTGCGGCCCGCGCGGCTCCTCGCGCACATCATAGATATAGGCGCGCACGCGGTCGCCGTTGCGGAACGCCTCACGCGGGATCGTCTCGTCACGGCGCAACAGCGCTTCCGCACGGCCGAGATCGACCATCAGGTTCCCGTATTCGGTGCGCTTGACGATGCCGTTGATGATCTCCCCGACGCGGTCCTTGTATTCGTTGAACTGCTTGCCGCGCTCGACTTCGCGCACGCGCTGGACGATCACCTGCTTGGCGGTCTGCGCGGCGATGCGGCCGAAATCGATCGGCGGCAGCGGGTCGATGATGAACTCGCCCAGGGCGATGCCCGGCTTGATCTTCTGCGCGATGCGGTACGAAAGCTGCGTCGCCTCGTTCTCGACCGGCTCGGCCTCGACCACCTCCGTCCAGCGGGACAGGCGCACTTCGCCGGTCTTGCGGTCGATGATGGCGCGGATGTCCTTCTCATGCCCGTACTTGGCGCGGCCAGCCTTTTGGATGGCCTGCTCCATCGCCTCCAACACCTCATCGCGCTCGATCATCTTCTCGCGCGCGACGGCGTCGGCAACCTGGAGCAGTTCGGGACGGGCGATGGCGATCTCGATGGCCATGGAGCCTCTCTCCTAGAGCGGGATGACCAGGGGTGCGAAGGCACCCAAGGCCTGAGTTACGCGGTCAGACAAAGCGTCAGGCAAGCGAAAGGGCGCACATCGCGGCCTAGTTCTCGGTCGGTGGCGCCGCGGTCGCGGCAATGAGTTCATCGGTCAGCACAAGCTTCGCGCGCCGGATGTTCGATCGCGGGAAGGCGATCTCAGCCCCGTCGTCCAGCCGCATCCGCACCACATCGGCATCGGCGCCCAGCGCGATGCCCCGGAAGCGCTTGCGCCCATCGTGCGGCATGGCGAGTTCCAGGGTGGCGACGTGGCCGGCGAAGCGGTTCCAGTCCCTGATACGCGTCAGCGGCCGGTCGATGCCGGCCGAGGACACTTCCAGGCTCCATTCGCCCTTGATCGGATCCGCGACGTCGAGCACCGCACCGACCGCATGGCTGATCGCCTCGCAATCCTCGACCGCGAAAGTCGCGCCATCGGCCCGGTCCGCCATGATCTGGACCGTGGGGCGTTCCTTGCCTGAAATCTGCACGCGCACAAGCTCATAGCCCAGGTGATCCAGCGTCGGCAGGATCGCATCGGCAATGCGGGCTTCAAGCCCTTCGTGGCGTGGCTGGTCGTCAGTATCGTTCAAGCAACAAAAAAGGCGGCCCCTTGCAAGGCCACCCCCCGTGGAACCGGATGGAATGTCTGGCGGGGGTTATGACGCTTCGGCGGTCAGGATGCAAGCGGACTTGCGCCCCGACATGCGGCGAGGCATTGCGATGGCCAGAAGGATTGACCCCATGTCCAGCATGCCGCGCATCGGACGTCGTGCCATGGCCGTCGGCTTGGCAGCTCTCGCTTCCCGACCGGCCGGCGCCCAAACCAGGCTCATCATCGGCCCGGCCAACGGCGTGCTGGAATTCAGCGCCCGGCGGCTGGGCGTGCTGCCGACGACGGGCCGCTTCGACGATTTTTCCGCGACATTGCTGTTCGATCGGAACCGGCCGCAGTCCACCGAGGTGTCGGTCGTGGTGCGGGTTGCGGCGATCACACTGGACGTGCCAGGTGGTGCGGCCCTGCTGCGTTCGCGCGACTTCTTCGATGCCGAGGGTTTCCCCGAGGCCCGTTTCAACGGCACCGGCGTAGGACAGGGCAGCCCGGATCGGTTTTCACTCGCCGGCGCGCTGACCATTCGTGGCGTGACGCGGCCGTTCAGGATGGAGGCCACCCTGGCCGGCGATGGCGCGGCAGGCCAGCAGACCGCGCTCCTCACTGCCACGGGCGCCCTTCAGCGATCGGAATACGGCATGACCGCCCGGCAAGGGCTGATCTCGGAAACAGTGCGACTGACCTTGCGCGTGGCATTGGCCCTGTAGCGCAAAGCCAAGCTGCGCCGCCGTCAGGGCGGCAGGCGCAGCGCTGAATCGAGGCGGATGGTGGTCCCGTTCAGCAGGGGATTGGCGCAGATCGCCAACACCATCCGCGCGAATTCCTCCGGCAGCCCAAGCCGTGCCGGGAAGGGCGGCAGCGCACGGATCGCCGCCTGGGCCGCGTCGGGCAGGCCGGCGAGCATCGGCGTTTCAAAAAGGCCCGGCGCGATGGTCACGACGCGAATGCCCGATTTCGCCAATTCCCGTGCGGCCGGCAGCGTCAGGCCCATCACGCCGGCCTTCGACGCGGCATAGGCGCATTGCCCGACCTGGCCATCTTCGGCGGCGATGGAAGCGGTGTTGACAATCACCCCGCGCTCGCCATCCGGCGATGTGGGATCGAGCGGCTGCATGCGTTGCGCGGCGAGGCGCAGCACGTTGAAGGTCCCGATCAGGTTGACGCGGATCGTGCGTTCGAAAAGCGCGAGGTCATGAGCCCCTTTGCGACCGACGACCCGCGCGGCGGGCGCAATGCCGGCGCAGTTCACCACCAATCGCAATGGGCCAAGACCGGCCGCGGCTTCAAGCGCGGCCGCGACATCGGCCTCGGTGGCGACGTCGCCCGGGACCGGCGTGGCGCCGCAGCGCGCGGCCAGCGCCGCCAGGCCTTCGGCGTTGAGGTCCATCGCCACCACGCGGGCGCCGGCGGCGGCCAAGGCTTCGGCCGTCGCGGCGCCGAGGCCCGAGCCCGCGCCGGTCACCAGGGCGGCTGCATCCATCAGCTGCATGGCGTGTCGGTCCTGACGAAGGTCCAGTAGCGCGGCACGCGACCCTCGCGGACCGCCTTCGCCTCATACCGTGTCGGGTGCCAATCCGCCGCGCGCTCGGTCACCACGGACCGCAGGGTGAAGAACGGCTGGTTCGCGAAGACCTCCTCGACCCAGGCCTGGTAGGTCGGGTCGTCGGAGGCGATGCGCCATTCGGCGCCGTGTCGAAGCACGCGGGCGACCAGTGGCAGCATGGCCGCATGCACGAAGCGCCGCTTGGCGTGGCGCGACTTCGGCCAGGGGTCGGGAAACATCAGGTAAAGCCGGCCGAGTGCCGCATCCGGCAGAAGCGCTACCAGGTGTCGCGCATCCTCGGGCCACAATCGCAAGCGATCGGGCACCGATGCGGTCGCCTCCGCCCCGTCCGGGACGATGCGGGTCAGCAGCGAACACAACCCGTTCTCAAAGACTTCGGATGCGATCAGCCCGACGCCCGGATGCGCAGCCGACAGCGCCAGGGCGTGTTCCCCGCCGCCGAAGCCCACTTCCAGCCAAATCTCCGCGGCGCCGGGGAACGGTCCCTTGGGGTGGGCCGCCTCCGCCGCCGTCAGCCGAAACCGCGGCAGGGCAAGGTCGAGCAACCTTTCCTGCCGCGGCCGCAGCGGGTGCCCCCGACGGCGGCCATACAGCCGGTCGGGGATGCCCTCGGGCGTCAATGAGGGCGCGCGATGCGGCGGTTCATCCCGCCGCATGTCACCCTCGTCGCTCACCGGCCGAAGGCGCGCTTCAGCTCATCCACCAGGTCGGTCTTCTCCCAGGTGAAGGTGCCGAGGTCCTCATCCGGCGTCCGGCCAAAATGGCCATAGGCGGAGGTGGGGACGTAGATCGGACGGTTCAGGTGCAGATGCTCGCGTATGCCGCGTGGGGACAGGTTCACCAGCCCATCGACAACCTTGGCCAGCTTCACCTCATCCACGTCGCGGCCGGAGCCGTGCAGGTCGAGATAGACCGACAGCGGCTTCGCCACGCCGATCGCGTAGGAGACCTGGATGGTGCACTTGTCCGACAGGCCGGCCGCGACGACGTTCTTCGCGACATAGCGCGCGGCATAGGCGGCCGAACGGTCCACCTTGGTCGGATCCTTGCCGGAGAACGCGCCGCCGCCATGCGGGGCCGCGCCGCCGTAAGTGTCGACGATGATCTTACGCCCGGTCAGGCCGCAGTCACCGTCCGGCCCGCCGATCACGAACTGGCCGGTCGGGTTCACATACAGCTCGACATCCGGGCACATCCAGCCGCTGGGCAAGGCTTCCTCGATCAGCGGCTTCACCATCGCCTTGATCTGTGCCTGCTCCATGCCCTCGACGTGCTGCGTGGACAGCACGATGGACGTCGCGCCAACCGGCTTGCCATCGACGTAGCGCAGCGTGACCTGCGACTTCGCGTCCGGCAGCAGGCCCTTCACCGACGGATGGCCGATGCGGCGCAGCTCGCTGATGCGGCGCAGGATCAGGTGCGCGTAGTACAGCGGCGCGGGCATGAGGTCCGGCGTCTCGGTGCAGGCATAGCCGAACATGATGCCCTGGTCGCCGGCGCCTTCATCCTTGTTGCCGGCGGCGTCCACGCCCTGCGCGATATGCGCGGACTGGGCGTGCAGGTGGCACTCCACACTGGCCTTTTCCCAGTGGAAGCCGTCCTGCTCATAGCCGATGTCATGAATGGCCAGGCGCGCGAGGTGCTTCAGGTAATCGGCGGTGACGCTGCCGGGGCCGCGCACCTCACCGGCGATGACGACGCGATTGGTCGTGACCAGGGTCTCGCAGGCCACGCGGGAATAGGGATCGGCCGTCAGGAACGCATCGAGCACCGTATCCGAGATGCGGTCCGCCACCTTGTCGGGATGGCCTTCGGAAACGGATTCAGACGTGAAGAGATATTCGCCGGTATCGCGCATGGCGTGGTTTGCCTCTTGTCGCGGGGGGATTCGCCGGAGGGGAGCCCCGGCGGGCTGGGCCCGGAGCATCCGGGACGATCGCGTATCGCAAGGGGGTGTGGCGGGGTCAAGGCACGCCCGCGCAGCAAACTGACTGAGGTCACGGCACGCTGAAATGTCTCAGGAGCCATGAAAGCCATTTCACGCCTACCTGTGATAGGCGACCTGGCAACGGGCGCGTTATGTGGGTTGTTTCTTGCATTCCTGCGTCGGTGCAATCGCTACCGCTGCGTGCCATGCGCCTGCTTTCAGGATCTGCTCTGGAACACGGAGTTGTCGTATCCAATTTATCTTCATCGATAGCGATCGGCCATTGATTCTCCAAATCCGCGCTGTTCGCCTGCAATGTGAGGACTTCGAGACATGAGCAGCGTTACGAAGCTACGCGTGGGTGACGAGGACTTTCTTGTCACCAGCATGATCGAACGCTGTCCCAAGACGATGATGTTGCGGGAGTTGGTGAAGAATGGATTGGAGGCCGCGTGCCAGGCGGAAGCTGGGCAGCGGGTTGTCGAGATCACCTCGGCGTTGATCGATGGCGTACGAAAGCTGCGGATCTGGAATACCGGCCCCGGCCTGAACGCCGATGAGTTGTACCGGATGTGCGACATCGCCTCCTCGGTCGGCAAAATGCAGGGTCTCGACGGCAATTTCGGGATGGGGGCGAAGGTCGCCACCTTGCCATCGAATCACCTGGGTGTTCGCTACCGGTCCTGCCGCGGTGGCACGGTGAGCGAAGTTACGATCGGCAAGCGCAACGGCGTCTATGGACGTGTGCTTCGCGAGGGCGGACCCGCCGGTGCCGTGACGGACGTCACCACCGAGGTTCGAGAGGCAGGGATGGATACCACCCGGGACTGGACCGAGGTCACGCTGCTGGGTCAGCGGGCCGATCAGGACACGGTGGCCCAGCCCTATGGCGGCAATCCTCGGGTGCTGCCCGGCTGGGTCATACGTACATTGCATCACCGCTTCTTCCGCATCGGCCACGGCGTGCGCCTCATGCTCGGGCCCGACATCTGCGCCATGCCTCGGATGCGGCATTTCGTTTCGCTCGACCAGCACATGGAACAACGCTTCGCCCGCTCCGAGACCGTCGAGCTGCCGGACGGGATCCTGGTTCGCTTCGGCTACGACCCACCCCATGCCAGCGTCCCGGGGCACAACGCTTCCTTCGTCGACCGGCTCAGCCCCGATGCCAGCTTCGTGGGCCTCGTCCATGACGATGAATTCTATGATTTCCGGACAGCAAAGCGCTGGACCCAGGAGGCCCCGAGCTTCGGCATCGGGTTCGGCGCACGGCACCTGTCGGTCGTGGTCGAACTGCCCAGGTCCTACCCCGTTCTGCCGGAAGGGTATCGGCAGTTCCTGCGGTACCGGAACGGGTCACAGGACCAGGTGAAGGTCAACGATTTCGCGGCCATGGTCCGGGCACGCCGGCCAGCCTGGGTGCGCGACCTGGTGCGGAGCCTGTCGCCGGATCTCGACCTGCTGGGCGACGTGAACGAACAGTTGCAAAAGCTGATCGGCGACCTGGGCCTGAAGCGGAAGCGCCCGAAGGTGCGCCGGCCGCCCGCCGTGCCCCCGGTGCAAGGCTTGGCCGAGGCTGTGGCGCAGGCTGACGGGACGAACACACCTCAGGCGGCGAAGCCTCCGGCCAAGCCGCAAGTGTCGCTGGCAGCGGCGGAAGGTTCGATCGTCGACATGATCGAGGACACCGAGGTGATCCCCGACTTCCTGCTGCTGAGGAATGAGGATGAGATCGCCGATCGGAACCTGACCTATCGCGCGGCCCGGTTCTATCCCGACACGCATGAAGTTTACGTCAATCTGTGCTTCCCGAGCGTGACGCGCCTCGCTGCTGCCTTGGCCGCCACCGCGCCGAACGCGGTTTCCGCCGACACGGCTCAGGCGGTGGCGCAGACCGTGGCGGAACACATCCTGGTGCTCCGGCTTGGCCAGGCATTGGTCTATGGCCTTTCGAAGCGGGATGCGGAAAAGGGATGGACGCTGCCCGAGAAACAGCAGGCCGTGAGCAGTGAGGTGCTGACCATCGTCGCCGACAACCTGTTCGCATCGATGCTGGACGCGCGGCTGATGTTCGACCAGCGGCTTGCCGAGACGGATCGTTCGCCGCAGGGGCATGTCTTGGCGCAGGACTGATGCGCAGGGGCGCCCGGGGGTGGGCAACGCCCAACCGTGCCGGCCGCTCGCAGTGTGGCACGGCATGGAGCGATGGCCGCTTCGCCGGGCCGCCGGACCTACATTCCAAGCACGTCGCGCATCCCATACAGGCCCGGCGCCTTGCCCTGCGTCCACAGCGCCGCGCGCACCGCCCCGGCCGCATAGACGCGCCGGTCGAAGTTCCGATGCGTCAGGCTGATATGTTCCGATGCCCCCGCGAACAGCAGGGTGTGCTCGCCAACCACCTGTCCGCCGCGCAGCGCCGCGAAGCCGATCGTGCCGGTGCCTCGTGCGCCGCAATGCCCGTCCCGGCCGCTCTCCCGGCCGGCTTCGTCCAACGTCTTGCCGCGTCCGGCGGCAACGGCACGGCCCAGCGCCACGGCGGTGCCGGACGGGGCGTCCACCTTCTGGCGATGATGCATCTCGACAATCTCCGCATCGTACTGATCGCCCGGCAGCGCGGCGGCCATGCGTTCGGCAATCGCGAGGAACAATGCCACGCCCGGCGCGAAGCTGGCGGCATAGACCACGGGGATCCGCTCGGCGGCCTCAGCCACGGCCGCTTCATCCGCGGCCGACAGCCCCGATGAACCCAGGATGAGCGGCGTGCCGCTCTCGGCGGCCGCCAGCGCGTGGGCGCGCGCTGAATGGGCGTGGGTGAAGTCCAACACCACGTCCGAGGCAGCGCAGAGCGCCACGATGTCCGGCAACACCGGCAAGCCCGGCGGAAGCGTACTGAGCGATGCGCCCAGGCGAATGGTACCGCCCGCCAATGTCGCGCCCGCCGCGGCGGTTTCCTCGGCCAGAAGGCGGCCCATGCGGCCGGCGATGCCGGCGATGCCGATACGGAGGTTCACAGCATTTCCCTTGCCTGGTGGCGGCGCCCAAAGCGTGCCGGTGGTCGGCCCCGATCATCGCGCCTGCAGCCGCGACCGCAAGTGTCGTCTCGGAACACTCAACCGATGCGTCACGGCCTTGTCACCCGCGTCTGGCAACCCTTGGCCCTGGGCGCACGTTCTTTGACCAACACTGGATTCAGGAGAACCTGCCATGAACACGATCAATCCGCGTAGCGATGCCAAGCCCACCACGCATGACCTGACGGCGCCGACGACCGGACACCTGATCGCCGGTGCAAAGGTCGCGGGGACCGATGTGTATTCGCTGGATTCCGAACACATCGGCAGCATCGAGGACGTGATGCTCGACAAGGGTACGGGCAAGGTCGCCTATGCCGTGCTGTCCTTTGGCGGCTTCCTGGGCATGGGCTCCAAGCACTACCCGCTGCCCTGGGAGATGCTGCGCTACGACACCAATCTCGGCGGCTACGTCGTGAAGCTGAGCAAGGCGCGGCTCGAAGGCGCCCCGGTGGCCGAGGAGGGCTGGGCGGAACGCCGTCGCGCGGTGGATGATTATTGGGCGGTGCCGACGCTGTAAGGCATTCGGCTCGACCGAAATGAAAGCCGGAGGGGCTTTGTCTCTCCGGCTTTTCGTTATTCCGGCAGTCAGCGTCAAAACGCTCGCAGACACGCGCTCAAAGACAACACATCACCGTTCATGCTCGGTTTCCATGTCACGGCCGGCAACGCGCCGGCGCGTGCTGCGGCGCGGACATCGGACGGCGTCATGCCAAACTCGCGCCGGAAGATGCGGCTGCAGGTTGATGGTTCGGGGAAACCGCATGATTCCGCGATGGCGGCGATCGAGCGGCTATCGGCCGGATCCGACAGCGCGGCATGGATCGCCCGCAGCCGATGGCGCTGGATGTAGCGGATCACGCCGCCTTGCCCTTCCAGCAGGCGATACAATTGCGATCGCGACATGCCAACCTCGCGGCACAGGGAACCGGGATCGAGCGTTGGCGAATGCATGCGCCGCCGGATCGCTTGGCGCACCCGCTCCATGCGCGTCAGATCGAGTTGCGGACGGGCGATTGTGAGACTCGCGGCGGTCGGCGCCAGGCACGCCGCGACCATCGCTTCAATCGCGTCGCCCAGCCTATCCCCCGCATCGCTGTCCAACCCGGGCAGGGAATGTTCCAGCAGCCGCAGATAATCAGCGAGCAGCCGGCCCAGCCCACCGCCGATGACCCGTCCGCGAACCTTGTCCAGCTCGGATGCCAGTGTGACGAAGCGGTCGCGCGGCAAATACAGGTGCAGCCGGTCATCCGCGTCGCGGGCGCTCTCCACCGGTTCGCCCAGCGACAGGACGAACGGTGCGCCTGCTGGCACAAGCAGCCGATCGCCCGGCAGGCTGATCCGCGATTCACGGGCGCCGATGCCGATCACCCAATGATCGGTCGGGTCACGCCGGATATTGGCCAGCTTGCGCACGGAATGCAGCTTCGGCGCGCGAACCCGGCTGATCACGGCGCCGCCAGCGGGCCAGATGGTGCTCTCTGCCTCGAAGGGCACGCCGGCGTCCTCCGGCTTCCAATGCAGGTCGAAAACCGGGGTGAACCAGGCGTTCCAGGCGTCACGCTGCTGGTGGCCGGGCAATGACCGGGTTGAGAAAATCTGTGGCGCGTTCGTCATCCGCCATGCGCCCCCCTGCGCTCCTGGCCCAGGACACCCGGCGACACGCACCGGATCCCACCGCCACTAACGCCAACCACCCCCAGCTGCGTCAAGCATTCCGATAGCGGGTCAGCCCTGCTGCTGACGCCGCCGCCTTGCGCGCCGGAAGGCATAGGCGAGGTGCGCCGCATAGCCGCCGACGGCGATACCGACCAAAACCCAGGCCATCGGCTCCACCCATCCTTCGACCTTGGCGTAGTGTTCCTCAAGAAAGAAACCAGCCAGCGCCAGGAACGTCAGCCATACCGCCGACCCCAGCGCGGTCCACAGGTAGAAGACGCCGCGCGGAATCTCGACCATGCCCGCCGGCACCGAGATCAGCGTCCGCACGCCGGGAAACATGCGCCCGATGCATATCGCGAATGGCCCCCACCGCTTCAGCATGTCGGTCGCACGGTCGAGGTCCTCTTCCTCTACCGCAAACCACTTGCCGAAGCGCACGACCAGCGGGCGGAACCTTTCGACGCCCAGCCAGCGGCCGAGCTCGTACCAGAACAGGTTGCCCACCAGCGTCCCGGCCACCGCGAAGACGATCAACCACACCAGGGACATCTGCCCGCGCGCGGCGGCGAAGCCGGACGCCGCCATGATCAATTCGGATGGAATGGGCGGGAAAAGGTTCTCCAGCACCATCAGCGCGAAGACGCCCCACAGGCCCCCGGCGGCGACCATCTCGGTGACCCACTGGAACATCTAATCCACCTTGAACAAGGACATGGCGACCCAGCGGCCGCGCACGTAGTTCAGCCCGGTGACGATGCCGAGTTCCCGCACCGCCAGGCCGCGTTCCGCCGCAGCACGCCGGAAGGCCGCTTCCTGCCTGTCATTCACGGCGGCAATGCGGCCGGGGCCTTCGGCCAGGAATGCCGCCGCCGCCGCACCATCGCGCAGCAGTCGGATGTCCCCGCCCATGGCAAACTGCAGGGACGGTTCATGATGCCCCACGACGCCGAAATCCCGGGCCGGCAGGCCGGGCGCCGCGGCAGCGACCTGCGCGGCGAGCCGCGGCGAAAGCCACACCGCCTGCAGGCGCGGGATGACGCCTTCAAGCACGCTGGCATACAGCGGCACCGCCAGGATCGCCCCGACCAGCGCCGCGCGGCCCCATTGCCCCCGGTTGCCCATGCGCACCAGCGCCCAGGTCAGCGTGGCGCCGGCCACAACCCCAAGGATGGCGTAGATCGAGATCCGTCCGTCCACCCTGAAGACGGCATATCCTGCCAGCAGCGGCAGCCCTGTTGCCACGCCACCCAAGGCCACGCCGGCCAGCCAATCCACCCATCGCGGCGGCGCGACGCGCAGCGGGTCCATCGCCCAGCGCGCGCCCAGCAGCATCAGCGCGGGGAAGGCCGGCAGGGTGTAGTGCGGCAGCTTGGTCGCCACCGCTTCGAACAGCAGCCAGGTCGGCACCGCCCAGGCCAGCAGGAAGCGCACGGCCGGTTGCATCCGGTCGGCCCATGACCCCGGCAAGGCCCGCAGCACGATCCAGGCCGATGGGAAGGCCGTGATGCCAAAGATCGCGGCATACATCCCCGGCGGCCCCCAATGGGCTTCCTCGCCGGACGATACCTTGCCGAGCATGTCGCCGCCGATCGCGTCGGCAAAGAACTGGCCTTCGGTGGCAATGCCGATGGCGACGAACCATGGCGCGGCGCACAGCACCATCAGCGGAATGCCCCACCCCGCGCGCAACGCGCCCAACCAGGGCGCCGAAGGCTTCCACCAGGGGGACCCCGCCGGCCGGTCCATCGCCGCGAGCGTCAATCCAGCCAGCAGCGGCACCATCGGCGCGATGGGTCCCTTCAGCAGGATGCCGACGCCCAGCACCGCCCAGAATCCCGCCGCCTGCCCCGCAGTGAAGGATTGCGGCGTCAGATATGCGCGGCCCATCAACCCCATGGCGATGGTGATGGTCGCCAGCAGCGCGGCATCGGTCTTGGCGATGTGGGTTTCAACCAGAAGCACCATGCACGGCGCCAGCATCGCCGCGGCGATGAAGGCCGCCCGCCGCCCAACCAGCGCCCGGCCCAGAAGGCAGGTCGCCAGCACCGCGACCAGCGCACCGATCAGCGATGGCAGCCGATACGCCCAGATCGAACCCCGCGCCGGGATGCCCGCCGCTTCCAGTCCGTGAACAACGGCGGCCTGCGCCCAATGGATGCCGGCCGGCTTCTTGTTGCGATCCACTTCGCCGAGACGGATGCGGACATAGTCGCCGCTCTCGACCATCTGGCGGCTGGCCTGGGCGAAACGGGATTCGTCGCGGTCACCGGCCGGGATGGTGAAGAAGCCAGGCAGCCACAGCAAAAGGCACAACAGCAGCAGCCACGGGGCCGGCCGTCGCGTCTCAGGCAGCCGGTCGAGGAAGGCAGCAGCGCGCATCGCGCGGGGCGTCTAGCACGCAACGTGCCTCGAGGCCATGAAGCCTGCCGGTAATGAAGCACGAGCGCAATGAACCGACCGCGTCCGGAACATGCCAGGCGGCCCTTACTGCGGCGCGTGCCGGTCCAGCAGGGCATCCGGCAGCACCATCACCCGTGCGCCGTAGGTCCAGACCAGCGCGCATTCTACCGCCCGGCCGGGAAAGGCAGCGCGCAGCAGGGCGCGATAGGCGGCCATCTGGCGCAGATACAGCGGCGCCACCGCCTCGGCAGTCACCGGTGGCGGGCGGTTGGTCTTGTAGTCCAGCACCAGCACGCGATCGGCCGTGACCAGCAGCCGGTCCACCTGGCCGGCAATCAGCCGCCCTCCGACGCGGCCCGCGAGCGGGGCCTCGGCCAGGCTCGCAGGACCCAGGGCGTCCGCCAGCAGCGGGTTGGCCAGCAGCGCGGTTACCTCGGCCAGCACCGCCGCCGCCTCGTCCGACCCCAGTCCGTGGCCTGGTCGGGCGAGGAAGCGATGCGCCATGGCGGCGCGCTGGCTGGGCGCATGGTCGGGCAAATGTTGCAGCAGGGCATGCACCAGGCGGCCGCGACGGAAGCGCAACCCGCGGGGATCATCGGCGGGCCGCGGCGGGGCGGCAGGCGTTTCTTCCTCACCGGGCAGGGCGGATGGTGCAACGGCGCCCTCGGGCGCCTCGGACGGCGCCGGCCGGCGCGCCCAGTCCGGCAGCGCGGCGGCGGCGACACGGGCGTGGGGCGGATTTTCCGGCTTCGGGGCCTCGGATTGCGAGCCATCAAGCCGCCGGATCGTCGCCTCCGGTGGGAACAGGCCACCGGCGGCGCCGAATGAGGTCGGATCGAAGGGGATCTCCACCGCGCCAGGCAGCCGCGCGAAGCCGCCTTCGACCAATCGATACCAGGACCCGTCGGGAACCGATTTGCCGCCCTGCCAGCCGCAGACGATGACGCGATCCTCCGCCCTGGTCAGCGCCACGTACAGCAGCCGGTGGCGTTCCCGCGCATCGGCGTCCTGGTCGTGCTGGCGGCGCGCGGCCAGCGCGGCCGCGTCGAAGCCTTCCTGGCGTGGCGCCCAGGCCGGCAGGTCATCGTCCAGCCAGCGCAGCGTCGCGCGATCGCGCGGTTCGGCCGTGGTGTCAGGCAGGATGACGATCGGTGCCTGCAACCCCTTGGCGCCATGCACGGTCATGATGCGCACGGCATCGCCCGCACCTTCGGTTTCGCGCTTCACCTCGGCGCCACCCTGGCGCAGCTGCTGCACGAAGCCTTGCAACGATGGCGGGCGCGACCCCTCGTACTGCAGCGACGCATTGAGGAATTCGTCGAGCGGATCGGCCGCGTCGGGACCGAGCCGTGCCAGCATCCGCGCCCGCCCTGCTCGCGTGTCCAGTGGTCCTGGCGCGCCCAGCACGCCGGCGAACAGCGCGTGCGGCGTCGCGAGATCGGCCCGCGCCATCAGGCCCGCAAGCCAATCCGCGACGCGCCCGAAGCGCGATCCCGCGCCACGATGCGCCACGAGCGCCGACCACAGCGCGCCCTGCCGCGGCTGCGCCAGCGCGAGGAGGTCGTCCTCATCCAACCCGACGAGCGGCGATTTCAGCAATGCCGCGAGCGAAAGATCGTCTTCCGGCAAAAGCAGGACATCGGCCAGGGCGAGCATGTCCTGCACCGCGATCTGCTCGGCAAGAACCATGCGATCGACGCCGCCGACCGGAATGCGGAGGTCCTTGAGCGCGCGGACGAGCGATGGCACGAAACCGCCACGCGCGCGCGCGCGTACCAGCACCAGGATGTCCCCCGGGCGCACCCGTCGGCCATGCGGCTGCGCCGCGGCAAGCCCGGTATCGACGCGGGCGGGCAGTGTCTCGGTATTCACCATGTGGTGGATGCGCTGCGCCAACAGCGCGGCCAGGCGCTGCGGCGCGCCTTCGGCATCGACAGGCGTTTCGGGCGGTGACCAGGGGGGCGGCTCGTCGGCATCCGCGGCGGTCAGCAGCGGCCACAGTTCCACCTGCCCGGCCTGGCCGGCGCGATCGGCGAAGTGGCGCAGGGTTTCCCCGTCCGGCACGACGCCCTCACGCGCGGCGCCATCGGCGAAGACCGCATCGACCAGGGCAAGCACCGATTCGGTCGAACGGAACGACACGTCGAGCGCGACGGGGCGGAATTCCCGTCCGGCTTCCGGAACCGCCGCCGCGTAGTGCGTGCGTTCGCGCGCAAAGCCTTCCGCATCCGCGCCCTGGAAGCGATAGATCGACTGTTTTTCATCACCCACGGCGAAGATGCTGCGCCCATCCTGCCGCGCGCCGAGACCGGCGAAGAATTCCGACGTCAGCGCCCGGACGATGCCCCATTGGTCGGGGTTGGAATCCTGCGCCTCATCCAGCAGGACATGATCGAGGCCGCCATCGAGCTTGAACAGCACCCAGGCACTGCCGGGATCTTCCAGCAGGCGTTCGGCGCCACGGATCAGGTCATCGTAATCGAGCATGCCGGCGCGGCGCTTCGCCGCGTCATAGCGCTGCAGAACCGGCGTGCCGATCGACAGCAGCGCGACGGTCGCCGCCAGCACGCGCGCCGCCGCTCGGGCCTCCTGAACGTCGGCGACGCGAAGTCCCTCGGCCCGCATCGCCGGCAGCAGCCCGTCGTAATCCGCTGCGATGCGCTTGTCCTTGGTGACCAGGCCGCGATCGGCACGCACGCTGCCGTCAGCCGTCAGGAAGACCGACTTCCATTCGTCCCAGCGCGCCGCGCGCCCTGCGATGTCGAGCGCAAGCCACTCCGCCATCCGCGTCGCATTGCGTTGGTCGGTCTTTTCATTGCCGCTGAGCCCGAGCCGCCGCGCGACCGACAGCAGCGGCGCCGGGTCGATGTCGCAGGCTGTCTCGATCAGCTTGTCTTCGCGGGTCTGGCCCGGCACCAAGCCCAGCGCATGCGCCAATGCGGGTTCGAGGCCCGCAACGCCCTGCCGACGTTCCACCGCCCGCAGCAGGCGCCCGCGATCCTGAGCGAGCGTGCCGATCACCTCCGCGAAGCGGGTGGGCGGGACCAGACGCGCGAGCTTCTCCAGCGCCGCGCGGTCGAGGGCGGCGGCGGCGAGCACCGCCTCGCGTTCCCGCGCCAGCATGGCGCGCGCGTCCTGTTCCTCGACCACCGCGAATTGCGGGGCAAGGCCCGCTTCCAGCGGGAAGGCGCGCAACAGGGATTGCGCGAAGGCATGGATGGTCGAAATCCGCATCCCGCCCGCCTGTTCCAGCACGCGCACGAACAGGGCGCGGGCCGCGCGCAGTTCCTCGGCATCCGGCCGCCGCCCCGTCAGTCCGGCCAGCGTGTCGGCAAGCGCCACGTCTTCCGCCGTTGCCCAGCCGCCAAGCGCCTTCGCCAGCCGCGTGGCCATCTCCGCCGCCGCCGCCTTGGTGAAGGTCAGGCACAGGATCCGCCCCGGCTGCACCCCGGCCAAAAGCAGCCGCAGCACGCGATCGGTCAGCAGCTTGGTCTTGCCGGACCCGGCGGAGGCCTCGACCCAGGCGGAGGATGCGGGGTCCGACGCGCGCGACTGCGCCGCCTCGGCGCGCGCGCGGGGTGTGGCGGCCGGCGCGTTCAGAAGGGCCGACCCGCCGCCGGCTGGCCGATCAGCGGCACCACCGCATTGGCCAGATGCGCGAACAGCGCCGCATCGTCCCGGCCCTGGCGATTGCAGGTGATGACGGCCGTCCAGACCACGCGCTGCGTCGCGCGTTCGCGCAGGTCGATGCTGCCCGAGACACGCAGCGTCGGCACATTGCGTCCGCCGGCGCGCGGCACGTTCTGCGTCCAGGTGATGTCGTCGCTCTCGCGGAAGGTCCGGCCGGAGGTACGGTCGTTGAAGCCGCCGAAATTGTCGCCCTCGATCGAGGTGCCGCCGCGCCAGGACAGGATGAAGGGCGCGTCCGCATCCACGCGCCGCCCGGCATTGGCAAGCGCACCCAACACGGCGTCGCGCAGCGCCCGTTCATTGGGGCTGCCACCCGCGCGGTCGGGCACCGCCACGGTCGCGTCGCGTGGCACCGGCGCGAAGGCATTCGCCGAGATGCGGCCCGGACAGGCGGATTGCGCGAAGGCCGGGCCGGCGCCGAGCAACAAGGCCGTGAGCGTGGTGAGGCGAAGGGCGATGCCGCGCATGGTGATTCCTCGGCTGGCTCGGTGACTTGCCAACAGTAGAGCAGATCGCTCCCGCCTGGAATCGGCGGCACGGGAGCGAACGCCGTTGTACGCAAGCAGGTCGAGCCGAGACCGGGATCAGGCGCGCCGATTGGCAAGCCAGCGCGCCGCGCCCATCCCTGCCATCATCGCCACGACGAACATCAGCGCCGCCCCACCACCGGTGGCCAGGGCGGTGAAGGCGGGTCCGGGGCAGAAACCCGCCAGGCCCCAGCCGACACCGAAGATCGCCGGGCCGATCACGATCCGCGCATCGATGCCCGTCTTGCCCGGCAGGTGGAAGCTCTCGCCGAAGACCGGCTGGGCAGCGCGCAGCACCAACCGGAAGCCGATGAAGGTCACGGCGATCGCGCCGGCCAAGACGAAGGCGAGGCTCGGATCCCAGCCGCCGCTGCGGATGGCCCCGATATCGAGGAAGTTCAGGACCTTCGCGGGATTCGACATGCCCGCGATGACCAGGCCAAGCCCAAAGACCAGGCCAATGGCGAATTGCACGACGACCGCCATGAAGCGCCTCACATCAAATGCCGGGTCAGATACACAGTGGCGATTGCGGTCGCCATGAACACGCCGGTGGCGACCAAAGATCGGGGCGACAGCCGCGACAAGCCACAGACCCCGTGGCCGGACGTGCAGCCATTGCCCCAGACCGCGCCGAACCCGACCAGCAGCCCCGCGACAACCAGCAGGGCTGGCCCGGCCTCGATGTGAAGGTCCGGGGCGCTGCCGGTGACCATCATTACCACGACCGGTGCCGCGACGAGGCCGAGGATGAAAGCGAGGCGCCCCGCGACGTCGCCACCCGCATAGGGGGGCAGCAGACGCACCGCGATCCCGCTGACGCCCGCGATGCGGCCCATAGTTGCCATCAGCATCACCGCCGCGGCGCCGATCAGCGCGCCGCCGAGGAACGAGGCGAAGGGGGTGAATTCGGTGTTCACCGAGTCAGGCCCCGCCGCGCCGGCAAGCGCGCATAAAGAACGGCGCATGGGGCGGACAGATGCGGAAGATCGCGGTGCTGATCAAAGGCTCGCCGGCACCCCTCAGCGTAACCCGGGCGGCAGCGCGCCGCGCGGCGTGCCGTTGTGAAGGATAACGCCGCGCTCGCGGGGGGTCGGTTGTGTGAAACGATGTTGATCATGGCTGCAGCCTCGGGAAGGCAATCGCCAGTTTATATATTAGATATCTCTAATGTGACAAGTTGCTTATGAACGGCGGCGCTCCGCTTGCCAACTGCGATATGAGGCTTCAGCACCCGGCTGGAAGCGCGTTCCGCCGACACCCGGCAAGCCTCTACAGCCTGAGGGCGCAGCGAACGCCATGTTTGGAAGCGGATGGCTTCGGCGCGCCAATACGCGCCGGAAGGTGCGATATATGCAGGAGCCGCGCCGGTGGTCAGCGCGGCGCCATCTCAATCAGCAATTCGTCACGGCCGAGGCCGAGTGTCGCCCCCATCTGCGTCCCGCGCAGATGCATGATCACACCCGCGGCGTTCTGCAGCCAAAGTTCATCCGTGCGGCGGGTGTCGAAGCCTCGTTGCCCCGTGCCTTGCGTGTAGACGCCCGGGAAATCCTCGATCCGCGTCAGGCCATAGACATCGCCGCTCGCGTGGATGCGGGCAGCGCCGCCGGGGCCGACAACCGTGCCGGCCAGCCTGAAGGGATGAGACTGGCCACGAAAGGTCAGCGTGCCGTTGCCGACGCCGGCGCCGCCGAGGAAGTTCTCGGCGATCGTCACCGTGCCAACAACCCGGCGCCCGGCAATGTTCTGTTCGGTCGGTACGGCTGGCGTGACAGAGCACCCGGAAAGGACGGCAAGGCTGCCCAGGACTGCGGCCGCGGCGAAGGCACGACGGTTCATGCTGTGATGCTCACTTGGACTGATAGGACGCGCACGCTCCGCCGCTTCCGTGCCGGGGTCAACGGCAGGCCTGCAACGTCCAAAGGCTGCGCTATTTGGTGAGGATCAGCCTGTCGTGCCGGGTCAGTTTCAGCCGATAGGTCTCCGCGCCATGGCGGATCAGGACTTCCCGCGATTCACCAAGCAGGTTGGTGCTTTCGAGCATCGTCGGCGGGTTCGCCGGTGCCGCGACCGGGGGCGAGGTGCCGGTCATGGGAGGCACACCGCATACCGGATGCCGTGGAGGTCGATGAGCGACATCGCGGTGATGCCGGCTTTCGTCCAGTTCATTGCGCGCCAACCTTCCCGTTCGAACGGCCGAGCGGAGCAGCACGCCCAGCGGCCTGACGGTGACCATAATGGTATTGCGACGCATTCGCAATACAGAGCCTGCCTTGTCACGCCATGGTCGCCGGGCCGACGTCGTCGTGGCTATGCTGCCGTCATGCACCTCGCCATCATCGCCGACATCCACGGCAATATCCTCGCGCTCGACGCGGTCCTGGCAGACATCGATCGTCGCCGCATTGGGCCGATCCTGAATCTCGGCGATCTGGTCTCGGGGCCACTGCGCCCCCGAGACTGCGTGGAGCGCATCCAGGCCCGCCGCATTCCGACGGTCCGCGGCAACCATGATCGCTGGGTCAGCGAAGGGACCACTGGCAGTTCCGATGCTTTCGCGCGTGAACGATTGGATCAGGCGCAGATCGCCTGGCTCGGCGCCTTGCCGCGGACCCTGGAACCAGCCCCGGGGGTGCTCGCCTTCCATGCGCAACCGGACGACGACAATGCGTATCTGATGGAGGAGGTTGTCGCGGGCCGCCTGCTGCCATCCGCCGGGCCAGCAGTCGCTGACCGGCTCGGCGTCACGGCGGCGACAGTGCTGCTGTGCGGCCACAGCCACCTCGCGGGACTGCTGCGGCTGGCCGATGGACGCGTCGCGCTCAACCCCGGAAGCGTTGGCTGCCCGGCCTATGTGGATCCCACCCTCCCGACGCCGCATGTGTCCGAAGCCGGATCGCCGCTGGCGCGCTATGCCATCGCGGACATCGAGGACGGCCGGCTGGTCGGCTGCGAGATGATCGCGCTGGCCTACGACCATGAAACCGCGGCGGCGCAGGCCGAGGCCGCCGGCGCCGGTGGCTGGGCGCATGCGCTGCGCACCGGCGTCATGCCGCGCGGCGCTTGATGGCGCGCATCCTGCGCGACCTTTCCCCGCGCGCATCCTGCGCGACAGTTGACGGCGCGGCCCCGGACGTGGTCTCCGGCGGCAGCCGCGGCGTATCGCCGCCGGGCGCCGATCGCACCTTCGACGTCAGGCGCGTGACGGTGCTCCATCAAACAACGGGCTGGACCGGGTTGCGCCAAAGCGCGCCGCGCCAGCCGCTTCCCCGGGACTGCCATGATCCGCCTCGATTCCATAAGCAAGCAGAACGGCCAGCAACTTCTCTTCGTCGAAGCCTCCGCCGCGCTCCAGAAGGGCGAACGCATCGGCCTGGTCGGCCCCAACGGCGCCGGCAAATCGACGCTGTTCCGCATGATCATCGGCCAGGACCAGGCGGATGAAGGCCAGGTGCTGGTCGATCGTGGCGTCACCATCGGCTTCTTCAGCCAGGATGTCGGCGAAATGTCCGGCCGGTCCGCCGCGGCCGAGGTGATGAACGGCGCCGGCGACGTCAGCGGCGTCGCCGCCGAGTTGCAGACGCTGGAAGCCGCGCTGGCCGACCCCGACCAGGCCGACCAGATGGAGCAGATCCTGGAGCGCTTCGGCGAAGTGCAGGCGCGCTTTGAGGATCTCGGCGGCTATGCGCTGGAGAGCAAGGCGCGGGAAGTGCTCGATGGCCTGGGTTTCAGCCAGGAGATGATGGACGGCGACGTCGGCGCGCTGTCGGGCGGGTGGAAGATGCGCGTGGCTCTGGCCCGCATCCTTTTGATGCGGCCGGACGTGATGCTGCTCGACGAACCCAGCAATCACCTCGACCTCGAAAGCCTGATCTGGCTGGAACAGTTCCTGGTGAATTACGACGGCGCGCTGCTGATGACCTCGCACGACCGCGAGTTCATGAACCGTATCGTCAACAAGGTGATCGAGATCGACGCCGGCACGCTGACGTCCTTCTCGGGCAACTATGATTTCTACGAACAGCAGCGCGCGATGAACGAGAAGCAGCAGCTCGCTCAGTTCGAGCGCCAGCAGGCAATGCTTGCCAAGGAGATCAGCTTCATCGAACGCTTCAAGGCCCGCGCATCGCACGCCGCGCAGGTCCAATCCCGCGTGAAGAAGCTCGACAAGATCGACCGCGTCGAACCGCCGAAGCGCCGTCAGACCGTCACCTTCGACTTCCCCCCGGCACCGCGGTCCGGCGACGATGTCGTGAACCTGCGCGGCGTGCACAAACGCTACGGCAGCAAGGTCATCTATGAAGGGTTGGACCTGCTGGTGCGGCGGCGCGAACGCTGCTGCGTGCTCGGCGTCAATGGCGCGGGCAAGTCCACGCTGCTGAAGCTGGTCACCGGCACCACCACACCGGATGAAGGCAGCGTGTCGGTCGGCGGCAGCGTGAAGATGGGATATTTCGCGCAGCACGCGATGGAACTGCTCGAAGGCGACCGAACCGTGTTCCAGTCGCTGGAATACACCTTCCCGCAGGCCGGCCAGGGGTCGCTGCGCGCGCTGGCGGGCTGCTTCGGCTTCTCCGGCGACGATGTCGAAAAGAAGTGCCGCGTGCTGTCAGGCGGGGAGAAGGCGCGGCTCGTGATGGCGCGCATGCTGTACGACCCGCCGAACTTCCTGGTGCTCGACGAACCGACCAACCATTTGGACATGGCGACGAAGGACATGCTGATCACGGCCCTCGCCGCCTATGAGGGGACGATGCTGTTCGTGTCGCATGACCGGCATTTCCTCGCCGCGCTGTCCAACCGCGTGCTGGAACTGACCGCGGACGGCATCCACCAGTATGATGGCGGCTACACCGAATACGTCGCGCGGACCGGGCATGAGGCGCCCGGCCTGCACGCGTAGTTTTGACTCAGGCGCCGGCCTGCACATGCGTGCGCTGGCTTCCGCGCCCCGCACTGTTGCGTCCTGGCCTGAGCATGATCGGGGCACGGTCGCGTCTTGCGCTCCTGGCCCGATGCATGGCAACGGGCCGCGCCCCGTTGCTCACCCGGCGGGCTGCGCGGGTGCCACGGGCGCGGCGGGCTGCGGGTTCGGCGCATCCGCCGGCCGCGGCCGGTTCATCATCGCGCCCGTCATCGGGATGAAATAGACGCCGACATCCTTGCGGCTGCGCACGCGCCCGTCATCGTCCTTCGTGTAGATGTAGAGGAACTGGCCGCGCCGGAACGGCTGCCCAATCGGGATCACCAGCCGCCCGCCAGGCTTGATCTGCTGGATCAGCGCAGGCGGCACGTATTGCGCCGCGCAGGTGACGATGATGGTATCGAAGCCCCCCTGGACTTCGGGCCAACCGAAGAAGCCATCGCCCACGCGCGTCTCGACGTTGGAATACGCCAGCGGCGCGAAAATCCGCTGCACCGCGGTGCCCAGCGGGTTGATGATCTCGATCGAATACTGCTTGGCGACGATGCGTGACAGCAGCGCGCATTGGTAGCCGGACCCGGTGCCGATCTCGAGCACCACGTGGTCGGGCTTCGGCGCGCAGGCCTGCGTCATGTACGCCTGGCCCAGGTAATCCGACAGCGCCGAACCATAGCCGAGGCCCCACGGCTTCGGATCGGACTCATAGGCATTGGCGGCACCATTGGCGCGGCCTTCGTAGTTCCAGTGGAAGTACTCGCGGGGCAGTGCTTCGAAGGCCCGCAGCACGGCGGGGTCGGCCTCCCCATTGAAGCGGGATTTCAGATAGGTCTCGATCCGCCGCATCGCCACCGGCTTGCGCGCCTGGATGGCGTTGAAGTTCTGCTCGGAGATCGTGGTCTCGCGGCCCGAGGCGCGCATCGCGGCCAGATAGGCGTCGCGTGTCCAGGCCGTACTGCTGCCCTGGGCGCGCAACAGCGGCGGGGCGGCCACAACGCCCAAGGCGCCGAGCAGCAAGGGACGGCGGGATATCGTCATTGGCGTTTCCTTGGCCAGGACAGCAGCGCGCCTGTGTAACAAATCATACCGGCCACCAGAAGCCACGATAATCCCATGCCATGCCCCAGCAGATTGGCCAGCGGCGTCGCCACCACGGAAAAGGCGCCGTTCAGCGCCCATGCCCAGGGCAGCAGGGCCGGCCCTTCCTGCTGGAACCGGTCCAGCCCGAGCGGAAACGGGAAGCCCAGCGCCAACGAAATCGGCGCCAGGGCAACCACCAGCAACGCCACCCGCACCAGCCACGGCAGGTCGAGCGCAGCCAGGACAGCGGGCCGCACCCCCCACAGCGCCAGCGCCGAACAGCCCAAGGCGACCACGACCGCGACCCGCAGCGCCTGCGCAGGGGCGGCGACGCGCCCCGCCCACATCGCGCCGACGCCGGAAAACACCAGCATCGTCGTCAACACCAGCGCAAAGCCCGAGGTCCGATCCCCAAGCAGAAGCGCGGCGTGTTCGATGAAGGCGATCTCGATCAGCAGAAAGCCAAGTCCTAGTGCCGGGAAATACACCAGCGCGCGACCGAGCACCGACACCGGCACCCGCAGCGCGCCACGTGCGAAGACCGGCAGCAGTGACACGATCAACGCCAGCACGAAGGCCTGCGCCAGCACCGCGACATTCACCAGCAGCCCGATCTCCTGCTGCGGCAGGATCTCGATCCGATCCAGCGCGGCCCCCAACGATGGCAGCCGCACCAAAGGCGAAAGCCAAGGCCGGTCAGCGGTGACCGGGGACCGGTCGAAGGCATCGGCGGGCGGCGTGCCGGCGAGCACCTGCTCGGCTTCCCGCGCCACGGCATCCTGCGCGTCGCCACCCTGCTGGACCGTGCCGCTCTCCAGCGAGACCGCCGGCAAGTCGTTCCATATCTCGCGCCCCGCCACCGGCAGGCCTGGGGCGTAGGAGAGGTCGAACGACCGCTCATCTGCGAAGGCGACCAGGCGCTGCACGCGGGCTTCGTCGAAGGGTTCGCGTGCGATCAGCACGCGCAGGTTCCAGGCGGACCGGATCACCACGACATGCCGCGCCGGGTCGGCAAGGCCCGCGATCCGCAGCGCTTCCCGCGCGGTCGCCAGGACACGAACGGCATAGACCGGCAATTCGCGGATCCCGATCGGGATGGAAACAATACCGTCCGGCGACAGCCGCGCGGCAAAGCCCGCCAGCGCATCGGCAGTATAGACATTGCGGTTCTGATCGTCGGCGCCGAGGAAATCCCCCGCAATGTCCACCAGGTCGTACCGCCCCACCGCCGTCAGCGGATGGGCGGCAGACACCACGACGCGCGGATCGGCGGCCGGGGCCGGTGACGGGCCGAGACCACGCAGCAACGCATCACGCAACGCCGGCTCGGGTTCGATCACCGTGACATGCGCGGCACCCAGGGCCAGCGCTTCCGCCGCGCGGAAGCCGCCCGCGCCACCCAACACCAAGACGCGGGGTGCCTGCAGCAACGCATAGGGCGCGCCGTCCAGCGAGGCAGCGGCATGTGCCGCCTCTGGCTGCCCATTTGGCAGGGCCGCGATGCGCGACCCATCGCGATACAGCCCGAAGGACCGCGGCGGCGCCGGCACGCCGAGCGTCCCCGCATTGTTCGACACATCCGTGTCGAGCCGTTCCGTGAAGTTGTCGAGCAGCTGATAGACGCCGCGCGGTGACAGGATCTCGGCGACCACGCGGCTGTCAGGCACGTTGAGCGGCGCGTAGATCGCCTTGAACTCATTCACCCGTGGCGCTGCCAGACTGAACACCGCGGCCTCGGTCCCCGCCAGCACCACCAGCGCCAGGATGCGCCAGCGCGCCCCGCCCGCGATCATCGCCGCCACCGCCAGCAGCGGCAACAAGGCCGGCACCAGCATGAACGGGTGCAGCACGAACATCAGCACCAGCGCGAGCACCGCCCCGGTGCCCGCCCCCAGCAGGTCATAGCCATAGACCCGCCCGACCTGGTCGGCATGCACCACGAAATTCAGCGACACCGCCAATCCGGCCAGGAAGAAGAACGGAAACAGCGCGGCGTAGTACAGCGCGATATTCCACAGCTGCGCTTCAGCCGAGACAGGATTCTGCAATTCCAGCGGGTTGAAGCCGTTGAGCGTCGCACCGATCCAGCCCGCGCCGCCCACCGCGAGCATGACGATCGGCAGTGCCGGCAGCAGCCAGCGCGCATGGCGCAGGAAGGCTTCCCGCCCGAGCACCATCACCACGCCCGAGACGGCGAACCCCGTCATGGCAATGGAGATCACCCAGTAGCCATATTCCGACCAACTCGCGACGGCGAAGAAACGGGTCAGCGCGATCTCAACGCCGACGGCCGCGCCGGCGATGAGAAACAGCGGTATCAGTGATTGCATCAGCTCCAGGCCGCCTTGCGCGTCAGGAATTCTTCCATGGACGCATTGAAGCGCGCCGCTGCATCGACGAACAGGGCATGGCCCGCACTGTCGAAGATCTCGACCATTGGCTGCGGGTGGTGTTGTGCGACGGCCTCCGCCTGGCTGCGCAGCCGCGGTGTCACCGCGTAATACACCGGTCGACGCACGGCATAGAGCGACTGCTTCCAGAACTCGCGCGGCCGTGGATAGGACAGCAGCCGGATGGACGCCTCCACCGGCATGCGCTGCGCCTGGCGGGCGATCGCATCGAGATACGCCGCGTCCTGCGGCGTCTTGTACATGCTGGCCACGAAACCGCGCACCGTGGCGTCGCGCCGCTGCCTCAGATTGATGAAGAAGCGGGATGGCGTGGACCGCGGTGTTGGCGCCCGGCCCTCCCCCACGGAATTGTCGATCAGTACGAGCCCCGCAAGCCGCGCGTCGCCCGCCATGTCGGCATAGGACAACGCATCCAGCACGCCGAGCGACCACCCCGCCAGCACGACGCGCCCGCCCCCCAGATGCGCCAGCAGGTCCCGGACATCCTGGCCGCGCCGCGTCGGGTCATATCCACCGGCCGGCACGTCGCTCTGCCCCTGTCCGCGCGGGTCGAGCGACACCACCCGCCAGCGCCGCGACAAGGCCGCGATCTGCGGCTCGAAGATCGAGGCTGGCATGCACCAGCCAGGCACGAACACCACCGTCCGGCCGGACCCGGCCTCCAGGTAGCGCAACCGCACGCCATCGCTTGTCCTGAACCATTGGGCGCCAGCGGTGGCCTGTGCTGCGGGCGCGGCGAGCGCGCCGATGGCGGTAGCCAGAAGGGTGCGACGTGGCCCCATGGCGCCCGGCCCGGTCACAGCGCCCGCCTTGCCTTGAACGCCGCCGCCAGCGTGCCGTCGTCGAGCACATCGAGCGCGCCGCCGATCGGCACGCCCTGGGCAAGCCGGGTGATGGCGGCGCCGGTCGGCTTGAGCCGGTCGGTGAGGTAGTGGCTGGTGGTGGCGCCATCGACCGTGGCTGGCAAGGCGAGGATCACTTCCTCGATCCCGTCCGCTTCGATGCGGCGCAGCAGCGGCGTGATGGACAGGTCCTGGGGCCCCGTGCCGCCGAGGGCGGAGAGCAAACCCCCCAGCACATGGTAGGTGCCGCGATGCGCGTGCGCCCGTTCCAGCGCCCAGAGATCGACCACGCCGTCCACCACGCAGACCAGTCGGCGATCGCGATGCCGATCCGTGCAGATATGGCAGGGGGAGACGGCGTCGAGATTGCCGCAGACCTCGCAGGGACGGACGGATTCAGCGGCCGCGTGCAGCGCATTGGCCAGCGGCAGCATCTTGTCGGCGGGATCCATCAGCATTTTCAGCACGGCCCTGCGCGCGCTACGCCGCCCGAGGCCCGGCAGCCGCGACAACAGCGTGATCAGATGCTCGATCGGATCGTTCTGGATCATCGCGACCGCGTAACCCTTCCAAGCCGGGGCGCCAATTCTCCGCGGTCCAAGGGGCCGTTACCCCCTGGCGGGGTGGTCCGGTGGGGCGGCGCCCCTCCGATGCGCCCTGTCAGAACGGCAGCTTCATCCCCGGCGGCAGCGACATGCCGGCGGTCGCCTTCTGCATTTCCTCCGCCATGGTGGATTCCACCTTTTGCTTGGCATCGGCGTGTGCGGCGACCAGCAGGTCTTCCAGCACCTCGCGCTCATCCGCGCTCATCAGCGATGGGTCGATGGTGACGCGGCGCAGGTCGCCCTTGCCGGTCAGGCGCACCTTGACCATGCCGCCGCCGGCCTGGCCTTCGACTTCGGTGGCTTCCAGCTTCGCCTGCATTTCCTGCATGCGGGTCTGCATCTGCTGCGCCTGCTTCAGCATGTTGCCGAGGTTTTTCATCGCGGGGCGTGCCTCATCTCAATCGTCGTTGTGGGATTCATCGTCCGACCAGGCGGTCTCGGCCTCGGGGGGCGCGAAGTCCCGGCCGTCCATGGCGTCGTCGTCGGGTTCGGCGGTCAGGGCGGCGGGGGTCATCGCCAGGCCGTAGTCATCGGCGGCGGCGTCCCGGACCGCCTCGATGGTGGCACCGGGGAAGGCGGCGATGATCGCCTGCACCAGGGGATGATTGCGCGCGGCTTCGAGCCGGTCGCTCTCCGCACTGCGGCCCTGGGCGGCGAGGGTGGCCTCGCCTTCGTCATTGCTGATGGTCACGGTCCAGCGCGCGCCCGTGCGCTCCGCGAGCAGCGCGGTCAGCTGCGCGGCGAGGTCGCGCGGCGCGGTCGGCCGTGGGCGGATCTCGACCCGGCCGGGGGCGATGTGGACCGGGTGGACGTCATGGAGCAGCTGCGCGTGCAACAGCGGCTTCACCCCGGAGGCCAGCGCGACGATCTCCCGCCACTCGCGCGGCTGCGGCAGGGCGGGGGCGGGGGCCGGCGCGGCTGCAGCTACGGCTACGGCGGCCGAAACCGCGCCGCCGCCCGCCATGGCGCGCAACCCGCCTGAGCCGCCACCCGGCGCCGGCTGCGGCGCCGTGTCGGTGGTGGATTCGGTCAGACGCTTCACGATTTCGCCCGGCGTCGGCAGGTCGGCGACATGGGCGAGGCGAATCAGCACCATCTCGGCCGCGGCACGGCGATCGATGCCTTCCTGCTGCACCTCGGCAATGCCCTTGAGCAACATCTGCCACGCCCGGCCGAGCGTCGGCACCGACAGGCGTAGCGCCAGCGCCGCGCCGCGCGTGCGCTCGGCCTCGGGCAGGGTCGCGTCATCCTTCAAGGCGGGGGCGGCGCGGAAGCGGGTCAGCAGATGCGTGAAATCCGCGAGGTCCTGGAGCACCGCCAGCGGATCGGCGCCGACCTCATGCGTGCGGTCGAGGATGGCGAGCGCGGCGGCGACATCGCCCCCCATCACCGCCTCCATCAGGTCGAAGACCATGAAGCGGTCGGCGAGGCCGAGCATGTCGCGCACGCCTTCCGCCGTCACGGTGCCACCGCCGGCGAGGCCGATCGCCTGGTCGAGCAGTGACAGCCCGTCGCGCACCGACCCGTCGGCGGCACGGGCGACCATGCCGAGAGCTTCGGCCTCGACCTCGACCGCTTCCTTGCCGGCGATGCGGCCGAAATGGTCGCGCAGAACGTCCACCGGCACGCGACGCAACGAGAAAGTCTGGCAGCGGCTGCGAATGGTGACCGGCACCTTCCGCAACTCGGTCGTCGCCAGGATGAAGGTGACCGAGGGCGGCGGTTCCTCCAGCGTCTTCAGCAGGGCGTTGAAGGCCGCACCCGACAGCATGTGGCATTCATCCAGGATGAACACCTTCTGGCGTGCCTGGGCGGGACGGAAGCGCAGCGCTTCACGCAATTCGCGCACGTCATCGACACTGTTGTTCGATGCGGCGTCCATCTCGGTGACGTCGGGGTGGCGGTCGGCCAGGATCGCGCGGCATTCGGCGCAGACGCCGCAGGGATCGACCGTCGGCCCGCCGGTTCCGTCCTGTCCGACACAATTCAATGCGCGGGCAATGATCCGCGCGGTGGTCGTCTTGCCCACGCCGCGCACGCCGGTCAGCAGGAAGGCGTGGTGCACGCGGCCCTGGGCGAAGGCGTTACGAAGCGTGCGGACCAGGGCTTCCTGGCCGATCAGGTCGTCGAAATGGGTCGGGCGATATTTGCGCGCCAGCACGCGGTACGGCCCAGCCTCGGCCATCACCCGCGGCGGCGCCGGCGGCGGAGTGGGGGCGGCGTCGCCAAACAGGCCGGGGCCTTCTGGCGCGGGCGGCTCGGGCAGGCTGTCCGGCGCGGTGTCATCCAGATCCTGCGCAGACGGAGAGCCGAGGAGGTCGGGTGCCATGCTTTCCCTGATGCGGCGCGGCCGCCCCAGAGGCCATCATGGCATGCAGGCGTGGCGTGAAGGGTGGAAGGCCGGCGAGCGACCCGGGCGAGAACCCGTTACGGCTGCTTCCTTCCGGACCTGACCGGGTTGGCGGGGAGCCCGTCCGCCGCCGACCTTCCGAAGGCACCATATCATGCGCCGGCGGGTTTGCGCCAATGGGGGCGTAACCGGGTTTCGCCTCGCAGCGAAGGATTTGGTGAAGGAGACCCCGAGATGGCCTTTTCCCGCAGAATGATGCTCTGGATGGTGCCCGGCGCGACGCTGGCCGTGCCCCTTGGCGCAATGCTTTTTCCCGCCCCGGCGCGTGCAGCGCAGGTCAATGCGGAAGACGGGATCGCGGTGGGCGGCACCGATGTCGTCGCCTATGTCACCGAAGGCCGGCCGGTGGCGGGCCGCCGCGACTTCACCCATGAGTGGCAGGGCGCCACTTGGCAGTTCGCTTCCGCGGCGCATCGCGATCTTTTTGCGGCCGATCCGTCCCGCTATGCCCCCGCTTATGGAGGCTTCTGCGCCTATGCTGTCAGCGAGGGCTACACCGCGCCGATCGACCCGGCGGCTTGGCGGATCGTCGATGGGCGGCTGTATTTGAACTACGACTTGGCAGTGCGGCGGCGTTGGGCGCGTGACATTCCCGGGCGAATAGCGCGCGCCGATGCCAACTGGCCGGGGCTCGCCGCGCGCTAGGACGTCTTGCGCCAGACGGTGCCTCTGTTCGATCAGGCATCGTCACGCGCCTGACCAGATCCAGTCCGGCGCGATCTGCTCGCGGCGCCTGGTCTCGGCCAGCCAGTTCGCCCGATCAACTGATCCCCCCGTGACTGGCGATCGTCCTCCGGTCGCCACCCGTCATGCATGCTGCTTGTCCGCGATATGCATGAAAAGTGATACCATTTCATCACGATTCTGCGCATTCTTTCGACCGCGCACCGGCGCTTGTGCCGGCCCGGTTGGACGACGAATGATGCAGGATGGATGCGCCTTGGCGCAGGGATCAGCCGGTCGCATGGCCCAGGGGCCGAATGACGACTGGCTGTCCATGTCCACGGGCGATCTTGAAGCGATGCATGCCGAATCCTTGGATCGTCTCGTCCCGCCAGTCTCCCCGGCCAAGGCCGCGCGTTCCGCGGCGAGCTTCGCCGTGCTTCACCAGGTCATTCTGGCGCGCGTCGTCGTCGTCGCCCTTGGCATGCCTGCGGATGAAGCGCGCGCCGCCATGCAATCGAGCTACGTGCTTGGCTACCTCTTTGGCCTGGCGTCCGGCTGCGGCGACGGGGCCGAAGCGGGCCCATCCGATCAGCGGATCGCCAGCGCATTGATGATGCTGCACGACCTCGTCTATGGCCGGGACGCTGCGGAACGCATGACGGCGGACCTCCTCGGCGGCAAGCAGGGTGTGGATGACGCGTTTGCCGATGGCATATTGGCCGCGGGCGCCGATATGGCCGACCTGACCCGCTGGCGGGACGGGACAGGTGGCTCGCTGCCGTGCCGCATGCTGGACGGGTTGCACCAGGCGAGCTGGCGTCGCGAGGCCATGGGCGACCGACAGCACTGATCGCGCACGCACCGGATGGACGGGCGGAGGGCCGCGTGGCAGGGTCCGGACTGCATGCTCTCCATCCCCGCCAGCCGCCCCAATGCCTATACCGGCAGCCCTCTCGACCGTGCCGGTGAGAAGCGCGACGACGCCGATTTCATCGGCGCCGCGCTGGTGCATCCCGATACCTTGTTCGCCCCCGTCTGGCGGGCACGCAGCCTGATGAAGGGCGTGGCCGATGGCCATCCCGAAGCGGTACTGCTGACCGGTGCCGCCGCCGAGGCGGTGCGCATGGCCGATGGGCCCTGGGCCTTCATGGGCCTGTGGGAAGGGCGACCGGCCTTCGCCGTGGATTGTTCCCACGCGGATGACCCGCTTCCCCTGCTGCCCGGCGACATGGGCACATTCACGGATCTGCGCCAGGTCGCCGGTCTGCTGCCGCCGGGCGAGGCCAGCGTGCTGGCCCATGCACGCGGGTTGATGCATTGGCGCACGAAGCATCGCTTCTGCGGCATCTGCGGCAGCCGGTGCGAACCGCGGTCCGCCGGCCATGTCATGGTGTGCCAGGGCTGCGGCGCGCAGCATTTCCCGCGCACCGACCCGGCGGTGATCATGCTGGTCGTGCGCGGCGATTCCTGCCTGCTCGGTCATTCCCACCGCTTCCCGAATGTCGCGATGTACTCGACGCTCGCAGGCTTCGTGGAGCCGGGCGAGAGCCTGGAGGAAGCCGTCCGGCGCGAGGTGAAGGAGGAAGCCGGCATCGACGTCGGTGACGTGATGTACCATTCGTCCCAGCCCTGGCCCTTCCCGTCATCGATCATGCTCGGCTTCCATGCCGAGGGGCTGTCCGAGGAAATCCACATCGACCTTGAGGAACTGAAGGACGCGCGATGGTTCTCCAAGGACCAGATCCGCAACCACAAGGATCTCGGCTTCTCGCTGCCCCGCGCGGATTCCATCGCGCGGCGGCTGATCGAGGATTGGATGTCGTCGTGATGCGCGGGCTTGCAGCGCCGGCGCTGATGGCGGCCGCGATCGGCTTGGCCGGGTGCCAGGGCGGCGTATGGGCGAACGTGCCGGTCGACAACTCGCCCGACGGCCAGGCCTGCCGGGTGGAGGCGGAGAACGATCCGGAGGCGCAGCGCATCGCGTCCGCGGCATCGTCAGGCAACGTCGCGCAGGATGAACGGGTTCGTGAAGAACTGCTGGTGCTGCTGCCGCGCCTGTGGCGCGCCTGCATGATGCGCCGCGGCGCGATCCGCGGCGGGGTCGAACCGACCCCCCGAACCCGGTTCTGAACCTCGCGGCCCGTCGCATGTCGGGCCGCAGCCTCTGGTCGGATCAGCCGCGCGGCATCTGACCCGCCGCGGGCCATCGCACTGCGAGGGTTCTTGCCGCCACGGCGCTCATCGCAGGGCGATCAGCGGCCCAGCCCGTCCCAGAATTCCTTGACCTTCGCAAAGAAGCCCTCGCTCTCAGGGCTGGTCTTGCCGCCGGTGACCGCCTCGGCTTCGAACTGCTCCAGCAGTTCACGCTGCGTCGCGGTCAGGTTCTGCGGCGTCTCGACGCTGACCTGCACATACATGTCACCCCGCGCAGCCGATCGCAGCACCGAGAACCCCTTGCCCCGCAGCCGGAACTGATCGCCGGTCTGGCTGCCGGCGGGGATGGTCACGCGGGCGCGGCCACCATCGATGCTCGGCACTTCGACATGACCGCCCAAGGCCGCCTGCGTCATGCGCAGCGGCACCCGGATGAAGATGTTCGACCCGTCCCGCTGGAAGATCGGGTGCGGCTTCACGGCGATATCGACGTACAGGTCACCCGCGGGCGCGCCGCGCATGCCCGCTTCCCCTTCGCCCGTCAGGCGGATGCGCGTGCCGTCCTCAACCCCCGGCGGCACCGTGACATTCAGGGTCCGTTCGCGCTGCACGCGCCCCGCGCCATGGCAGATCTTGCAGGGATTCTTGATGGTGCGGCCTGACCCGCTGCAGGTCGGACAGGTGCGCTCGATCAGGAAGAAGCCCTGCTGCGCGCGCACCTTGCCCTGGCCGTTGCAGGTGGCGCAGGTCTGAACGCCGGACGATGAGCCGCCCTCCGCGCCAGTGCCCTTGCAGGCCTCGCAACTCACCGATGTCGGGATGCGAATATTCGTCTTGGTGCCGGCAAACGCGTCCTCGAGCGTGATCTCGACCTGCGTGCGCAGGTCCGCACCGCGCCCGGTGGGCTGGCCCCGCCCACGGCCGCCGCCGCCGAAGCGGCCGAACATCTCCTCGAAGATGTCCTCGAACCCGCCGCCGCCGAACGGACCGCCGCCGGCGCCGCCACCGCCAGCTCCACCTTGTTCGAAGGCGGCATGCCCAAAGCGGTCATAGGCGGCGCGCTTCTCGCCGTCCTTCAGGATGTCGTAGGCCTCGTTCAGTTCCTTGAAGCGCGGCTCGGCGTCCTTGTCCCCGTGGTTGCGGTCGGGGTGGTACTTCATCGCGAGCTTGCGATAGGCCTTCTTCAACGTGTCCTCATCGGCATCACGTCCGACGCCGAGAACCTCGTAGAAGTCACGCTTAGTGCTGGACATGTCTTAAGCCCTCAGACGGCGGGCGGCTCGCATCCGCGGGCCTGTCACTGCCGCAACGGCGATGATGGTCGGCCTGGGCGCGGTCGCGCCATGCGCTCTCGGATCGCGGCGGGCCGCGATCGGAAAAAGGCGCCGCGCTTGCGCGGCAGATGCCGTCCGGTGCGCACTCGTCATGGCGATGGTTCCGAAATTGGCGCCGCCCGGTCCAGGATGGAACCGGGCGGCGTTGGTCATTGTGAGGCGGGGCGTCCGGTCAGGACGGCTTGCGCTTGTCCGGGTCCACTTCCTCGAACTCGGCATCGACGACCTTGTCGTTGCCGCCGGCACCCGGAGTGCCGCCAGGCGAGGCCCCACCTTCCGGCGGGGTGGCCTCGGCCTGTGCCTTGTACAGCGCTTCGCCCATCTTCATCGCGGCCTGGCCCAGGCGCTCGGACGCGCGGGTCATGGCCTCCGAATCCTGCTTTTCCATCGCGGCACGCGCCTCGGTCACGGCGGATTCCACGTCGGCCTTCTCGGCCGGCGGGATCTTGTCGCCGTTCTCCTTCAGCGTGCGCTCGGTCTGGTGCACCAGGGCTTCGAGCTGGTTGCGCGATTCCACGGTCTCGCGGCGCTTCTTGTCGGCTTCGGCGTTGGCCTCGGCGTCCTTCACCATCCGCTCGATATCCGCATCCGACAGGCCAGACTTGGCCTGGATGCGGATCTGCTGCTCCTTGCCGGTGGCCTTGTCCTTGGCGCTGACGGAGACGATGCCGTTCGCGTCGATGTCGAAGGTCACTTCCACCTGCGGCACGCCGCGCGGCGCCGGCGGGATGCCGGTCAGATCGAAGGTGCCGAGCTGCTTGTTGTCGGCCGCCATCTCCCGCTCACCCTGATAGACCTTGATGGTCACCGCGGTCTGGTTGTCGTCGGCCGTCGAGAAGACCTGCGACTTCTTGGTCGGGATGGTGGTGTTGCGGTCGATCAGGCGGGTGAACACGCCGCCCAGCGTCTCGATGCCCAGCGAAAGCGGGGTCACGTCGAGCAGCAGCACGTCCTTCACGTCGCCCTTCAGCACGCCGCCCTGAATCGCCGCGCCGATGGCGACGACTTCATCCGGGTTGACGTTGCGCGCGGGCTCCTTGCCGAAGAAGGCCTTCACCGCCTCGACGACCTTGGGCATGCGGGTCATGCCGCCGACCAGGATCACCTCGTCGATCTCGCCGGCCGACAGACCGGCATCCTTCAGCGCCTGCTTGCAGGGTTCCAGCGTGCGCTGGATCAGGTCATCGACCAGGGCTTCGAGCTTCGCCCGCGTCAGCTTCATCACCAGGTGCTTCGGCCCGGAGGCGTCGGCGGTGATGAAGGGCAGGTTGACCTCGGTTTCCTTGGCCGAGGACAGCTCGATCTTCGCCTTTTCGGCCGCTTCCTTCAGGCGCTGCAGCGCGAGCTTGTCGCCACGCAGGTCGATGCCCTGCTCCTTGCGGAACTCATCGGCCAGGTAATCGATGATGCGCTGGTCGAAATCCTCGCCGCCAAGGAAGGTGTCTCCGTTGGTGGACTTCACCTCGAAGACGCCGTCGCCGATTTCGAGGATCGACACGTCGAAGGTGCCGCCGCCGAGGTCATAGACCGCGATGGTGCCGCCCTTCTTCTGGTCCATGCCGTAAGCGAGCGCCGCGGCGGTCGGCTCATTGATGATGCGCAGCACTTCGAGGCCGGCGACCGCGCCGGCTTCCTTGGTCGCCTGGCGCTGGGCGTCGTTGAAGTAAGCAGGCACGGTGATGACGGCCTGGGAGACGGTCTCGCCGAGGAAGGATTCGGCGGTCTCCTTCATCTTGGTCAGGATCATCGCGCTGATCTGCTGCGGCGCGTAGGTCTGGCCGTCCACCTCGACCCAGGCGTCGCCATTGGCGGCCTTGACGATCTTGAACGGCGCGAGGCCGATGTCCTTCTGCACCATCGGGTCGTCGAAGCGGCGGCCGATCAGGCGCTTCACCGCATACAGCGTGCCCATGGGGTTGGTGACCGCCTGCCGCTTGGCGGATTGGCCGACAAGACGCTCGCCATTCTTGGCGAAGGCGACCATCGAGGGGGTGGTGCGGGCACCCTCGGCGTTGTCGATGACCCTGACGTCCTTGCCTTCCATGATGGCGACGCAGGAATTGGTGGTGCCGAGGTCGATGCCGATGACCTTGCTCATCCGTGTACTCTCCTCTGCGGCAGGCGGGGACGGCCCGAGAGTGGCGCCATGCCCGCCCCCTGTGCTGAACCGGCGGCGAGGGCCGCTGCGGATGGGGTGGTTTGGGGTCCCCGCGCGAGGCGGGGCTTCGTGACGGATGGGATGTATTGATTGGCGGGGCTGGGGACAAGTCCCGCATCGCCCCCGTCATCACGCAGGCGCAGTGTGCGGCCCGGTTCGGGCGGCGTGCCCCAGGACACATCGCGCGGGGTCAAAGCCCCGCCGAAGGCCCGTTTTCATTGTCCATTCGACACATTCCCCCTATCCTTGCCCCGAATTCACGGGAACCGCCGTATGCCGATCATCGAAGGGCTCATGCCCGCCAACAGCGACGCTCTTCACCTGTTCGGGGCACTGATGGGCAATGCGGCCCTGCCGGCGGATGTCCGCGACACCTGCGCCGTGGCACTGCAGGCGGTCGGCCGGGCGCGATGGGACCAGCACCACCAGGATCTCGCCCTCGCCAAGCCGGGCAAAGGCGATTTCGACAATGCGGTTAATTGCTACGTCACCGTTATAAAATGGGCCGTCATGTCGGGTGCCCTGTCGGTGATGCGGGCGGGGCGCTTCTGTCAGGAACTGAACGACGCCGCCAGCGCGGTCGATGGGGCGAACAAGACCGCGCGGCAGTTGATCCACACCCTGATGCCCGTCCGTGGCTACGTCGCGGGCGACAACGTGCCGCTGGGGGCGATGGTCTATCACGGCGACCGCGACAACCCGATCGCGCATGTCACCTTGCATGTCGGCAACAACATGATCGTCGGCTGCTGGGCCGCAGCCTATATGCAGAGCCCGGCCCTGCGCGCGCAGTTCGAAGCCCAGATCGACCGCGGCTGGCTCGGCGACACGATGCTCACGCCGATCGACGCCTTCGGGTCGGATCAGCTCGATTATTCGCTCAACCCGTTTTGGCATGACCTGCCGGTCTGATGGACGCTGACGGAAAGCCGGGCGCCCGCCTGCCGGCGCCTGTTATCGGCCGGCGGTCGCTTTGGCCGTTGCTCGCCGCGGCAGCGGTCGCCCCGATCCTGCCCGCCGGCGCCCAGACCGCCCGCCCCCTCAACGTCATCGTCATCGGCGCCGGCCTGTCCGGCCTCGGCGCCGCCCGCGCCCTGGCCGATGCCGGCCACCGCGTTACCGTGCTGGAGGCCCGCCCGCGCACCGGCGGCCGCCTGCACACCATCGACTTCCGTGGCGTCCGGCTCGACATGGGCGGCGCCTGGATCCATGGGCCGGAGGGCAATCCGCTGAGCCCGCTGGCCGATCAGGCCGGGATCCGGCGCCTGCCGACCTACGACAACCGCAGCGTGATGGCCGATGCCGATGGCCGCCGCCTGACGGAGGCCGAGACCACCGCAATCTTCGACGAGGTCGGCCGGCTGATCGCCCATGACAGCCCCTATGCCTGGCGGGGCGCGCGCGACGTTTCGCTGGCCGAGGCCGCGCCGGTGCTCGACCCCACCACCCGGGCCACCCCGTATGACCAGCGCGTCGCCGCCTGGCTGTCTTCCTACGTCGCCGGCTATGCCGGGGGCGATGCGGCGGAGGTGTCCGCCCAGGGCTGGTTCGGCGGGGAAGGGGAAATTCCGGAGGAAAACCACCTCCTCGCCCAGGGCTACAACGCCATCACCGATTTGCTGGCGCGGGGCCTCGACATCAAGCTGCGCCAGGTGGTGCGGTCCGTGCGCCTGGCCGGCGACGGCGTGGTGGTCGCCACGGCCGAGCATGCCCATTTCGCCGACCGCGTGGTGGTGACCCTGCCGCTGGGGGTGCTCAAGCGCGGCGATGTCGCCTTCGATCCGCCGCTGCCGGCGGCACATCAGGGCGCGATCGCGCGCATCGGCAACGGGCTGTTGAACAAGATCGTGCTGGCCTTCAATCGCCCATTTTGGCCGCCCGAGGCGCATTACCTGCGCAGCCTGTCCGCCACGCGTGACAATGTGGCGCCGGAACTGGTTTCCCTGCAGCCGCATCTGGGCGTTCCGGTGCTTGTGGCATTGGTCGGCGGATCAGCGGCGCAGCGCATCGAGATGCTGCCCGATGCCGCGCAGGTGGATCTGGTGATGGAGGTGCTGCGCCGGATGTTCGGCACCGGTATCCCCCGCCCGGTGGAGACACGCGTCACCCGATGGTCGCGCGATGTGTATGCGCGGGGGGCGTATTCCTTCCTGCCGGTGGGCGGGTCGTTGGACGACCATGCGGCGTTGTCGCGGCCGATTGCCGGGCGGATTTTCTTCGCGGGGGAGGCGGCGACCACAGAGGCGCCGTCCTATGCCCATGGGGCGCTGCAGGGTGGAAGGCGCGCAGCGCGGGAGGTGATCGCGTCCGGCATCGCCTGAACGTTGCTCAACCGGCTGGACACCCCAATCCAAATCCCGCAAATTTGCATGCAAATCGAGCAGACGGAGCGGGACAGATGGGTTTTGGCAACGCCCTGATCAACTTCATCGATCACAATCTGAACGACGTGAAGCGCAAGTCGCACATGAAGTTCGGTTCCGGCGCCTGGGTGGTCCAGTTGAAGAACCACTATATCGTCGGCAACACCAAGAACGCGACCGCATGCTATATCGGCGCCCATGGTGGCAGCATGGGTGCCAGCTACGGCCTGGACAGCAAGACCTTCACGGTCCCGAATGGCTGCCACGTCAGGTTCTACCAGCCTCACGGCTACTGCTTTGCGATGAACAACAACTTCCTGCGCTCGGGCAAGGCGATCCAGCAGGATTCGAGCCAGGGCGACGTCGAGTTCAGCGGCGGCGAGGCCTGCACGAACTACCTGCTGAATAAATTCGAAGGCCGCCACGGTGCGGACGACCAGCAAGAGGCCGAGGACCAGGGCACGACCTACACCGCCCTGCAGAGCATCGCGGAGCAGGCCGGCATCGTGATGGTCACCATCCGCAACCGCTGGTCCGCATCGAGCGTGTCGCTTGAGGACACGATCGACGCCGTCCGCAAGGTGGCCCCCAGCATCAAGACCTTCAACTGCCTGTTCTGCCGGGTGGACGACACGGATTCCGACTGGGCGTGGTCCGGCAGCCGCGGTGAGTGGTTCACCTGAACGAAAGCGGGCGGGGCAATCCCTCCCGCTCGGCGTCTGCAGCAGTTGGCTGCCTGACTGAGTCCAGGCAGGCGCGATCTGCTCTAACGCCCGACCACCACCATCGCCGGCTTGAGCAGCCGCCCGTTCAGCGTCCAGGCCGGCGTCCAGCAGGCGACCACGGTCCCGGGGGCCGAGCCTTCCGGCGCCGGCTGCTCGGCCATCGCCTGGTGCAGCTCGGGGTCGAAGGGCTTGCCCGTCGGGTCATCCCGCTTGACCCCATTCCGTTCCAGGATGCCGACGAAGGAGCGTTCCACCCCTTCGATCCCGTCACGAATCTTGGTCAGCACCTCGGGCTCATTGGCCGTCTGGCCGGGCAGCGCATCGATGCCGCGGCGAAGATTCTCCGCGGCCTCGACGACATCGCGGGCGAATTTCTGCGTGGCGTAGGCGCGGGCTTCCTGCACGTCGCGCGTCGTGCGCGTCCGCAGGTTCTGCATCTCGGCTTCGGCGCGCAGCCACTTGTCCTTGAAGGACGCAACCTCCGCTTCAAGCGCGGCAATGCGCTCCGCCGGCGTCGGCTCCGGCGCGGCATCCGCTTCCGGCGTCGTGGCCTCGGTGTCGATCGGTGGGGTATCCTTGTCGTCGCTCATGGGCTTGGTGTGAGTCTCTGTCGCGGGCGCGGCGAAAGGCCGCTTGAGGCCCTTCACCTAGGCTGCCGGGCGGCCCGGGGCAAGGCGCCCGGGCCGCTGCCGCGCGGATGCCTACCAGCGGCGGTCGTCACGCCGGTCTTCGCGGCGGTGCTGTTCATGCCGCGTCGGGCGCGGGCCGCTCCAGCCATGGTCCCCGCGTGGCGGCGGCCCACCCCAGCCGC
>JALHQB010000048.1 GCA_022842185.1 Acetobacteraceae bacterium
GGCCCTCGCCCGCCCGGTGCCCGATGCCGCGTCCTTCGCGCCACGCGCCGCCGTGGAGGGGATGACCAGCCGCGCCGACCGCCTGTCCGAACGGCTGGATGCCGTCGCGGCCCGGCAGCAGGCGGCCGATGCCGAGGCGATTCGCCGCACCGAGGACCTCGCCCGCAGCACCGGCGAACGCCTGGCCACCGCAGACCGCGCCCAGGCCGAACGCATCACCACCGCGACCACGGCGCTCGAATCCCGCCTGCGCGGCACGGAATCGCAGCTCGCCACCCGGCTTTCGGCGCTGGAGAGCGCGCAGGCCAGGGTGACGGCGGTCGAGTCGCGCGCCACCCGCCTTGCCGCCTTCGACGCGCTGCGCCTGCGTCTCGATGCCGGCCAGCCGCTTGGCCCGGCGCTCGCCGCGCTGCCTGCCGCGCCGGAGGCACTGACCCGTTACGCAGCGGCCGCCCCACCGACCGAGGCTTCGCTCCGCCTGTCCTTCGAAGCCGCGGCGCGTGCCGCGCGGGCCGCCAGCGAACCGGCGCGGGAAGGTCAGGGCATGCTTGATTCGGCGGTGTCCCGCCTGTCCGGCCTGGTGACGGTGCGCCGTGGCGACCAGGTGGTGTGGGGCGATGCCGCCGCCGCCGAGATCGAAGGGGCCCAACGCGCGCTGGAAGCCGGCGACATCGACGCGGCATTGGCGCGGATCGATCGCCTGCCACCGGCCGCCAAGGCCGCGATGGCCGATTGGGTGGCGCAGGCCCGCGCCCTGGGTGCGGCACGCGCCGCCCTCGCCACGCTTGCAGCCGGCTGAGGAGCGCCCCATGCGTCGTGCCCTGATGGTGCTGATCGCGCTCGCGATCATCACCGCCCTGGCCTTCTGGGCCGCCGAGACCGGCGGCACCATCGAGGTGCGGGTCGGCGAATTGTGGATCGGCATCGGCCTGCCGATCGCGCTGCTGGCCGTGGTCGTCATCTTCCTGTTCGGCCATGCCGTGCTGTCGGTGTTCGGCGCCCTGCGCCGGGCCCCGGCGCGGCGCCGCGCGGCACGGTCCGAACGCCGCCGGTCGGATGGCGATACGGCGGTGACGCGCGCGCTGGTGGCGCTCGCCGCCGGCACGCCGGATGCCGCGCGCATCGAAGTCCGCCGCGCCCGCCACCTGCTGGGTGATACACCTCAGACCCTGCTGCTGGCCGCCGAGGCCGCACGCCTGGCGGGCCGCGAGGACATGGCGGCCGATGCCTTCAAGGCGCTGGCCGAACGCCCCGATGCCCGGTTCCTGGGCCTGCGCGGCCTGCTGCGCCAGGCGATGCAGCGGGAGGATTGGGAATCCGCGCACCGCCTGGCGAAGGAGGCGGACGCCGCCCAGCCCGGGGCCGCCTGGCTGCGTGAGGAACGCCAGCTGCTCGCGCTGCGCACCCATGATTGGCGGGAAGCGTTGGCGCTGTCCCCGCCCGGTGGGCCCCGTGCCGCCCTGGCATTGGCGGCCGCGGAACAGGAAAGCGACCCCGCACGTGCCGCGGACCTCGAAAAGCAGGCCTTCACGGCCGATCCCGGCTTCGCCCCGGCGGCGATCGCCTATGCCCAGCGACTGGGAACGGCCAGCGCAAGACGGGCGCGCGCCGTGTTGGAACAGGCCTGGGTAGCCGCGCCGCACCCGGATATCGGCCAGGCCTGGATAGCCGGCACGCCGGCACCGCTCGCACGCGTCAAGGCGGTCGAGGACCTGACCCATCGCAATGCCAGCCATCCCGAAAGCCGGCTGCTGATGGCGCGGATCGCGCTCGATGCCGGGCTGACCGGCCGGGCACGGGCGGAACTGGAGGCGCTGGCCACCGCCGGAGCCGCCGATCGCCGCGCCTTCCTGATGCTGGCCGAATTGGAGGAAGCCGAGCACGGCGACACCGCCGATGCCCGCGCCGCCCAGGCGCGCTGGCTGCGCGGCGCGGCGAACGCACCCGGCGCACCGGTCTGGCGTTGCACCGCCTGCGGCGCCGAGCACGGCAGTTGGAAGGCCGAATGCAACGCCTGCGGCGAAGTCGGGCGGATCGCGTGGTCGGCGCCGGCTTCGGTGCCCGCGGCGGGGTGATGGCGCCGCCTAGGCGCGGTGCCCCCAGACCGGAACGGCACGACGATCACGCGGTAGGGCCGCGTCAGGCCCGTCGCGCTCGCCCGGCCCACCGCCAGGCGGCGGGGAAGCCAGGCGCGCCGAGGCGGCAGCGCTGAGGCAGGGCCATCAACTAGGGGGTGATCAGCGAGGCGTAACGGTTTACAAATCGGTTCCGGCCTCTGGTGGGTGATCCAACCGAGGATCACGAAGGGGCCTATCCATGACCTTGGACGTCGCGCTGCATGTCGCGTTGCGGGCCATCACGGCGCTGCTTGCGCTCGCCGCCTTTGGCTATGGCGTGGTGCGCGCGTTCCAGGTTCGAGGCGATGGTTGGCGCCGCATCCTGCGCCTGGTGGGCACCTTCCTGCTGCTCGGGGTCGGCAGCCTGTCGGTCCTCGATGCCGTGACCGTCATCCAGCGCGGCGTGGCGCCGGAGGATGAACTGCTCGACTGGATCTGGGTCATCCTGGATGCGCTGGTCCCGCTGTTCTTCCTGCTCCACATCGAAAGCTGGCGGCGGCGGGATCTGCTGGAACGGCAGTTGGCCGCATTGTCGGAGACCGATCCGCTCACCGGCTTGCCCAACCGGCGCGGCTTCGTCGCCCGCGCCCTGCCGGCGATCGGCGCCACGCAGCGGGATGGCGCTGCCTGTTCGGTGCTGATGCTCGACCTCGATCGGTTCAAGGCGATCAATGACGGCTTCGGGCATCCGGCCGGCGATGTCGTGCTGCGCGGTGTCGCCGCCGCGATCGGGCAGGCGGTGCGCACCGCCGATGTCGCAGGGCGACTGGGCGGGGAGGAATTCGCACTGTTGTTGCCCGGCGATGACCCCGCCACCGCGGCCGGCGTCGCCGACCGCCTCCGCGCACTGGTCGCCGATGGCGTCCCCCACCCCGCCGGGGATGGGTCGCGGGTCACGCTCAGCGTCGGGGTTGCCGCGCTGGGCGGCGCGATGACGCTGGATGCGGCGCTGGCGGCGGCCGACAGGGCGCTCTACGCGGCCAAGGCCGCGGGGCGGGACCGCGTCGTCATCGCCTGATGGCCTGGAGCAGATCGCACCTGACTGGAATCAGTCAGGCGCGTGAAGATACTTGATCAAATAAAGCACTTTTGCGCGCGGGTGCAGGTGCCACGGAGGCGCGGCCCTCCCCTGCATGGCGCGGGACTTGCGTGTGATGGCCGACGGGATCATTCCCACCGGCAGCAACGACGCAGGAGCACGCCAGCATTCGCCAGCCTCCGGACCCGCACAGGGGTGGCCCGTCGTGACCGCCGGGAAGGCATGGCGCCTGGTGTTCGGCGCCGCGATCGGCGGCTTGGGTGGCACCATCTTCTGGGTGCTTCACCTGCCGCTGCCCTGGCTGATCGGATCGCTGGTGGCGGTCGCGGGGATGCGCTTGTCCGGATTGCCGGCGGAAGCCGACCCGCGCATCCGTAACGTCTTCATGGGTATCATCGGCATCGCGCTCGGGGCCTATTTCACGCCGGCCACGGCCTCGCTGCTCGCCTCCAAGGCAGGGCTGCTGTTGCTGGCGGCCTTCGTGACCCTGGCGATCGGCGCGGCGCTGGCGCCGATGTTGGCGAAGCGCGGCAAGGTGGACATGGCGACGGCCTGGTTCTCATCGATCCCCGGCGGCGTGGCCGACATGGCGATGCTCGCCGAAGGCTATGGCGGACGGCCGGCGCCGGTTGCCCTGGCGCAGTTGCTTCGCGTTTGTTCCGTGGTGGTGCTGGTGCCCAACCTGTTCGCCCTTGCGGGGCTGAAGGGGGATGTCCCGCAGGCGTCGGCCATCCTGCCGTTCCTGCCGGCGATCCTGGCGCTGCAGATCGCCGGTGGCCTGGCGGCGGGCCTGCTGCTGGTGCGCATCGGCGTGCGCGCCGGCTGGATGCTGGGGCCGCTGGCGGTGACGGCGACGCTGACGGCATCGGGCTTCGCGTTGTCGGGCGTTCCCCCATGGTTGTCAGCGTTGGCGCAGGTGCTGCTCGGCACCAGCCTGGGTGCGGCGTTCGGGCGGGAGACGATCCGCCCACTGCGCCGCTTCCTGCCGCATGCGATCATGCAGGTGGTGCAGCTGATGGCCGCCTGCGCGCTGGCGGGCGCGCTGCTCGCCTGGGCCTTCGGGGAGCCGCTGGGGGCGATGCTGTTGGGCACCGCACCCGGTGGGGTGGCGGAGATGAGCCTGACGGGCAAGGTGCTGGGCATGGATGTGGCGCTGATCGTCACGCTGCACGTCACGCGCATCTTCCTCGTCACCGTGCTGACGCCGCCCGCGTTCCGCCTGCTCCATGCGAAGAAGGCTGCCGAGCGTTAGAACGGATCGTGCCTGACTGAACTTAGTCAGGCGCGTAAAGATGCTCGTTCTAAACTCTTGTTTTATCGTGTGATTCAGACCTTCGGTGCGTTCGCACCTACGACCATCACGCTCTCATCCGGGTCGCCGGCGCCATAGCGCCCGCCTTTCACGCAAACAGATCGGCCGGGCTGTCCCGTCGCAACGCTTGCCCCAGCTCCACCCCCAGCCGCACCGCGTCGGCGGCGTGCGCTTCCTCGGTCCGTTTCATCAGGAAGGTTCCATCGGCCCGCGCGACCAGCCCGGTCAACCGCAGCCGCCCGCCTTCGAGCAACCTGGCATGCCCGCCGATCGGCGTGCGGCAGGACCCGTCCAGCGCCGCCAGCAGCGCACGTTCGGCGAGCGAGACCGCACGCGCCTCGGGGTCCTCGATGGCGGCAAGGAGTTCGTGCAGCTCCGTATTGTCCGCCCGCACGGTCACGCCGACGATGCCCTGTCCGGCGGCGGGCACCATCACTTCCGGGTCGATGGCGACGCTGCCGGCGGGGTTGAGGCCCATCCGACGCAGCCCGGCCAAGGCGAGCATCGTCGCCGCGGCTTCCCCTTCGGCCAGTTTGCGCAGACGTGTCTGCACATTGCCGCGGAACATCACCACGCGCAGGTCGGGGCGAAGATGCAGCAACTGCGACTGGCGCCGGACGGATGAGGTGCCGACCACCGCGCCGACCGGCAGCGCGGCGAGCGGGTCGGCCGGGTCGCAGGGTGGCAGCGCCGGGCCGGGCAGCAGGCAGTCGCGCGCATCCTCCCGCTTCAGCGTGCAGGCCAGCACGATGCCGGGGGGCATCTCGGTCTCGAGGTCCTTGAGCGAATGCACGGCGAAATCGACGCGGCGATCGAGCAGGGCCTCGTGAATCTCCTTCGCGAACAGCCCCTTGCCGCCGATATCGGCCAGCTTGCGATCCTGGATCTGATCGCCGGATGTCTGGATCGCGTGCTCCTCGAACGCCTTGGCGTCGCGCAGCACGGGGCAGAAATGCGTGATGCGGTCGAGGAAGTCCCGCGTCTGCCACAAGGCGAGCGGGGAGGCGCGCGTGCCGACACGCAGGGGCAGCGGCCGGCGATGCATCGGAACGGCGGCGGGATGGGCGAGGGCCATGGGCGCGTCTTAGAGCAGATCGCGTTCGACTGAAATCAGGCGGGCGCGCGACGATGCGCGCTCAAACAAGGGCGCACAGCGGATACCCCAGGGCGGAGCCACTCCGGTCCAACGTCGTCGAGCATGGTCGGCTGTGGCGGACATTTCGGTCCAGCGCATGATCGGCGCCGGGCTGTCCGCACCCCGGCCCACGACCCATCGGGATATCCTGCGTGGATGGCGCGCGGGCCGGTGCCGAACCTCCGGAAAGACGATAAACCCTCCCCATGAATGCGGACGATGGCATGACGCTGCGTGGCCCCGTGCTGGGGCTGGAGAGCAGTTGCGACGAGACCGCCGCCGCGGTCCTCGCCCCCGATGGCATCATCCTGGCCGAGGCGGTGCTGAGCCAGGAACAGGAACACGCCGTCTATGGCGGCGTGGTGCCGGAGATCGCAGCGCGGGCGCATCTGGCGGCCTTGCCGGGTTTGGCGGAGACGGTGCTGCACCGGGCGGGGCTGGGGTATGCCGACCTCGGCGCGGTGGCGGCGACGTCAGGGCCGGGCCTGATCGGCGGGCTGATCGTCGGGGCATCCTTCGGCAAGGGCGTGGCGATCGCGCAGGGGCTGCCCTTCGTGGCGGTGAACCACCTGGAGGCCCATGCGCTGACGGCGCGGTTGCCGGGCCTGCTGCCTGAAGGGGCGCCCGCCTTCCCGTATCTGTTGCTGCTGGTGTCGGGTGGGCATTGCCAATGCGTGGCGGTCGAAGGGCTGGGGCGTTACCGCCGGCTCGGCACAACGCTGGATGACGCTGTCGGGGAAGCCTTCGACAAGGCGGCGAAGCTCATGGGCCTGCCCTGGCCGGGCGGGCCGCATCTGGAACGGCTGGCCGCCACCGGCAATGCGCGCGCGGTGCCGTTGCCGCGGCCACTGCTCGGGCGGGCCGGGTGCGATTTCTCCTTCTCCGGCCTGAAGACCGCGGTGGCGCGGGCACTGGCGCAGGGCACGGCGCGGCGGGAGGATGTCGCGGCATCGTTCCAGGCCTCGGTCGCCGCGGTGCTGGCCGATCGCGCGCGCCATGCGCTGGGGATGATGCCGGTGGCGACGGCGGTGGTGGTGGCCGGCGGCGTCGCGGCGAATGGCGCGGTCCGGACAGCGCTGGCCGGAGCCGCGATGGCCGCCGGGGTGCCCATGCTCGCCCCGCCGCTGCGGTTGTGCACCGACAACGCCGTGATGGTCGCCTGGGCCGGGATCGAGCGGCTGCGCGCCGGGCTGATCGACCCGATGGACCACAATCCCCGGCCGCGCTGGCCGCTGGCGGAACTGGCTGGCGCCGCATGAATTACCGCCACGCCTTCCATGCCGGCAATCACGCGGACTGCCTCAAGCACGCGTTGCTTCTGCTGCTGCTCGATGCGCTGAAGCGCAAGGATGCGCCCTTCGCGGTGCTCGACACCCATGCCGGGCGCGGCATGTACGACCTGTCGGCGGATGAGGCCGCCCGCACCGGCGAAGCCGCACGCGGGGCGTTGCGTCTGCAAGGCTTGGCGGACGGGCCCCTCGCCCCCTTCGTCGCGGCGCTGGCGGGTCAGGGGTTCCCGGCGCGATATCCCGGTTCGCCCGCGTTGATCCGCGCGGCGCTGCGCCCGCAGGACCGGCTGATCTGCAGCGAGCTTCACCCCGAGGACCACGCCGCGCTGCGCGCCCATTTCGCCCGCGACCGGCAGGTCTCGGTCCATCTGCGCGATGCCTATGAGGCCGTCCGGGCCCTCACGCCCTTCCCTGAACGCCGCGGCCTGGTGCTGCTGGACCCGCCCTTCGAGGCGGAGGACGAGTTCGATCGCCTGGTCGCCGGCGTGGCCGAACTGCAGCGTCGCTTCCGCGCCGGCATCGTCGCGGCCTGGTATCCGGTCAAGCACCGCGCGCCGGTGCGCGACTTCCATGACGCGCTCCGGGCGTCCGGCGTGCGGGACGTGATTGCGGCTGAGATGTGGCTGCGCGAGCCGACCGATCCGCGCCGGCTGAATGGCAGCGGGCTGGTCGTCGTGAAGGCGCCCTTCGGGTTCGAGGATGCGGCGCGTGGGGTGCTTGGGGCTTTGGTCTCGGTGCTTGGGACGGAGGATGGGGCGGGGGTTTCGGTGACACGGGTGGTGGCGGAATGATCGCGCGGTTGAACCGGAGAGGGCTTTGCCCTCTCCGGACCTCACCCACCAAAGGCCTAAGGGCCTTTGGAAACCGTCACTTGGCGTCGGTTTGGTCGTCATGACGGGGCGGATCGCCGTTATCGGCGCCGGTGCCTGGGGCACGGCGCTGGCCATCCAGGCGGCGCGGGCGGGGCGGGAGGTCACGCTCTGGGCGCGCGACCCGGGCCGTGCCGGCGCGATCGCTGCCGCGCGGGAGAATGCGCGGTATCTGCCGGGCATCGGGCTGCCGGATGCGGTGGCGGTCACCGCCGATGCAGCCGTGGCGCTGGATGGCGCCGCGCTGGCGTTGCTGGTGGTACCGGCGCAGGCACTCGCGCGCGTTCTGGCGGACCTGCCGGTGCGGGCGGTGCCGCTGCTGGCATGCTGCAAGGGTGTGGAAGCCGGCACGCTGCGCCTGCCGCTGGAGATGATTGCCAGCCTGCGGCCGGGGGTGTCGGCGGGCGTGCTGTCGGGGCCGAATTTCGCGCATGAGGTGGCGCGCGGCCTGCCCGCCGCTGCGGTGGTCGCAGCCAGCGACCCGGTGCTGCGCGCCGAGGGGCTGGAGCTGCTGTCGTCCCCCACCTTCCGGCTTTATGGCGGGGAGGACCCGATCGGCGCGGAAGTGGGCGGCGCGGCCAAGAACGTGATCGCGATCGCTGCCGGTGCGGTGATCGGCGCGGGGTTGGGGGAGAATGCGCGCGCCGCCCTGGTCACGCGCGGCCTGGCGGAATTGGCGCGCCTTGCCGTGGCGCTGGGCGGGCGGGCGGAAACGGCGGCGGGGCTGACAGGGCTGGGCGACCTGATGCTGACCTGTTCGGGGCCGGGCAGCCGGAACATGTCGCTTGGCCTGGCGCTGGGGCGGGGCGAAACACTGTCGGATGTGCTGGCGGCGCGGGCCGGCGTGACGGAGGGCGTCGCGACGGCGCCCGCCATCGTGGCGCGGGCGGGCACGGCGGGCGTTGAATTGCCGATCTGCGAGGCAGTGGCCGACCTGGTGGGGGAGCGGATCACGGTGCAGGAGGCGATGGCGCGCCTGCTGTCGCGGCCGCGTCGCGCTGAGTAGCGCGCGGGGAAGTAGCGCTGAGTAGCGCGCGGGCAACGAACGCCGATCGATGCGCCGGGAGGGGCTTGGCGGCGGCGGATCAGGCCGACCGGGCCAGCTCCGTGTCATGGAGGTTCCGCACGGCCGCGACATAGCCGGAGGTCGTCCCGGTGATGAGTGCCTCGTTCAACTGACGCAGCAGCCGTTCGAGATCCGCCGTGCGGCAGAGCTCAAGCGATCCCATGCCGGCACTATGGGTGGCGCGATACGACCCGTCCTGGAGACGCTCGATCTCGATGGTGCTGGCGCCGCCGGCAACGGGGCGCAGCGTGATGATCAGATCGTCGGGCGGGGTGTCCGTTGATGGGGCCATGGGTGATGCGTCCCTCCGCGAGAGTCGGCACGGGCGTCACCCTGCTGGTGGCGGCCGGCAATGCGCTGGCGGGCTGACACCGCGGCAGCGAATCGATCCTCCATCATAACTTCGGCCCTGGAGACCCTCCACCGACCAGCGGTAGCGCGTTGATCAAGTATTCGCTCCGGCCTGCGCGAGGACGGCATGGTCCCAAAGGCAGGGATAGATTGCGGCAGCGCGGCCCGCACGCACTACGCATCCAGCCGCGAGGCATTCGGTGATTTTTTGGATGAGCGAGGTGGAGCCGGCCCCAGCGATCGTCACGGTGACGTCGGGCATACACTTTCGCCGCCGGGACGGCTGTGCGCGTCCAGGAACCGCTCGCGGCACCACAGCACGCGGCTGCGGGACAGCTGGAAGCAGAGCCTGCCCGGGCGGCAACCACCCGGGCAGGTGCAGAGTTGCGCGTCCACCGGGCGCGCTACTTTCCCCCTTATCGGGGGGTGTGTCGGGTCACCCCGCCTTGCGGCGGCGCGAACCCTCTTCCGCGCGGGCCGCGATCCGCCCGCGAATGGTCTCAAGCACCGTCGAGCCTTCGAACACCACCGGCGCGCAGGCCTGCGCGAGATAGGTGCCATTGCCGCGCTTCGCTTCGAAATCCACCACCAGGGCGGTGATCTTCGCGTTGTCGAACAGGTGCCGGTTGCCGTCGTCGAGATACGATTCGGTCACCGCACCTTCCGACACCACCAGCCCGTGACCTTCCAATTCGACATGGAAGTAGGTCACTTCGCGCATCCACAGTTCCTGCACGATGCTGGTGCCGTTCACCAGCAGCCGGGCAGGGACCAGCCGGCCATCGAGGAAGATGGCATGCTCGGGGCTGACGCGCAGGTCGCGGAACGGAACCCCAGCGGCCAGCGCATCCGCCTTGATCAGGATCGGCGCCGCCTTGGAAGCGTCGCGCTGCCGCGCGATGTTCACCTGCGTGCGACCGACCCAGACCAGCGGCTGCAGCGGCGCGCCGCCATGGGCGGTCACCACCAGGTCGCCGGCGCGCAGGTCTTCCACCGCGACCTCACCGCGGGCGGTCGCGATGCGCGTGCCCTCGGCGAAGCAGGTGATGGTGTCGTCGCCGGGGGTGTAGCCATAGACGGTCAGCGTGTCTTCGCCGTTGCTGAACACGCTCGGGGTGGAGTCGTCGCCACCGCCGGTCACCGTCCAGGGGTTGTTGCCCGGGTTCCAGCCTTCGAGGTCCAGCGTGTCGGACCCACCGCCCAGGTAGATGGTGTCGTTGCCGCCGCCATCGCTCCAGGCGTAGCTGTCCTCGCCACCGCCCAGGTCCACCGTGTCGTCGCCATTGCCCGCGACGAAGGTGTCGTTCCCGCCGCCGAGCTCGTAGCCGCTGAAGCCCGAGATGGTGTCGATGCCGCCCTGGCCGTCATCGACGGTGTCATTGCCGCCGCTCAGGTCGATGAACACCGGCGCGTTCGAGCCGGAGTAGTCGAGGGTGTTCGTGCCGGAACCACCCACCAGGCTGTCATCGCCAGCCGACCCGACCACCGTGTCGTCGCCGCCGCCGGCATTGATCGTCTCGGCACCCTCGCCGCCGACGATGCTGTCATTGCCGGTGCCGGTGCTGATCACGCCGAAGTCGGACACGGTATCGGTGCCGCCCTGACCATCCTGCACGATGCCAGTGACGAGGTTGGCGGTCACCGGATCGGTCGAGCCGGTGTAGTCGAGCGCGTTGGTGCCCGTGCCGCCGACCAGGAGATCGTCGCCGGACGAACCGACGACCGTGTCGTCGCCGCCGCCGGCGACCACCGTCTCGTCACCCGCGCCACCAACGATGCTGTCGTTGTAGCCACCGGTGCTGATCACATCGAGGTCGGAGACCGTGTCGGTGCCGCCGAAGCCATCCTGCACAATGCCGGTCTGCAGGTTGGCGATGACCGCGCCCGTGCCACCGGAGTAGTCGATGACATCGATGCCCGGGCCGCCATCGATGCTGTCGTTGCCCGCCGAACCCTGGATCGAGTCGGAGCCGCTGCCGCCGACGATCGTCTCATTGCCGGTGCCGCCGATGATGGCGTCGTTGCCGGCGCCGCCCGACAGGTAGTCAGACCCGCCATTGCCGACGAGGGTGTCGTTGCCGTCACCACCCAGCAGGCTGTTGTCGCCGGTGCCGCCAATCAGGGTGTCGTCGTTGGAGCTGCCGAGGATGTTCTCGATACCCGACAGGACGTCGTTGCCGGCCGCACCGCTGGAGCCGCCATCGCCTGCACCGTCGATCGTCACCGCGACCGCGCCGGTCGCACCGGCATAGGACGCCCAGTCGCTGCCGGTGCCGCCGATCAGCGTGTCATCGCCACCGCCGCCGAGCAGCGTGTCGTTGCCGGCGCCGCCGTCGAACTGGTTGGCCGGACCGCCGACGGAACCGGTGATGGCATCATTGCCCGAACCGCCGGTGACGTTCTCGATGCTGGTCAGGCTGTCGGCGCCCACGTCCGCGCCGCCACCGGTGCCGTTGTTTGCATCGTTGAGCAGGACGGTCACGGCTGCGGTCGAGCCGGAGTAATCCGCCATGTCCGTGCCGGCGCCGCCCATCAGCGAGTCGTTGCCCGCGCCGCCGTTCAGCGTGTCGTTGTTGTCACCGCCATCGAGGCGGTCGTCCCCGCCGCCACCGACGAGGCTGTCATCGCCCGCGGCGCCGACCAGGGTGTCGTTCGCGGTGCCCGCGCCACCCTGGAGGACGTTGGCGCCGGAGGTGCCGACGATGCTGTCCGCACCCGACCCGCCGATGGCGTTCTCGAAGCCCTTGACGGCATCGTTGCCGGCACCGCCCGTGCCCGTGCCGGCCTCCAAGTTGACCGTCACCGCGTTGGTGATGCCGGTGTAGTCGATGAGGTCCACGCCGCTGCCGCCGACCAGGCTGTCATTACCGGCCGATGCCATGACGGTGTCGTTGTCCGCGCCGCCGTCGATCGTCTCGGCCTGCGCGCCGCCGGCCAGGCTGTCGCTACCGGTACCGCCGAGGATGGTGTCCGCGCCGTTGTTGCCGGTGATCGTGTCGTCGCCGTCGCCGCCATCGAGGTAGTCGGCATCGTTCGCACCGGTGCCGGTGCTGCCGATCATGAGGTCGTTGCCGGCCTCGCCATAGGCGCTGTCGCCGAGATTGGTGGTGATCGTATCGTCGCCGGCGCCGCCGAAGATGCGGTTGTCGTGGTGGGTGCTGCCCGTGAGGTTGTCGTTGCCGGAGCCGCCGCGCAGGTTCTCGAACTGGTTCGCTCCGAAAACATCGCCCTGCGCGTCACCGCCGGAGGCGGTGCCCGCGGCGAGGTTTACCGTGACGCCAGTCGTATCGGACGCGTAGGAAAGCTCATCGATGCCGCCACTGTTGCCGCCCGACTCGCTGAAGGTGTCGGCGCCCGCGCCGCCTTCGAGCGTGTCGTTGCCGCTTCCACCGTTCAGCCGGTCGTTGCCTGCGCCACCGCGCACGACATCGTTGCCGGATTCGCCGTGCAGGCTGTCATTGCCCGAACCGCCTTCGATGAGATCATTGTCGTCGCCGCCCCGGACCGTGTCATCCCCGACGCCGCCATAGATGCTGTCATTGCCGGAACTGCCGAGGATGCTGTCGTTGCCGCCCTGGCCGTAGATCACGTCGTTGGCGCCGCGCCCGTCGATCTTGTCAGCGCCGCCGAGCGTCGTCTCCGCACCGGCGACCGAGCTGTCGCCGTAGATGAGGTCAGCAGTGTTAGCTTGGACATCCGGGATGGAGCCGCTGCTGTTCGCGCTGATCGTATCGGCGCCGGTGGTGCCGGTGATGGTGGCCATGCGACTCTCTCCTCAGGATTCGAAGGTGCCGGCGCGCGGGGCGCGGCAAGCGGGCTGAAACGCGAAAGGCCCCGCCGCGCGGCTGCGCGGCAGGGCAATCAGGTCGAAAGCGTGGTGCGCAGCGGGTGCGCCGGGTCGCCCGGCTGATCGGCCCGGCTTGCCCGACAGGCGGCGCGGGGCTGCCCGGCGCGTGGCGGGTCGTGGCGCCCGCGACGATGCCTTGCCGGGCTGCACGATGGCCTGCACGGAAACGGCAGGATCCCCGGCCGGGCAGCCCTCGTCGGAGCCCATCGCGGCACTCCGGACCGAAGCCACGTCCCGGACGGCGATGGACCGGCCACAACGCGCTGACTGCGCCAGCCGACGAGCCACCCGCGCCGCGCTCGACGCGCCCGCCGTGATGGCAGGAGCGACTGTGGCTCGGCAGAGGGCGGAGGCGGAGAAGGACATAAAAGCGAGGTTTTTACTATTTTTTAGATGTTTAAGGACAACGGTGCGTTTTCACGCTGTCCGACGCTTCTTGCAAACTCAATATTCCGTGTAAATCCATACCAATGAGGCGTGATTCGCGTGGTGAGACACGCTATGGTTGTGTGAGTCATCCATAGGTTGATTTAAGTGCGGGATGACGGCGCAAGGTCGCGCCCCGGCGGCTGGCCGTTTCGGCAGCGGAGCGTGCCCTGGCGACGTTCACCAATTTCTCGCATCGCGTGCATCGCGTGCGACCAGGCCCCGCCGTGCTGCGGCACCACGCCCAGCCTATTTAGTGTTCACGTTTTCGTGATTTCCTAAAGAAGCAGGGCGCTGCCTCACGCGGGCTGCCCCGTCCCGCGACCAGATCGGAGGCGGCTTCTCCGGTGGCCCTGGAGCAGATCGCGCCTGACAGGGCTCACTCAGGCGCGTGAAAGATGCGCGATCGATCAAGGACATAGAGCGTTTCTGCGCCAGTACGGCCTGGCGCAAAACTTCCTGACGAGCCGCCTGCCAGCTGTCCCGATCGGCGCTGCCGGCGTCAGTCCGCCGCCAGCGCGGCCCCCGCCGCCAGCGGCGCCAGCGGCAGCGCCAGCGACACCCCTGCCCCCAACAGCATCAGGAACGGTGCCGGCGACAGCCCCGCGCCGGCGGCTTCGATGGCCGCGGCACCGAAGATCACCGCCGGGATCGCCAGCGGCAGCACCAGCAGCGGCAACAGCACCGATCCTCGCCGCGCGCCCAACGTCAACGCCGCCCCCAGCGTCCCCAGCAGAGACAACAACGCGGTCGCCAGCGCCAACGCGATCACCGCCGTGCCCCAGGCTTCGACCGGCAGGTTCAGCATGGCTGCGGCGACCGGAGTCGCGGCCAGCAGCGGCAAACCTGTGGTGATCCAGTGGCCAGCTGCCTTGGCCGCGGCGATGCCCCCGCGCGGCAATCCCGACAGCAGCAGCTGGTCCAGCGTCCCATCATCGGCATCCGCGCCAAACAGGCGATCGAGCGGCAGCAGCGCGGCGAGCAGCGCGGCGGCAAACAGGGCGCCGGGCGCCAGGCGCGCCAGGGTTTCGGGCGCCGGGCCGACGCCAAAGGGAAACAGCGCCGCGACCAGCACGAAGAACAGCACGGCGGCCAGCGTATCGGCGGGGTAGCGCAGCGCGAGGCGGATCTCGCGCACCAGCAGCGCGGCGAAGGCCCTCACAGCCGCAATTCCAGCGCATCGGGCAATGGCAGAGGGATATGCGTGGCCGCGACGACGATTCCGCCCGCCGCGCGATGCGCCGCCAGCAGCGGCCCGAGCCGTTCGACCGACGCCGCATCCAGCCCCGTCGTCGGTTCATCGAGCAGCCACAGCGGCACCGGCGCCAGCGCCAGACGTGCCAGCGCCAGCCGGCGCGTCTGCCCCGACGAAAGTACCCGCGCCGGCAGCGCTTCGAGCGGCGTCAGCCCCATGGCATCCAATGCGGCCGCGACGTCACCGCCCCAGAGCGCGGCGAAGAAGGCGAGATTCTCGGTCACTGTCAGCGCCGGCTTCACGCCATCCTGGTGCGACAGGTATCGCAGCCGCGCCGCATGCGCCGCCGGGTCCGCGGCGACGTCCTTGCCACGCCAAAGCACCGCCCCTTCCGCTGGTCGAAGAAGCGAACTGAGAATGCGAAGCAGTGTCGATTTGCCGGCGCCGTTCGCGCCAGTCAGCAACAGGGCGGAACCGGCCGGCAGAGCCAGGGATAGGCCGGCGAAGACCACCCGCTCACCGCGCAGGCACGCCAGGTCGCGCGCTTCGAGCACAGCATCGCCGGGTTCAGCCAAACACGCCCCCTCGCTCCATGGACCGCTGCCGGCCGCCATGCTTTATACGGCCGGTTTGTGCGGCCGCGAATGGCGGCCTCGGATGAAGGAAGGGCACCCCAGCCATGCGGATGATCGGGCAGGACAGTCTGAAGACCCGCCGTACCCTGTCAGTGGACGGCAAGACCTACCATTACTTCAGCCTGCCCGAAGCGGCCAAGAGCATCGGTGATGTCAGCCGCCTGCCCTACAGCCTCAAGGTGCTGCTCGAGAACGTGCTGCGTTTCGAGGATGGCCGGTCCTATACCGTCGATGACGCGAAGAAGATCGCCGAATGGGTGAAGGAAGGCCGCTCCACCAAGGAAGTGCCGTTCCGCCCGGCGCGCATCCTGCTGCAGGACTTCACCGGCGTGCCCGCGGTGGTCGATCTGGCCGCGATGCGCGACGCCCTGCTGAAGCTGGGCGGCGACCCGCGCAAGGTGAACCCGCTCGTGCCGGTCGATCTGGTGATCGATCATTCGGTGATGGTGGACTATTCCGGTTCGGCCGCCGCGCTGCAAAAGAACGTGGATGTCGAGTTCGAGCGCAATGGCGAGCGCTATGAATTCCTCCGCTGGGGCCAGGAAGCCTTCGACAATTTCCGCGTCGTGCCGCCGGGCACCGGCATCTGCCACCAGGTGAACCTGGAATACCTGTCGCAGGTGGTCTGGACCGCGACGGATACCGGCGAGACCTTCGCCTTCCCGGATTCCTGCTATGGCACCGACAGCCACACCACCATGGTGAACGGCATGGGCGTGCTGGGCTGGGGCGTCGGTGGCATCGAGGCCGAGGCGGCGATGCTCGGCCAGCCGATCGCCATGCTGATCCCTGACGTGATCGGCTTCAAGCTGATCGGCAAGCTGCGCGAGGGCATGACCGCCACCGACCTGGTGCTGACCGTCACGCAGATGCTCCGCAAGAAGGGCGTGGTCGGCAAGTTCGTCGAGTTCTTCGGCCCGGGCCTCGAGCAACTGGCGCTGGCCGACCGCGCGACGATCGGCAACATGGCACCGGAATACGGTGCCACCTGCGGCTTCTTCCCGGTGGACGACGTCACGCTCGATTACCTGCGGCTGTCGGGCCGTGACGAGCACCGCATCAACCTGGCGCGCGACTACCTGAAGGCGCAGGGCATGTTCCATGAGAAGGGGATGCCCGATCCGGTGTTCACCGACACGCTGGAACTGGACCTGTCCACCGTGGAACCGTCCATGGCCGGGCCGAAGCGTCCGCAGGATCGCGTGGCGCTGTCCAATGTCGCCACAGCCTTCGGCAAGGACCTCGCGGCCGGCACCATGGGCGTGCCCGGCGACAAGGCCGAGCTGCGCGTGCCGGTCGAAGGTGCGAATTACGACCTCGGTCATGGCGATGTGGTGATCGCAGCGATCACGTCCTGCACCAACACCTCCAACCCCTATGTGCTGGTGGCCGCCGGCCTCGTGGCCAAGAAGGCGGTGGAGAAGGGGCTGACGGCGAAGCCGTGGGTCAAGACCTCGCTCGCGCCGGGGTCGCAGGTGGTGACCGAGTATCTGAACAAGTCCGGGCTGACGACGTATCTGGATGCGCTGGGCTTCCAGACGGTCGGCTACGGCTGCACCACCTGCATCGGCAATTCCGGGCCGCTGGCCGAACCGATCGTCGATGCGGTCGAGGGCAACAAGCTGGTCGTGACCTCGGTGCTGTCGGGCAACCGCAACTTCGAAGGCCGCGTGCATGCCAATGTGCGCGCGAACTACCTGGCATCCCCGCCGCTGGTCGTCGCGTATTCCCTCGCCGGCACGGTGAAGAAGGACCTGACGACGGAAGCGATCGGCCCGGGCAAGGACGGCCAGCCGGTGTTCCTCAAGGACATCTGGCCGACGCAGAAGGAAGTCTCCGACACGGTGCATGCCGTGGTGACGCGGGAGATGTTCCAGGAACGCTATGGCGATGTGTTCAAGGGGCCGGCGCAGTGGCAGGCCATCCGCGTCGATGCGGACAGCGACACCTATCGCTGGAATTCCGGTTCCACCTACGTGCAGAACCCTCCGTATTTCGAAGGCATGACGATGGACCCGAAGCCGACCGGCGATGTGAAGGGTGCGCGCATCCTGGCGCAGCTGGCCGATTCCATCACCACCGACCACATCTCCCCGGCCGGATCGATCAAGAAGGCGTCGCCGGCGGGTGAATACCTGCTGGAACACCAGGTGCGGCAGGACGACTTCAATTCGTATGGCGCGCGCCGCGGCAACCATCAGGTGATGATGCGCGGCACCTTCGCCAACATCCGCATCAAGAACGAGATGGTGCCGGGCGTCGAAGGCGGCATCTCCAAGCATTACCCGTCGGGCGAAGTGGCGCCGATCTACGACGTGGCGATGAAGTACAAGGCGGAAGGCGTGCCGCTGGTCGTGCTCGGCGGCAAGGAATACGGCACCGGGTCGTCGCGCGACTGGGCGGCGAAAGGCACCTTCCTGCTGGGCGTGAAGGCGGTGATCGCCGAATCCTTCGAGCGCATCCACCGGTCCAACCTGGTGGGCATGGGCGTGCTGCCGCTGGTGTTCAAGGAAGGCGAGAGCCGCGCCTCGCTCGGCCTGACGGGGGATGAGACCATCGACATCCTGGGCGTGGAGAACCTGTCCCCGCGCATGATGATGGATGTGGTGATCACCCGCGCCGATGGGACGCAGGTGAAGACGCAGGTGATGTGCCGCGTCGATACCGCCGATGAGGTCGAATACTACAAGAACGGCGGCATCCTGCATTACGTGCTGCGCGGGATGGCGAAGGCGGCCTGACGCCGACTGCGCCATTTCTGGAAAAAAAGCGGGGAGGGCGCGGCACCATTGGGGGCCGCGCCCTTTCTCGTTTCCGGTCGATGACGCATCGCGACCCGAACCGGGCCGAATGGCGCATCGCCGGTCGCGCCATGCGACCGGCGAGACCCATCGTCTATTCCACCGTGATCCGCGCCTCACGCACCACGCGGCCGATCTTTTCCATGTCACCGCGCAGCAGTGTGCCCATCTCGGCCGGCGTGCCGCCGACAACCTGCGAGCCGAGATCGAGCAGGCGCGCACGTCCTTCCGGCGTCCCGACGATCGCCATGAATTCGCGGTTGATGCGTTCCACGACCGGATCCGGCATGCCGGCGGGGCCGATCACCGCATACCATTCCACGATGTCGAAGCCTGGCAGCGCGGCCTCGGCGATGGTCGGCACGTCCGGCAGGTAGGGCTGGCGCTGCGCGGATGTGACGCCAAGCGCCCGCACCGCCCCCGTTCGCGCATGCGGCAGGGTCGAGCTGCCATTGCCGAACATCAGCTGGATCTCGCCGGCAACCAGCGCCGCGATCGCCGGCCCGCCGCCGCGATAGGGCACATGGACCATGTCCACGCCGGTCATCAGCTTGAACATCTCGCCCGAGATGTGCACCGCCGAACCGATGCCCGGCGAGGCGAAGGAAAGCTTGCCGGGGTTCGCCTTGCCGTAGTCGATCAATTCCCGCACCGAGTACACCGGCAGGCTTGGATGAACCGCGAGGATGTTCGCCACATCCGCCAAATGAAGGATCGGCGTGACGTCGTTCACGGGGTGGAAGGGCTGGCGTGACAGCAGCGGCGCCGAGACCAGCGTGCTGGTCACGATCCCGATGGCGTTGCCGTCCGGCGGGGATCGCAGCAGTTCGGCGGTCCCGATCGCTCCGGAGGCGCCACCGCGATTTTCGATGACCACGGACTGGCCCAGCGCCGTCGAAAGCGGAACCTGGATGATCCGTGCCAGGATGTCCGTGGTCCCGCCGGGCGGCCAGGGGATCACCAGGCGGATCGGCCGGTTAGGCCATGCCTGCGCCGATGCTATTCGTGGCGCGGCCATGGCTGCCACCGCACCCGACAACATTGTTCGTCTTTTCATTGTTCTCTCCTCCCTCGAGCAGATCGCGTCTGACTGGAATCAGTCAGACGCGTGAAGATGCTCGCGCAAACAAAGGCTAGCGCAGTTGATTCAGCTTGCGGACCAGCCTCCATCCAACGGCAGGGTGGCCCCCGTAATGTCGTCCCCCGCCGGGCTGCACAGGAACGCGACCATGGCCGCGACCGCCTCGGGGCGCACGAATCGACGTGTCGGTTGCTTCTCGGCGAGGAAATCGCGGATGGCGGCGTCGCGGTCGGTCTCGCCGCGCGCTTCCATGTTCGCGGCGATACGCGCCTCGATCGCGGGCGTCGGCGTGGACCCCGGGCACAGCGCGTTGCACGTGATGCCGTCGCGGATCGTCTCCATCGCGACCGCGCGCGTCAGGCCGATCAGGCCGGTCTTGGTGGTGACGTACCCGACCCGCCCCGCGCTGGCGAACAGGCCATAGACCGAGGACATGTTGACGATCCGCCCCCAGCCGCGCGCGCGCATGCCGGGCAGCGCGAGCCGGATCGCGTGGAACGGGGCGGAGAGATTCACCGCCAAATCCGCCTCCCACGCCGCCGCGGTCATCGCCTCGATCGGCATGAGGTGCCGGGTCACCGCGTTGTTGACCAGGATATCGGGCGCTTCGCCCACCGCGCCCAGCAACGCCGCGACGCCGCCGGGTGACGAGAGATCCGCCTGGTGATAGGCGACGGCGACAGCATGGCGGCTGGCGATATCGGCGGCGAGTGCGGCGCCTTCTTCCGCTGGCGCCAGGCCGTGGATCGTCACGGTGCAGCCGCTGGCGGCGAGGCGTTCGGCGATGGCCAGGCCGATGCCGCCGGTCGAGCCGGTCACCAGCGCAGCCCTTCCGGCCAAGCCGCCATCGCCCATGATCACGCCTCCGCGGTCCTCGGACCAGTCGCCTGTCCGGCTGAACCGAATCAAACGCAGCCCGATGCAGGGCCGTCAAGCGAGCAGGGTAAGCGCGCCCCCGAAACACCAACGCCGACCGCCACACCGGAACGCAGTCTCAACCGTGGTGGGCGAAGGTCATTACCGTTCATTGCGCCTGTCCGAAGGCGGCCGGGATTCGGTCTCGCTCTGCAAAAAAGCGCTTCGCCTTCAGCGGGCCGCCTACAGCAGTTTGCGCCCGATCGTGCTGGCAAAAACTGCTCTACGCCTGTGCTCGAGCGAGCGTCTTCACGCGCCTGACTGCTTCAGTCAGGCGCGATCCGATCTAACGCGCCTTGCCGACCAGCGCCATCAGGTCCGCCTGCGGACGTGCCCCGAAATGAGAGATCGCCTCGGCCGCCGCCACCGACGCCCAGCGCCCGCATTCCGCCAACTCGCGCCCCGCCGTCAGCGCCGCGAGGAAGCCGGCGGCATAGGCATCACCCGCCCCCGTCGTGTCCACCACCGTCGTCGGTTCGGCGGCGACCGCATGCGCCGCGCCGGAGGTCAGGATCAGACTGCCCTTCTCGCTGCGCGTCAGCGCAGCCAGACCGACCTCGGACTGGGCGATGGTCGCCGCGGCATCGAAATTGTCGGTCTGGTACAGCGCACAGATCTCGGCCTCATTGGCGAACAGGATGTCGGCTTCGTCGCGCACGAAGGCGCGGAAGGCGTCGCGGTGGCGTTCGACGCAGAACGGGTCCGACAGGGTGATCGCCACGCGCCGCCCGGCCGCATGCGCAATGCGCGCCGCACCGCGGAAGGCGGCCTGCGCGGCCGGCGGATCGAACAGGTAGCCTTCCAGATACGTCACCTGCGCCGCGGCAATCGCGTCATGGTCCAGGTCGGCCTCTCCAAAGGTCACGCATGCGCCGAGGAAGGTGTTCATCGTCCGTTGCCCGTCCGGCGTCACCAGAATCAGGCAGCGCGCGGTCGGCGCCCCGCCGGCCAGCGGCGCCGTCGGGAACGTCACGCCGGCGGCGGTGATGTCGTGGCGAAACACCTCGCCCAGCGCATCATCCGCCACCTTGCCGAGGTAGCCGACCTTCGCCCCCAGCGCGGCCGCCACGGCGCAGGTGTTCGCCGCCGATCCGCCGCTGCTTTCGACACCCGGCCCCATGTCGCCATAGATCCGCTCGGCGTCGTCCGGGCCGATCAGCGCCATGCCTCCCTTGGCCATGCCGTGGCGGGCGAGGAAGGCGTCCTCGGACCGCGCCAGCACGTCCACAATGGCGTTGCCGATGCCGAGGATGTCGAGGCTGGTCATGGGGTATCGCCTTCCGAATGGGTGGGCTCCTTCTGCGCCAGACCGCGCTGGCACAGAAGGTTCTAAGCCATTGTTTGATCGAGCATCTTCACGCGCCGGGCTGATTCCAGCCAGGTGCGATCTGCTCTAGCGGCGGAGAGACAAGCGGGCAACCGCGGACCGCCCTTTCCCCGGCTGTCACGGCGCGACCAGCCACACCCAGAACGGCAGGGTGGCGATCGCCGCGATGTGCTCCGTCGTGGTGATCGCCGCCATCAGCGGCGCATCCCCGCCCATGGCGCGCGCCATGACATAGGATGTGGCGGCCGTCGGCAGCGCCATGAAGATGACCGCGACCGCCATCGCCAGCGGCGGCACGCCCAATGCGAGGCACAGCGCCCAGGTCAGCGCCGGCATCACCGCGAGCTTGAGTACGCCCGTCACCGCCTGCGTCCCCACCCGGTCGGTGAAACTTTCCAGCGACAGCGCCGCGCCGACGCAGAGCAGCCCGAGCGCGACGGAAGCGCGCCCCAGCGTCTGCACGGTGGGCGAAAGCCCCGCCGGCAACCCGCCGAGCGCGGCGATGCCGAAGCCGATCCCCACCGCCAACAGCAGCGGGTTCAGCGCCAACTGCCGCAACACCAGCGCCGGTCGCGGCGGCCCGCGCTTGCCGTCGAAGGCGAACGCCAAGGTCGTCACCGTCTGCACGAAGGGCACGATGATGCCGGTGGCCACCGCGCCGAAACCGACGCCCTCGGGCCCGAACAGCGCGCCGACGATGGCGAAGCCCATCAGGTTGTTGAAGCGGATGCCGCCCTGCAGCACCGACGTCATGGCCGGATGTCCATGGCCCAGCGATCGGGCCAGCAGCACCGACACAACGGTGCCGAGCGCCAGCGCCACCCAGATGGCGACCGCGATGCGCCCCAGCGGCAAGGCGCCAAGGTCCAGCGGCGACAGTGCGGCGACGATCAGGGACGGCAGCAGCACCCAGTAGATCAGGCGTTCCATCCCCGCCCAGACGGTGTCGTCGCGCAGCAGCCGCCGCTTCAGCAGGGCACCGAGGGCGAGCAGCGCGAAGGCGGGGACGAAGGCATCGAGCCAGGCGTTCATGCGCGGCACATTGCAATCACAAGCGCGGCCCGGGCGCCGCCCAGGGTGCGGACGCCGGCGCCGCGGCCACCGCGGACAGGCAGGCGGCCTCGGTCACGCCCTCGGCGCCGCCCAGGGCACGTGCCGCGGCATGGGCCACGACCAGGGACGGGCCCTCGGCATACAGGATGACATCGAGCCGACATGCGGGCGCCTCATACAACCAGACCTCGGCCGCGCCTTCAGGGCGGCGGATCGAAGCGTCGCCCAGCATGCGCCGCACCTGGTCGGCGGTCACCCCGACCAGTGCGGCGGCCGTGCCTGGTGGCCCGCTGCCGCGCGATCGCGACGCGCCGGGAGCGAGATTCGGTGCCGGCATCATACCCGGCGCCACGGCGGCGGCCGTATTGGCTGCCGGTGTGCCGCGGGGCGCCTGGCCCACCAGGGTCTGGCTGGCGCGCGTGGATTCGAGCGCATGCCGCATCAGGGCGGCCGCCTCCTCGCCGGTGTCGGACGCACAGCCGAGCGCAAGCAGGGGCAGGACCAGGGCGCGCGGCAGGCCGGACATGGCAGGGACGGGTCAAACCTGCCGGCGGCCAGGGCCAACCGGTGTGGTGTCAGGGATGGCTGAAGCGGGCCGGCGCGTTGCGGCCCGAGGCGGTTCCCCGCTTCGCGCCGGCGGGGAGCTTCAAGCGTCGGCGGGTTCCGTGCTGCGCGGCGCCGGGGCGATGCGCGCGGACGACGTGGCGGCCGAAGCCTCGGTGATCATCTCCATCTTGCCGGAGAGCTGGCCGCCATCCTCGACCGACAGGCGGCGCGACCGAGCCACGCCGATCACCCGGCCGGTGGCCCGGATGGTCAGGCTGCCATTGACGGTCAGGGAGCCATCGAACACGCCGGCGATCTCGGCGTCTTCGACCTCGACCTCACCCTTGAAGACGCCGGAATGGGTGATGACCAGTTCCTGCGCCTGCAGCAGCTGGCTTTCCATGGTGCCTTCGATGATCAGCTTTTCCGCCTCGGTCACCGTGCCCTGGAGGCTGATCCCCTTGCCGACCACCAGCGTGCGGCGCTCGACCGTTTCAGGGCGGGGCGTGGGCGCGCGCGGCGACCCGGCGGCGGTGGGCGCACCCGGCCGGGGAACGCCGGCGCTGGCTGGCGCCGAATTCGGCCGGGGCGCCGTCGGGCCGGCGGAGGCCGCCGGGGCGGTGCTCACCGGCGCGGCCCCTGCCGGGCGGAAGGGCGGCATGGCAAGGTCGGGATCGCGCGCAGCCGGAATCGTCGTGGGTGCGCCTTCGCTCCCGGTGGTCCCAGTGGCCGGCTCGTCCTTGCGGCGGAACAGCGACATCGCAGACTCCCTCGATTCCAAAAGCATTGTGATTGGCCTGGTCGGGCTAGCACGCGCCGTTCGGCAGGGACAACGCCAAGACCCGTTTTATCCCCAGGATTCGCGTAACTCATCGCCTGTTGATCGATGCAGCAAGTGTACCGCGGCCGCCGTGCCAAGCACAGGCACCAAAAGGTTGAGAAGCGGCACCAGCGCCATCAACGCCAACAGCAGCCCGAGAACCCAGCCCGACAGCCGGACACGCCGCCAAGCCAGCCGCGCCCCGGTCATATCCATGCGTAGAAGGGCGGTCTGTTGCACCATCCCCGCTCCGAGCGCATGGGCCGACACCAGGAGAGCCAGGGCGAACCCCACCACCGGGATGAACAGCAACGGCAGCAGCACGATCTGAATCACCAGGAGGCGTAAGCCGAACCGCAGTCCGAAGGCCACCTGCACAGCGACCGATGCGCCCTTCGGCGGTGGCAGTCCGGGATAATATCGGCGCTCCACGGCCGCAGCCACCGGTTCCACCAGCTGGGACGCGATGGCAGCGGCGACAGGCAGGAACAGCCACCAGGCCAGCAAAAGCCCGACCGCACCACCGGCGGCCTGGGCAACCCAGGACAACCAGGCAGCGTCGCCGGACGCGGCCCAGGCCGCGGCTTCGATGGCCCCCCAGAGCAGCAGCACAATGGCGAGGGCGGCCCCGAGCACGCCCAGCAGCATCGGCCGGCGGAAAGCGGGATCGCCGATCTGGCGGAGCGCGAGAAGCAGGGCTGTGGGCATGGTGGACCTACATGGTGGCGCTTGCCGTGGAATGGAAAGGTTCGTCCGATAAAACGACGGGCCGTCAATCCGGGTGACGCGCCCCCGGCACCCAGCAGCTTGCATGCCGGCAGACCCCTTGGCGCCACCCGGCCCCCGCGCCAGATTGCCGCGCGATGTTGGTGGTCCGATTTTGGCGCCCGGGTGAACCGGTTCGCCAGCCGAGGCCAAGACCGAGGTGACAAGGCGGTATCGCCCGTTCGTCACCCAATCGGAAGGGAGCGCGACCATGATCGGACGGCGAAGCGCGGTCGTGGCCGGAATGGCCCTGACAGGGGGTACGACCCATGCGCAGGCCCAGCCTTCCTGGCCCGACCGCCCCATCCGCATGATCGTCGGCTACCCCGCCGGCGGCCCCTCGGACGTCTTCGCGCGGCTGGTCGCCGGCCAGACCGTCCCGCGCCTCGGCCAGAACGTCGTCGTGGAGAACCGGCCCGGCGGCGGCGCCGTGCTGGCGAGCGAAACCGCCGCCCGCGCCGCGCCCGACGGCCTGACCTGGCTGCATGTGGACAACGGAATCCTGGTCTATAATCCGGCGCTCTACGCGCGGCTGCCCTACGACCCGGACCGCGACTTCGCCAATGTCGGCTTCATCGGCCGGTTTCCGCTGTACATCGTCTGCCGCGCCGAAGCGCCATGGGCAGATTTCCGCGCGCTGGTCACCGCAAGCCACAGCCAGGCGCCGACCTATGGCAGCCCGGCGGTTGCGTCCCCGCACCACCTGGCGATGGAACTGGTCAAGCGCCGGTCGGGCCTGGCGGCGGACCATGTCCCGTACCGGGGCGGGCAGGCGGCGATGCAGGATCTGCTCGCCGGCAGCATCGACCTGGTGATGATCGATACCGCCACCGGACTGCCCTTCATCCGCGATGGCCGCGTGCGCGCCATCGCCGTGCTGACCGAAGGCCGCACGGCCGAGGCGCCGGCGGTACCAACGATGCGCGAACTCGGCTTCGATGCCGTCGCCTTTGGCTGGCAGGGGGTCAGTGTGCCGAAGGCGGTCCCGGCCGTGATCGTCGAGCGGCTGAACGCCGAGTTGGTCCGCGCCATGGCATCCGATGAGATTCGGCTGCGCACCCGGGCGCTGGGCATCCAGACCACGGCCTGGTCGGCGGACGAATTCGGCGCTTTCGTCGCGTCCGAGAACGCCTTGTGGCGGCCGCTGATCCGCGATCTGGGCATCCGGCTCGACTCTTGACCAGCGAAGCTGGCGGGCCAAACTCGCGGCCATGACACGGCGAAGCTGGATGTTCGGCCTGATGGCCTGTGCCACCGCGCTGCCGGCTATGGCCAGCGAAGGCGCGGTGCAGCGTGGCGGCCATGCGGTCGAACGCGGTGCGCGGCGCACCGGCGGGGCGATCCAGCGCGGCGCCCGGCGCACCGGAACAGCGCTGGAACGCGCCGCGGGTTGGACCGGCGAACGGCTGCGCCGGGCCGGACGCTGGGCCTTCGGCAATTGATGGTGTCGCCGCGTTGTCGCCACGCGGTCGGGCCATCATCTTTCTTGTCGCCACCCGACCCGCGGAGCATCCGATGCGACCCGTTTCCACGATCCTGACCTTGGCGCTCGCCGCTTTCCCCGCCTTTGCGCAGCCCGCCGGCAGCCTGCCGCCACCAGTGCCGCGCGCCGTCGAACCCCCCCAGGCCGCCGCCCCGCCGCCCTATTCGAATACGACCCGCGAGCCGGGCGTGGCCGAACGCAGCGGCGCCGCGATCGACCGTGCGGCGGACCAGACCGGCCAGGCGCTGGGACGCGCGGCGGAGGAGACCGGTTCGGCCCTGGGGCGCGCCATGCGTTGGACCGGGGAGCGGATGCAGGGCGCCGGCGACTGGACCGCGCGGCAGGGCGAACGGATGGCGGCCCCGCCACCGGCCGAACGCACGGCGCCGCGCGAATAGGCCGAGGCACCCGCCCGGCATGCAATACTGCCGATGACGGACATGCCGACGCTGCGGCATGTCCGCATGGATACCGCGATGCCGCCTTTCGACCGACGCCTCTTCATGATGCTGCTGGCCGCGATGCTGCCGGCCCACGGGGCGCTTGCCCAGGACCGGCCCCGGCCTGCCAGGGGACGGCCGCGCGGCGTGGCGCCCCCGCCCGAACGCGCGACTGGGATCTTCGCCGCCCCCCACGCATCCTCGAGCCGGGGCGGCATCGCGCCGCGGCATCCGAGCCAGATACCGGAACGCGCGACAGGCATCTTCGCCCCGCGCGCGCAGACTGGCCCTGGTGCGGTGACCAGTGCGGCGCGCCCGATGCCGCCGCCGAAGGAGGCCGGCGGCGGCACGCCGGAGGATTAGGTCCAGGGCCGATCGCGCCAGGCTGGAGCCAGCGGCGCCAATGCTGACCGGTGAGACCGGGAGGGGCTTTACCCAATAGACGCGAAGATTGGAGGGGCGCCGCCCCTCCAAACCACCCCGCCAGGGACCAACGGGTCCCTGGACCGCGGGGCCCTGGCGTTCGCCACGTAGGGCGTTCCTTGCCTGGTCAAATGCCAAGAATCGAGCATTTGGCTTGGCACCGACCGACGCGTTCAGCGCAAAAATTGAGGTTTCCAAAGGCCTTAAGCCTTTGGTGGGGTGAGGTTTGGAGAGGGGCGACGCCCCTCTCCAAGGAGCACCATCGCATATATCCGCACATGGGTCTTTGCCACGCGGTCTACGCTGTTGGCCGCAGATGCGTCACCGGCAACCCCACCGCCTCGGCCACCAGGGTCCGATGACACTGGGTCGGGTCGGCTTCCAGGCACAGCAGGCACACGCGCTGCTGCCGCGCGAGATCGGACAGGTTGGCAAGCGCGGCCTGCGCCTCCGTCCCGGCCATATGTGCAGCGAAGATGCGTCGCATTTCGGCCGGGCGGCCCGACCGTGCCGCCGCGCGCCCTTCGGCCGGCGTGCCGAGCGCGCGCAGATGCAGGTAGCCGAGCCCCGCCGTTTCCAGCGCCGCCGACAGCGCGGTTTTGGCGAAGCCGGGCCGGCGGCTGTTGGCCAGCGCGCGGACATCCACCAGGACCCGCGTGCCGGATTCGCGCAGCGCCGTGACCAACCGGTCCGGCGTCGTGCCCTCATAGCCGACCGTGAGGATGCCCGGCGTCATGTCCGGGCCATGGTCACTTCTGAGCCGCGGCATGGGCCGCGAGACACGCGACATCCAGCATCTGGTTCACGCCGGACTGCATCGGCACGATCTGCGCCGAGTGCGACAGGCCCGTCAGCAACGGCCCGATCACATTGGCGCTGGTCAGGCGAGGGATCGACCGCGTCAGGATATGTGCGGCGTGCAACCCTGGCGTGATCAGCACATTCGCCGGCCCGGTGAGCCGGCAGAAGGGATACAGCGACGCCCGCAGCCCGGGGTCCAGCGCCACATCCGCCGACATCTCCCCGTCGAACTCGAAATCCGCGCCGGTTTCGGTCAGCAGCTTCACCGCATCGCGGATGGAGCCGGGGATCGTGCCGCGCGGATCGCCGAACGTGGAGAAGGACAGGAAGGCCACCCGCGGTTCCAACCCGAGCCGCCGCGCCGCCGCCGCCGAACCCCGCGCGATGCCAGCCAGCGTCTCGGCGTCCGGGCGTTCATGGATCGCCGTGTCGGCCACCAACACCGTGCCGGCGCGGCGGGACACGATGATCGACAGCCCGAAGACCACGCGGCCGGGGATCGGGTCGATCGCCATGTTGATGCCTTCGAGGGCGACCGAATAGGACCGCGTGGACCCGGTCACGATCGCATCCGCATCGCCCATCGCCACCATGCAGGCACCGAAGACGTTGCGGTCCTGATTCACCAGGCGCTGGCAGTCGCGCAGCAGGAAGCCTTCGCGCTGCCGCTTGGCATACAGGTATTCGGCATAGCGGCGGTTGGAATCCGACAGCCGGGCATTGTGGATCTCGATGCCGTCGGGCATCGGGATGCCCAGCGCGGCGGCGACCGAGTTGATGCGGTCCTCGCGCCCCACCAGCACCGGCGTGCCATAGCCAGCATTACGGAACGCGATCGCGGCGCGGATCACCTTCTCCTCCTCGCCTTCGGCGAAGACCACGCGCTTGGGGTTCTGGCGCACGGATTCCGCGATCGCCTCCAGCGCGCCGACCGTCGCATCCAGCCGGTTGGCGAGGTCCCGTGCATAGCGCTGCAGGTCGATGATCGGCTTGCGCGCGACCCCCGATTCCATCGCCGCCTTCGCGACGGCGGGCGACACGCGGGAGATTAGGCGCGGGTCGAAGGCGTTGGGGATGATGTATTCCGGGCCGAAGCGCAGCGACATGCCCGCACCCGCGCCCGCCACTTCCTCCGGCACGTCTTCGCGCGCCAGCATCGCCAGCGCCTCGGCCGCCGCGATCTTCATCGCGTCATTGATGGTCGATGCGCGCACATCCAGCGCGCCGCGGAAGATGAACGGAAAGCCCAGGACATTGTTGACCTGGTTGGGATAATCAGACCGTCCGGTGGCGATGATGCAATCCGGCCGCGCGGCGCGGGCCTCATCGGGCGTGATCTCGGGGTCGGGATTGGCCATGGCGAACAGGATCGGCTTCGGCGCCATGGCGCGCAGCATGTCGGGCGTCAGCGCACCCTTCACCGAAAGGCCGAAGAACACATCCGCGCCGTCCAGCGCCTGCATCAGCGTACGGGCATCCGTGGTCGTCGCATGCGCGGACTTCCACTGGTTCATGCCCTCCGTGCGGCCACGGTAGATGACGCCCTTGGTGTCGCACAGGATGACGTTCTCGGTGCGCATCCCCATCGCCTTGACCAGTTCGGCGCAGGCGATGGACGCGGCGCCGGCGCCGTTGATCACCAGTCGCGTGGTCTTGATGTCGCGGCCAGTCAGATGGATGGCATTGATCAACCCCGCGGCCGCCACGATCGCGGTGCCATGCTGGTCGTCATGGAAAACGGGAATGTCCATGAGCTCGCGCAGGCGCTGCTCGATCACGAAGCATTCCGGCGCCTTGATGTCCTCAAGGTTGATGCCGCCGAAGGACGGGCCGAGGTAGCGGATGGAATTGACGAAGGCGTCCACATCCTCGGTGTCCACGCACAGGTCGATCGAATCGACATCAGCAAAACGCTTGAACAGCGCCGCCTTGCCTTCCATCACCGGCTTGGACGCCAGCGCGCCGAGATTGCCCAGCCCCAGCACCGCCGTGCCGTTGGAAATGACGGCGACGAAATTCCCCTTCGCCGTGTAGTCATAGGCCAGCTTGGGATCGCGATGGATATGCAGGCAGGGTTCGGCAACGCCCGGCGAATAGGCGAGCGAGAGGTCGCGTGCCGTGATCAGCGGCTTGGTCAGCCGGATCTCGAGCTTCCCCGGCCGGCCTTCGGCGTGCATCGCCAGCGCCTCCTCGCCTGTCACGCGGGCGGTGCGCGTGTCTTCGGTCAGCGGCTGCTTCACGTCGTCCATGGAAATCGTTCCCGTCGCGGGTTTCGTTGCTTGGTATGGGCGCATTGTGCAGCCATGCCGCGCGCGCGGCGACCCCCCGGCTTCGCAGTCGCGGTAGGACAGCGCGCCGGCCGTTGCGCGGAATACGTTTCTCCAGGTCGCGGGCGCCTGGGGCAACGCTGTCTCCGGCAGGGCGGTGCCACGGCGGGCAGGGTTTGATGGCGCGGGATGCGGGCATCGGGATGCGGCGCAGGTTCATCGGCGCGGCGCTGGCGCTGCTTGGCCTCTGCATCTTCGCCGTCTGCGGTGCAGCCGAGGCGCAGGCGCAGCCAACCCCGCCGGCGGGCTGCGACAGCGCGACCGCGGAACCGGTGCGGGACCTGCAACTGTCCTTCGCCCGCGTGCTGCCCTTTGCCCGCGACATCCTGGCGCATCATCGCGTCTCCGCCTCGGTCGAGGGTCGCGGTCGCCAGGCGCGGATCGAGCTGCATCTGCAAGCGGTGCGGGACCTGCAATTGCCGGAAGGCCATCCCGCCACGGTCTATCGCACCGACCTCGATGGCGCCGCCATCCTGCAGGACCGCCGGTCGCGCCACGCGGCGCTGTGGCGGGTGGATACCGCCACCGTCGCGGCAGCGAACCGCGCCTATGACGTGCGCGACGCGGGCCCCGGTACGCCGCCCAGGCTGGAGGATGGCGAATCGGATGAAGGCCTCGAGGATTACGCGCTGATCCGCCTCTACAGCGACCGCTACACTGGCTTCGCGGCGATGGTGCTCGAAGCGCGCGGTGCGGCTGCCCGCCCGCCGCATCGCATCTATGCCATCGCCGGGACGCATGTCTTCGAACGCACGGACCTTCGAAGCTGGGCGTCCGGGCTGACCATGGGGCGGGCGCAATATGTCTCGAACGCCGCGCTGCGGATGGTCCGCGACGCCGCCGAATACGCCGCCGACACGCGGCGCGGCGGGGAGGTGTTCATCACCGGCCAAAGCCAGGGCGGGCTGGCCGCACAAGGGGTCGGCGCGATGCTGCAGGCCTATCTGGATGCGCGCGGCGCGCGGCATCACCTGGTGCATGTGGTGTCCTGGGGCGCGTCCGGCGCGCGGGAGACGCTGGCGCGCGCCATCATTCAGCAGCGTGCCGGCGGCGGCCGCGGCTTTCCCACCCAGATGGAACGCCACTGGGCCGAGACCGACCCCGATCACGCGTCCACAATGGCTGTGTGGGAGACCATCACCACGCAATGGGCGCGCATCCCACCCGGCGGCGAGGATGCCTATCTGACATCGCTGGCATCGCGCATGCGCGTGGTCGGGTTCTTCTTCGAGATCGACCTCTTCGCGCGCGGCGGCACCTTCCTCGGCACTGCCTTCGTGTTCCCCACAGCGCTGGTGCTGCCCGAGGAATGCGACATGACCGTTGCCGAAGTGATCATCGGCATGCAGCCGGGCGCATTCGGGGTGCGGCTCGAATCGCATTTCCTCAAGGGCTATCGGCGCGCCGTCGGCCGCGGTGCGATCGCGGTCGCGCGGCCGGCACGCCCGGCGCGGTGGGAGTGGTTTTCGGACCTGATGCCGACGCTCGAAGATGTCGGCGACATCTGGCTCGAAGTGCTGCACCTGTCGCGCGACGCGACCGAATCCGCGCATTGGCAGGGCTGCACCAGCAGCGCCGAATGGTTCACCCAGGCCAATCGCTTCTGCCGCGCGGCGTATTGGCCTGGCTGCGCGCCGGCACCGGAGGAGGAACGCTGGTGCCTGGTGCGAAGGGGGAGGTAGCGCGGCCCCTACGCCAGCCCCCAATGCGCCCGCAACGCCGCCGCCGCCTGCCGCAGGGTGATGTCCGATGTCGGCACCAGCCGCCCCATCGTCAGATAGGCGTGCATCTGGTTGGCGACATGAAGATGCGTCACCGGCACGCCTTCCACGTCCAGCCGCTCGGCATAGGCGACACCCTCGTCGCACAGCGGGTCATGGCCGCAGGTCATGACGAAGGCGGGCGCGGTGCCCGCCAGCGATGCCGCCCGCAGCGGCGATGCGCGCCAGTCGGTCCGCGACGGCAAGTCGGGAATGTAGTGATCGATGAACCATCGCATCGTCGCCGCCGTCAGCGGATAGCCGTCGATGCAGCGGTCATAGGAGGGCCGCGCCACGGCTGCGAGATCGGTCGCGGGATACAGCAGCAGTTGGAACCCGGGCGGCGACACCGCACCATCGCGCCCCATCAGCGCCAGCACGGCCGAAAGATTGCCGCCGGCACTGTCCCCGCCGACGGCGATGCGCGCGGGATCGATGCGAAGTGACGCGGCCTCGGCGTTGATGAACCGCCATGCGGCGGCGCAGTCATCGACCGCGGCCGGAAAGCGGTGTTCCGGCGCCAGGCGATAATCCACCGAGATCACGCAGGCGCCCAGATGGTTCGCCAGGCTGCGGCACAGCTGGTCATAGGTATAAAGGCTGCCGATCACCCAGCCGCCACCATGGATGAAGACCAGGCAGGGCAGCGCGGCGTTCGGGTCGGTGCCGATACCGCGATAGTGCCGCAGCCCGATCGGGCCGGCGGGGCCGGGGCAGGCCAGGTCAGCGACCTCGACGACATCCTGCGGGTCGGGTTGCAGCACGGGGGTGGCGGCGGTCGAGACCTCCCGCGCCTGGTCGGGCGTCAGGGTGTGCAGCGCCGGACGGCCGCTGTCGCGGATCAGGTCGAGGACGGCTTGCGCGCCGGGATCGAGTGGCATGGGCTCTCCTGTTCTCGGCCGCCCGCGAATCACGATCGCGGCGCGTCAGCCGTGCCGATACTCAAGCCCAACCGCCCCGTTGGGGAAGGGCCGTGCCGAAACCCGTTGCAAGTCGCGGATCGCCGCGCCGTCATGTCCGGCGCTTCCACTGCGCACGCACCGCCCTGACACGATCGAGCAGAGCAGGCCCGCGGCCGAAGATCGCTTCGCGCACCCCCGCGGCAAGGCTCCGCGCCCAAATCCTGGCGCGCCGTCCGGCGCGTCGCGCCGCTCGCCATGCCGGCGAGGCATCGAGATACGCATGCGCCCGCGCCAGCAGCGCGACGACGACGTTCCGCACCCGGGCGAAGATCGGGATCTGCATCAGCTTCGGTTCCGCCACGGCATACAGATGCGCCGACACCGCCGTGCCGACGAACTTCGCCGACAGCAGCAGCAAAACACCCTTGATCGGATGCCCGCCACCGATCAGCCAGACCGCCGCGAGCTTCAGCGGGATAAGCCCCAGCAGGGGGATCAGGAACAGCGCCAGGACGACATGCGGGTCAAGCCGCAGGATCAGCCGTTCAAGCGCCGCGAAGACCGGCAGCCGCCCGATCCGGGCACCAAGCCAGGTGGCCCAGTGCCAAATCGTCTCCTCCAGCACGACCCAGATGAAGGCCAGGAGCAGGAGCGGTGCGCGCAGGATGCGGCGGAGGTGAAGCATGGTGGGCGAAGCCTACCCGGTTCCGCCGTGGAGTTCCTCTGGCAAGGCGCAGATTTCCTCCCGACGCAGCCAGGCGGAGAGGGCGGGATCGGCAGTCACCACAGCGAAGGGGATGGCCAGCAGCAGGGAGGCGAGCACCGGCAGCGCCAACAGCAGCGCAAGCGGCGACGCCGCCGCAAAAGCCATGGTCAGCATGACCCCGGCCAAGGTCGGCGGCCAGAACTGCCGCGCCGCATCGCCCCAGGACACGCCGCGATCGGCACGGTTCTGCGGCACCCAGCCGACCTTCAGCCCGAAGGGAAGTGCGATCAGGAACAGCGTTTGCGCCATCAGCCGTGCCGGTTCCATCAGCGTGGTGAAGATGATCTCGGCCCCCGCGCCGCGCAGCACGTCGTCCCGCCCGCCATAGGCGGCGGCGAGGTCCCGCTTGATGAGGGCCTCCCCATAGCCGGCGAGTTTCGGGGCGTAGTGGCAGGCCCAACCGGCCAGCAGCAGCAGGATCAGCCCGCCGGTTGGGGTTGCCGCCCCGCCGCCGGTCAAGGCGTTCATCGCCGCCAGAACGAGGATCGCGCACCACAGCGGTGCGCCGACGAACAGCAGCATCGCCTGCACCAGCTGCCAGCGCGCCATGGCGGTCTGGCCCGGCAGCCGCAGCAGCGCGCGGTACTGCATGTTGCCGCCCGCCCAGCGCAGGTCGCGGGTGACGAAATCGCCGAAAGTCGGCGGATTGCCCTCGCTGCTGCCGGTGTCATCGGGCAGCACGCGCACCTTCCAGCCGGCGGCGGTCAGGCGCGTCGCCTCCACCTGGTCATGCGAGAGGATGCGCGACCCGTCCGGCAGCGGGGCGAGCCGGCAGTGTTCGCGGAAGGGCGCGATGCGGATGACGGCGTTGTGGCCCCAATACGGGCCTTCATCGCCCTGCCACCAGGCCTGGCCGATCGCCCAGCTGCGCATGCCGTGGCGCATGCCGTACTGGAACAGGCGCGGGAAGGCGGCGGTGGCGGGCCGGCCGTGGATCAGCTGCTGGACGATGGCAAGTTTCGGATCGGCTTCCAGCACCGCGACCAGCCGCAGCACCGCATCCGGTGTCATCTCGGAATCGGCGTCGAGGCAAAGGAAATGATCGAGGCCGTCGGCGTGTTGGTCGAGGAAGTCCATCACATTGCCGGCCTTGAAGCCGTCATTGACCGTGCGGCGCCGGTAATGCGTGTCGGTGCGGCCCATGGCGAAGGCGCGGATGGCGGCTTCCTCCGCCATGGCGGCCGGTCCCGCAGGGGTGTCGGACAGGATCCACAGGGCGAAGCGGTCCGGCGGCAGCCTGTCCATCAGTCGTGCCAGCGGGGGCAGCACCAGGTCCATGTCCTCGTTGCGGATGCAGATGGCGATGGCGGTGCGGCCAGACGGCGGGGGCGGGCGGGCGGCGCGCAGTTGGGGCAGCACGGCCGCGACCGGGTCCTTCGCCCGCAGCAGGATGGCGAGACCCACCAGCGCATTGGCCGCCGACAGCGCGCTCCAGGGCATGGTGCCCAGGAAGCAGAGCAGGATCAGCGCTTCCCACAGGGTCCACCCCCCCGGCGCCAACACGGCCATGGCCAGCCCCAACAGCCCGGCCATGATGGCCATGGCGAGAAGGATGAAGATGACGCGGCGCAGCAGGATGGGTTCGCTCACGACCCGATCTATGCCCGGACCGCGCGCCGTTGGCGATGCCGCCATCGCCCGCGAGCCAGGAGGGCGAGGCGCGACCGCGACCAGACCGCCAGCCGGCCCCGGCGCGCCAGGGCGGGGCACGGAGGCAAGGCGGGCGGATGCCGGCCGCCCGCCGTCTGAGCCCCCAGAACTCCAGAATCCAGGAGCGCAAAGCGCGACCGCGCCCAGACCTCCAGCCCGCCCCGGCGCACAAGTCCAGGGCGCGGAGGCAAGCCGGCCGGATGGCCGGCGCCCGCCGTCTGAGGGCAAACAAAAAGCTCCAGCGGCCGTCGCGTTCAGTCGATCTGCGCCCCGGAGGCCCGCACCACCGGCGCCCATTTCGCCACTTCCGCCCGCATGAAGGCATCGAAGGCGTCAGGGCCGAGCGGCCAGGGTTCCGCGCCATAATCCCGCAGCCGCTGCGCGATGCCCGGGTCGTTCAGCGCGGCGACGATCTCAGTCCCCAGCCGGTCGCGAATCGCGCGCGGCACCCCCGCCGGCATGGCGATGCCATACCAGGACGCCACGTCGAAATCCGGCACGCCCTGGTCCTGCAACGGCGCCAGCTCTGGCATCGTCGCGACGCGCTGCGCGGTCGAGACACCCAGCGCGCGCAGCATCCCCGCAAGCACCTGCTGGCGGGAGACCGGGGCGTTGTCGATGTTGAACAGCACTTCCCCGTTCAGCACCGCGGCCATCGAAGGCGCAGTGCCGCGATACGGAACATGCGTCACCTCGATGCCCATCCGCATGCCGAACAGCAGCCCCGACAGATGCGAGGAGGTGCCCGAGCCGGCGGAGGAGAAATTGGCGCGTGCCGGGTTCGCCTTGCAGTAGGCGACCAGGTCCTGCACCGACCGGATCGGTCCGTCCCCCTTCACGATCAGCACGTTGGGCATGGCGGCGATGCGGGCGACGCCCGGCAGATCCTTCAGCGGATCGAAGGACAGACGACGATAGAGAGTCGGCCCGATGCCGTGCGACGCGATATGGTTGACGTAATAGGTGTAGCCATCCGGGGTGGATCGCGCCGTCACCTCGGCGCCCACCATCCCGCCGGCGCCGGGGCGGGGTTCGAGGATCAGCGGCTGGCCCAGCGTCTCGCGCAGCCGGTTCTCCATCATGCGCACGAAGATGTCCGACACGCCCCCGGCCGCACCGCCGAGGATGAAGCGGATCGGCTTGTCGGGCCAGGCGCCCTGGGCCTGGGCGGACGGGGCGGCCAGCACGGCGGCTGCGGCGCCCGCGAGGGTGCGACGGGTGATCATGCGTGATTTCCTCCTGGCCTCCTGGGCCTTGGAAGGAAGACTAGAGTGGTTTCGCCGGACGGCGCTGCCGGAAACCGCTCCAAGCCAAGATTTGAGCAAGCGTCCGAACGCGCCTGGCTGCGCGCGGGCTGCGCGAACCGGCCGCCCAACCACTGCCGGCCGGCTCAGCCCCGGTGGGACAACCTCCTCGGCCAGGCAGCCAGAACGCTGTGCACCAGACCGCGCCGGCGCAAAATGCTCCAAGCCTTTGTCTGAGCGAGCATCTTCACGCGCGATCCCGCTCTAATCCCGCGGCCCGGGCGCCAGCACTTCGCGCTTGCCGACATGATTGGCCGCGCCAACCACGCCTTGCTTCTCCATCTGCTCGATCAGCTTGGCGGCTCGGTTGTAGCCGATGTTCAGGTGCCGCTGGACAAAGGACGTGCTGGCCTTGCCTTCGCGGGTGACCAGCGCGACCGCCTGGTCGTACAGCGATGCCTCGCCATCGGTATTGCCGCCCAGCATGCCGGGCTGCATGCCGTCCTCTTCCGCTTCCTCGGTGACTTCCTCGACATAGGCGGGTTCGCCCTGCTCGCGCAGGAACTCGACCACCCGCTCGACCTCGGTGTCGGACACGAAGGGGCCATGCACGCGGGCCACGCGCTGCCCGCCGGGCATGTGCAGCATGTCGCCCTGGCCGAGCAACTGTTCGGCCCCCTGCTCGCCGAGAATGGTGCGGCTGTCGATCTTGGAGGTGACCTGGAAGGAAATGCGCGTCGGGAAGTTCGCCTTGATGGTGCCGGTGATGACATCGACCGAAGGCCGCTGCGTCGCCATGATCACATGGATGCCCGCGGCACGCGCCATCTGCGCCAGGCGCTGCACCGCGGCCTCGATCTCCTTGCCGGCGACGATCATCAGGTCGGCCATTTCGTCGATCACCACGACGATCATCGGCAGGGCCTCGAGCGCCAGCGGCTGTTCCTCGAACACCGGCTTGCCGGTGTCTGGGTCGAAGCCGGTCTGCACCTTGCGCGTCAGCACTTCGCCACGCTGGCGCGCCGCGACGACCTTGTCGTTGTAGCCACCGATGTTGCGCACGCCGAGCTGCGACATGGACCGATACCGCCGCTCCATCTCGCGGACCGTCCATTTCAACGCCCCGATCGCCTTGGGCGGTTCGGTCACGACCGGCGCGAGCAGATGCGGAATGCGGTCATAGACCGACAATTCCAGCATCTTCGGGTCGATCATGATGAAGCGGCACTCGTCCGGCGCGAAGCGGTACAGCAGCGACAGGATCATGGTGTTGATCCCGACCGACTTGCCCGAACCCGTGGTGCCGGCGATCAGCAGGTGCGGCATGCGCGCGAGGTCGGCGATGACCGGCCCACCGCCAATGTCCTTGCCCAGGGCCAGCGGTAGCTTCGCCTGGTTCCGGCCCCAGGCCTCATCGGCAAACATCTCGGACAGATAGACGGTCTCGCGCTTGGTGTTCGGCATCTCGATGCCGATCACGTTGCGCCCCGGCACCGTGGCGATACGCACCGCGATCAGCGACATCGACCGCGCGATGTCGTCGGCCAGGCCGATGACGCGCGACGACTTCGTGCCCGGTGCGGGTTCCAGCTCGTACAGCGTGACCACCGGGCCGGGCCGGATCTCGGCGATGCGCCCGCGCACGCCGTAATCCTCGAGCACCGATTCCAGCAGCCTTGCATTGGCCTGGAGCGATTCCTCCGAAGGCCGGCCGGTGCGTCGCGCCGGCGCTTCGGTCAGCAGGTCGAGCGGCGGCAGCTTCCACCCGGTGCCGAGGTCGAGTGCACGCTGTTCAGGCACGCGGGCACGGTCGGGCGCCCGGTCCAGCACCTTGGCGCGCGATACGAGGCGCGGCTTGGCGGCCGGTTCGGTGCCTGGACGGGCATCGCCGTCCTGCCCCGGCAGGGGGGCGGGCGGCGCGGCGGGGCTGGGTGGCACGGCGGTCGCGGCCTCATCCGCCGCGCGCAGCATGGCGCCGAGCGGCGTCGCCGATGGTTCCCGCCGCAACAGCGCCCCGGCGCCGCGACCCATGCTGCGGAAGGGGCGCGATATCCGGGCGAACATCCCGGGCCCGCGCGGGGCGTCGGGTTGGTCCTCCGGCTCCTCCTCGTCATCCCGGCCGGGGCCGGGGCGACGCAGGCTGGCCGCGCCTGAACGCGCCGCGCCAACCGCGACCTGCCCGGCGCCGACCGCGACACGACCCGCGCCGCGCCATTCACCCACCGTCAGGCCGCAGGCGATGAAGGCCGATCCCACCGCGGCAACCATGACGATCCCCTGGCCCGCCAAGGTCCCGAAGGGGCCCAGCAGCTTGGCCAGCGTATCCACCAGCAGCCCCGCCACGACAGGCCCGACGATGCCACCCGGCCCGGCTTCCACCGGCAAATGCGACGGCAATGGCAGCAGGGACAGGGCCGCCGCCACCACCGGCATACCCAGCAGCAGGCCAGCCAGCCTTGCCGTGATCGACCCGAGCCCGCGATGCGTCGCCAACCGGAACGCCCAGGCCAGCAGCGCGAGGCAGGGGAGTGCCGCACCAAAGCCGAATCCCTGCAGCATCACATCCGACACGACTGCCCCGGCGGGCCCCGCGAGGTTCGTCGTCGGTCCATGGGTCGCGGTGTTGAACGATGGATCGGCGGGGCTGTGGCTGCCGAGCGCCACGCCGATCACGATCGCGGCGAGCGCCACCAGCATGCCGCACATTTCCATCGCGCGCCGGCGCAGCACCGCGCGCACGGCGGCCGAGGCGAATCGACCGGAACCGGAGGAAGACCGGGCGGAGGCAGACGTATGATCGGACAGGGCAGCGCGGTTCATCGGTGTTTGTGTCTTGATCCTGGCTGGCAATGCTATACCGGAAGTAATTAGGGCCGCAGCGTTTCAGCGGCCTCGCCGTGGATTGGCCCCGGCAGGCGTGGCCGCGGCGACACGCTCGGCGATGGCCCCATCACGCTGCCGCCGCTGGCAGGAAGACCGGTGGTGGGCATTCGGCGCCGGGCACCGCGCGCGCGGTGTGCACGGCGCCGCCGGGCGC
>JALHQB010000049.1 GCA_022842185.1 Acetobacteraceae bacterium
CGCGTTGTGGGGGGGGGGGGGGGGGGGCGGCCCCCCCCCCCCCCCCCCCCCCTTCTCACCCCACCGCCTCCCCCTCGACCTCCACCGCAAACGCCGGGCTGGCCAGCCCGGCGACGATCAGCAACGTGCTGGTCGGCGCATGCCCGCCGAGAAACGCATCGCGCTGCCGTCGCCACGCCGGGATCTGCGCCGCATCGGTCAGGAACACCGTCATTTTCACCAGGTTCCGCACCCCCATCCCATGCGCCGCCAACACGGCGCCGAGATTGGCGAGGCATTGCGTCATCTGCTCCTCGGGTTCGGCCACCGGCGTGCCGTCCGGGCGCAGCCCGACCTGGCCGGAGATGACGAGCCGCCGCCCCTCGCCTTCGATCAGCGCGGCCTGGGAGTAGCGGGAGGCCGGTTTCGGCGCGCCGTCGGGGTTCGAGAAGGTGACGCGGGCCATGGCGGTTCCTCCGGTTCAGATGTTCAACGAGGCCGGGTCGGCCACCGGCGCCAGCGGTTCCGCCGGGATCGGCGCGCCGGGTTCGGGTGGCGGCCCACGCAGCAGGGCGCGCAGGTTGCGCCGTAGCTGGTATTCGAATTCGACATTGAGGTCGCTGCCGGCGAGGCGGACGATCTCCTCGGCCGCCTGCGCCCGTTCGGCCTGGTTGCCGGCGGGGCGGGTGGCGGTGCGGCGTATCTCGGCCTCGGCGAAACCGGCGGGGGTGCCGTCCTCCGCGACGATTTCCAGCCGGCAGCGCATCACGCAGGTCAGCCGCTCGGATGCGCTGGTGAAGGCACCGCCCGACCCGGCGGTTTCGCGCGTCAGCGTCGCGATCTGCGTGCGGAAGCGCGCGAAGCCGCCGCCGCCCGCCACCGAGAGCCGATCCCGCGCCATGGTCGCCACGACCTCCGCCGGCACCAGCGGCGCCGGGGGCATGGTCCGTATCGCGGCAGGGTCGGTGGCGGGGATCACGTCGATCCGCCCGACTGCGAGGCGCAGCGGTGTCAGGTAGGAATAGGATGGCGGCCCGACCGGCGCGATCGCCACAGGTTCCTCCCGCCCGCCGCAGGCCGCGGTGGCCAGCAGGCCGGCGAGCGCGGCGCGGCGGCCGACCGGCATCAGCCCTGCTCCGCGCTGCGGATTTCGGTGCGGTCGAAGCGAAAGCCCAGGTTGCAGAACTCGCAGGTCATGGTGATCACCCCGTCTTCAGCCATGTGGTCGAGGTCGTCCGCCCCGAAGCCCGCCAGTACGCCCGACAGGCGCGCGCGCGAACAGCGGCAACCGTAGGAAAGGGCGCGGGCGCGGTCGAGGGCAAGTCCTTCGAGGCTGAACAGCCGGTGCAGCAGGCGTTCGCCGGGCAGGGCGTCGTCGAGCAATTCGGCATCGGTCAGCGTGCCGGCGAGTGCCAGCGCCGTGCGCCAGGCATCGTCCTGGGCGTCCTCGTCCAGTTCCTCCCCCACGCCGCCGGCGCCGGCGACGCGTTCGATGATCAGCGCGGCAGCGCGCCAGCCGGCTTCGGTCTGCGCGCAGGCGAGGTGGACATGGGTGGCGAGTTGTTCGGAGGTGCGGAAATAGGTGCCGGTCATCTCGGTGAGGCTTTCGCCCTCGATGGCGACCAGGCCCTGGTAGCGTTCCATCTCCGGTCCCTGGTCGCAGGTGAAGGCGAGGTAGCCCTGGCCGAGCATCGCCGCCGCGCTGGGGGGGGCGCCATCGGCGGCCAGCGCAGTAACGCGGTCCGCATCGGCGCGGGCATAGCCGCGCAGGGCACCGGAATCGGAACAATCGGCCAGCAGCATGGTGACCGGGCCATCGCCCTTGGCCTGGAGGGAGAAGGAGCCGCGGAACTTGAGCGCGGCGGCAAGCCCCGCGGTCAGCGCCAGCGCCTGCCCCGCCAGCGCGGTCACGGCCGGGTCATTGGCATGGCGCGTCAGCAGCGCATCGGCGAGCGGGCCGAGGCGCACGAGACGCCCGCGCACCGGCTTTTCGAGCAGGTGGAAGGGCTGCACGCCGCGCGGCACGACGATGTCTGGCACCGGCGGGCGGTCATGGTTGAGGAAATCGGGGGTGCGGGAGGGTTCGGTGGGGCTGGACACCGGGCCTAGATAGGGTGGCGGGGTGGGCGAGGAAAGCCGGGGGCGCTTTACGCCTGCACCGGCGCCGTGCCGCGATACGCCCCGACGCCGTCGCCGAGCTTCTCGTTGTTCGCTTCCCGGATGCGCGCGGCGGCGTCGTCGTACAGGAAGGGCAGGAAGGCGTAGCGCCGGCCCGCGGTGACCGGCAGCGCCTGGTGCAGCAGGGAACAGGAGAACACCACCGCGCCGCCGGTCGGCGCCCGCCACGACCGCTGGCCATATTCGGGGAAGCGCAATTCGCCGCCTTCGAATTCCTCGGCATTGAGGTTGATGGTCACCGCGAAGCGACGATGCGCGGTGCCCGAGGTGGTGTTGTCCCGATGCGCGCCGAAATGGCCGCGTTCGGCGGAATCGTAGCAGGCGACGATGTAGCGTTCCATGCGGGTCGCGCGGAAATGGTGGACCTTCAGCAGTTCGGGGATGATGCGCCGCAGGATGGCCCCGCGCGCCGCGCCGCGCAGCGTCTCGTCCGTGATGGTGCAGTCCTGGCGCCGCTTCAGCGCCGCATCGAAGACGCCCACGGTCTTGCCACCGACTTCGCGCATGAAGCCGGATGGGGTGCCGCCCTGGGCCTCGTAATGCGCGATCAGCGCGCGGCACAGCGCCGGTTCGAAGACGCGCGGCAGCACCAGGACCGGGGGAGGAATGTCGGTGCCGGCGTGGTGCATCGCCGGCGGCAGCGTGGCCAGCCGGTCCAGGATGGCGTCGGCCTGCGCGATCGGCCGCGCCTCGATCACGCGCAGCATCGGGTCGAGCAGCAGCCAGGATGGCGTGAACATCTCGGCGCCGTCGAGGGCCGCGGCGTCCTTGCGGAGCACGCCGTAGTCGCGGCAGACGGCGCCAGTCAGGTCGAACAGGAAGCGTATGCCCGGCAGCGCGGGCTGGACGCGTTTTTGGTCGCGGTCGGCGGGGTCGACGCTGATGCCGAAGAAGCAGGCGTTGTCGTCATCGAACAGGCCGCGTCGGGCGGCGATGGCGGCCAGTGCGGCCTGCGCCTCGGGCCGTGCGGCGGATCCGATGAAGGCGATCAGGATGTAGCGCCCGGCCACGGAGTGGAAGGCGTAGGTGGGGTTGTCCGTGGACGGCAGGGTGAACCACGGGGCGGGGTCGCCGGGCTGCAGCTTCATGGCCCAAGGCTAAATCGGTTCGCGCGGGGGTGGAACCGCCCTGGACCCGTTCCGTGGTGCGCCGCCACGGTCGCGCGTGTCGTGGCCGAGACCCGGCGGCAGGTCAGGCCCGCATGCGCCGGCGCGCCAGCAGCAGGGCGAAGCCTCCCAGCCCGATCGCGTAGAGCAGATTCATGGCCGCCATCGAGACCGGCAGGCCGGGGATGAGGAAGGTCGGCTCATCACAGGGCTTCGCCGGCGCGGCGGCCATGCCGCGCAGCATGTCATCGATGCTGCCGCCGGGCGCGACGACCGCCGCGGCGCATCCGGGCAGTGGGGAGGGCCACCAATGCCATTCCACACCCACATGCAGCGCCGCCACCGCGGCGGACGCCAAGGCCGCGACCCCCGCCAGGCCGATCAGTGCCGCCCGCGCGCGCTCCGGAGCAATGACGCCCAGCCCCGCGAGGCCCGCCGCCACCCAGTAGGGCCAGCGTTGCCACAGGCACAGGGCACAGGGCGCGAGCCCCCACCACGTCTCGCTGCCGAGGGCGAACAGCGGCGCGGCGGCCGCCAGGGCGGCGATCAGGAGGGCCGATCTCATGGGGTTGGTGTCGCGCGGACGGCGCGCGAAGGCAATTGCGCGGACGGCGCGCGATGGCAATTGCATGTGCAACGGGCTTTGGGCGCCGCGCTGCGACGTGAGTTCGATTGACCAAGGCGCCCCAGCAGCGGCACGTTCCCCGATCGGCAGCGCGGCGAACGCGCGCCAATGGGAGGATCGGCGATGCAGCGACGTCACCTGCTGGGCCTCGCGGCCGGCGCAGCGGCCATGCCCTGTGCAAACCTGCGGGCGGAGACCTTCCCGACACGACCGATCACCATCGTGGTGGGTTTCCCGGCCGGCACCGCCTCCGACACCACCAGCCGCTTCCTGGCGGAACGCATGGGCCGCCGCATGGGCCAGCCCGTGGTGGTCGAAAACCGGCCGGGGGTGGATGGCGGGATCGGCGCCACCGCGGTCGCGCGGGCGCGGGCGGATGGCTACACGCTGCTGCATTCCAGCAGCTCGGCACATGCCGCCAATGTCAGCCTGTACCGTACGCTCAGCTACGACCCCGTGGCGGATTTCGCACCCGTCGCCGGCATTCTGCGGCAGCCGACCGTGGTGCTGGTGCGGCCGGATTCGCCGGCACGCACAGTTCAGGAGCTGGTCGCGCTGTCCCGCCAACGGCCCGGCGGTCTAAACTATGGGTACGGCAATACCTCGACGCGTGTCGTCGGAGCCCTGATGCAGCGCCGCGGCGGCCTGCAAGGGCAGGGCGTGACCTTCCGCGGCAACCCGCAGGCGCTGAGCGAGTTGATCGCCGGGCGGCTCGACTTCGCAGTGGCAGATGCCTTCACCGGCGCGGCGCAGGTCCAGCAGGGGGCGCTCCGGGCGCTCGCGGTCAGCGCCGATGCGCCGACGCCGCGCCTGCCCGGAGTGCCGAGCCTGGTGCAGCTGGGCCTGCTGGATCATGCGGTGGCGGCCTGGACAGGCATCTTCGCCCCCGCCGCGGTGCCGCCGGCAATCGTCGCGCAACTCAGCACCGAGATCCGCGCAATCATCGCGGAACCGGACGGCGTCGCCCTGCTCGAACGCCTGGTGGCCGACCCCTTCCCGCTCTCCTCGGCCGAATTGGGCGAGTACATGCGGGCCGACATCGCGCGTTGGGCGGAATATGTCCGGCTCGCGGGGATCGAACCGCAATAGCGACGCGGCGGGCACCGCGTCGTCCCGCCCCGCATGCGCATCCCGCCTGGTGGTTTCACGCCGGGCCCGTTCTGCTCTAGCGTTCCGCCGAAGCAAGGGAGAGAGCGATGCTCAAGCTGTGGGGCCGGGCCAGTTCCAGCAACGTCATGAAGGTCCTCTGGACCCTCGATGAGCTGGGCCTGCCCTATGACCGCATCGACGCCGGCGGCGCCTTCGGCCGCACGCGTGAACCCGAATACCGCGCCATGAACCCGATGGGCCTTGTGCCGACCCTGCAGGAAGATGACGGCTGGTCGGTGTGGGAAAGCAACGCCATCGCACGATACCTGTGCAACGCCTACGCGCCGGACAGCCCGCTCTACCCTTCGGACCCGCGCGCGCGGGCCGAGGTCGAGACCTGGATGGACTGGTCGCTCGCGCATGTCGTCTCGCCGATGGTCGTGATCTTCTTCACCCACATCCGGTTGAAGGAGAGCGAACGCGACTGGGCGGCCGAGAAGAAGGCGCGGGAGGATTGCGGGCGGCTGTGGAAGATTGTCGATGCCCGCCTGGCCGACCGTCCCTTCCTGTGCGGGGACCATGTGACGCTGGCCGACATTTCGATGGGGTGCTGGGTGCATCGGTGGCACAGCCTGCCGATCGATCAGCCGGACCTGCCGAACCTGGCGCGGTATTATGCGGCGCTGATGACCCGGCACGGGTTCGTGGCGCATGTCGCGTTGCCGCTGGAGTAGAAGCAAGGTCGGGGGGAGAGAACTCCCCCGAACCCCCTCCTTTTTCTGGCACCTGGCGCCAGCCACCGAAAGTCAGCGCCAATAGACAGAAAGCGGAGGGGGATTCGGGGGAGGTGTTCCTCCCCCGTCTTTCTTTTCAGGAGGAACCAATGTCCCAAACAACCACCAGCCACGCTGACGGCGCCCATTTCGAACGCGGCCTGCGCGCCTTCTTCGAATACCGCGACCTCGGCATCGCCAAGGCCACCGGGGGCGCCTTTGGCGCGCATGTGATCCGCGGCATTCCCGGCGAGCACGCCACCGGCCAGTGGCACACCCACGACCTGCCGTTCCAGATGTTCTTCGTGCTGAAGGGTTGGGTGCGGTTCGAATACGAGGATATCGGCGAGAAGTCCTTCAAGGCCGGGGACAGCTGCTACCAGCCGCGCCTGGTGCGGCACCGGGAGATCGCCCATTCCGACGATGTCGAGATCCTGGAGATCACCGGCCCGGCGGAATTCGAAACCAAGGTGGTCGATGCCCCCGCCCAAGCGGCGGAATAGACGGGCGGACTGGACGACCCCCACCGTGCCCGGCTAGGCATAGGGCAAGCTCAGGCCGCTGTGGCGGAATGGTGGGTGCCGACAACGCGAAGATGCGTTTGGCCTGCCGACCACTGGACAGCACGGTTGCTGAATGCGGCGTGTTGTCAGCGGCTTGGAAGCGAGGGAGACATCGCAGGCGATTTCCGTTTTCGCTCTGATGCGGTATGAGGTACCGGGAGCGCTGACTGAAATCGGCGGCAGATGTGCGGGTGTGGTGGAACTGGTAGACGCGCCGGACTCAAAATCCGGTTCCGCAAGGAGTGTCGGTTCGATTCCGACCACCCGCACCACTTTTTCGCACGCGACGCCCCCCCAACCACCCCATCGCGCCAGTGCGATTTTGCTCCGCTCAGGCGGGATGGCGAAGGTGCAGGCGGCGCGGACGATGCCGTTCGACGGGCGCCAGGGTGCCGGCGCTTGAATGCGCAACCTTCGCGCCAACCCCGGCCGCAATCAGCCCACGTTCGGGACCGGCGTGTTGAGCAGCTGCTGCTCCCACAGATAGGCAATGCCGCTGCCGGCAGCATGCTGCTTCATCACCTCGGTCACCGCGGCGGCCGTCTCCATCCGGGCCCAGTCGCGCTGCCATTCCGCGGCCAGCGCCAGCCACGTCATCATGTTGGCGCCGGCGGCGATCATGCGCTGGATGGCGACCTGGTGAGCCTCGACCGAAACGGCGCCCGACGCGTCGGTGATGACCGTCACGTCCCAGCCTTCGCCGAGGGCCTGGATCACCGGCATCGCCACACAGACCTCCGTCCACAGGCCGGCGATGATCAGTTGCTTGCGGCCCGTGGCCTTGACCGCGTCCACGGCCTTCGGGTCCTCCCAGGTGTTGATGAACGTGCGGTCGATCACCGCCTGGCCAGGAAACACGTCGGTGATCTGCGGAAAAATGAGGCCGCCACGCTCGGCGAGCACGCTCGTCAGGATGGTCGGGACGCCGAACGCCTTGGCGGCCTTCGCCAGACCCGCCGCGTTGTTGACCACCATCTGGGGGTCATGGCTGTTCAGGTTCGCGAGTTGGAAGGGCTGATGGTCGATCAGGACAAGGACCGAATCCTCGGGACGAAGAAGCGACGCGAGGCCGTTGCGAAAGGTCATGACATTCCTCTGGTGCTGATGTGGCGGGAGACGCGCGCCAGCTGTTGACGCTGCCTGGAGAACGTCTTGCCATTCCGGATTTCGATACGTTAGCCCTTGGTTCCGCGACGCCGTGTCGCGGATCAAGGAACGCTGCAATGGACATCGAGGAGCTTCGGACGTTTGTGGAGGTCGCGGATGCCGGCGGCGTTTCGGCGGCAGCACGCCGGCTCGGCATCGCCAAATCGGTCGTCAGTCGGCGGCTTCTCCGGCTGGAGGAGGACCTCGGCGTCCAACTTCTCGCACGAACAACCCGCGGCGCCGCCTTGACGGAAGCCGGCACCACGTTCCGGGACCATGCCGCCAGAATTTGTGCCGAGATCGATGCGGCCAAGGAAACGATCCTGCCTGCCGGCGACCTCCGGGGCAGATTACGGATCGCGGCGCCGCTTTCATTCGGCCCGACCCACTTCGCTCCCGTGCTCGCAGACATGGCGCGACGCCACCCCCAGCTGCACATCCACGCCTGCTACACGGACCGCTTCGTTGATCTCATCAGCGAAGGGTATGATTGCGCGATACGGGTCGGCTATCTTCAGGACTCAAACCTGCTCGCGAGGCGCATCGGCCCGCTCTACGGGAAGCTGGTCGCAAGCCCGGACTACATCAGGGAACATGGAGCGCCCGAATCGATTGAGGAACTCGCTGTCCATTCGGCCCTCATGCAGGGCACGGAGGCATGGCAGCTGATGGATGGCGACAGGATCGTCACGGTCCGTCCGCAGGGGCGCTTCAAAGCCGACAATGGCACCGCCCTCGTCGCTGCTGCGATGGCAGGGCTAGGGATCGCCTACCTGCCAGATGGCCTCACCGACGACCATGTGGCATCCGGTGCGCTGGTGCCGGTGATGACCCGCCATCCCCCACCTCCGGCAGGGATTCATGTCATCCGCCCGCCAGGTCAGCATCCGGCGCGCAAGGTGCGGGTCCTGACCGACATGCTGATCGCCTGTTTCGACAAGACCATGCAGCCTGCGGACGACGCGCCGGCGTCGGTCCGCCGGACCTGATGAGGATGATGCATGCGTGCATGGCCCGGCCCATCTATTCCGCGATCCTCGGAAGCGTTGTCGGGCGCGCCTGGAACGGACGGAGGGCTCAAGGTGACGCGATTGCCGAAAAGGGTCGACTTTCCGGTGAGCGACGTCCGCCGCTACCTTGAACCGGGACCGATCATCCTCGTCTCGTCCCGGCGGCGCGATGAGACCAACATAATGACGCTGGGCTGGCACACGGTGCTGGAATTCTCGCCATCCCTGGTCGGGCTGATGATCTCATCCGCCAATCACAGTCACCGCATGATCCGCGACAGCGGCGAATGCGTCATCAACCTGCCGACCACGGCGTTGACCGACACGGTGGTCCGCATTGGCAATTCGACCGGGGCGGAGATCGACAAGTTCGCCGCTTTCGGCCTGACAGCCATAAACGCCGAAACGGTGCAGGCACCGCTGATCGGCGAATGCCACGCCTGCTTCGAATGCCGCCTGCATGATGATGCGCTGGTGGAGCGCTACAATTTTTTCATTTTCGAGGTCGTGCGGGCGCAGGTCGCGACGTCGCCGAAACACCCCGAGACCTTGCACTATACTGGCGACGGCCGGTTCATGGTGTCCGGCAGGATGATAAGCCGCCGGTCGCAGTTCCGGCCGGAGATGCTTGGCTGAGAGGGGTTCACGCTTCCCCCTCATGGCCCCGGCCCGCCCAGCGATCGCACAACCGCGCCGTCGCACTCGCCAGCACCACCGCCACCAGCAGCGGCACGGCGAAATCATGATCCGCGCCGGTGAACTCGAAGCCGAGGATGATCGCGGTCAGCGGCATCCGCTGCGACACGGCGAGGAAGGCGACGGCGCCGACCAGGGCGAAGGCTGGCTCCCCGGCGGCCGACGGCCACCACAGGCTCCACCCCGCCCCCATCAGCACCCCCGCCAGGGCGCCGATCGACATCCCAGGCGTCAGCAACCCGCCCGCAGCACCGGCCCGCAGGGCGGCAGTTGTGGCGATCACCTTCAGCACCAGCAGCATCGCCGCCAGGCGCAGCCCGAGATCGCCTTCCAGCCCCAGCTGGATCGGCCCCTTCCCGTTGCCGGGCAGTTGCGGGAAGGCCATGGCCAGCAGCCCGATGCCGGTGAAGACGAGCAGGCAGGACGGGATGATCCCCGCGCCCCGCGGCGCCGCGGCCCTGGCGCGCTGCGCCAGCCGCGCGAAAGCCCAGCCGGCCACGCCGAACACCGGCCCGGTCGCCGCCGCCCAGGCCACCAGCGACGCGCTGATGCCGATGCGCCGCAGATCGTACTGGTACAGGTCCCCCAGCCCGATCCAGGCGACGCAGGCCCCGATCACCGAGGCCGCCATGGCCGGGACCGCAACGGCCGGGGCGAAGCTGACCAGCAACACCTCCATCACGAAGATCGTCCCGCCCAGGGGCACGTTGTACACCGCCGCCAGCCCGGCCCCGGCGCCGCAGGCGACGACGATGCGCATCTCCTCCGCCGACAGGCCAAGGCGGCGGGCGATGGCGCTGGCCAGCAGCGCGCCCAGTTCACGCGGCGCCACCTCCCGCCCCAGCGGGGATCCGAGCGCCACGGTGACGATCTGCAGCAGGACGTGCCCCAGGGTCGCGCCGGCCGGCATGGACCTGGTGGGGTCCGCCACCGCATCCGGGACCGAAACGAGCGCCCGGCCGAAGCGCCGCACCGCCCACCAGCCAAGCCCCGCCACGGCGCCGCAGGCCGCCAGCACCATCAGGCGACGATCGGGGGCGGCCTGCTGCACGCCGTCCAGGAAGCTCTCCCCGCCGACCAGGCGATCGAGACTGAAGCCATAGGCGAGGTGCTGGATGCCGTGCAGCAGCAGCGCGAGCGACAGGCCGGCCAGCCCGCCCGCGACGCCGGTCAGGGCGATGGCGAAGGGGTAGGCGAGGACCGGACGTGCGGGCGTCCTATGCGATTCATCGGTCAGGGCGAGTGCCTCCCGCACGCGCCGGCATCCCAGGAACACGGCGGGCCGCCAGGGTCGGGGCGGATGCGGTCCGGGTCAACCGGCGGGCACCGGCATGCGCTGGCGGAACGGCACAACCTTGCCTTCCGCGTCCATTCGCGCCAAAGACGCCCCCCAATCCCTTTCCCCACCCCGGCTTCCCCACGGAGGGCCACCCATGGCCTCGTCCTTCGACCGCATCGCCGACATCATCGCCGAGAACAGCGAGGTCGAGCGTGACAAGATCCTGCCCGACAGCCATGTCATCAATGACCTTGGCATCGACAGCCTGGATTTCCTCGACATCGTCTTCGCCATCGACAAGGCCTTCGGCATCAAGGTCCCGGTCGAGGCCTGGACGCAGGAAGTCAATGCCGGCACGGCGCCCGCCGAGCAGTACTTCGTCATGAAGAACCTCGCCGCGCGCATCGACGAACTGGTCGCCGCCAAGGGCGGCTGAGACAGGGCGTCATGCGCCTCGAATACTTCCAGATGATCGACCGCGTCGCTTCGCTCGAAGCCGAGGCGATCGTGGTCGAGAGCACCATCCCCGAGGTCTCCCCGGTGTTTGAGGGCCATTTCCCCGGCTACCCGCTGATGCCGGGCGTGCTGCTGGTGGAAACCATGGCGCAGGCCTCCGGCTGGCTGTTGCTGTCGCTTCTGAAATTCGAACGCATGCCCTTCCTGATGGGGGTGAAGGAAGCGAAGTTCCGCTCCTTCATCGGTCCCGGCACCAAAGTCACGGTGCACGCACAGCGCATCCATGACGGGTCGGGCTATGCCGTCACCAAGGCGCGCATCGAAGCCGCCGGCAAGCGCATCTGCGACGCGGAGCTGACCTTGCGCATCATGGACTTCCCCGCCCCGGAACTCGCCGCGGCCATGCGTGGCCGTGGGCAGGAGCTTGGCCTCGCATGACGAAGCAGGACGTCGTCATCACCGGCATCGGGCTGGTCTCTTCCCTCGGCGAGGGGCCGGACGCGCATTGGTCCGTGCTGTCGCAGCCCGGCGCCACCCCGGTGGTCGATGAGACCGCCTTCGCGCCATACCCCGTGCACCCGCTGCCGGCCCTGACCTTGGACTCGCAGATCCCCAAGAAGGGTGACCAGCGGCAGATGGAACCCTGGCAGCGGCTGGGCACCTATGCCGCCGGCCTCGCCATCGACCAGGCCGGCGCGCGCGGGCTGGTCTCCGACATGCACCTGATCGTCGCCGCCGGCGGCGGGGAGCGTGACGTCGCCGTCGATGAGGCGATGGCGACGGCCTATTGCGCGGTGCCCGCCGAGGAAGCCGGCCGCGCGCTGAACGAAATGCTGGCGACCGAGCTGCGCCCGACGCTGTTCCTCGCGCAGCTGTCGAACCTGCTCGCCGGCAACATCTCGATCGTCCATGGCGTGACCGGGTCGTCCCGCACCTTCATGGGGGAAGAAGCCGCGGCGGCCGATGCCGTGCGGATCGCCGCCGCGCGGCTGGCCGAAGGCCGCGGCGGCATCGCCCTGGTGGGGGGTGCCTATGCGTCCCAGCGCTGGGACCTGGTGCTGCTGTATGGCGCGGGCCATGCGCTGTGGCGCGGCCCCTTCGCGCCGGTGTCGGCACGGGATGGCACGGGCGGCTTCGTCGGCGGGGCGCTCGGCGCCTTCCTGGTGCTGGAGACCGCCGAACACGCCGCCGCGCGCGGCGCAACGCCGCTGGCCAGGCTGGCCGGCGTCGCCACCGACGCGATGCATGCACGGGCCGGGACATCCGCCGCGACCGCCGCGGCGCTGTGGCAGAAGCTCGGCGCGCCCGCCGGCGGGCTTGGCGTATTGTCCGGCATGACCGGCGTGGCCGAGGCACGCGGCGAGGAGGACGCCTTCCTCGCCGGCCTGGATGCCGCCGCGGTGCGGCGCACCGGGTCACTGCTCGGCCATGGCGTCGAAGCGAGTTTCCCCGCCAATGTCGCGCTCGGTGCGCTGGCCTTGTCACGGGGCGGCTTTTTCCCCGCCATGGACCCGGCCGATGCCGGGGATGGGCCGGTCGAACGCATCCTGGTCACCGGCTTCGGCCAGTGGCGCGGGGAAGCCCTCGCCCTTCTGGAGCGCGTGGCATGAAGGATCATCTCGGGCGTCCGCTGGTCGCCGTCACCGGCATCGGGCTGGTCACGCCGCTGGCCTGGGGGCGCGAAGCCACCTGGGCGGCGATCGTCTCCGGCACATCCGGCATCTCCCGCATCCGGCGCTTCCCGGTGGACAAGCTGCGGACCACCATCGCCGGCACCGTCGAATTGCCGGAGGAAGCCGCGGGCGGCGCGATCGTCCCCTCCCCCATCCGAGTCGAGCGCATGGCGGCCGCGGCGGTCGAGGAAGCGCTGGCGCAGGCGGCGCTCGGCGAAGGCGGCGCCTTTCCGGGGCCGTTGATGGTCGGCATGCCGCCGGTCGAATACGAATGGCCGCAGCGTTTCGAACTCGCCCGCCAGGCCAATGGCGATGGCGGCTACGCGGCGGCGACCAAGGTCGCGACCGGGCGGCGCGACCTTTACGAGACCTTCCTGTTCGGCGGCGTCGGCGAACGCCTGGCCGCCCGCTTCGGCACGCGCGGCGCGCCGATCGCGCTGACCACGGCCTGCGCGACCGGCGCATCCGCCATCCAGATGGCGGTCGAGGCGATCCAGCGCGGCGAGGCCGATGCCGCGATCGCGCTCGGCGCCGATGGGTCGGTGCAGCCGGAGGCCGTGATCCGCTTCTCCTTGCTGTCCGCGCTGACCGCGCGCAATGACGACCCCGAGGGCGCATCCCGCCCCTTCGAGAAGACGCGCGATGGCTTCGTGATGAGCGAAGGCGCCGCGGCGCTGGTGCTGGAGAGCCTGGAGCATGCCCAGGCGCGCGGTGCGACGGTGCTGGGAATCGTTTCGGGCTGCGGCGAACGGGCGGACAGTTTTCACCGCACGCGGTCGAATCCGGACGGCCACGCCATCATCGGCGCGATGCGCAATGCCATCGATGATGCGGGGCTGACACCGGCCGATATCGGCTATGTCAACGCGCACGGCACCAGCACGCCAGAGAACGACAAGATGGAGACGCTGGGGATGCGCGCCGTGTTCGGCGATGCGCCGCCGCCGATCTCATCCAACAAGTCGATGCTCGGGCACACGCTGTCGGCGGCCGGGGCGATCGAGGCGGCCTTGTCGCTGCTGACCATCCGCGACCAGGTGCTGCCGCCGACGATCAATCATCGTGAACCCGATCCGGCGATCACGCTGGATGTCGTGCCGAATGTGGCGCGCAAGGTGTCCGGGGTGCGGCATGTGCTGTCAAACTCGTTCGGGTTCGGTGGGCAGAATGTGTGCCTCGTGGTGAGTGCGGCGCCTTAAGGCATTCGGGACTGGAGGGGCGCTGCCCCTCCAGACCACCCCGCCAGGGACCAACGGGTCCCTGGACCGCGGGACCTTGGCGTTTGTCGCGCAGGGCGTTCCTAGACCAGAAACGTGCATTCGTTCTGGCACCGACCGCCGGCGTCCAGCACCAAGTGGGGGTTTCCAAAGGCCTTAAGCCTTTGGTGGGGTGAGGTTTGGAGAGGGGCGACGCCCCTCTCCAAGGCGTGCCATCGCCATATATCGGGCGCCGCCACCCCACCAGGAGGCAACGGCCTCCTGGACCGAGATCAAGGGGTGCCGGGCCCGTTGCCAGCCGCCCCTTTGCAACCAAGGGTAGCGAAATTCCATAAATCATGTCGGTTTTGGACAAATTCCCGGCTCCAGCAGAGCGCAGGACACAGTTTATCGCCGTGATAATATTCCTATAATTTGAACCGCCACGCAAAGCAAGTGTCCCGCTGGGCACGACGCCGCGCGCCCCTTATAGAAACCCTCGTCCCCGCTTGGCGCCATGGTGAGGTGTCCAGAGGCCTTTAGGCCTTTGGCGGGGTGGCTTGGAGGGGCGGCGCCCCTCCAATACTCACTGACAGGACCCCATGCGCGCACTCCGCCTCCATGCCGACCGCGACCTCCGCCTTGAGGATGTCCCTGCCCCGCCCCCCCCGGCCCCGGGCGAAGTGACGCTGCGCATCCACGCCGTCGCGCTGAACCACATCGATGTGTGGGGCTTCCGCGGCATGGCCTTCGCCAAGCGTGAGATGCCCTTGATCGTCGGCGCCGAGGCGGTGGGCGAGGTGGTCGCCGTGGGCCAGGGCGTGACGGATTGGAAGGTTGGCGACCGCGCCGCGCCGTATGGCGCGCTGACCTGCGGCACGTGCCGCCGTTGCCTGGCCGGGCAGGACAACCTGTGTGAGGACGTCCGCGGCGTGAAGGGCTTCCATGTCGGTGGCTTCGCCTGCGAGCTGGTGAACCAGGAGGCGCGGCTGCTGGTGCGCGTGCCGGACGGGATCACCTGGGATGACGCCGCCTGCGGAGCGATCACCTTTTCCACCGTCGAGCACATGCTGTTCGACAATGCGAAGCTGGAGAAGGGCGAGACGATTTTGGTGCACGCCGCCGGGTCGGGCATCGGCACGGTGGCGGTGCGAATTGCCAAGGATCTCGGCTGCACGGTGATCGCGACCGCCGGCGATGACGAGAAATGCGCGAAGGCCAAGGCGCTGGGCGCCGACATCGTCGTGAATTATTCCACGCAGAACTTCCCGACCGTGGCGCGGCGCGCGACGGGGAAGGTCGGTGTCGATGTGGTGTTCGAGCATGTGGGCGCCTCCACCTGGGCGGGCAGCCTGCTGTCGCTGCGCATGGGCGGGCGGCTGGTGACCTGCGGGTCCACCAGCGGTGTTTCCGCCGAGACCAACCTGATGATGATCTTTCAGCGGCAGTTGCGGATCTTCGGGTCGTTCGGCGCGTCGATGCGCAACATCGCCGATGGCTACGCCAAGATGGCGCGCGGCATCCTGCCGGTGCTCGATACGGTGTTGCCGGTGGAACGCTTCACGGAAGGGCTCGACCGGCTGGAAAGCCGGCGCGTCTTCGGGAAGATCGTTGTTACGCTTTAAGTATCGCCTCTGGCTGTTCGCCGACCGCCTGTTCGGGCTGCTGGTCCGGGCGGTGTTTGCGCTGTTGCGCCTGCTGGGGCCGGATGCCGGACCGCGCATTGGGGCAGCCATCGCACGCAATCTTGGCCCGCTGACCAGCGCGAACCGCATCGGGCGGGAGAACATCGCCGGCGCCTTTCCAGAAAAATCCGACGCCGAGCGCGCCGCGATCCTGCGCGAGACCTGGGACAATCTCGGCCGGGTCGCCTGCGAATACGTCCATATGGACAGCATCTGGGATTTCGATCCGCAGAACCCCGAGGCCGGGCGCATCGTCGCCAGCCCCGAGACAATGGCGCTGTACGAAAGGCTGCGGGACGACGGCAAGCCGGCGATCGTGTTTTCCGCGCATCTGGCGAATTGGGAATTGCCGGCCATCGCGGCCGCGAAGCACGGCATCGACAGCGCGGTGCTGTACCGCACACCCAACAGCCCGGCGGTCGCCAAGGAAATCCTGCGGCTGCGCCAGGACAGCATGGGCATGCTGGTCGCGGCGGGGATGTCGGCGCCGTTCAAACTGGCCCGCGCGCTGGAACGCGGCAAGCATATCGGCATGTTGGTGGACCAGCGCTTCGGCCGCGGGCCGCGGATCGATTTCCTCGGCCGGCCCGCCTTTGCCAATCCTTTGCTGGCGCAATTGGCGCGGCGCTTCGACTGCCCGGTCCATGGGGCACGCGCCATCCGCCTGCCCGATGGCCGCTTCCGCCTCGATCTGACGGAGGAGATCACCTTGCCACGTGATGCCGAAGGGCTGATCGACGTCGCGGCCGCGACGCAGGCGATGAACGACGTGATCGCCGGATGGGTGCGGGAATATCCCGGCCAGTGGCTGTGGATGCATCGGCGCTGGCGGTAGAGCCTGACTGGTTCAACGAAACCGCACTAACCTTTTGTTTAGGCGTGCGATTCAGACCTTCGGTGCATTCGCACCCGCGGCCACCACGCGGTAGAACATTGCCCCTTCGACCAAGGAAGGGGCACGTCATGGCGCAACACATCATGGTCACCGCCGGCGCGCTGGATGTCGCGGTGGAATTGCATGGGCCCGGATCCGGCACGCCGGTCGTGCTGCTGCATGGCTTCCCGGACGATGTGCGGACCTATGACCGGGTCGCGCCGCCCCTGGCCGAGGCCGGCTTCCGCGTCGTGGTGCCGTATCTGCGCGGATATGGCCCGACCCGGTATCGCGACCCCGCCACGCCGCGGTCGGGCCAGCAGGCCGCCCTGGGGGCTGACCTGCTGGCATTGATGGACGCCTTGGGAATCGGGCGGGCGCTGCTGGCGGGATATGACTGGGGCGGGCGGGCGGCCTGCATCGTCGCGGCATTGTGGCCGGACCGGGTGATCGGGCTGGTTTCGGCAACCGGATACAACATCCAGGACATCGCACGGTCGATCGAACCAGCGAAGCCGGAACGCGAACTCCGGTATTGGTACCAGTGGTATCTGAACACCGAACGCGGGGCGGCCGGGCTGGCGGCGAACCGCGCGGAATTCTGCCGGCTGCTGTGGCGGATGTGGTCGCCGGGATATGCGATGGGCGATGCCGAGTACGCGACCACGGCGGCCAGTTTCGACAACCCGGATTTCGTCGCGACGGTGGTGCAATCCTATCGGCACCGGCACCAGGCGGCGGCCGGGGACCCGGCGCTGGACGGCATCGAGGCACGCCTCGCGACCCGCCCGGCCATCACGGTGCCGAGCGTCGTGCTGCACGGCGCGGATGACGGGGTGGACGTGCCTGCCAACAGCGAAGATGCCGGGCGCCACTTCAAGGGGCCGTATCGGCGCGCCATCGTGCCGGGCGTCGGCCACTTCATGCCCCGCGAGAACGCTCAACCCTGGATTGAATCCCTCCGAGACCTCGCGCAGCCGTGAATGGTGAGCATTGTCCAAATTTATGCGTGTTGGTATTTTTTCAGGTTTACCGAACATTCTTGAAGCGCAATTTGGGTGAAAAACCGCTTGAGGATACACCCATAGGTGGTACTCTGCGCTCGTAGCGTGAGAGGGCACCAAAATGCGCGTCTTGTTAGTTGAGGATGATCTCACAACTGCCCGCGGCATCACGATGATGCTCCGGCAGTCAGCCATGATCATCGACAGCGCCGACACCGGCGAGGAGGCCGTCGAACTGGCGCGCCTCTACGACTACGACATCGTCATTCTCGACCTCATGCTGCCCGATATCGACGGGTCGGAGGTCGTGCGCCGGCTGCGCGCCGCGCGGATCGAAACGCCGGTGCTGATCCTGTCGGGGATCAGCCGGCCCCAGACCAAGGTGAAGGTCTTCGGCATGGGCGCCGACGATTTCATCACCAAGCCCTTCGACCAGCAGGAACTGGTGGCCCGCATCCAGGCCATCGTCCGCCGCGCAAAGGGCTTCAGCCAGCCGATGCTGTCGGTCGGGCCGCTGAACCTGAACCTCGGCTCGCGGGAAGTGACGGTCGAAGGGCGCACCGTCCACCTGACCGGCAAGGAATACGCGATCCTGGAACTCCTCGCGCTGCGCAAGGGCGTGGTGATGACGAAGGAGGCCTTCCTCAACCACCTGTATGGCGGCATCGACGAGCCGGAGGTGAAGATCATCGACGTCTTCATCTGCAAGCTGCGCAAGAAGCTGGCGCAGGCCGGTGCCACCGACCTGATCGGGACCGTCTGGGGCCGTGGCTATGTTCTGCGAGACCCGACCGCGTCGCGTGCGGCCGGATGGCAGTCCGGCACAACCGCCCCGGCCAGCGTGGACATGCGCGCCGCCTGAATGGTGCCGGTCCGCCGCCCCCTGGCGAGCGTGCGGACCGAGGGCGCCGGCCTGCCGGCGGAGGCGGAACGCCCCCGCACGTCCGTCACAGCGAATCACGCGCTTCAAGCCGTGCGCGCGGTGAGCCCGGCGGGTTCATAGACCCCGCGCTCCCCGACCGTTGGCACCAGCCGGTCCGTCAGGCCCAGGACCGTCTCCGCGCCCCCCAGATACACCACGCCATCGGCTGCCACCTGCCCCGCCAGCGCGGCTATGACGCGCGACTTGGTCGGCGAGTCGAAGTAGATCAGCACGTTGCGGCAGAACACCACATCGAAGCGTCCCAGCCCCCGTGGGCTTTCGAGCAGGTTGAAGGATTGCCAGCGCACCATCGCGCGCAATTCGGGCGCGATGCGCCACCGCGCGCCGTCCTGGCGGAAATGCTTCACCAGCATCTGCACCGGCAGGCCGCGCTGCACCTCGAACTGCGTGAAAACGCCGTCCTTCGCGCGATCGAGCATTTCCTTCGAGATGTCGGTGCCGAGGATCTCCACGCGCCGCCCGCCCAGCACGGGACCGAGCTCGGCCGCGGTCATGGCGATGGAATAGGCCTCCTGCCCGGACGAACAGGCGGCCGACCAGATGCGGATCGGCTGGCCGGGCGGCCGGGCGGCGGCCAGGCGCGGCAGCAGCTTCTTCAGATGCTCGAACGGCTTGCCGTCGCGGAAGAAGGAGCTTTCGTTGGTGGTCAGCGCCTCGACCATCTCGGCCGTCAGCGCCTCGGCCTTCGCCGCGCGCAGGCGTACCGCCAGGGCATCGAGGCTGGCGATCGCCTCCCGCCGCAGCATCGTGCCCAGGCGTGTCTCCAGCATGTAGCCCTTGTCCGCGGTCAGCACGATGCCGGACCGCGCCTTCACCAGGCCGGCGAGAAAATTGAAGTTGTCGGGCGTCATGCGACGATCCTTTCCGCGGCGATGGCGGCAATGCGTTCGGCCAGCGCCTCGGGCGGGGCGAGCCAACTGGGCAGGCCCGCGCGGGCGACGGCGCCGGGCATCCCCCAGACCACCGAACTGGCTTCATCCTGCGCGAGGACCTGGCCTCCGGCGGCGGCGACGGCGCGGCAGCCGGCCAGCCCGTCATGGCCCATGCCGGTCAGGATCACGGCCAGCACGCGGCCCTTCGCGGCCTGCACGGCGCTGCGCAGCATCGGGTCCACCGCGGGGCGGCAGAAATTCTCCGGCGGGTCGCCGGTGATGCGCGCGCGCAGCCCGCCCGGCGCGGCATCGATGAGGAGATGCCGGTCGCCCGGGGCGAGGAAGACACGGCCCGCCACCAGCGCCTCGCCGTCCTTCGCCTCAGCGCAGCGATGCGTCCCCAGCCGGTCCAGGTGTTCGGCCAGCATGGCGGTGAAGCCGGCCGGCATGTGCTGCACCACGACGAGCGGCACGGGCAGGCGCGGCAGGCGCTTGAGCAGCGCGCCCAGCGCCTGTGGTCCACCGGTCGAGCAGCCGATCGCGACCAGCGCGGGCCGCGCTGCCATGCCCGGGCGTGGTGCGACGACAGGACGCGGGGCGGCCGGGACCGCGGCCCTGCCCTCGCGCCGCTTCATCCGCGTCCAGCCGCGGATCTTGGTGACCAGTTCGATGCGGAAGGCCGGGTCGGCCGCACCGCCGCTGGCACCCTGCGGCTTCGGCACATAGTCCGAGGCGCCGGCCGATAGGGCCGCCATCGCCGCCTTCGCCCCGCGCTGGGTCAGTGCGGAGGCGACGATCACCGCCGTGCGCGGCGATGCCTTCAGGATCAGCGGCAGCGCCGTCATCCCGTCCATCACAGGCATTTCCAGGTCGAGCAGCACGACATCGGGCCGCGCTTCGGCGAGCGCGGCGAGTGCGGCCTGGCCATCGGCGGCGCGATGCACGACGCGGATGCCCGGTTCCGCTTCCAGCAGCCGCGCCAGGACCGCGCGTGCGGTCGCGCTGTCGTCGCACAGCATCACCCGGATGTCCTCCGCCACAGGGGACGGAAGGGTCATGCCGCGGCCTCCAGCAGCCCGGCCTGGGTGAATTTGTCGCGGATGATGTCCGCGTCGAAGGGCTTCATGACGTATTCCTGCGCGCCCGCGCCCAGCGCCTCGATGATGCGGGCCAGCTCGGATTCGGTGGTGCACAGCACGATGCGCGGATGGTCGGGGCCGAATTCCGCCCGCGCGGCGCGCAGGAAGGTGATGCCGTCCATCACCGGCATGTTCCAATCCAGCAGCACGCCATCGGGCAGGCTTTCGCGGCAGGCGGTCAGCGCCTCCTGCCCGTCCTTGGCTTCCCGGACGGCGAAGCCCAGGCCCTCGATGATGCGCCGTGCCGCCTTGCGCACCACCAGGCTGTCATCGACCACCAGGCAGGTCGGTTGCGTCATTGTGGTGTCCTCACCCGATCGCCAGCACGCGCCCGACATCGAGCGCGATGACGAGATGCCCTTCGCGCCGGTGCACGCCGCGCGACACCTCCCGCCACAGCGGGTCGAGCGTTGGTGGATTGGCGGTGATGCCCCGGCTGGGCATCGGCACCACCTCCCCCACCTGATCGACCAGCATGGCGTAAAGTTCGCCGTATTGTTCGACGACGACGCTCATCGCCGGGGGGGCATCGGCCGGGCGCGGCGGCAGGCCGAGCCGCAGCCGGAGATCGAGCGCGGTGACGATCCGCCCGCGCAGGTTCAGGCTGCCCGCCACTTCGTTGGGCGCGAGCGGGATGCGCGTGATGGCGTGGGTGCCGAGCACGTCGCGCACCGCCAGCACCGGCACGGCGCAGGCCTGCCCGGCGACAGTCAGCGTCAGGAAAACCTCGTCTTCCGCCACCGCGGCATTCGCCTGCGACGGTGGCGGCATGGTGGCGGCGGTCTCGGCGGTGGGGGTCTGCATGGCGGTCATCCCATCAAGCCGCGAGCGATGCCGACAGGCAGTCGGAGAGCGACTGCAGCAGCACCTCGCGATCGTATTTCGCGACATAGTCGGTGAAGCCGGCCTCCCGCCCGCGGGACACATCCGCCGGTTCGGCACGGGACGACAGGGCGATGATCGGTATCTCGGACCAGACGCCGCCGGCGCGCAGCGCCCGCGCGAAGGCCAGCCCATCCATGCCCGGCATCTCGATGTCGGAGACGATGACGTCGAACGGCACCCCTTCCTCCCGCACGCGCAGGGCGGCGGCCGCGCTGTCCACCGCCGTCACGTCATAGCCGGCGGCCGACAGCGCCGGGACGATCAGGTGGCGGAAGAAGGTGCTGTCCTCGACCACCAGCAGGCGCGGGCGGGGCGCGTCGCCACGCGATGCCGCGGCCGGGCGGAACCAGTCCTCGCCGGCCTGGGACAGCCAATAGGCGGTGTCCATCACCTCGATCACGCGGCCGGCGATGACCGCGCTGCCGATGAATCCCGGGCGGCCGGTGCCGGGCTGGATCTCGAGCTTTTCATCGAGCACGTCGAGGATCTCCTCGACCGCCAGGCCCATGGCGCGGTTGTGTTCGGTGAAGACCAGCACGGGCTGGCGCGTCGTGCCTTCCGGTGCCATCCAGCCGGCCGACATCGGCACGATCGGCATCAATGCGCCGCGGTACTGCACCACCGGCGTCAGGCCCGACATCTCGATGCGCTCGCCGGGAATGTCCTCGATCCGCGCGACCAGCCCGAGCGGCACCGCCTTCGGCCCGCCATCGCCCGCGCGGAACAGCAGCAGGGAGGTGGTGGTGCTGGAGCGCATGCCGGTCGCTGCCGCCGCGCCGCGACGGTCGTCCTCGGTCGCGGCATCCAGGCCGACGCCGGCAGCGCGCGCGATGCCGTTGGGGTCGAGGATCATGATGACGGATCCATCGCCGAGGATGGTGTTGCCGCCGAACATGGTGATCTGGCGCAGGATGGGCGCGACGGGCTTCACCACGATCTCCTCGGTGTCGAAGACGCGGTCGAGGATGATGCCGTAGGCTTGGCCGCCCACCTGCATGACCGCGACGAAGCCGCTGTCTTCGGAAGCGGCCGGCAGGCGCAACAGCCCCGCCAGGGATACCAGCGGCAGCAGCCGGTCGCGCAGCCGCAGGACGGGCGAATCCTTGATGCGTTCGATGCGCGGCGCGCCGTCCTGCGCCGCGGAGCCTTCGCCGCCGCCGACCCGCACCAGTTCCACGACGCCGATCTGCGGCAGGGCGAAGCGTTCGCCGCCCGCTTCGACGATCAATGCCGAGGCGATGGCAAGCGTCAGCGGGATCTTGATCGTGAAGGTGGTCCCGCGCCCTTCCTTCGAGACCAGTTCGACGGTGCCGCCGATCTTCTCGATGTTGGTCTTGACCACATCCATGCCGACGCCGCGGCCGGATACGGACGTGACCTGCTGCGCGGTGGAGAAGCCGGGCGCGAAGATGAATCGCAGGACTTCACGCTCGCTCATCTGCGCCAGTTCGGTTTCGGTCGCGAGGCCATTGGCCAGCGCCTTTGCGCGGATGCGATCGACCGGCAGGCCGCGGCCATCGTCGCCGACCTCGATGATGATGTGGCCGCCTTCGTGGTACGCGTTGAGGATGACGCGCCCGGTTTCCGGCTTGCCGGCGGCACGGCGTTCGGCGGGGTTTTCCAGCCCGTGATCGCCGGAATTGCGCACCATGTGGGTCAGCGGGTCGCGGATCAGTTCCAGTACCTGGCGATCCAGTTCGGTCTGCGCGCCGCGCATGTCGAGCTCGATCTTCTTGCCCAGTTCGACCGACAGGTCGCGCACCAGCCGCGGCAGCTTCGCCCAGGCATTGCCGATCGGCTGCATGCGCGTTTTCATCACGCCCTGCTGCAGGTCGGAGGTGATGTGCGACAGCCGTTGCAGCGGCACCGCGAAGGCGTCGGATTGATGCGCGCGGGCCAGTTGCAGAAGCTGGTTGCGCGTCAGCACCAATTCGCTGACCAGGGTCATCAGGTCTTCCAGCACCTCGACCGAGACGCGGATGGTCTGCGGCGCGGCCGCACCCTGGCCTGCTGGTGCGCCCGGGTCCGCGGCGGCGATTTCGGCAGGCGGGTGTTCGGCCGGCGCCGTATCCTCGATGACGATGGCCGGCGCGGCCACCGGCGCGGCGTCAGGGACGGCTTCGGGGGCGGCGGGCGGCATGTCCGGCTCCTGCCCCTCGGCGGCGGCGTTCAGCGCGGCGATCAGCGGGGCGTCGTCGCCGGCCTGTTCGGTGCCGTTCGCCTCGATGCCGGCGACGATCACTTTGATCCGATCGAGCGCCGACAGGATCAGCGTGATGCCCGCGGGCGTGACCTGCAGGGTGCCGTCGCGATAGCGGCCGAGGATGTTCTCGCCCGCATGGGCCACCGCCTCCAGCCGCGACAGGCCGAGGAACCCGCAGGTTCCCTTGATGGTGTGGACCAGCCGGAACACTTCCGACAGGGTCGGCTGGTCGTCGGGCGCGCGTTCCAGCCGCACCAACGCCGAATCGAGGGCCACCAGCCCTTCGTGAGTTTCGGTGAGGAAATCCGCCAGCAGGTCGTCCATTGCAGCCCTCGTGCATCGAGGGCGGCAGCATCAGCCGTACCGGGCGAAGAAACCGTAAAGCGCGCCTGTCACGAAAACTGCAGCATCAGCGGCCCGGCCGAATCGCCCGGCGGCATGGCGATGGACAGCCGCACGCAGGCCGCGGCGGCCAGGGTGCACAGCCAGACGATCGTGACATCGCGGCCCATCGCATCGACCGGCATCTCACCGGCCAGCGCCCGCACCAATCCCGGCGGCCAGGCGGCGCGTTGCCCTTCGGGCCAGATCGCCAATTCCCGTGCCGGATCGCCCGCCAGGCGCACGCGGCCGCCCCGCGGCAGCGCTTCGCCGCCCAGGACCATTGCCGCAAGCACCACGGGAACCGTGCTGTCGGCAAGATTGGCGTCGAGATCCAGCGTGCCGGCCTCCACCACGGCCCGTCCGCCGGCCAGCTGGCCTTCCAGCAGGGCGAGGGTGGCGCCCACCGTCGCATCCCCCTGTCCGCCGAGCAGCGCGCGCCACAGAACCAGGCGACGGCGGAGTTCCTCGGCGGCATCGTGGGCGAGCGTTGCCGCCTCCCCGCCCACATTGCCCATCATGTCGAGCGCATTCCCGATGGTGCCGACCACGCCACCAAGGTCATGGCACAGGCGCAACCCGACCATCCGGGCAAGGTCGAGGTCGGCGGTCGGCGGCGGCTTCATCGTCCAGGCATCCCTTGCGTCATCGTCGCGAACGGTATCCTCTGCGGTCCTTGACGACACATTAGCGCCGGGGCCGTGAGCGCGACCATCGAACCAGGCATGCGAGTCCGCCACCCCGCGCGCCCCGATTGGGGCAACGGGCAGGTGCAGTCCGTTGCGGGGAATCGCATCACGGTGAACTTCGAGCATGCCGGCAAGGTGTTGATCAATGCCGCCGTCGTCGAACTGGACGTGGTGGAGGATGACCGGCGTTGAACAGCCTGATCGAGGCGGCCTGGCCGGTGCTCGCCGATTGGAGCCTGCTGGCCGCGGTGATCGCCACCGCCGTCGCCGGCGTGATGCGCGGTTATTCCGGCTTCGGGACGGCGGTGATCCTCGCGCCCATCTATTCCCTGCTGTGGGGGCCGCGCGCCGGCGTACCGGTGATGCTGCTGATGGAACTGGTCGTCTCGGTGCAGTTACTGCCTTCCGCCATGAAGGAGGCCGACCGGCGCGTGGTGCTGCCGCTGGGTGGCGCGGCGGCACTGGCGACCCCCATCGGCGCGTGGATCCTGTTCACCGTGGATGGCGAGGCACTGCGGCGCTTCATCGGCGGCTTCGTGCTGGTGTTCGGCCTGCTGCTGATGTCGGGCTGGCGGTATCACGGATCCCGGCCGCTGGGCCTGAACATCACCATCGGCACCATTGCCGGGCTGCTGAAGGGTTCGACGGGCATGAGCGGGCCGCCGGTCATCCTGTACCTGCTGGCGGGGCTGGAGGAAGCCAAGCGCCATCGCGCCAACCTCATCATGTTCTTCGCCACCATCGCCATCGTGTCGGTGATCGTGCCGGTGGTGGGGGGGCTGGTGGACCTGGCGGTGCTGGTGCGCCTGGCGGTGGTGCTGCCGGTGATGGCGCTGACCGTGCCGTTGGGCGCGCGGGCGTTCCATGTCGTGCCAGTCAGGCTGTACCGGCCCTTCGCCATGGGGGTGCTGCTGGTGGCCGGCGGGCTGGCGCTGTTCGGATGAAACGCAAGCAGGGGCTTGCGGCGGCCGGGCCTCAGGCCCCAAATCCCGTCCATGCAGGACCTTGATCCTTCCACCACCGGCCTGATCGACCCCTTCGGCAGGGCCGTGACGTATCTGCGCGTGTCCGTGACGGACCGCTGCGACCTCCGCTGCGTCTATTGCATGGCGGAAGACATGACCTTCCTGCCCAAGAAGGAGATCCTGTCGCTCGAGGAATTGGACCGCTTGTGCGGCGCCTTCATCGGGTTGGGTACCGACAAGATCCGGCTGACCGGCGGGGAACCGCTGGTGCGCAAGGGGATGATGACGCTGGTGCGCAGCCTGGGCGCGCGCATCGGGCCGGGCGGGCTGCGCGAATTGACCGTCACCACCAACGGCACGCAGCTGACCAAGATGGCCGAGGACCTGTATGCGGCCGGCGTGCGCCGCATCAACGTGTCGATGGATACGCTCGACCCGGCGGCCTTCACCGCGCTGACCCGGTGGGGAAAGATCGAGCAGACGCTGGATGGCATCTTCGCCGCCAAGGCCGCCGGCCTCGCGGTCAAGATTAACGCCGTGGCGCTGAAGGGCGTGAACGAGCACGAATTCGACCGCATGGTGGCCTGGTGCGGCGAGCACGGCTTCGATCTGTGCCTGATCGAGACCATGCCGCTGGGCGATATCGGCGGCGACCGCACCGACCAGTATTTGCCCCTGTCGCTGGTGCGGTCCCGCCTGCGCCAATCCTGGACGCTGGAGGACAGCGACTACGCGACCGGCGGCCCCGCCCGCTACGTCACGGTGAAGGAGACCGGCGGGCGGATCGGCTTCATCACGCCGATGACCCATAATTTCTGCGAATCCTGCAATCGCGTTCGGCTGACCTGCACCGGCACGCTGTTCATGTGCCTGGGCCAGGATGACGCCGCCGAATTCCGCGACCTGCTGCGCGACCCGTCGGTGGACGATGCGGGTCTCGCCCAGGCGATCCGCGACGCCATCACGCGCAAGCCGAAAGGCCATGACTTCGTGATCGACCGCCGGCACAAGCGCCCGGCCGTCGCACGCCACATGTCGATGACGGGCGGCTGACATGCTTCAGGGACTGGTCGAGAAACTGTCGATCCCGGGCATGCCGCCCTGGGTCTCCCTGGTGCTGCTGGCGGCAATCGCGATTTCGATCCTGGCCTTCCTGGCCATGCCCTTCGCGGTGTTCGGGGTGAAGTCGCGGCTGGAGGCGATCGAGGCGGAACTCGCCGACCTACGGCTGGAAATCCGGTCCCTGCTGCGCCAGCCGCCGGGTGCCGGCCCGATGGCCCGCGAGCCGGTCGAGGTGGACTACGTCGCCCCGCCATCCCGCGCCGCGTCCCGGACCGTGGTCGCGGAGCCGCGGATGGCACCGCCGGTGCCGCCGCCGCCGGCAAAGCCACGCGGCGGACGGGCGGAACCGCGGCTGGATTGGCCGAAGGCGGATCGGGGGGCGTGAGGGGGAACGCGTCGGCGCAGGCTGCTGGAGGGGCGCTGCCCCATCTGCGGGAGATTGGAGGGGCGCTGCCCCTCCAAGCCACCCCGCCAGGGACCAGCGGGTCCCTGGACCGCGGGATTTTCGACGCGAAGGCAGGCCGGGCCGATGCCCGGCGCCCGCCGTCTGAGGGACAATAAATATGCGCGTCTCCGTCATCCAGATGAACCAGGGCAGCGACAAGGCCGCCAACCTTGCCCAGGCGGAGCGGCTGATCGAGGCCGCGATCGAGGCCGATCGCCCCGGCCTTGTCACCTTGCCCGAAACCTGGACCAACCTCGGCGGCGGGCGCGAATCCCGGCGCGCGGCGGCGGAACTGCTGCCCAAAGCTGGTGCCGAGGGCGGTGCGGCCTATGAGATGCTGCGCGGCCTCGCGCGCCGGCACGGCATCACCATCCATGGCGGGTCGATCATCGAGGATGGCGGCGAGAAGCTGCTGAACACCACGCTGGTCTTCGGGCCGGACGGCGCCGAGATCGCCCGCTACCGCAAGATCCACCTGTTCGACATCACCGCGCCCGACGGCACGGGGTACAAGGAAAGCGCGCTATATGGCGGCGGGTCGGACCTCGCCCTGTTCGACGCCGGCGGCATCCGCTTCGCCTGCACCATCTGCTATGATATCCGCTTTCCGGAACTGTACCTGGCGCTGCGCCGCATGGGTGCGGAAGCCATCCTGGTGCCGTCCAACTTCACGCTGCAGACCGGCAAGGATCACTGGGAGGCGCTGCTGCGCGCGCGTGCGATCGACACGCAATGCTGGATGATCGCCGCGGCCTCCTACGGCAATTACGAGGAACGCGGCGCGGCGCGCAGCGTCTATGGCCATTCCCTGGTGGTCGATCCCTGGGGACATGTCGTCGCGAAATGCTCGGACGGCCTCGGCTGGGCGACCGCGCGGATCGAACCCAAGCTGACGGCGCGCGTGCGCGCGGGCATGCCGCTGGAAGAACACCGCGACGCCGCCCGCGCCTGGCGCGCGACGTGAAACTCGCCATTCTCGCGGCGCAGAACGACGCGGCGCGCGCGGCGCAGGACCTCCTGGCCGCACGGTACGGCGCCGCCGAGCCGGACGAGGCGGATGTGGTCGTGGCCCTGGGCGGCGACGGCTTCATGCTTGAGACGCTGCACCGGTTCCTCGGCCGCGGCGTGCCGGTCTATGGGATGAACCGCGGGTCAGTCGGCTTCCTGATGAACGACTTCGCCGAGGATGACCTGCCGGGCCGCATCGCGGCCGCGCAGGAAGCGACGCTGCATCCGCTGCGGATGCGTGCCCTGTCCAATGGCTGTGCACCGGTCGAGGCATTGGCCATCAACGAGGTCTCCCTGCTGCGCGAAAGCCGCCAGGCGGCGAAGATCCGCATCGTGATCGACGGGCGCGAACGCCTGCCGGAGTTGATCTGCGACGGCATCCTGATCAGCACGCCGGCGGGCAGCACGGCCTATAACCTGTCCGCCCATGGGCCGATCGTGCCGCTGGGGGCGAACCTGCTGCCGCTGACGCCGATCTCGGCGTTCCGCCCGCGGCGCTGGCGCGGCGCGCTGCTGCCGGCCGATGCCGAGGTGGTCTTCGAGATCCTGGAACGCGACAAGCGCCCCGTCGCCGCGGTCGCGGATTACACCGAGGTGCGCGACGTCGCGCGGGTCGAGGTGCGCGAGGCGCGCGACGTGTCGCTGACGCTGCTGTTCGACCCTGACCACGGGCTGTCGGAACGCATCATCGCGGAACAGTTCACGGTGTGAGCGAGGGGCGCGGGATTGCTGACCGCACCCTGATCTGGGGCACCGCGACCACCCAGTTCATCGGCTGGGGCGTGCTGTATTTCAACTTCCCGCTGCTGGTCGGGCCGATGGCCGATGAACTCGGCTGGTCGCGCGTGTTGTTGAACGGCGCCTTCACTGGCGGGTTGCTGGTCGCCGGGCTGCTCGCCGTGCCGGTGGGGCGCTGGCTGGATACGCGCGGCGCGCGGGGCATGATGAGCCTTGGCGCCGCGGGCGGCGCGGTGCTGCTGGCGGCGTGGAGCCTGGTTACCGACCCCATCGCCTATGTCGTCGTATGGCTGGCGATCGGCGTGGTCCATGCCACCGCGCTGTGGGGGCCAGCCATGGCCGTGGTGGTGGCGCAGGCGCGCGAACCCATGCGGATCATCACCGCCATCACCTTCATCACCGGCTTCACCGCAACAGCCTTCCTGCCGTTGACCGAGGTGATGGTGCAGACGTTGGGCTGGCGCGGCACCTTGCAGGCGCAGGCGGCCATGCAGGCGGGTTCGGCACTGCTGACCTGGCGGATGCTGCGCGACGAGACACCGCCGTTGCGGGAGGCGCGCGGCCGGCGTGGCGCGGGGTTGCTGCGGCGGCTACGTGACCCGGCCTTTGCGGGTCTCACGCTCTGCTTTGCCGCGCATGCCTTTATATCGACGGGCCTTGCCGCACACCTGATCCCACTGCTGCGTGAACGCGGCTGGCCGGAAGCCACCGTGTTGTTGATCGCCGCCGCGCAGGGACCGGCGCAGGTGGCGGCGCGGGCACTGCTGTATGCAGGCCGGCGCTGGCTGACCATGCGGGGTGTTGGCCTGTTCGCCACCGCGCTGGTGCCAATCGCAATGGTGGCGCTCGGGGTGGGCGGGTCGTCCATCGCACTGGCGGCGGTGTTCATGCTGCTGTGGTCGGTGGGCGACGGGCTGATGGGGATCGTGCGGGCGGCAGGAACGGCGGAAATCCTCGGCCGCGAGGATTACGGGGCGGTCACTGGCGCGCTGACGGCGGCATCGACCCTGCCGCGGACCTCGGCGCCGCTGGTGCTGGCGCTGGTGTGGGAAGGCGCCGGCGGGTATGGGCCGGTGCCGTGGCTGCTGGCCGGGGCGGGCGCGCTTTCGGTCGCGGGCTTTTTGGTGGCGGCGCGGCGGCGGCGATCAGCCTCCGCCTGACGCCTCTCCCCCTTATGCCGCGTCGTTCAAATGACACGCGCTGCGCTGGCCCGGCGCCACTTCCTTCAGTTCCGGCTTTTCGACCCTGCAGCGTTCCATCGCGTGGGGGCAGCGGGGATGAAAGTGGCAGCCCGGGGGCGGGTTCAGCGGCGACGGGATTTCCCCCTTCACCACCGCGAAGGCGCGCTTGCGGCTTTCGATGCGCGGCACCGATGCGAGCAGCGACTGGGTGTAGGGGTGGTTGGGGCTGGCGAAGACCGTCTCGGACGACGCTTCCTCGACCACCCGGCCGAGATACATGATCACCACGCGGTCGGAGATGTGTTCGACCACGCCGAGATCGTGGCTGATGAACAGATAGGTGAGGTCCAACTCACTCCGCAGCCGGATGAACAGGTTGAGGATCTGCGCCTGGATCGACACGTCCAGCGCGGCCACCGCTTCATCGCAGACGATGAAGTCCGGCTTCACCGCCAAGGCGCGCGCGATGCCGATGCGCTGGCGTTGCCCGCCTGAGAACTGGTGCGGGTAGCGCCGCTTGAACACGGGGTCCAACCCCGCACGGCGCATCTGTTCATCGACATAGGAATCGTAGCCGCCCCGCGTCGTGATGCCGTGGACCAGCGGTGCCTCGCCGACGATGTCGGCCACCTTCATGCGCGGGTTCAGCGACGCGTAAGGGTCCTGGAAGATCATCTGCGTGCGCAGCTTCATCTCCCGCGCATCGGTGGCATTACGGTCCAGGAGGTCGATGCCATTGCGCAGGATGCGCCCGTCCGATGGCGGCAGGATGCCCGCCACCACGCGCCCGAGCGTCGATTTCCCGCAGCCGGATTCACCGACCAGGCCGACCACCTCCCCCTTGCGGATGGTGAGGTCCACATTGTCCACCGCGTGGACGATCTCCTCGCGGATATTGGCGCCCAGGCGCTTGGCGATGCGCCCCGCGAAATCGAGCTTCTTTTCGAAACGGCGCGAAATGCCGCGCAGTTCCACCATCGGCTCGCCGTCGCCCAGTGCCCTGCGGGCCGCGGTCATCGCCTCGCTCATGCCGCGCGCTCCGCCGGTTCGCTCATCGGATGGAAGCAGCGCACGTCGCGTCCCGGCGCAAGTTCGCGGATCTCGGGTTCGACCAGGCAGGCCTGCGTCGGGCGCGGACAGCGGGTGCGGAAGGCGCAGCCCGGCTGGATATTGAGCAAGGACGGCGTCATGCCGGGGATCTGGCGCAGCGGTTCGCCGCGCTTGTTGCGCGACGGCACGGATCCGATCAGGCCATAGGTGTAGGGGTGCAGCGGGGCGTCCAGGACCTCGGACACCGCGCCCTGTTCCACGATGCGGCCGGCATACATCACAGCGATATCGTCGGCGAGGCCGGCGACGACCGACAGGTCATGGGTGATCCAGATCAGCGCGGTGCCGGTGGTCGAGGCGAGCTTCTGCACCTCGGCCAGGATCTGCCCCTGGATGGTGACGTCGAGCGCGGTGGTGGGTTCGTCCGCCACGATCAGGTCTGGTTCGTGCAGAAGTGCGATGGCGATTGCCACGCGCTGGCGCATCCCGCCCGAGAATTGGTGCGGATAGGATTTCAGCCGTTCATCGGGGGATGGGATGCCGACCATGCCGAGCGTATCGCGCGCGCGTTGGCGGGCTTCCTCGCGGCTGACTTTCTTGTGGGCGAGCACCGTCTCGATCATCTGCGTATCGACGCGCAGGACCGGATTCAGTGTCATCATCGGGTCCTGGAAGATCATCGCGATGCGGTTGCCGCGCAGGTCGCGCATCTCCGCTTCGGACATCTTCGCCAGGTCGCGGCCCTGGAACAGGATGCTGCCGCCGACGATGCGGCCCGGCGGATCGACCAGCCCGAGCACGGAGAAGCCCGTCACGGTCTTGCCGGAACCGGATTCACCGACGAGGCCAAGCACCTTGCCGCGCTCGATGGAAAAGGACACGTCGTCCACTGCCTTCACCACGCCGGCGCGGGTGAAGAAGTGGGTGCGGAGGTTGCGGACCTCGAGTGTCGGTGTTGCCATCGTCACTTCTTCAATCTTGGGTTCAGTACGTCGCGCAGCTGGTCGCCGACCAGGTTGATCGAGACGATGGTGATGAGCAGCGCGATGCCCGGGTAGAAGCTGATCCAGTACTTGCCCGACAGCATGTACTCATAGCCGTTGGCGATCAGCAGGCCGAGCGAGGGTTCGGTGATCGGCACGCCGAGACCCAGGAACGACAGGGTCGCTTCCAGCGCGATGGCGCGCGCCACCTGCATGGTGGCGATGACGATCAGCGGCGGCAGGCAGTTGGGCAGCAGGTGGCGGAACAGGATGCGGTGGGTCGGCAGCGCCAGGCACTGCGCGGCCTCGATGTATTCGCGCCGGCGTTCGACCAGCGCGGTGCCACGGACGGTGCGCGCGTAATACGCCCATTCCACGATGACCAGCGCAATGACCACGTTCGTCACGCCCTTGCCCAGGAAGGCGAGGATCATCAGCGCGACCAGGATCGACGGGAAGGACAGCTGCAGATCGACCAGCCGCATGATGACCGTATCGGTCCGCCCACCGACATAGGCGGCGAGCAGGCCCAGCGAGGCGCCGATGATGCACGCGACCAGCGCCGAACCGGCACCCACCGTCAGCGAGATCCGCAGGCCGTACATGATGCCGGACATCATGTCGCGGCCCTGGTCGTCGGTGCCGAGCCAGTAGGTGAAGCCGGCGCCACCGACGGTGCCGGGTTCCATCCGGCCGTCCATGATGTCGAGCTGCGCGAGGTCGTAGGGGTTCTGCGGCGCGATCCACGGGGCGAAGATCGCGATCAGCGCGATGGTCGTGATGACCACCAGCCCGAACAGCGCGATCTTGGATTCGCAGAATTCCGAGACGAAACGCCGCAACGGCGTCTCGACCTTGGCCTGGACCGGGGCTGCGGGTGGCGCCGCCCCGTCGATGACGACCTGGCTCATGTGCCCTTGTTCTCCAGCCTGACGCGCGGATCCAGCATCGAGTAGGTCAGATCGACCACCAGATTGATGGTGATGAACATCAGCACGATGATCATCAGGTAGGCGACGATCACCGGCCTATCGAGCACGTTGATCGAATCGATGATCAGCTTGCCCATGCCCGGCCAGGCAAACACGCTTTCCGTCACCACCGAGAAGGCGATGGTCGAACCCAGTTCCAGCCCGACCACCGTGACCACGGGGATCATGATGTTCTTGAACACATGCACGAAGGTCACGCGGGCCGGCGAAAGCCCCTTGGCGCGGGCGAACTTCACGTAGTCCATCAGCATCGTCTCGCGCACGCCAGCGCGGGTCAGGCGGATCACCAGGCTGATCTTGAACAATGCGAGGTTGACCGTCGGCATGGTCATGTGGGCCAGCCCGTCCCAGGTCAGGAAGGACCATTGCATCCCCGAACTGCAGGAGGTGATGCCCACGAAGCCCAGCACCGAACAGGTTTCCCCCCGCCCGGTCGATGGCAGCCAGCCGAGTTGCACGGCGAAGACCATGATGAGCATCAGCCCGACCCAGAAGGTCGGCAGGGAAAAGCCCAGGATCGACCCCGCCATGATGGTCTTGGACGCCTGCGCATTCGGCCGCAGGCCCGCATAAAGGCCCAGCGGCAGCCCCACCAGCAGCGCGAGGAAGGTCGCGCCGAACGCCAGTTCGAGCGTCGCGGGCATCCGCTGCAGGATCAGTTTCAGCGCCGGTTCGTTGAATACGAAGGACCGGCCGAGATTGCCCTGCACCGCGTTGCCCAGGAACACCAGGTATTGTTCCCACAGCGGCAGGTCGAGCCCGAGCGCCTTCACCGCGCGCTCGCGTTCGATCTGGTCGGCATCCGGGCTGATCAGGATCTCGACCGGGTCGCCGATGGCATAGACGCCGACGAAGACGATGAGCGACATCGCCAGCACGACGAACAGGGCCTGGATCAGGCGCCGCACAAGATAGACGGTCATGGGCGGCGCCCTTCCGGGTTCAGGTCAGCGTGCAGCGGGGCGCAGATCCTGCGCCCGGGTCAGTTCGTCGTTGCGCGCGGTGAATTCGAAGCCGCGCCGCGCCGCCCAGATGTTGGTCTGGATATGCAGCGGGATCACGCCGACATCGGTCATGGCGACGCGCATGCCCTCGATGACCTGTTGCTCGCGCTTCGCCTCGTCCATTTCGCCGAGGGACTGCAGCAGCAGCGCATCGACCTGCGGGTTCGAATACCGCCCGCGGTTCGATGATCCCCAGCCGCGGTCGCGGTTCACCGTCGCCATGATGTTGCGCAGCGGGTGCGACCCGTCCGGGTTCGACCCCCAGCCGATCAGGAAGGCAGAGTATTCCTGGCGCCCGGCACGGCCGACGAAGGTGGTCCAGGGCTGCGCCTCGACCGCGGTGCGCACGCCGATGCGCGTCCACATCTGGCCGATCGCCTGGATGATGCGGCTGTCGTTGATGTAGCGGTCGTTCGGCCCGTTCAGCGTGATGCGGAAGCCGTTGGGATAGCCGGCCTCGGTGAGCAGCCGCTTGGCGCCATCGGGGTCATAGGTTGCGGCCGCCAGGTTGGCGACGTAGCCGAACACGCCTTCGGGCAGGAACTGGTTGGCCGGCACCGCCGCACCTTCCATGATCCGTTCGACGATGGCGCGGCGGTCGATCGCCATGGACAGCGCCTGGCGGACGCGCACGTCCTGCAGCGGGTTGCGACCCAGCGGCTTGCCGTCATTGTCGGTGATGAAGGGCGAGTTCTCATTCGCCGCCCGCATGAAGTCGAGGCCGAGGAAGACCAGCCGCAGCCCCACCGTCTCGTATAGCCGGACGCCGGCGTTGCGGCGCAGATTGGTCAGGTCCGAGGTCGGCACCTGGTCGATCAGGTCCACGTCGCCGGCGAGCAGCGCCGCGGTGCGTGCCGCGTCATTGGTGATCATGCGGTAGTTCACGCGCTGGAACGGCGCGCGCTCACCCCAGTACGGATCGAAACGCTCGAACTCGATGCGGTCGCCATTGCGGTGGGACACAGCGCGATAGGACCCGGTGCCGACCGCAGCGCGCAGCGCGTTGAAGTCGTCGGTCGTCGCGTTTTCCGCCGTTTCCTTGTCGATGATGCGGACATTGGTCATGTCCAGCGGCAGCAGCGGGTAAGGCGCTGTCGTATGGAAGCGGATGGTCAGCGGATCGACGATCTCGACGCGCGCGATCGGGCGCGAATAGGCCGCGAAGGAGGACGGGCTGTTGGGCACGTTCGGCAGGCGGGCCAGGGTGAAGGCCACATCTTCCGCCGTGAAGGCATTGCCGTTGTGGAAGCGCACATTCGGCCGCAGCTTGAATTCCCACACGGTGGGTTCGACAACGCGCCATTCGGTCGCGAGGCCCGGCACCATCCGCGCGCGATTGTCGGTATTCACCAGCCGCTCGAAGATCGTGTCCGCCACGGCGTTATTGGGGGACAGCTGATGGTAATGCGGGTCGAGCGACGTCACTGGCGCACCGACAGCCATCGTTGCCGTCTGCGCCGTGACCTGCGCAGCGGAAAGCGCCAGTCCGGTTACCGCGACGGTCGCCGCGACGGCTAAACGTCGCCCAACATTCGCCTTCATTTTTCGCCTCCCAGGCTTCAACACGAACGCGCCTTGTAGCAGCCCGGCACAAGGGCGGCTAGGCTCGCACCAGCGCGATAACCCTGCCGGAGACCCGACCATGACCCGTCTGACCATGCGGCACGCATTGCTTGCCTCAGTCCTGACCATCGGTGTCGCAGGCCCGGCTGCCGCGCAGAACCTGACCATCGCGATCGGCGGGTCGCCGACCTCGCTTGATCCGCATTTCTACAACGCATCGCCCAATATCAGCCTGACCCAGCACCTGTTTGATCGTCTGGTGGAACAGGATGCGACAGCCAGGCTGCGGCCAATGCTGGCGGAATCCTGGCGCGCCATCGAACCGACCGTGTGGGAGTTCAAGCTGCGCCCCGGCGTGAAGTGGCATGACGGCCGCGACTTCACCGCAGACGACGTGGCCTTCACGCTCGAACGCGTGCCCACCGTGCGCAACAGCCCCGGATCCTTCGCCGGGCTGATCCGCGCCATCACCCGCGTCGAGGTGGTGGACCCGCTGACGCTGCGCTTCCATACCGCCGCGCCGCATCCGCTGCTGCCGACGGAACTGGCCTCGATCCAGATCATCTCCCGCCACGCCGGCACGGGGGCGGAGACGGAACAGTACAATGCCGGCACCGCGGCGGTCGGCACCGGGCCGTATCGCCTGTCAGCCTACCGTTCCGGTGACCGCACGGAGTTCACCCGCAATGATGCCTATTGGGGCGGTGCGCAGCCATGGGCGCGGGTGTCGTATCGCTTCGTCGCCAATGACGCCGCGCGCACGGCGGCGCTGCTCGCCGGCGACGTGGACCTGATCGACCAGGTGCCGTCATCCGACCTTGCCCGGCTGCGCCGTGACCAGCGCGTCAGCCTGCATGAAATCCAGGGCCTGCGGCTGATCTACCTGATGCCGAACTACAACCGGGTGGAGGACCCGCTGTTCGTCACCGACAATGACGGCCGGCCGCTGGCGCGCAACCCGTTCCACGACGTGCGTGTCCGCCGCGCCATGTCGATCGCCATCGACCGCCAGGCGCTGGCCGACCGCGTGATGGAAGGCACCGCCAAGCCGACCGGGCAATGGCTGCCGCCGGGGTCGTTCTCCTACAACCCGGATGTGCCGGTGCCGGCGCACGACCCGGATGGAGCGCGCCGCCTTCTGGCGGACGCAGGCTTCCCGCAGGGTTTCCGCATCACCTTGCATGCACCCAATGACCGCTATCCGAACGACGCCCGCACCGCGCAGGCGGTGGCGCAGATGTGGACGCGCATCGGTGTGCGCACCGAAGTGCAGACCCTGCCCTGGTCGACCTATGCCGCGCGCAATTCCCGCCAGGAATTCAACATGCGGATGGGCGGCTGGGGCAGCGTGACCGGCGAGGCGTCCTACATGCTGGTCAACATCTTCGGCACTTATGACCGCGAGGCGCGGCGCGGGGCGGCAAATTCGTCGCGCTACTCGAATCCCGCGCTCGATGCGCTGACGGCACGCGCGGCGGCGACGCTGGACGACACGCAGCGCGAGGCGATGCTGCGCGAAGCCGTGAAGATCGTCACGGTGGACGATGTCGCGATGCTGCCGCTGTTCCAGCTGGTGAATTTCTGGGCGACGCGGCGCGGCGTGACGTATGAAGCGCGGATGGATGAACGGACGACAGCGATGGGCGCGCGGCCTGCGAACTGATGGTTGATGGGAGCAGGGGCAGAGCCCCATGGATGACGATGGTGCGCCTTGGAGAGGGGCGTTGCCCCTCTCCAAACCTCACCCCACCAAAGGCTTAAGGCCTTTGGAAACCTCCAATTGGTGCTGAACGCCGGCGGTCGGTGCCAAGAAGAATGCCTCATTCCTGGCATTTGACTGGGTGAGGAACGCCTCGTGTGACAAGCGCCAAGATCCCGCGGTCCAGGGACCCGTTGGTCCCTGGCGGGGTGGTTTGGAGGGGCAGCGCCCCTCCAATCTTCGCGCCTATGGGGCGCCCCCTCTCCCATGCCTGTGCCAGACGTCCCCGATCGAGATCGTCGCGCGCCTTGGCCTCCCTCACTCCGCCGCGACGCGCCCCGCTTCGGCGAGCCGCGCGAACCCATCGCGGGTCTGCGGCAGTTTCCGTCCCAGGATCTGTTCCGCCACCTGGGTCCGCAGCACCTGCGCGGTTCCGCCGGCAATCGCGAACATCCGCGCGTCGCGGACGTACCGTTCCATCGGGTTGTCGCGCGAATACCCCGCCGCGCCCCAGACCTGGAGCGCGTTGTTGGTCACGCGGATCGCCATGTCGGCGGCCATCACCTTGGCCTGTGCGGCCGCGAGACGGTCCGGAAAGCCATTGGGGCCGGCCGATCGCGCTGCCCGCCACACCAGGGCGCGCGATGCCTCCAATTCGATCGACATGTCGGCCAGCATCCACGCCAGGCCTTGGAACTCCGCGATCGGGCGGCCGAATTGCTGACGGGACTGCGCGCGGTCCAGAGCGTGGTCGAAGGCGCCCGCGGCCAGGCCCAGCGCCACTGTCGCAGCACCCACGCGCTGGCCGTTATAGGCATCCATCAGCCGCCCGAAGCCGCGCGCCCAGCCGCCGGGCGGGCGCAGCACCATCGCATCGGGCACCACCAGCCCGCGCATGGCGATGTTGGCTTCCGGCATGCCGCGCAGGCCCATGGACGGGATGCGCTCGGCGGTCATGCCGTCCGGCATGCCATCGCCGGTGCGGGCCACGATGAAGCCGCCAATGCCGACCTCCTGGCCATCCTCGAAGGCGCGCGCGAACACCAGATGCAGGCGGGACACGCCGCCACCGGTGATCCAGGTCTTGTCGCCATCGATCACCCAATCATTGCCGCGCCGCACCGCGCGGGTGCGCATGTCGGTGGCCGCTGACCCGGCCTCGGGTTCGGTGATCAGGATGGCGGGCTTGTCGCCGGCCAGCACCAGCTCGGCGGCGATCCTTTTCTGGGATGGCGTGCCATAGGCCATGATGGCGCCGACCGCGCCCATATTCGCTTCCACCGCAATGCGCCCGCACACGGCGCAAGCCTTGGAGAATTCTTCGATCACCAGCACCGCGTCGAAATAGGACAGGCCCGGCCCACCCCATTCCTTCGGGATGGTCAGCCCGGTGAAGCCGGCCTGCTGCATCCGCGCGACCATCGGCCAGGGATATTGTTCGGCCTTGTCGGTCGCGGCGGCCTGGGCGGCGGCTTCGCGGGCCAGTTCCCGGGCGCGGTCGCGCAGGCGGGCTTCGGCTTCGGTCAGGTCGGTCATGGTCGTCACGTTCCCCGGATGCGGCGTTCGATGGCCTCGGTGGCCGCGCGATCGAGCTTGAGCGCGCGGGCGAAGTCATCGAGCCAGGCGCGTTCGGCGCCTTCGATGGTCGCCACGCCGGCGACGGCGGCGGCGTAGAGCTGGGCGGCGAGCATCGGGTCGGATGCCTCCCGCGCCAGGGCTTGTGCGGTGGCATCGCGGCCGAATTCGGCCAGCACCGCATCGCGGCCGGCCGGCGTCAGGCCGGCGGCATCGAGCTGGTCGGCGATGCGGGCGCGCTCGTCGGAATCGACCTGGCCGTCGGCCTTCGCGGCGGCAATCATGGCACGGAGCATCAACAGCCCCTCGCGGTCCTCCGCGGCGATCGGTGGCGGCGCGGGCAGCCCTGGCACCGGGTTCCAGGCGCCGCCTGCGGGGGCGGGCTTGGCGCTTGCCGCGCCGCCCCAGGGGTCGCCGGCCGCAGGCACGCTTGAACGCATGGGGGCCGGCTTGCGGGAGGGCGCGCGCGCCGGTGCGGTCTTTGCCGGCACGGGTTCGCCCCA
>JALHQB010000050.1 GCA_022842185.1 Acetobacteraceae bacterium
GCGGCGCGGCGGCCTGCCGCCGGGTGGCCGTGGTGCGGTTGGCCTGCGTGCCGCTCGCGCGCGACTGCGACTGCGCCTGCTCCGACCGGCTGCGCGCATCGGCAGGGGCCGACGGCAGCAGAAGCGTGGAGATGGCGAGCGCGGCGGCGAGGATGAAGCGCATGCGAGGGAGCCCTCTCAATTCGTTTCCGCAGGTTACGGCACTATCCTTCCTTTAGGACAGAAGCGGCGCCCTGGCATAGCCCTGGCGTGCGCGGATTCCCAGCCGTTACAAATCGCTTCGATCGCTACGCTCTTGTTTGATTAAGCATATTCATCCGGTCGACCGATTCCAGTCAGACACGATCTGCTCTAGCCTTGTCGCCCGATCGCACCGGATTGCCATGGCCGCCCCGCCGAACGTCGCCGAACCACCGCCGCCGACGGAATTCGCCGCACTGGTCGCCGCCGGCCGCATGCAAGCAGCCTGTGACCTGGCCCTGACGCTCCCGCGCCATGCGATCGACCAGCACATGCTGCGGATGTTGATGAATGCATCCCTGGCGGCCGACCATGCCCGGGCGCGGCACCTGGCGATCGGACTCGCCGTCGAAATGCGGCTGGCGCACGGGGTGCGCGCCGTCATTGTCCAGCGCCTTGCCGATGCGGGCCTGGATGAGGAAGCACAGGCCGTGATCCTGGCCGACCCCGGCTTCCCCAATGCCCCGCAGCACGCGAAGCAGAAGGTGGTGAACGCCTATGTCTCGCTCGCCCGCGCGGTGCGCACGCCGCTGCAGCGCCAGGCGATCCATGCGGCGATCCGGCGCATGCTCAACCGCGCACCGATGCCCGCCGAGCGATCGCCGCTGCAACTGCCCCAAATGGCCGCTTCGGCCGAATTCCTTGCCCCGCATCCCCTGGTCCTGATTCCCGCCGGCCCGGATGCGGAACGCGATGCCGACCAGTTCCGCGAGCAGGCCAGCGCCTTTGAAACACAGCTGCGGGCACCCACCGCCCAGGCCATCCTGCTCCACGACGTGTATGTGTCGCGCAGCGGAGAGATCTGGGATGCGCAAGGTCGCCTGTTGCGCGACAATTGGCGCATCCTGCCGCCTGAACGCCGCGACGCCATGGCCGATGCGCCGGTCATCGATGAAGCGGTGGATGCCCTGGATGGCACCCGCAACTTCTTCCATTGGATGACCGAGACACTGCCCAGCCTGGCCTTCGCGGCGCTGCCCGGCGCGCCGGACTGGCCCGTGCTGCTGGCGGAGGACGCGCCGGGCTTCGCCGCCGCCAGCCTCGCCATGGTCGCGCCGGCACTTGCCGCGCGGGTGCGCCCGGTGGGGGAGGTCGCCTTCGTCCGGCGCCTGCATCTCGGGTCGCGACGGGCATCCGACCTGCGGTTCTGGGGTGCCTATGATCACCTGTTCGGCCCGATGATCGCCCACGCCGATGCGCTGCCGCCCGGGCCTGATGACTCCGACCTGCTCTACATCTCCCGCCGCGACAGCGCACTTCGCCCCATGCTCAATGAGGCCGTGCTGGAAGCAGCCCTGGCCAGGCTAGGTTTCAGCGCCGTGACGCTGTCCAGCCTGTCGCTGGCGGAACAGATCAGCCGGGTGCGCCGGGCGAGGATGATCGTGGCGCCTCATGGCGCGGGGCTGGCGCATCTGCTGCTGGCCCGGCCCGGAACCCAGGTCCTCGAAATCACGAACAGTCGCGACGGGTTCCATCACCTGACCTTCGGCATGGCGCGGCTGTCGCGGCTGCGCGGACATCGCCACACCATCTGGCTGCAGCACGGGCACCCCACGGTCGCGGCCTGGTCGGTCCGGGTCCCGGCGATCGTCGCGGCGGCGCGGGCGATGCTGGGCTGACCCATCAGGTCAGATGCGGCAGCGCCAGATATTCCTGGGATTGCATCTCGACCAGTCGCGACGCCGTCCGCTCGAACATCGCGGCATTCTCGCCGCGTTCGTACAGGCGGTCGGGGGTGTCCTCGGCGCTCGCCACCAGCTTCACCCGGTGTTCGTACAGCGCGTCGATCAGCGTGATGAAGCGCCGCGCCTTGTCGAAATTCTCCGGCCCCAGCCGCGGGATGCCATCCAGCACGATGGTATGGAAGTGCGTCGCCACCGCCAGGAAATCCGCCGGGCCGAGCGGCCTGCCGCAGATGTCGTTGAACTCGAACCGCGCCACGCCGCGTGCCGCCAGCGGCACCTCCACCGCCCGGCCGAGCAGCGTCAGCTTGCACGGCGCGGCGGGCGTGTCCCCGGTCATCTCGGCGAAGGCGGCATCCAGCGCGCGTTCGGCGCGCCCATCGGGCGGCACATGCCAGGTCGGCAGGCCGCGGATGCGCTCGCGCCGATAATCGCGCGCCGATTCAAGGTGCAGCACCTCGATCCGCTGCTTGATCATCTGGATGAAGGGCAGGAAGGCGTCGCGCCCCGGCTTGCCGCGGAACAGGTCGTCCGGGGCGGTGTTGGACGTCGCGACCATCACCACGCCGCGGGCGAACAACGCCTCGAACAGCCGGCCCAGGATCATCGCATCGGCGATGTCGTGCACCTGGAATTCGTCGAAACACAGCAGCGCGGCCTCGGCGACGATCGAATCGGCCAGCGGTGGGATGGGGTCCGCGGTGTCGCCATGCTGCTGCTTCCAGGCATGGATGCGCCGGTGCGCCTGCTGCATGAACTGGTGGAAGTGCAGCCGCTGCTTGCGCGCCACATCGGCGCTGGCGAAGAACAGGTCCATCAGCATGGACTTCCCGCGCCCGACCTCGCCCACCAGGTACAGGCCGAGAGGCGCCTCGGATGCCGCCTCGTCCACCGCCTTGCGGCGGAAGAAGCGCCCGAGGAAGCCGCCGCTGTCCGGCGGTTCGGTCTGCGGTTCGTAGCCCCGCGTGCGGCGCCACAGATCCTGCAGCTTCTCGGCGGCGAGTTCCTGGGCGTGGTCGGGCGTGATGGTGCCCGCGGCAATGAGCGCGCGCAGCGCGGGCAATGGGCCAGCGGGGTGCGCAACGGTGGGCGGGGCGCCCGCGGCGGAAAGGGCGTCCGGGGGAGGGGTCATGGCGCGGCACGCTGTAGCCCGCGCCAAGGCAGGCGACAACCGCATCCCCGCCATGTGCGCCGCGGCCTGGACGCGGTGCGCGGCGCGCCGGAGGGTGCCATCCCATGGAGTATCTGCTGGCCCATCTGCCACCGGGGGGCGCGCTGATCGGCATTGCCGTGGCGGCGCTGGCCGGCGGCCTGTCGCGCGGCTTCTCGGGGTTCGGGGCGGCGCTGGTCTTCGTGCCGCTGGCCTCGGCCGCGGTCGGGCCGCGCGCGGCCATCCCGGTGCTGGCCCTGCTGGAGACGGTCTCCTGCCTGGTGTTCCTGCCCGGCGCCTGGGCCTATGCCGCCCGGCGGGAGGTCGCCGTCATGGCGACCGGGGCGATCCTGGCCGTGCCGCTCGGCAGCATGATCCTGGCCCATAGCGACCCGGAGGCGCTGCGCTGGGGCCTGACGGCGCTGGTACTGTTGGCGGTGGCGTTGCTGGCCTCCGGCTGGCGGTATCGTGGGCCGGAGAAGGTGCCGCTGACACTGGGCGTCGGCGCACTCGGCGGGGTGATGAGCGGCGCGGCGATGCTGGGTGGCGTGCCGCCGGCGGTCTGGTGGCTGGGGCGCAGCGCCACCGCCCGCGTGCTGCGTGCCAGCATGAACCTGTATTTCGCGCTGCTGACCGCGGCGATCGTCGCGGCCTTCGCCTGGCGCGGGCTGTTCGGCTGGCCGGGCCTGTGGCTCGCCCTGGCGGCCGGTCCCGCCTATGGCGCCGGGCTGTGGGTGGGCTCGGCACTGTTCGGCGTGGCCAGCGAGGCCACCTTCCGCCGCACCGCCTATGGCCTGATCCTCGCCGCGGCGGTGCTGGGGATGCCGCTGTGGGACCCGCTCACGGGCCGATGATGCGGGCCGCGGCGACGATGTCGCGGATTCGCTGATTGTCGGTATCGCCCGATTTGACCCGCGCGATGGCGGTGGCCTCGGCCTTGCGGATGGCGTTGAGGCGGTCCAGCACCACCGCCGCGCGGTCGAGCGGCACCACCACCACCCCATCCGCATCGCCCACGATGATGTCACCGGATCGGACATGCTGCCCGCCGACCGTCACTGGCGCACCCACCACCCCCGGTCCGTTGGCCGCCGGGGAGGACGGCATGATGCCCGCGGCGAACAGCGGCATTCCGGCCGCCGCGATGCCGGCACGATCTCGGGCCAGCCCATCCGTCACGAAGGCAGCGATGCCCTTGTTCTTCATCATGCCTGCGACGATGTCGCCGACGACGGCGGTGCCGGTGTAGCCGTCATTGGCGATGACCACGACGTCGCCCGGCTGGGCTTCGGCCAGCGCCCCGAACACGCCCACCACATCGGCCGGATAGGACAGCGCCGTCAGCGCCGGGCCGACGAAGGCCGCATTGTCCGGGTCCATCGGCTTGATCCGGTAATCCAACGCCCCGCGCCCTTCCATCGCATCGGCCAGGTGGGAGGTCTGGGCACCGCGGAACGCCTCGACCAGGGCCGGGTCGGGGCGCGCATGCCCGCGATGGATGGTCAGCAGCGGCGGATTGTCGATCATGCGGCGTTTCCCTGTCCTTTGACGTCCGGCACCGGCCCTCATCCCCACCTGGCGACAGCTTCGCGCGATCACCGAGGGCAGGGCGGGTCTCACATCGCCACGAGGCGAATGCTCGATGGCAGCGTCGCCCGCCATGCCCGGGCCGTCCAGGCGCCATGGGCGGCGGCCGCGCAATCGCAACCGGCGATGGGCGAAATCGCCGTGCATCGGTTGCGGTGCGGCAATCTCCATGTTAATCGCCCGCCGCCGCCCAAGGGGTTCCTCGCGCGGCCATGTCGTATGCCGCTGCTCCCAACAAGAAACAGGACCGCGATCGCCCGTGGCCGCCGCCGAGACCATCCAGACCGACCCTTCCACGCCCCAGACGGGGAGTGCTCCCGTGCGCTATGCACAGGCGCTGCTCGGCTATGCCGATGACAAGCGCCAGGCAGACCCGGGCGCGCTCGACCGGATCGCCGCCGACCTCGAGGCCCTGTTCGGCCTCTGGCGCGACGATGCCGGCTTTCGCGACTTCGTCGCCGATCCGCGCCTCGACGCAACGAAGCAGCGCAACGGGGCCTTCGCCATCCTCGAACGCGCCGGCATCGGCACCGAGGTGCGCAACCTGATCGGCGTGATGATCACCAACCGGCGGCTGTCGCAGCTGCCGGCGGTGGCGCAGGCCTTCGGCGCGCTGCTCGCGGAACGCCGCGGCCAGCAGACCGCCGAGGTGACCACGGCCCATGCGCTGACGGACACCCAGCGCGCGGCGATCGCGGCGCGGCTGACCGAAGCGGGCTATCCGAATGTGCGCCTGGTCGAAAGCCTGGACGCGTCCATCCTGGGCGGGCTGATCGTGCGGATCGGCTCCCGCCTTTATGACAACAGCATCAAGTCCAAGCTGCAGCGCTTGCAGTACGCTATGAAAGGGGCTGCCTGACCATGGATATTCGTCCCGCCGAAATCTCGGAGATTCTGAAGCAGCAGATCGCCGGGTTCGACGCCGACGCCAACGTGGCCGAGGTGGGCACCGTGCTGACCGTGGGCGACGGCGTTGCCCGCGTGTACGGCCTGCAGAACGTGATGGCCGGTGAGCTGGTGGAATTCCCCGCCGCCGGGCTGCGCGGCATGGCGCTGAACCTCGAAGCCGACAATGTCGGCGTCGTGATCTTCGGGTCCGACCAGGGCATCCGCGAGGGCGACACCGTCTCCCGCACCGGGTCGATCGTGGACGTTCCGGTGGGCAAGGGGCTGCTCGGCCGCGTGGTCGATGCGCTCGGCAACCCGATCGACGGCAAGGGTCCGCTGACCGATGTGACGCGCACCCGCGTCGAGGTGAAGGCCCCGGGCATCATCCCGCGCAAGTCGGTGCATGAGCCGATGCAGACCGGCATCAAGGCGATCGACAGCCTGATCCCGATCGGCCGCGGCCAGCGTGAGCTGATCATCGGCGACCGCCAGACCGGCAAGACGGCGGTGATCATCGACACGATCATCAACCAGAAGCCGATCAACGCGCAGGGCGACGAATCCAAGAAGCTCTATACCATCTATGTCGCGATCGGGCAGAAGCGCTCGACTGTCGCCCAGCTGGTGAAGACGCTGGAGGAGCAGGGCGCTCTCGAATATTCGATCATCGTGGCTGCCACGGCATCCGACCCGGCGCCGATGCAGTTCCTCGCGCCGTATTCCGGCTGCGCCATGGGCGAATTCTTCCGCGACAACGGCATGCACGCGGTCATCTTCTATGACGATCTGTCGAAGCAGGCGGTCGCCTATCGCCAGATGTCGCTGTTGCTGCGCCGTCCGCCGGGTCGCGAAGCCTATCCGGGCGACGTGTTCTACCTGCATTCGCGCCTGCTTGAGCGTGCGGCGAAGATGAATGACGAGTTCGGCGCCGGTTCGCTGACGGCGCTGCCGGTCATCGAGACGCAGGCCGGCGACGTGTCGGCCTATATCCCGACCAACGTCATCTCGATCACCGATGGCCAGATCTTCCTCGAGACCGAGCTGTTCTACCGGGGCATCCGTCCCGCCGTGAACGTCGGCCTGTCGGTGTCGCGCGTCGGTTCCGCCGCGCAGATCAAGGCGATGAAGCAGGTTGCTGGCAAGATCAAGCTGGAGCTGGCGCAGTATCGCGAAATGGCCGCCTTCGCGCAGTTCGCCTCGGACCTCGATTCGACCACGCAGGCGCTGCTGGCGCGTGGTGCGCGCCTGACCGAGCTGCTGAAGCAGCCGCAGTACAAGCCGGTCCCGGTCGAGGAGCAGGTGATCTCGCTGTTCGCCGGCACCCGCGGCTATCTGGATCGCATCACGGTCGGCCAGGTCGGTGAATTCGAACGCCGGCTGCTCGCGGACATCAAGCTGCGCGAGCCGGGCATCGTGGACTCGATCCGCACCGACCGCGAGATCAAGAAGCCGGTCGAGGACAAGCTGGTGGCGTTCCTCGACGCCTTCGCCAAGTCTTTCGGCTGATCGGGCAAGGCGCGGAGAGCCCATAGATGGCGAGCCTCAAGGCCCTGCGCATGCGGATCAACAGCGTGAAGTCCACGCGCAAGATCACGCAGGCGATGAAGATGGTGGCGGCGGCGAAGCTGCGCCGCGCGCAGACGCGCGCCGAAGCCGCGCGCCCCTATGCCGAGCGGATGGAGCGCATGCTCGCATCCCTCGGCGCCGCGGTGTCGGGCCAGCCCGACGCGCCGCGCCTGCTGGTGGGCACCGGCGGTGACACCGTGCATCTGCTGGTGGTGATCAGCGGCGATCGCGGCCTGGCCGGCGCGTTCAACACCAATGTGGGCCGCTTCGCGCGCACCCGCATCCGTGAATTGGAAGCCGCCGGCAAGACTGTGAAGATCCTCGCCGTGGGCCGCAAGGGCGCGACCTTCCTCAAGCGCGAATTCGCCTCTCGCTTCATTGGGGAGATGTCATTCGCCGGCAAGAAGGTGGTGGGCTTCGACGATGCGGCCGAGGTCGCGGCGAAGATCACCGAATTGCTCGACGAAGGCGCCTTCGACGTCTGCTCGCTGGTCTATAACCGCTTCCAGAACGTCATCACGCAGGTGCCGACGGCGCAGCAGATGATCCCCGGCGCGTTGCCCGCGACCGAGGACGATGCGCAGTCCGGCCCGCAGGCGCTCTACGAATATGAACCGGCGGAGGACCAGATCCTTGCCGCCCTGCTGCCGCAGAACCTCGCCGTGCAGATCTATCGCGCCATCCTGGAGACCAGCGCCGGCTTCTACGGCAGCCAGATGACGGCGATGGACAATGCGACGCGCAATGCCGGTGAGATGATCAACAAGCTCACGCTGAACTACAACCGTACACGCCAGGCCAACATCACCCGGGAGCTGATCGAGATCATCTCCGGTGCTGAAGCCCTTTGAGCAGGGAAACCGCGCGATGAAGAACAATGTTGGCAAGGTCACGCAGGTGCTGGGCGCCGTCGTGGACGTGCAGTTCCCGCAGGACCTGCCGAATATGCTGAACGCGCTGCACACCAAGGTCGAGGACCGCACGCTGGTCCTCGAGGTGGCGCAGCACCTGGGCGAGCGTACGGTGCGCTGCATCGCCATGGACACCACGGACGGCCTGGTCCGCGGGACCGAGGTGGTGGACACCGGCACCGGCATCACCGTGCCGGTCGGCCCGGCGACGCTCGGCCGCATCCTGAACGTCATCGGCGAGCCGATCGACGAACGCGGCCCGGTGAATGCGGAAAAGCACTACACCATCCACCGCGACGCGCCCTCCTTCGAGGACCAGTCCACCAGCGCCGAGATCCTCGTCACGGGCATCAAGGTCATCGACCTGCTCGCGCCCTACATCAAGGGCGGCAAGATCGGCCTGTTCGGCGGCGCCGGCGTGGGCAAGACCGTCACCATCCAGGAACTGATCAACAACATCGCCAAGGGCCATGGCGGCGTGTCGGTCTTCGCTGGCGTGGGTGAGCGCACCCGCGAAGGCAACGACCTCTATCACGAAATGATCGATGCCGGCGTCATCAAGCTGGGCGAGGGCACGACCGAAGGGTCCAAGGTGGCGCTGGTCTATGGCCAGATGAACGAGCCGCCCGGCGCGCGTGCGCGCGTGGCGCTGTCGGGCCTGTCCATCGCGGAATACTTCCGCGACGAGCAGGGCCAGGACGTGCTGTTCTTTATCGACAACATCTTCCGCTTCACCCAGGCGGGCGCGGAAGTGTCCGCGCTGCTGGGCCGCATCCCCTCCGCCGTGGGGTATCAGCCGACGCTGGCGACCGACATGGGCGCGCTGCAGGAACGCATCACCTCCACCAAGAAGGGGTCGATCACCTCGGTGCAGGCGATCTACGTCCCCGCCGACGATCTGACCGACCCGGCGCCCGCGACGTCCTTCGCGCACCTTGACGCGACCACCACGCTGAACCGCTCGATCGCCGAACTGGGCATCTTCCCGGCCGTCGATCCCCTGGACAGCACGTCCCGCGCCATGGACCCGCGGATCGTCGGCGACGAGCATTATGCGACCGCCCGCGAGGTGCAGCGCATCCTGCAGACCTACAAGTCGCTGCAGGACATTATCGCCATCCTGGGCATGGATGAACTGTCCGAGGAGGACAAGCTGGTCGTGGCGCGCGCGCGCAAGATCCAGCGCTTCCTGTCGCAGCCCTTCCATGTCGCGGAAGTCTTCACCGGCTCCCCGGGCGTCTTCGTGAAGCTCGAGGACACGATCCGTTCCTTCGCCGCGATCTGCAAGGGCGAGTACGACCATCTGCCGGAGGCCGCCTTCTACATGGTCGGCACGATCGAAGACGCCGCGAAGAAGGCCGAGGGGCTCAAGGCGGCCGCGTAAGCGGCCACCCTTCGTTGCGTTGCGTTGACCCTCAGACGCCGGGCGGCGGCCATCCGGCCGCCTTGGCTTCGCCGCACCACCGGCGCGCCTGACGGGTAGGGCTTATGGGCGGCGCCGGCCGCTGTACGGCCGGATGCCCCCAGGTCGGTGCGGGGCGGGTTTGAGCGCGCCGGTTGCACTGTCTGGTTCTGGCGCGCTGCCTGGGCGGTGCGTCGCTTGCATTTGGTTCGGGAGCGTTCGCGATGGCCACTTTCCAGCTGGAATTCGTCTCCCCCGAGAAGCTGCTGCTCTCGCGTCCGGTGGAGATGGCGCTGCTGCCCGCCGCCGAAGGCGAGATGGGCGTGCTGCCGGGCCACGCGCCGATGATCGTCGCGTTGCGTGGCGGCGTGATCAGCGTGCGCGAAGGCGGCCAGATCACCGAACAGCTTTTCGTCGCCGGCGGCTTTGCCGAAGTGACGCCGACCCGCGTCACCATCCTCGCCGATGACGCCACGCCGGTCGCCCAATTGTCGCGCGCCGATGCCGAACAGCGCATCGCCGAATCGGAAAAGGCGCTGGCCGAAGCGCAGGACGCCTCGCCCGAAAAGCGCGACGTCGCCATGGACCGCCTGCTGTCCGCGCGCGCCATGCTGGCGGCCGCCCAGGCAGCCTGATTCGCTGCCGGGGCAATCCCGCCGCTGCCATGCCAGCGGCGCATTCCTGTGTGACCATCCTCATCGGGCGCCACCGGGCGCATGCGAACCGTGTTGCCTGGCGCTGCGAACGGGCTATGACAGCCTGTCTTGAATCTGACACGGCGGGGCGGTCCGGTCCGTCTCGGTTCCCCCGCACGCGAGGTAGGCGATGAAGCACTGGCATATCGATGAGGTGGGCTGGGACAAGTTCGACCCATCCAAGGTTGATCCCGAGATCGTGCCACTGGTGAAGGCCGCCGCGATGGTCGAGCGCAACGCCGCCGACTACGTGACCTATCTGACGCGCGTCTTCATCGATGACCCCGACTTCAAGGCCGCCGCCGAACATTGGGGCGTCGAGGAAACGCAGCATGGCGACGCCCTCGGCCGATGGGGCGAGACCGCCGATCCGGGCTGGAACTTCCAGGAAGCCTTCGCGCGGTATCGCGCGGGCTACAAGATCCAGCTCGATGCCGATGCCTCGATCCGTGGGTCGCGCACCGGCGAATTGATCGCCCGCTGCATGGTCGAGACCGGGACATCATCCTACTACACGGCCCTGGCCGATTCGACGGATGAACCGGCGCTCAAGCAGGTCTGCAAGCTGATCGCGGCGGATGAATATCGCCACTTCAAGCTGTTCTACGACCACATGAAGCGCTACCTGGCGCGCGAACAACTGTCCTTCCCCAGGCGGTTGCGCGTCGCCCTGGGGCGAATCGGCGAAAGCGAGGATGACGAGCTCGCCTATGCCTTCCACTGCGGCAATGAACCCGAGGGCATGCCCTACGACCATGATCGCTGCATCGCCGGTTACATGGGCCGGGCCATGGGCTTCTATCAGTTCCGGCACATCGAACGCAGCATGGGCATGGTGTTCAAGTCGATCGGGCTGCAGCCACGCGGGCGCATGGCGGACATGGCTGCGAAGGGCGCGTGGAAACTGCTGTGCTGGCGGCGCGACCGTTACCAACAGGCGCTGAAGCGGGCCGCGAACGAGAACGCGACGGCGGCCGCGGCGGCGGCGTAAGGCGCGGCTCCACCGGGCATCTGAATCGCGCGATCGAGCACATCGAGCCCGGACCTGCCCTGGCCGAACGCCGTGCACCATTTGATTGCTCGGTGTAGGTGGCAAGAATGGAGGGGCGCTGCCCCTCCAAACCACCCCGCCAGGGACCAACGGGTCCCTGGACCGCGGGACCTTGGCGCTTGTCACGCAGGGCGGTCCTCACCCGGTCAAATGCCAAGAAGGAAGCATTCAGCTTGGCACCGACCGACGGCGATCAGCACCAAAGTGGAGGTTTCCAAAGGCCTTAAGCCTTTGGTGGGGTGAGGTTTGGAGAGGGGCGACGCCCCTCTCCATTGAGCATCATCGTCGCGCGCATGGGGCAGAGCCCCTCCCGGTCGCACCGGTCAGAATTAGAGCCATAGAACGCGCACCCGCGCGCATTTGGCGCCCCGGGCCCATCCCAACGCACGGCCGACCGTACCAGCTTCGCCAGGGCCATCGATTGGCACCTCGCCGCCGCCGCAGCGCGGATCGGCCGTCGGCAACCCGACACCATCAGCGCGGCAGGACTGCGCCCGCCCCCAGACCGGCATGCTTCCTGCGATTCGCCTTTGTTACGGCGCGAAACGCCCGAACCCGCCGCACTCCCCTGGCCCCTTTCCGGGCGTTCGGCCGTGTTTGAGAAAAAAATGCGGGGCTGGCCGATTTTTCACTTTTCGGCGGGTCCGGCCGGCCCTATACGCCGCCGCAGACGCAGTACGCACGTGCCTCTGGCCCCCGGCCGTCCCGGCCAAAGGGTTTACGCAACGACGTCAAGCGTTCTGGCAACCCCGTTCGGCATCTGCCGGGCGGTCGTCTTGGTCGCTGGTTCGTTCGACCGTTTCGTCAACCTTGGGCCGTCGCCGTAACAGGCGGTCCACCGGAGCCTGGAGTGTGCGGCGATGACCCCAAAGATCGCTGAGTACCTGCGCGATTCCGCGCCTGCGACCCCGTGCCTCGTCGTGGATGTGGACCGCGTCGAGCAGAATTACCGCCGCCTGAAGGACGCGCTGCCGCTTGCGCGCGTGTACTACGCGGTCAAGGCCAATCCGGCGGCGCCGATCCTCGCCCGGCTCACCGGGCTCGGCTCGTCCTTCGATGCTGCCTCCTGGGAGGAGATCGAGGCTTGCCTGGCCGTCGGTGCGCAGCCCGACGCGATCTCCTATGGCAACACCATCAAGAAGGTCTCGGCCATTCGCGCGGCGCATGAGGCGGGCGTGACCATGTTCGCCTTCGACAGTGAGGCCGAACTGCTGAAGATCGCCACGCATGCGCCGGGCGCGCGCGTCTATTGCCGCATCCTGGTGAAGAACGAAGGCGCCGAATGGCCGCTGTCGCGCAAGTTCGGCTGCGAACTCGACATGGCGCGCGACCTGATGGTGCAGGCCCGCGACCTCGGCCTCGACCCCTACGGCATCTCCTTCCATGTCGGCAGCCAGCAGACCAGCACGGGCGCCTATGAAGGCGCGCTCGCCCGCGTGGCGATGCTGTTCACCGACCTCAAGGACGCCGGCGTGAAGCTGCGGATGGTCAATCTCGGCGGAGGCTATCCGGTGCGTTATCGCGCCGAGGTGCCGGGGATCGACGATTTCGGCATGGCCATCATGGGCGCGATGACCAAGCATTTCGGCAACGACCTGCCGGAGATGCTGGTCGAACCTGGTCGCTTCATGGTGGGCGATGCTGGCGTTGTGTCGTCCGAAGTCGTGCTCGTCTCCCGCAAGGGCAAGGACGATCCGGTGCGTTGGGTCTATCTCGACATCGGCCGTTTCGGCGGCCTGGCGGAAACCGAGGGCGAGGCGATCAAATACGCCTTCCGCACCCCCCATGACGACGGCGCGGACGGCCCCGTGACGATCGCCGGCCCGACCTGCGACAGCACCGACACGCTGTATGAAAAGTCGAACTATCGTCTGCCGCTGGCGCTCGACTGCGGGGACCGTGTGGAACTGCTCTCCACCGGCGCCTATGTCACCAGCTACGCGTCGCAGAACTTCAACGGCTTCAGGCCGCTGGCCGAACACTACATCTGATCCACCCGCCACGGCCGGCGGCCGGCTTCAGCCGTCCGCCGCCGCACCGTCCCCGCACAGTGCCCGGCGCATTCGCCGCCGCGCCCGATTATGCGTTTCAATCCCAGCCGCCGCCGGATAGGATGCGGCGATGGACAGCATAGACCGGAACATCTTGGTCGCGCTGCAGCACGACGGTGCGGCAGGCTTGGCGGAACTTGCCAAGGTCGCGGGCCTGTCGGTCTCCGCCACCGCCGAACGCGTCAAGCGGCTGGAGGAACGCGGCACGATTCGCGGCTGGCGTGCGGACCTCGACCCGGCCGCGGTGGGCTGTCCGCTGCTCGCCTGGGTCTTCGTCGCGCTGCGCGCCGGGGCGCCGGACCGGGCGTTCCGCGACTCGGTGTTGCCGCTGGAACAGGTCCTGGAATGCCATGCCACCAGCGGCCCGTGGTCCCACATGCTGAAGCTGCGCGCCGCCGGCCTGCCTGAACTCGAAGCCTTCGTCACCGACTCGATCCGCGCCCAGCCCGGGGTGGATCGCACCGAAACCGTCATCGCCCTGCTGACCGCCAAGGAATCCGCGATCCTGCCGGTCGCGCCCCCTGACGACGACGAGGAGTGACGCATGCCGCGAGCCTGGTGCAGGCTGCGCGTATGAGTCGACGCCAACTTGAGGTGACGCCCGATCTGGTGATCCGCGCCTATGCCGCGGGTGTCTTCCCGATGGCCGAAAGCCGCGGGTCGGATCGCATGTACTGGCTCGACCCCGCGATGCGCGGTGTGCTGCCGCTCGATGCCGGGTTCCACCTGCCGCGGCGGCTGCGGCGCACCGCCCTGTCGGACCGCTTCACCGTCACCGCCGATCGAGACTTCGCCGGCGCGATTCGCGGCTGCGCGGAACCGGCCCCGGGTCGGACCGACACCTGGATCAATGCCGAGATCGAGGCCCTGTTCCTCCAACTCCATCGCTTCGGCCACGCCCATTCGGTCGAGACCTGGTCCGACGGGCGCATGGTCGGCGGGCTGTATGGCGTCGCGTTGGGTGGGGCGTTCTTCGGGGAGAGCATGTTCTCCCGCGTCACGGACGCATCCAAGGTGGCGCTGGTGCATCTGGTCGCGCGGCTGCGCCTGGGCGGATATGTGCTGTGCGACACCCAGTTCCTCACCGCGCATCTGGCGCGCTTCGGCGCCGTCGAGATCCCGAAGCTGATCTACAAGGCGCGGCTGGCCCAGGCCTTGGAAGTGCCGGCGCGCTGGGACGCGGAGCTGCCGGCCGACCGCGTCGCTGACGAAATCCGATCCCTGCGCGGTGCTGCCGAGGATTGATCGCCGCGCCATGTCACAGGCGCCGATGCTGCGTCGTCCTGCTCTCCGAAACCCGGATGCAGGAGAGCACCCCATGACCACCCGACTGAACCACTGGAACGCCGCGCCCAAGGTGATGCAGGCCATGCTGGCGCTGGAGAAGGCGTCCCGCAGCCACGGCCTGGAGCCATCCCTGCTGGAATTGGTGAAGACCCGCGCCTCCCAGATCAACCGTTGCGCCTTCTGCCTGGACATGCACACCCGCGAAGCCCGCGCGGCGGGGGAGACGGAGGAACGGCTGTACATGCTCGCCGCCTGGGATGAAGCGACCTGCTACACCCCGCGTGAGCGCGCAGCCCTCGCCTGGACCGATGCCTTGACCCTGCTTTCGGCGACCGGCGCGCCCGATTCGGCCCATGACACCGTGGCGGCCGAATTCAGCCCGGAGGAACAGGTGGCACTGACCCTGGCGATCGTCACCATCAACGGCTGGAACCGCTTCGCGGTCGGCTTCCGCGCCGAACCGACGCGGGGCAATGGCTGATGTCCGGCGCCGCAGCGGGGGCGGAGGCCTTCATCGCCCTGCGCCCCCGGCTGCGGGCGCTGGCCTATCGCTTCCTCGGCTCGGTCTCCGATGCCGAGGATGTGGTCCAGGCCGCCTGGCTGCGCTGGGAAGGATCGGACCGCGGCACCGTCCAGGATGCCGAAGGCTACATGCTGCGGATCGTCGCGCGGCTCTGCCTCGATGAGCTGAAATCGGCCCGGCGCAAGCGCGAGACCTATATCGGCCCCTGGCTGCCCGATCCGGTTGTCGAGACCGACCCGCTCGCCGGGCGTGCGGCGGCCGAAGACGTTTCCGTCGCGCTGATGCTGGCCCTGGAACGGCTGTCGCCCTTGGAACGCGCCGCGTTCTTGCTGCACGACGTCTTCGGGGCGGGCTTCGAGGAGGTGGCGGCGACGCTCGGCCGGACCCCGGCCGCCGTGCGCCAACTGGCGTCCCGCGCGCGGGAGCATGTGCAGGACGCCCGGCCGCGCTTCCCCGTGTCGCCCGAGGAAGGGCAGCGCATCGCCGGCGCCTTCCGCGAGGCGGTGGCGAGCGGCGACGCGGCCGCGCTGGGCCGGTTGCTGGCCGAGGACGCCGTGCTGAAGGCCGATGGCGGCGGCGCCGTGACGGCCGCGACGCAGCCGGTGATCGGGCGGGATCGCGTCGCACGGTTCTTCGCCGGGTTGGGGCGAAAGGCACGGGTCGGACACGACCATCAGCCGGCCTGGATCAACGGGCTACCGGGCTACGTCACACGCTTCGAGGACGGGACGGTGCAGACCATGGCGCTGGAGATCGAGGCGGGGCTGATCCGCGCGGTGTATGTGGTGCGCAACCCGGCGAAGCTGCGGGGGTTGATGGGGTAGATTGGAGAGGGCTTTGCCCCCTCCCAAGCTTCCCCCACCAAAGGCCCGAGGCCTTTGGAAACCGTCACCGGGCGCTACGGACTGGGCGGGAGGCCGCGCGCCTCGCGCCGGACCTCGTCCTGCGCCCTGAGCGGCACCACCTGCGCCACAGCCTTGCCATGCGCGGTGACGAGGAAACTCCGTCCGTCCTCCCGCACTTCGCGCAGCAGCCGGGAGAAGGCGCGGTTGGCCTCGGCAGCGGTGATCGCCTGGCTCATGATGTCCATGATCTGGCGAAATTCACTACAGATCCAAGTGAATCCGATGAACCACGGCAATGCCGACTCTGCCCTTCGGGCGCAGCCCGCCGACCCTTTGAGCGAGCATCGTCACGCGCCTGACTGAGCCCAGTCGGGCGCGATCTGCTCTACCGGATCAACCCCGTCATCGGGCTCGACGCATCCGCCTGATAATTCCACGGCATCCGCCCGGCGATAAAGGCATTCCGCCCGGCCTCCACCGCCGCCTTCATCGCCACCGCCATCCGCACCGGGTCCTTGGCATGCGCGATGGCGGAATTCAGCAGCACCGCGTCACACCCCAGCTCCATCGCCTTGGCGGCATCCGATGCCGTCCCGATCCCGGCATCCACCAGCACCGGCACCTTGGCGTTCTGCTTGATCGACCGGATCATGAACGGGTTGGCCAGCCCCAGCCCCGACCCGATCGGCGCGCCCAACGGCATGATCGCCACACAGCCGAGGTCCTCCAGCCGCTTCGCCGCGACCGGATCGTCGGCGCAATAGACCATGACTTCGAAGCCGTCCTTGATCAGCGCCTCGGCGGCTTCGAAGGTCCCGGCCATGTCCGGGTACAGGTACGGCGGCGGCCCCAGCACTTCCAACTTCACCAGGTTCCACCCGCCTGCCTCGCGCGCCAGGCGCAGCGTCCGCACCGCGTCATTGGCCGTGTGGCAGCCGGCGGTATTCGGCAGATAGGTGTAGTCCTTGGGCGAGACGAAATCCTGCAGCATCGGCGCATTCGGGTCCGACAGGTTCACCCGCCGCACCGCGACCGTGACGATCTCCGCCCCGGATGCCGCGATCGCCGACGCGGTCTCCTCCAGCGACTTGTACCGACCTGTGCCGACGATCAGCCGCGACCGGAAGCGCCGCCCCGCGACCTCCCAGCTGTCCTCGCCCAATGTTGCGGGAGTTCCGTCCATGGCTTCAGCCTCCGCCGATGAAATGTACGATTTCCAGCCGGTCGCCGGCCGCCAGCGCCAACTCGGCATAGGTCGAGCGCGGCACGATTTCCTCATTGCGCTCGACCGCGACCTTGCGCGTATCAAGCCCGATGGCGCGGAGCAGGGCGGCGAGGGTATCCCCGGCCGCGATCTCCCGCGCCTCTCCGTTCACGGTGATGGCGATCATCTTGGACATGCTGGGCGGAATGTGGCGAAGGGCGGTGCCGGGGGCAAGGCGGGCGCCTGCATGGCTGGGGTGCCGCGTGTCTTGCCCCCCGTAAACTCCCCGTGCTAGCCCCGTCCGCCCCTATTTGGCGGGAATCGTCGTGACACCCCCACTGATCGTCGTGCTGAACGGCCCGAACCTCAACATGCTCGGCGTGCGAGAGCCGGACAAATACGGCACCGCCACGCTCGATGACGTGGAAGCGCTGTGCGCCGAGACGGCCGAGGAATTCGGCCTGGCGATCGATTTCCGCCAGACCAATTCCGAGGGCGAGCTGGTGACCTGGGTGCAGGAATGCCGCGGCCGCGCCGCGGGCATCATCATCAACCCCGCCGGCTACACCACCACTTCCATTGCCGTGATGGACGCGCTGCTCACCGTCGATGTTCCGGTGATCGAGGTCCACATCACGAACATTCACCGCCGGGAGGAATTCCGGCATCACAGCTACATCTCCAAGGCGGCGACCGGGGTGATCTGCGGGCTGGGCGTGACGGGCTATGCGCTCGCCATGCGCGCCATGGCCGACCTGGTCGAGCAGGACGAGGAATAATGGGCAACTTCATTCAATTCGACGCCAACGCGATCCGCGAATTGGCGCAGATCCTGCGCGAGACGGACCTGACCGAGATCGAGCTGGTGGACGGCGAATCGCGCCTGCGGGTGGTCCGCCAGGGTGTGATGGCCGCACCGGTTCTGACCCAGGTGGCGGCAGCCGCGCCGGCACCCGTGGCAACCGCCGTCCCGGTCGTGGCGATGCTGGATGCCGACCATCCGGGCGCGGTGGTCAGCCCGATGGTGGGCGTGGCGTATCTGGCGCCGGAACCCGGTGCGGCGCAGTTCATCACCGTCGGCGCGAAGGTCACCCAGGGCCAGACCGTCCTGCTGATCGAGGCGATGAAGACCTTCAACCAGATCAAGGCCCCGCGCGCCGGCACCGTGACGCGCATCCTGGTCGAAAGCGGCATGCCGGTCGAATACGGCGAACCGCTCCTCATCATCGAATGAGCCGCCCGATGATCGGAAGGCCGCAGGCCTGGAGGTCTGAATCGGCCGGCCAACACATGAGCCGCCCGATGATCGGAAGGCCGCAGGCCTGGAGGTCTGAATCGGCCGGCCCAAGCGTCACCACCGCGGCGGGGCACGCCTGATGTTCGGCAAGGTCCTCATCGCCAATCGCGGCGAGATCGCGCTGCGCGTCCATCGCGCCTGCCAGGAAATGGGCATCCGCACCGTCGCCGTGCATTCCACCGCCGACGCGACCGCGATGCATGTCCGCCTGGCGGATGAGAGCGTGTGCATCGGCCCCCCGCCGGCCCGCGATTCCTATCTGAACGTCGCCGCGATCCTGTCCGCGGCCACCATCACCGGCGCGGATGCGGTGCATCCCGGCTACGGGTTCCTGTCGGAAAACGCCCGCTTCGCCGAGATGGTCGAAGCGCATGGGCTGAAGTTCATCGGCCCGTCGCCCGACCACATCCGCATGATGGGTGACAAGATCGCCGCGAAGGACGCGATGCGTCGGCTGGATGTGCCGCTGGTGCCCGGTTCGCCCGGCGCGCTGGACAGCCTGGACGAAGCGCGCGCGATCGCCGAACAGATCATGTACCCCGTGCTGATCAAGGCCGCCGCCGGCGGTGGCGGGCGCGGCATGAAGGTGGCGCGCGATGCGTCCGAGATCGAGGAAGCCTGGCGCGTCGCCCGCACCGAGGCGAAGTCGGCCTTCGGCGACGACAGCGTCTATCTGGAAAAATACCTCGACCGGCCGCGCCATATCGAGTTGCAGGTGCTGGCCGACAATCACGGCAATGTCGTGCATTTCGGGGAACGCGACTGTTCGCTCCAGCGCCGCCACCAGAAGCTGGTGGAGGAAGCCGGCAGCCCGGTGCTGACCGCGGCCGATCGCGAGGCATTGGGCGCGCGCGTGACCGCGGGCCTGTCCAAGATCGGCTACCGCAATGCCGGCACGCTGGAATTCCTGTGGCAGGACGGGCAGTTCGCCTTCATCGAGATGAACACCCGCCTGCAGGTCGAACATCCAGTGACCGAAATGGTCGCCGGCATCGACCTCGTGAAGGAACAGATCCGCATCGCGGCGGGCGAGCCGCTCGGCTACACGCAGACGGACATCCGCTTCAACGGCCATGCGATCGAATGCCGCATCACCGCCGAGGATCCCGAGACCTTCGCCCCCAGCCCCGGCAGGGTGAACACCTATCACGCGCCGGGCGGGCTCGGCGTGCGGGTCGATAGCGCGCTGTATTCCGGCTATACCGTGCCGCCGCACTACGACAGCCTGGTGGCGAAGCTGATCGTGCATGCGCCGTCCCGGCCCGAGGCGATCGCGCGCATGCGCCGCGCCTTGAACGAGATGGTGGTGGCCGGCATCCGCACCACGCTGCCGCTGCACCAGGCGGTCATGGACGATGCGGAGTTCCAGTCGGGCGACTACACCATCCATTGGCTGGAACGCTTCGTGGCATCGCGCCAGGGGTAGAACGTTTTTGCGCCAGCCGGTGCTGGCGCAAAACGCTCTGCGTCTTATGTTGGGTCGAGCACCTTCACGCGCCGGACTGAGTCCGGTCCAACGGCTGGCGCGGGGGACGACCCCCGCGCGTGGTTGCAACGGTGGGGACGGCCCCGCCACAGGCACCTGAAGGGGACCTGTGATGGGTTGGATCTATCTGCTGGCCGCCGGCATCGCCGAGATCGGCTGGGCGGTCGGACTGAAATACACCGAGGGCTTCACCCGCGCCCTGCCGACCGCACTGACGGTGCTGAGCATGGTGGTCAGCCTGTGGCTGCTGGGTCTTGCGTTGCGGGACCTGCCGCTGGGCACCGCCTACGCGATCTGGACCGGCATCGGCACGGTGGGCACGGTGGTGCTCGGCATCATGCTGTTCGGCGAAGCCGCGACCGCGCTGCGTCTTGCCTGTGTCGGCCTGATCCTGGCGGGCATCGTCGGGCTGAAGCTCGCGACCCCGGCGTGATGCGCCGGGGGGTGTGGCCGATCAGGCCGCATCCTCCAGGATCATCGCCGCGGCCTTTTCCCCGATCATGATCGACGGTGCATTGGTGTTGCCCGATGTCAGCGTCGGCATGATCGACGCATCCGCCACACGCAGCCCATCGATCCCGTGGACCTTCAGCCGGGCATCGACCACCGCCATGCCATCCTGCCCCATCCGACAGGTGCCGACCGGGTGATATGTGGTCTCGGCGGCCTGACGGACCCAGTCCAGCACCTCGGCATCGGATTGGCGCGCCGTGCCGGGGGCGATCTCGCTTACCTTCAGCGGCGCCATCGCCGGCGCGGTCATGATGGCGCGCGCGATGGCGATGGCGCGCAGAGTCAGTTCGCCATCGACCGGGGAGGACAGGAAGTTGAAGCTGATCGCCGGCGCCCGGCGCGGATCGGCCGATGTGATGTGGATGTGCCCGCGGCTTTCCGGCCGCATCGGATGCGCGTAGCAGGTCATGCCGGATTGCGCCGCGATCCTCGGCCCCGTCGGCCCCGGCTCCGTCAGCATCGGCACCCAGCCGAGCAGCAGGTCCGGCGCCTCCAGCCCTTCGCGGGACCGGACGAAGGCGCGCAGCGGCGCCGCCACCATTCCCAGCATGCCCGTGCCCGACATCGCATAGCGCAGCGCCTGCCCCATAAGCCCGATGCCACGCCCACGATCGTTGAAGGTCCAGCCTTTCGCCCCCACCGCCCAGCGCGTGCGCGGCGCATAGTGGTCGCGCAGATTCTCCCCCACCCCGGGCAGCGCATGCTGCACCGCGATGCCAAGGTCGCGCAGCCGCTCGGGCTGGCCGATGCCCGACAATTCCAGCAATTGCGGCGCGTTGATCGACCCCGCGCAGACCACGACCTCGCGCCCGGCCCGCGCCTCCCGCCGCTCGCCGCCGACCGCATAGCGCAGGCCGACGCAGCGCCGCCCCTCGAACAGCAGTGCTTCGGCCAGCGCGCCGGTCTCGATCCGCAGGTTCGGCCGGCGACGGATCGGATCCAGGTAGCAATGCGCCGTGCTCATCCGCCGGCGGGATGCGATCGTCGCCTGGCTCATGGCGATGCCATCCTGCCGCGCGCCGTTGTAGTCGGGGTTGTGTGGAATGCCGACCTCGCCGGCCGCCTGGATCAGGGTGGCGAGGATCGGCTCGGACGGCGCGGGGTCGGTGACGCGCAACGGCCCATCGCGCCCGCGGAACGCGTCATCGCCGCCGCCCTCATACCGTTCCATGCGCCTGAAGAACGGCAGGACGTCCGCATAGCTCCAGCCGCGATTGCCCATCTGCGCCCAGCTGTCGAAGTCCTGCGCCTGGCCGCGCACGAAGGCCAGCCCGTTGATCGCACTCGACCCGCCGAGCATCCGCCCGCGCGGCACCGGCAGCCGCCGGCCATTGGTGCCGGCCTCGGGTTCCGAACTGTACAGCCAGTTGACCGCCGGGTTGGTCAGCATCTTCGCGTAGCCGACCGGAATGCGGGACCATGGATGCCCGGCGGGGCCGGCTTCCAGCAGCAGGACCGAATTGCGCGGATCGGCCGAAAGCCGGTTCGCCACCACCGCGCCGGCCGAACCGGCGCCGATGACGATATAGTCGCACTGCTGCATTCGTTCCCCCGCTTCGCGCGCCCGTGAGTGTTGCGCTCATCGGGCGGCGTGGCGAGAGTGGCCTCGCCCTACCCCAGCACCCCGGTCCGATACAGCACCACCCGCAGCCCGCCATGCGGCACTGGCGGCCCGGGCGGCAGGAACGGCAAGCCCGTCGCATGCGCCAGCTTCGCCTCGCTGGCGATGACCCCCACACGCCAGCCGGCGAACCGGCTCGCCAACACCTGCCCGAAGGCCTGGTACAGCGGTGCCAGCTTGCTGCTGTCCCCAAGCCGGTTGCCATAAGGCGGGTTGACGATGACCAGCCCCGCCGGCCCCTCGGGCGGCTGGATCTCGCTAATCGTCGCCTGCCGGAAATCGGTGAACGCCGCCACGCCCGCGCGTTCGGCATTCGCGAGGCTCATCGCAACGGCGCCGGAATCACGGTCGCTGCCACTGAAGCGCACGGTCGGGACGCGCGCGCTCTTCACCGCCCGCATCGCCTGCCAGGCCGCATCGTCGAACGTCGCCAACTGTTCAAACGCAAAGCCGCGAGACCGCCCCGGATTCAGCCGCGCCGCAATCTCCGCTGCCTCGATCACGAAGGTGCCGGACCCGCACATCGGGTCGAACACCGGCTCCGTCCCATCGAATCCACACTGCCGCAGAAACAAGGACGCCATGGTCTCGCGCATCGGCGCGGCGTTGACCGCCTGCTTGTACCCGCGCTTGTGCAGCGGCTCACCCGATGTATCGACGCTGATGGTGCACAGATCATGGTCGATCCGCACCATCACCGTGACCGGCGCATCCGCCGCGGGCTTGGCGCCGATCGTGTCATGGATCGCGGTCTCGATCCGCTGCGCCGCCGCGCCGGAATGCCAGATGCGCGACTGCGCGCAACTCGCCTCCACACGGAATGCCACATCCGGCCGCAGCACATCCGCCCAGGCCACCCGATGCGCCAGCGTGTCCAACTGCGCCAGATGCGTCACCCGGAAGGATGCGATGCGCGCCAGCACCCGACCGGCCCCGCGCACCCACAGATTGGCCCGCCAGACCACCGGCCAGCCGCCGCGGACGACAACGCCGCCCGGCACCACCTTCGGCGTCTTGAACCCCTTGAATCGCACTTCATCGTGCAGCACGGGCTCCAGCCCCGGAGCAGTGGCAAGGAAGATGTCGAAATCGCTGTCGTTGGTCATCTGGTCCGCCGGTCAGGAAGCGCAGGCCGCAGCGGCAACCTCGTCCGGCCGCAAGGGGGCGAGAAGACCAGGAACACTCACGCCGGCGCCTTGTATCAGCGCCGGCGCCGCACGGCCATCGCGCCGTCAGCCGGCCCGCACCAGGGCCAGCACCGCACCCTTGCCGCGCACCTCCGCTTCCTCGAACTCCGCGGCCACGATCGCGCGGTCCAACGCCGCGCGCAAATCCTTCGCCGTGTCCAGCGTCAGCTCCACCCCCGCCCGCGCCGCCGGCCCCAGCCGCGTGTTGAGGAAATCCAGCGTGATGACATCGCCCAGCGGCGCATGCCGCGCATGGTCATACGCCACCACCGCCTGGGTCAGCGGGAACCAGTCATCGCCGCGCTTGGCCATGCCCTCGGCGCGCGTGACCTCGACGATCGACGTGCACATCCTACGCCGCCAGGCGCTTGGAGAAGAAAGCGAACACCTTCCCCCAGCCATCCATCGCCTGTTCCGGCCGGTACAACGGACGGTGCCAGTAGAAGAAGCCATGCCCGGCGCCGTCATAGCGGTGGAACTCGTAATCCTTGCCATGCGCCTTGAGCGCTTCTTCATGCGCGTTCACCTGCTCGGGGCTCGGCGCGCGGTCGTCATTGCCGAACAGGCCGAGCAGCGGGCAACTCAGATCCTTGGTCATGTCGATTGGCGCGACAGGGGTCTTGGCGTTCAACTCCTCCGCGCCCATCACCACGCGCCCGCCCCACAGATCGACGCAGGCATCCACGTCCTGGCGCTGGGACGCGTAGATCACGGCATGCCGGCCACCCGAGCAGGACCCGAACACCCCGACCTTCCCATTGTTGTCCGGCTGCGCGCGCATCCATGCCACGGCGGCGGCGGTGTCGCCCACCATCTGCGCATCGGGAATGCCGCCTTCCGCCCGCACCTTGGCGGCGACATCGTCGGGATTCCCGTCCCCCGCACGCTCATACAGATTGGCGCAGATGGCGAGGTAGCCGTGATGGGCAAAGCGGCGCGTCGTCTCGATGTAAAGCTCGCTCCAACCCGGCAGATGGTGGATGAGCACGACACCAGGGAACGGCCCGGGGCCGGATGGGCGGGCCACATAGGCGGTGATCGGGGTGCCCCCATCGCCCGTCAGGGTCACGTTCTCGCAGGTCATGCCTCGGTAGAACGACATCGATCCTCCTCCTTTGCAGCGTGCGGCGTTGGCGGCGTTGCGCGCGGTGGTCGTCGCGCGGCGGGGCGCGGGTACGCGTGGGGGAGTATTCGATGGTTGGGGTGGTGGGTGCAACCGCGGGGGGAGGGCGCACGGCGGAGAGGGGCGCCGCCCCTCGCCGGACCTCACCCCGCCAAAGGCCCGAGGCCTTTGGAAACCGATTGTTGGTATGGGGTGCAAGGCCCGTTGGACCACGACCCCGCGCGGCCCGTCGCGTCAGCGACGCCCCTCCGTCACGCCGCGGCGCCATGGGCGAGCACGAAGTGCTCGGCGAACGGTCCGCCCGCAGTGTCGATCCGGCTCCCGTCCCCGTCGCGAAGCCGCAAGCCGGGCAGCAACAGGATGTGGCGAATCGTCTCCGGGATGATGGCATAGGCCACGAACTGGCCGAGACATTCATGCGGCCCGAAGCCGGTATGCAGGTAGGCGGTCCGCCGCCGTTCGCGGAACGCGTCCGGGTCGGGGAAGACGCCCGGGTCGAACATCGCCGAACCGATGCCGGCCGCGACCCGCGTGCCGGCCGGAACCGCCGTCTCGTATGGCGTGCCCGGCCCGAGCACGGCATCGGTGGCGGCGGTGCGGATCACGAAGGTCGTCATCGGGTTGAAGCGCAGCGCCTCCCACACGATCGCATCGAAGGCCGCTTCCTCGTTGCCCCGCGCGGCGCGCAGCGCGCGCGCCGCCACCTCCGGGCGCAGCAGGATCTGCTCGGTCGCGTTGACGATCGCCTGCGAACTCGTCTCGATCGCGCCGACCAGCAGGCCACAGACATTGCTGACCACCTGCTCGGGGTCGAGACCCGACAGCCCGCCGGCCGTCAGCCGCAGCAGCCGCGACACCGTGTCCTCGCCCGCCGCCTGCCCCCAGGGGCGGCGCGTGGCGAGAAATTCGCGCACCCAGGCGCGCATCTCGCTGCCCGCCTGCACGCAGGCGTCGTGCCGCGGCTTGGCATTGGCCAGGTTGTGGAACATGTCCGCCTGCGTGGCCCAAGACCAGCGCAGCATTGCCGCATCATCGGGGCCGGGGAAACCGAAGCACCGCTGCACGACACGCAGCGGCACCAGGCGCGAGACGGCTTGCACCACATCGACCAGCGGCGGGGCGGTGGCGGCCAGCGCCTCGGCGGCCGTCGCGGCGGCCAGCGCGCGGATGCCCGGTACGTCATCCCAGCGCATCAGCGCGCGCATGACGGATTTGTCGCGCCAGTTTTCCACCGCCCCGTCGCGCCCGAGCATGTACGGCCCGACCGAAGGGTCCATCATCGGCGCATAGGTGACGCGGAAGGTCTCGTTGCGCGACAGCACATCCACCACATCCGTCCAGCGGCTGACCACGGTGAAGATCGGCAGGTCGAGGACCGGCCGGTCGGCGCGCAGTTCAGCGAACAGGCCGCGCCAATCGGCCCGCAGCCGCTGCATGAACAGGCCGGCCCGCTGCGGGGCGCCCGGGGGCAGTGCGTCGAGGGCGGTGAGGAAGCTCATGCGGTCTCCGATCGTCAGGTCCCGATCCGGTGGCTGCACCTGATCGGGTGAAGAGGCTCGCAAAGACGAAAGGCCAGGGGCGTTGCCGTGAGCCGACGCGAACGGGAACGACCCTGGCGGCGCGATGGCGGCGGTTCAGAAAACCGGCGCGGTGGGCGGGCTGCGCGGGTCCTGCGGCGCCATGTTCAGCTCGTAGCTGAGCGGGCGGGTGGTGATGAGGCGGAACCGGTCGCCGATGATCTGCAGCGAGAACAAGCCGGCGGCCGCGCCGTTCGGCGGCACGCAGGCGGGCGTTTCGCCCACGCGGCGGGCGCGCGTGTCGATCGTGCGCGGCCGGCTGTTCTGCCAGTCGATGTTGTCCTTGCTCAGGCGCCTGGTGCTGGGGCCGCGGCCGGGCGCGGCATCGCTGTCCCGCACGCAGAGGCCGCGGTTGCCGACCGGGCGGCTGGTCAGGTCGTCATAGCGGCAGGACCCATCCGGCGTGCGCGCCCACATCTTGTGGGCGTAGTGGAAAACGCCGTCCTCATACCGGATGAAGGCGATGGCGAGGCATTGGTAGTGGCCGAGGACTCGGCGGCTGCGCGCATCGACATTCCGGACCTCGCCGAAATAGACCGGGTCACCGCTGTCGGTCGCCCAGAAGCGGAGCCGCGCGGCGATCGCGTCCGGGTCCGTGATCGTTTCCACCTGCGGTTCGGGCGTCCGGCTGCGTTCACCCTGCGCCTGCGCCGCGAGCGTAAACCCAAGTGCTGCCAAGGTGACGATCGTTGCCTTCAGCATGTCCCTCGCTCCTGCTGTGACGCTGCATGCACGGGCCTTGCATCGAGGTTGTAGGATGGCACCGGAACGGTGCGCCGAATGCGAGGTGAATCACAACGACAACAGGGGGAAAGCAGGCTGGTTCATGTGCTTGGCTGATTTATCGGGACCGGCGGGTCCTTGGGCTGCCGTCGTCCGTAGTCTGAGCTGGGAACTAAGCGTTGGAGGTCCGGTTGGGGCCGAGCGGCGCCGGTGATTTATGTAGCGCTTGATCGAAGACTCGCGAGTAGCAGCTATCTACCGGTCATGCTTGGCGGGTCGCCTGAACCATCGTTCCCGAAACGCAGGGAACTCGCGCGCATAATAATTGGCGATCTCGTCGAGACCCTTCTTGCGTTCGGGCTCATCCTCCCCAACTCCCGCCGCGCGCTCCTTCCAATAGCGCAGGCCATTCCAAAGTTTGGAAATGATGCGGCGCGGCACATCCTCCCGGGTCGACCGTAGTCGCTGCGGATAGACACCGGACACAACATAGGGGCGCCGATCACTGCCCTTGCCATAGACAGAGTTCTGGGCCGACCACAGCGCGTGGGGCAACATCTTCCCGAAATGCTTTCCGAGCAACGCGACCGCGACTGCCTCGGCCTCAATGTCACTCACCGGATAGAGCGTGCCGATATAGGCGCGCGCATTGGTGAACATGAACCGGCCGGCCAACTCGTGCCACGAGACGCAGGCATTGTTGACGATGATTGGTGAACCTTCGCAAGCAAGCGCCCTCGGCATCGGCAGATAGTTATTATCGGCCATCGCCAGCACCGCTGATCCCAGCACCCTCTCGAGAGGCTCTTTGTGAACGGGCTCGAACGCCTTGTCCTGGACCCGTTCGGTCCAGTCGCGAATCGCGCTTCCAACGTATAGGTCGGCTTTAGCGACGGGATCGTTCCAGTCGACCCCGTCGAGCGAGTGGAAGCGGTTGTACTGCGTGACCCGCAGAATGTCCTCGTCGTCGGTATGGCCGACGCCGATCGCGACATCGACCACCAGCCTACGGTCGATACCCTCGCTGTCACGATACTCGTAGGTCCAGCGATGGCCCGATGCATCGCCGCAATGGGTCGCGAACAGCAAGAGGTCGTAGGGAAACAGGTCGACCATCTCGCTGACCGCCCGCACGTTCGCCCCGCGGCCCTCATAGCCCCGGACGAAGATCTTGCGCTCGGGAAGGAGTTTCGCCGCAGCCTCGATCTCCGGCGCGGCGACCTTCTGCGGATTGACCAAAACCGCGACGTTGGTACCACGCGTGCTAGGCTGTTCCGCCGTGAAGCCGTTGACGACTGCCCGGCCGAGATCGGGATAGGTGAAGAGGTGCGTCGCCGGCAGTTCCGGAAAGGCGACGCCGATCGGCAGCTGCCGTACAATATAGGTAAGGGAGCCGTTTGCGGGGAGGTCCACTGCCCCGACCAACTCGCGCATCCTTGCTGACACGCGAGCGCGTTCCGCCGCCGCGTTCACTCCCGGCGCGTCGATGCTGTAGAAGGCTTCCAGCAGCGCCTTGCCTTCGACCTCGTCGGTCTCGTCAAAGATGTGGAGACCGGCGTTCAGTGCATAAGCGTAATTTGCCGCGATGACCTCCGAAAGCGGTTCTTGCGCCTCGCAGATCACCAGGTGGCCGGATTTCGGCGGCACGGCGTCGCGTGGCGATTCCTTGTCCGTGAATTCAATGAGCTGTCCGGAGTAGAGCGCCTTCAGCAAGCCGAGGCCTATGCGATCCCGGCCCCAGACCAGGCGAGGACGCTCCGCGCGGTAGGGATCCACGGAAAGGACCGCGACGTCGCCGAAGCCGACCACTTTCGTGTGGCTCTGCGGCAGCTTGTTGAGGAGCGCATCGCGTGCCTCAGCCGGCAGTCCGGCGAGAAGCGTCTGTTTCGTGCCTGCATGGGCGATCGTCGCGACCCGACGTAAGATTTCTGACTCACGATCCGGACGCGTGAGGCGCGGTCCGTCGAGGACCGGCAAGTAAGTTCTTCGGCATGCTAGGGCGCTGCTGAGAGCGGCTGCCATTTCGGGATCGTCTGAGACGATCGCCGCGGTTGACAGGACGGGGCAGTTCACCTGCATGAATTCAGTATCAACGCCTAAGAGAGCATGTCCAGCGGTTGAGAGCTAGTTATGAGCATTATTTGAAGCTGGAAATTGCCGCTTCTGGAAGCGATCTCTCTCAACCTCTGCTTTCGGAAGCTGGACAAGCGGCGCTGATTAACCGACAGGGGCGCAAAGCCGACATACGATCCCACCTGGCCGAAAACTGCCGAGCGTTAAAGTCCGAGGTAATATAGGATGAAAGTCCTTGTCTTCGCGCCAACCGCGCCCTACCATCCTCCCCCGCTCTTTGACCCCGTCCATCCGCCCCGCCCCAGCCTCACCCCACCCACCACCCTCGCAATTTGTCCAAAACCAACACCCACACCGCTTATATATCCCCGAAGAATCCTCCCCCGCCGCGCCTCCCTCGGGTTGACGCCCGCCTCACCCCCCCTTAGAAGCGGCCCCCTCACGAGGCAAAGACCATGAAGATCCGTAACTCGCTCAAGACCGCCAAGATCCGCGACAAGAACTGCGTCGTCGTGCGCCGCCGTGGTCGCACCTACGTGATCAACAAGAAGAACCCGCGCCTGAAGGCCCGCCAGGGCTGAAGCGCCGCGCCGGGGGCAACCCCGGCCGGTTCATCTGTGTGACCATAAGGGGGCTTGCGCCCCCTTTCTCTATTTCCCGGCGCTGCCGCCAGGGGTCAGCATTTCGGTGCCCACGCCGCCGCCGGCACCCTGCGTCCAGGTTCCCAGCAGCCGCCCATCCGGCTGCACGGCATAGGCGATGACGCCGATGTCCCGCCCGGCGACATACCCCACCACCAGCAGCGGCCCTTCCGGGATCATCAATCCCAGCCCCCGCGCGGTGTCCCCCGAAACGGACCAGGTCACCTGCCAGGTGTTCGAACCGGCCGACACCATCTGCAGGGTGCCGGTGTACTGTTGCCCGTCCGGCGTCTGTCCCGCGACGGCGTAGCTGCCCTGCCGCTGCGCCAGTGCCGGGGAAGCGAGCCCCACGGCCAGTGCCGCGGCCAGAATGACACGTTTCATCAGCGCACCCTCCGCGCCGGCCACAGGGCCCGCGCCGCCGGCACAGTGAACGCCCTTGCGCCGTCAGCGCAACGTCCGGCCCGATGCCGCTTGCCCCGCCCCGCCGGCATGCGCATCTTCCGCCCAGCCGGAGGACCGCCGCCGTGATCGCCCAGCCCGCCCCGAAGCCTGAAATTCTCGCCCGCCGGGCCGAGATCGTCGCCGCCCTGTCGGCCATCGTCCCCGGCGATGGCGTGATCAGCGAAGCGGTCCGCCTCAAGCCCTATGAAACGGACGGCCTGGCCGCCTACCGCCAGGTGCCGCTCGCCGTCGTGCTGCCGCGCACCACGGAACAGGTCGCCGCCATCCTGCGCTACTGCCACGCCAACGGCGTGCGCATCGTCCCGCGCGGCGCCGGCACGTCACTGTCCGGCGGCGCCCTGCCGCTGGCCGATGCGGTGGTCGTCGGCCTGATGCGCATGAACCGCATCCTGGACATCGACCTCGATGACCGGCTGGCCGTCGTCGAAGCCGGCGTCACCAATATCGGCATCACCAACGCCGTCGCCGGTGATGGCTTCTTCTATGCGCCGGACCCCTCATCCCAGCTCGCCTGCATGATCGGCGGCAATGTGATGATGAATTCCGGCGGCGCGCATTGCCTGAAATACGGCGTCACCGCGAACAACCTCCTCGGCCTGAAATTCGTCACCATCGAAGGCGAGATCATCGATATCGGCGGCGCCCATCTCGATGCCGCCGGCTATGACTGGCTCGGCATCATCACCGGCTCCGAGGGCCAGCTCGGCCTGGTCACCGAGGTCACCGTCCGCATCCTGCGCGGCCCCGAAGGCGCCCGCGCGATGCTCGCCGCCTTCAACGGCACCGAGATCGCGGGTGCCGCCGTCGATGCCATCATCGGCTCCGGCATCATCCCCGTGGCGCTCGAATTCATGGACAAGCCCTGCATCCATGCCTGCGAGGCCTTCGCCCATGCCGGCTACCCGCTGGATGCCGAAGCGATGCTGATCATCGAGGTCGAAGGCAGCACCGCCGAACAGGACGACCTGCTGAACCGCATCAAGGCGATCTGCGAACGCTTCGACCCGATCAGCCTGAAGGTCGCCGAATCCGCCGAACAATCCCTGGCCATCTGGAAAGGCCGCAAGGGTGCCTTCGGCGCCGTCGGCCGCATCAGCCCCGATTATCTGTGCATGGACGGCACCATCCCGACCTCCGAGCTGCCCTTCGTCCTCAAGCGCATCGGTGAACTCAGCACCCAGTACAATCTCGGTGTCGCCAACGTCTTCCACGCCGGCGACGGCAACCTGCATCCGCTGATCATGTTCGACGCCAACGATGCCGACAGCTTCCACCGCGCCGAGTCCTTCGGCGCCGACATCCTGAAATTGTGCGTCGAGGTCGGTGGCTGCCTGACCGGCGAACACGGCGTCGGCGTCGAAAAGCGCGACCTGATGACGGTGCAGTTCACCGCCCGCGAACTCGACCAGCAGCGCGCCATCAAGACCGCCTTCGACCCGCAATGGCTGCTCAACCCCTCCAAGGTCTTCCCGCTGCAGGGCGACCTGCTGCCGCCCCTGGCCGCCGAATGACCGCCCCCCGCCAGCCCGCCGCCCCGATCACCGCGCGCAGCCACCGCGCCGCCCCCCGCCAACGCGCTGCCCGGATCACCGCGTACAGCGCCCCCCAGCCCGCGCCCCGGAGCGAACCATGACCCTCGCCGCCGAGGCCCCGCCCGATGAAGCCGGCCTCGCCGCGCTGGTCGCCGCCGCACACGCCGCGCGTGAACCCCTCGCCATCGAGGGCCGCGGTTCCAAGCGCGGCCTGCTGCGTCCCGTCCAGGCCGCGCGCACCGTCAGCACCCGCAACCTGACCGGCATCACACTGTACCGGCCGTCGGAACTGATCATCTCCGCCCGCGCCGGCACCCCGATCCCCGAGATCGAGGCCGCCCTGGCCGAAAAGGGCCAGCACCTGATCGCCGAACCACCCGACACGCGCGCGATCTTCGGCGTCGACGAAGCCGCCACGCTCGGCGGCATCATCGCCGCGAACCTGTCCGGCCCGCGCCGCATCGCCTGGGGTGCGATGCGCGACCACCTGCTCGGCATCCGCTTCGTGAATGGCGAGGGGGCGGTGCTGCGCTCCGGCGGCCGCGTCCTGAAGAACGTCACCGGCCTCGATCTGTGCAAGCTGCTGGCCGGGTCCTACGGCACGCTTGGCGTGATGACCGAGATCACGCTGAAGGTCCTGCCCGCCCCCGAGGCGACCGCGACTCTGCTGTACCAGGTGCCGGACATCGAGACCGGCGTGCGGCTCCTGTCCGCCGGCCTGGGCAGCCCGTTCAGCGTGACCGGCGCCGCGCTGCTGCCCGGCGAGCCGAACCTGGCGGCGCTGCGGCTGGAGGATTTCGCATCCTCCGTCACCTACCGCACGGCGCGACTGCGCGAATCGCTTGCCGCCTTCGGCGCCGCCACGGTGCTGGAGGGCGAACCGAGCCGCGGCTTCTGGCGCGACCTGCGCGACGCCGTCCCGCTTGCCGCCCGCCCTGAAGACGCGGTCTGGCGCGTGTCCGTCCGCCCTTCAGCGGCACCCGCAGTGGTCCGGGTGGCCGAGGCGCTGGGCGGTCGTACGCTGCTCGACTGGGGTGGCGGCCTGGTCTGGGTGGCCGCGCCACCAACCGCTGCGGCGCATGATGCCCTGGCGGCTGCGGCCGCCGTGTCGGGCGGCACCTGCACGCTGTTCCGGGCGCCCGAGGCACTGCGGCTTGCGGTCCCGGTGCTGCCGGCGGAAGCCGCGCCGCTCGCGGCCATCGCCGGCCGTGTGAAGGCGGCGCTGGACCCGGCGGGCATCCTCAATCCGGGGCGGATGCGCGCCGGTTTCTAGCGCGTCGGGCGACCGTCGCCTTGGCCAGAGTCGTCACGCGATCCGGGCGCCCGCCACCGCCGGTGGCGACTTCCACCCCGCGGCGTGCAATGGTGCATGCGTGATGCAACCGACGATGCGCGCACCGTTCTGCCGGGTCATGGTTGCGAGCCTTGCCCTGTTGGCGTCCGGCGCGGCCCGCGGCCAGCCCGTCGCCGACCATATCGACATCACCGCGGTCGCGGTCGAAGGCAAGTCCGCTGAAGTCTGCGCCGAGCGTGTCGAACGCCTCGCCAGTCAGACGCGCAAACTCTCGCTGGCCACCACGCCGCCCTATGACCTTTCCGATGGGTTGCGCGCCTTCTACGACCATGTGCTGCGGCTCGATGCCAATGGGGAGCTGTCCTCGACCGCGCAGCTCAGCACCGTTTATGTCACCGGCTACACCGCCGCCGGCGACCGCCAGCGGCGGGCGGTGACGCCTTTCATCCGTGTCGAGGTCTCGCGCCCCGTGGGGACGCCGGCGGAGTCGCCGTCGCTGATCTCCATGTCGTGGCTGTGGCTGCAGCGCGTCGTGCAGGTCGCCGATCCGGCCGGCCGGCTGATCGAACGGCCGCAACTCCATCGCTTCGATTTCGTCGGCGAGGTCGCCACCACCTATGGCACATGGGGGCACGCCGTGGCGCGGTGCCGGGCAGGGGGCGACCGGCAATGGTTCGGCGCCGTCGCGGTCTGGACCTATCTGCCGCCGTGATGCGGCGAGCGTTCAGCCCGCCCCCCCCACCATGAACTGCGCTTCATGCGGTGCATCGACCTGGCGCTGCATCGCGTCCCGGTCAGGCCGGCTGTAGCGGTGGCGCCGGCCGCCGGTGTTCCTCTCGATCGACTTTGAGACCGCAACGATGTGGTGCCGTGACCTTGCGCTCTGCCCATGCGCCCTTAGGGTGCGCGCCGAGATTTGAGGAGGCGTCCCATGGCTAGCCGCAAGCACCGCATCGCCGTCATCCCCGGCGATGGCATCGGGAAGGAAACCACGCCCGAGGGGCTGCGCGTCCTGGACGCCGCGGCGCGCCGCTTCGGCTTCGACCTTGAACTGACGCATTACGACTGGTCCTGCGAGACCTACGCTCAGACCGGCAAGATGATGCCCGATGACGGGATGGACCGGCTGAAGGACAGCGATTCGATCTTCCTCGGCGCCGTGGGCTGGCCGGGGGTGCCGGACCATGTCTCGCTTTGGGGGCTGCTGATCCCGATCCGCCGGCAATTCGACCAGTATGTCAGTCTGCGGCCATGCAAGCTGCTGCCGGGGTCGAAGTCCCCGCTCGCCAATCGCGGGCCGGAGGATATCGACTTCTATGTCGTGCGCGAGAATACCGAAGGCGAGTACAGCAGCATCGGCGGCCGGATGTTCCCCGGGACGGACCGCGAATTCGTCTCGCAGCAATCGGTGCTGACGCGCATCGGCTGCGACCGCATCATGAAATACGCCTTCGAACTGGCGATGACGCGCAAGCGGCGGAAGGTGACCTCGGCCACCAAGTCGAACGGCATCACCTTCACCATGCCGTATTGGGACGAACGCTTCGATGCGATGGCGAAGAACTACCCCGAAGTGACGACTGACCAGTTCCACATCGACATCCTGTGTGCCCATTTCGTGCAGCACCCCGATTGGTTCGACGTGGTGGTGGGGTCCAACCTGTTCGGGGACATCCTGTCGGATCTCGGGCCCGCGGTGGCCGGTTCCATTGGCATTGCGGCCTCGGCGAACATCAATCCGGAGAAGGTGTTCCCCTCGATGTTCGAACCAGTGCATGGGTCCGCGCCCGACATCGCCGGCAAGTTCATCGCCAACCCGATCGGACAGATCTGGTCCGGGGCGATGATGCTGGAACATCTGGGGGAAAAGGAGGCCGCCGCCGCGATCGTCTCGACGATCGAAAAGCTGCTGGCCGAGGGCGGGCCGCGGACGCGCGACATGGGCGGGCAGGCCGGCACCCTCGACGTGGGAAAGGCCATTGCCGAGGCCGTCGCGCGGGGCTGACGTTCGGGCCGGGGCGCATCACGGAAGTGTCGTGATGCGTTCCATGGCTTGAATGACAAGCATGCTGACGCTAACCTGAGCTAGCGCTTGAGAACGATTCTCAACTGCAGTTGCGAATGACTATCAATCGACGCCGCGAGGTACTGTCCATGGCCGGAGATTTCAGCCACATCGCGCGACGCTGCGAACGGGCCGTGGTGACGGCCTATCGTGAGTTGCGTGAGCAGGGCTCGGCGGATCTCAGCGCCTTCGGCGCCTGCACGGCGCTGTACCGCATCCATCACCCGGAATCCTCGGTGAATGAGGCGCGCCGGCTGGTGGCCGAGTGGATCGACCACCACGTCGTCCGCGCCGATACCGGGCCGACCGATGGCTGCGAATGCGATTAATTCTCATCATGGATGAGGGTTAATCGGCTTGGTTTGCGACCCTCAGGCGCCGGGCGGCCCGCATCCGCAGGCCTTGGTTTCGCGTCCGGCACTGGTGCGATAGCCGCGGCGCATTTGCGCTCCCGGCCATGATACCGGGTAGCGGGCCGATCCTCATTCGGGGCGTCAGCCTCGCCCCTCGGCTGGGAAGCACTACGCCGCCGGCTTGGCCCAGGCGATCGCGGCGCGTGCCAGCGCATCGATCGTATCCGCCACCGGGAACGGCAGTGCCGGCCCCGCACCGATGCCGAGCGGTATTTCAGTGCAGCCCAGCACCACCGCCCGCGCCCCGCGTTCGATCAGCCGCCGTGCGGTCTCGGCCAGCGGGGCGTAGGATTCCGTCACCCTGTTCGCCTTCACCAGGTCGATCGCCGGCATGACGATGCGCGCCATCTCGGCATCGGTGGGCGTCAGGCAGTCATAGCCGCGCGCCGCCAGGCGGTCCTGGTACAGCCGCATCGCCAGCGTGCCGGTGGTCGCCATCAGCCCGACCGGGCCGGCCGGCACGCGGTGACGCAGCAATTCATCCCCGGCGGCGTGAACGATGTGCAGGATCGGCAGGCGGGTCGCTTCCTGCATGGCTTCGAACCAGCCATGGGCGGTGTTGCAGGGAATGGCGATGGCGCCGCAACCGGCGGCCTCCAGCCCACGGATGCCGCGCAGCAGGCAGGGCAGGGGGTCCTCGCCCCCGGACAGCCGCGCTGCGGTGCGGTCGGGCACGCGCGGATCGGACCACAGGATCGACGGGATATGGTCCTGGTCCCGGTCGGCGGGCGTCAGCAGCGTCATCCGCTGCATGAAGGTCGCACCCGCCAGTGGCCCCATGCCACCAAGCACGCCCAGCACCCGCGCATCGGTCATGCGAAAATTCCGTCCCAGGTCAGTTTCACACCGGTCACCAGCAACAGCGCGTACAGCAGCTTGTAGAACAACGCATCCGACACGTGCTTCTGCAGCCAGATCCCAAGATACACGCCCACCGGCGCCAGCGGCAGCAGCACCAGCGCGGTGGACAGGTTCGCCGCCGACAGGTTCCCCAGCAAAAAGTACGGGATCAGCTTCACGTAGTTGACGATCCCGAAGAAGACGACCGTGGTCGCCGCCATTACCTGCCGTTCCAACTGCCGCGGATACAGATAGATGGCGAGGGGTGGCGACCCGGCATGGGCGATGGTGCTGGTGAAGCCCGCCGCCGCCGCGCAGATGCCGCCCTTCACCGCGTCATGCGGGGCGACCGGCGGCGGCTCGCGGTGCCGCGCCAGCCAGACCGTGCGGGCCAGGAACAGCAGGGTCGTCACCCCGACCATCGCCTTGATGACCTGGTCCGAGAACAGCGTGAAGGTGACCCCGCCGAGCAGGATGCCGAGCAGCCCGCCCGGGACCAGCACGCGCATCTCCCGCTTGTCCCACTTGCCCCACCAGGCGCGCAGGCCCGAGACATCCATCGCGCACAGCAGCGGCAGCGCGATCCCCGCGGCGACCGGCGCGGGCACCGCCAGGGCCATCATCGGCACCATCATGTTGCCGGCGCCACCGGCGAAGCCGCCCTTGCTGATGCCGGTGATCAGCACCGCCGGGATGGCCAGGATGTAGAACCAGGGGTCGGTGAGGAAGGGCAAGGCGGGGTGACGCTGAAAGGGTCAGCGTGTATGCCACATTCCTCCCACCCCGCCCATCTTGGACCAGCGTTGCCATGGAACACCTGAACGACCCGATGTGGCTTGCCGGACTTGCCGCGGCGATGGCGCTGACGGGGCTGGTCTCGGGCACGCTGGCGGGCCTGCTGGGCGTGGGCGGCGGCATCGTCATCGTGCCGATCCTGTTCAGCGTCTTCCCGCTGTTCGGCATCGCCGAAAGCATCCAGATGAAGCTGGCGGTGGCCACCTCGCTCGCAACCATCATCCCGACTTCCATCCAGTCGGCGCGCAAGCACCATGCGAAGGGTGCGATGGACATGGCGCTGCTGCGGTCCATCTGGCCGGCGATGCTCGCGGGCGTGGCGCTTGGCACCTTTCTCGCGGTTTATGTGAAGGGCGAAGGGCTGACGGCGGTCTTCGCCGTGGTCGCCCTGATGGTCGCGCTGAACATGGGCTTCACCGGCGTCGATTTCAAAATCACCGAAAGCGTGCCGTCCGGGCCGCCGCGCGCGGCGCTGGGCATCGGCATCGGGTCGGTCAGCGCGATGATGGGCATCGGCGGCGGGACGCTCGGCGTGCCGATCCTGTCGATGTTCGGCGCGCCGATCCGCTCGGCGGTGGCGACATCCTCCGCCTTCGGCTTGATCATCTCGATCCCGGCCACCATTGGCTTCATCTGGGGCGGGTGGAACGATCCGCTCACGCCGCCCTGGTCGCTGGGCTATGTGAACCTGATCGGCTTCGCGCTGATCGCACCGACCTCCATCCTCGCCACGCCCTGGGGCGTGCACCTGGCGCACACCATCCCGCCGCTGTGGCTCAAGCGCGCCTTCGCGGCGTTCCTGTTCATCACCAGCCTCAAGATGTTCTGGTCGCTGTTCACCTGATCGCGGCGAAGAAGCGCCAAATCTCGCGCGTCGCGTCAGGGGCGCTGCCGGGCCACCCGGGCTTGCCCGCCGGCAGGGTCCACAGCACCGCCTCGGCACCGCCGCAGGCGAAGCGTTCGGCCGGCCCATCGGCGCGGCCGGGCAGCGCCGCCGCGGCAGCC
>JALHQB010000051.1 GCA_022842185.1 Acetobacteraceae bacterium
CCCAGCAGCCTGGCCGCGGTGGCGACATCGCCCGCGGCCAGCGCCGCCTGCCCAGCATTGAACCGCGCCGAAGGGTCGGCCGGCAGCCCCGCATGCGCGGCCGCGAAGGCGAAGGATGCCAGGGCCGGGCGATGGGTCGCGTTCAGGGCAAGGCCCGGCAGGCTCTGCACCACGCCCAGGCCCGGCCGGGCCAGGCGGCCGGCCAGCGCCCGCCCGCCCCGTGCCAGAACCGCGCCGCCCAGCGCGCGCAACAGGTCATCGCAACCGGCTTCCTCGGCCAACCGCGCCAGTTCCAGAAGGTCGCCCTCCGCCACCCCGGCCGGGTCGAGGCTGGCGGCGTCCACCAGCGCGGCCAGCAGCCCGAGATCCGCGCCGTCTTGCATGCCGCGGCGGAAACTTGGCAGGCCGGCGGCCAGGAGCAGCCCGATCGTCGCCCGGTTCGGGTGGCTGCGCCAACACAGCCGCAGCACGGACGTGGCGGCGGCCGGCGCCCCAGTCACATGCAGGTGCCCCGCAACACGGGTGGCGAGCGCCGCAAGCGCCGCGTCATCACGCCCCGCCAGCGCCCGGGTGGCCAGGGCCGTGGCCGAGTCCGGCCGTTCCAGCCGCGCATGAAGCAGTGCCGCATGCAGCAGCAGCACCGGATCGGCGGCATCCTGCTCGATCGCCACGGCCGCCAGGGCAACGGCACCCGCCACGTCGCCCGCTCTCGCCGCGGCCTCGGCGGCGGCCAGCCGGGCCTCGGCCTGCGGGCGATGCGGCTGTGCCATGGGCGCGGCTACGTCGCCATGCGCTGGGATGCCGGCAGCACCGCCGACAGGGATGTGCGGACGACGATCGCCGCCGGCCCCGGCGCAGCCAGGGCGGCCGCCAGCGCCGGCAGGTCGGCATTGCTGTCCACCCGCGTCACCGGCACGCCGAAGGACGCGCACCAGGCGACGAAATCCGGATTGGCGAGGCTGGTGCCTGACACGCGGCCCGGATGGGCGCGTTCCTGGTGGATGCGGATCGACGCATAGGACCCGTTATCCGACAGCAGCAGTTTCAGTGGCACGCCGCGCGCCACCGCCACGGCGAATTCGCCCGCGGTCATCAGCGCCCCGCCATCGCCCACCGCGGCGATCACCTGGCGGTCGGGGAAGCGCAGCGCCGCCGCGACGCCGGCCGGCACGCCGAAGCCCATCGCCCCCGATACCGGCGCGAGCAGCCGCTGCGGCGGCACCCAGGGCACCTTGCGATAGAACGGTGCCCCAAAGGTGCCGGCATCGAGCGTGACGATCGCGTCCTTTTCGGCGACCTCGCCCACCAGCCGGGCGACCTCGGCGAAGGCGACACCGTCATTATGCGTGCCGGGGCGGATATCGGTATCGGCGACGTGGATCGCGCGCAGCCTGGCGGTCCAGGCATCGCGCGACGCCGGGGCGCCGGCGGCTTCCGCCCCGAGCGCCTCGATCAGCGCCAGCGCATCGACCGGCAAGGCCATCGCGGCGGGGAACTGCCAGCCGAGGAAGCGCGGGTCGGCGCAGACATGCACCAGGCGCTGGCCCTCCGCCGGCCAGGTCCAGCCCTGCGTCGTGATGTCGGTCAGCCGCGTGCCGAGCGCGAGGACGAGGTCCGATGTGGCGAAGGCCGCGCGCTGCGCGTCCGGATTGCGTAGCCCGAGGTCGCCCGCATACAGCGCGTGGTCGTTGGCCATCAGGTCCTGGCGGCGGAAGGACACGGCGACAGGCAGCCGCCACGCCTCGGCGAAGGCGCGCAGCGCCTCGCGCCCACCGGGCCGGTCGAAGGCGTGGCCGGCCAGCAGGATCGGGCGTTCGGCACCGCGCAGCAGGGCCGCCAGCCGCGCGACCTCGGCCGGGGCGGGGATCGCCGGCGCCAGCAGCGTTGCCGGCACATCGGCGGCAAAGCAGGGTTCGGCCAGCACGTCCTCGGGCAGGGAGAGCACGACGGGGCCGGGCACGCCCTGCATCGCGATCGCATAGGCGCGGGCGATCAGCTCGGGGATCTGGCCCGGCTCGGTCGCCTCGCCCACCCATTTGGCGATGCCGCCGAACATCCGGCCGTAGTCGATCTCCTGGAAGGCGTTGCGGCGCAGGTCGCGCTTTTCCACCTGCCCGACCAGCAGGATCAGCGGCACGGCATCCTGTTCGGCGGTGTGCACCGCGATCGAGGCATTGCACGCGCCAGGACCACGCGACACCAGCACCACGCCGGGCCGCCCGGTCATCTTGGCATCGGCCACGGCCATGAAGCCGGCCCCGCCCTCGGTGCGGCAGGTCACCAGGTCGATGGCGGCATTGGCGTGCAGGGCATCGAGCAGCGCGATGTAGGATTCGCCCGGAACGCAGAAGGCACGGTCGATGCCCTGGGCGGCGAGGAAGTCGATCAGTCGTTCGGCGGCGGTCGGCATCGGGATTGGCGTTTCCAGAACTGTTCGCTCCCCGATAGCGCGGTCCGGGGCAACGATCCATGCCACCCGTGGCACCGGGTCCCGGCGGGGCAGGTGCGCCGGGGCCGCCCGCTGCGGGAGAAACCTGCGTGTTCATCCGTCCGGGAGATTTCACCCGGCTGCGATCTGTTCTAGCGTCTTGCCAAGAAGCAGCGCCCGTGCCGGGCCAATGCCATCGTCCAGGGACCCGCCCAAATGTTGAATCGTCGCCAGACCCTTGCCGCAGCGCTCGCCGTGGCACCATCGCTTGCCATGGCGCAGACCGCTGCGCCGGCCTGGCGGCCAACCCGCCCGGTGCGGCTGATCGTCCCCTTCGCGCCGAGCGGTTCGAACGACATCGTCGCACGCATCCTGGCGGAATCGGTCGGCACGGCGCTCGGCCAGCCCCTGGTTATCGAAAACCGCGCCGGCGCCGGCAGCGTCATCGGCACCGAGGCCGCCGCCCGCGCGCCGGCCGATGGCTACACCGTGCTGATCAACAGCGCGCAATCCTCGGTCCCCGCCATCGTCGCCCGCGTGCCCTACGACACCGTACGCGACTTCACCGGCATCGCCGTCGCCGGCTTCTCCCCGCATGTGCTCGTGGTGAACAAGGACCTGCCGGTGCAGAATGCCGCGGAACTGCTGGCGCTGCTGCGCGCCAATCCGGGGCGCTACAACTTCGCCACGGCGGGCATCGGCAGCGGCGTGCATGTGGCCGGCGAGCTGTTCCGCAGCACATCGGAGGTGCAGGTGGAAATGGTGCATTACCGTGGCGGCGGACCCGCCGTGGCCGCCCTGGTGGCCGGCGAAGCGCAGGTCGGCACGCCCACCATGGCGTCGTCCCTGGGGCAGATCCGCGGCGGCACCATCCGCGCGCTCGCCGTTGCCTCCGCCGAGCGCAGCCCGGCGCTGCCGGATGTGCCGAGCGCGACCGAAGCCGGCATCCCGCGCTTCATCTTCGAGGAATTCTTCCCGATCCTCGCGCCCGCCGCCACGCCGCCGGCCGCCGTTGCGGCGCTGGGCGCGGCCTTCCAGACCGCGATCCGCCAGAACGCCGAAAAGCTGAACGAGTTGGCCGGCGTGAAGCCCCGCGCCGGATATGAGACGCCCCAGCAGGTGATGGCGCTGGTGCGCCAGGGTGTCGAACAATACACCTCCATCCTGCGTGCGGCCGGCGTGCAGCCGGAATAGGCGGCACGCGCGGCGGCAGTGCCTGGCTGGGAGTCAGCCAGGTGGGCCGTCAGCACATACCGCGCCCGACTGGAAACAGGTCGGCGCGTGACTGGGCTCGGTCAAACGACCGCATAGGATGCTTCGCGCCAGTCGGGTCCGGCGCAACGCGCTCCGGGGGCGACGACAAGGACCATCGCATGGCGGCTGCGGGCGGGTCTGTTTGCCCGCCCTGTGCCCAGCCCATCCGCCGGTGGGCGCGCAGCGCGGCACGGTGACGGGCCATGCATCCGACCGACGCGATGATGTAGCGTGCCTGCACCAGGACAGGCCGCCGCATGAGCCTGCCGGTCCCCCAAGGAGATGTCCGCCCATGATCGATCGCCGATCCCTGTTGACCGCCGCCACGGTACTGCCGCTCGCCACGCCCGCGCTGGGGCAGTCGCCCTGGCCGAACAAGCCGGTCCGCGTCATCGTCGGCTTCCCGCCCGGCGGGTCGCTGGACGTGATGACGCGGCTGGCCTGCGAGCAGATGCAGAACCGCCTCGGGCAGGCCTTCGTCGTGGAAACACGCTCGGGTGCATCGGGCAATATCGGGGCCGAGGCGCTCGCGCGCTCCGCCCCGGATGGCTACACGATCGGCACCGTCAGCATGCACAACCTGCTGATCAACCCGTTGCTGTTCACGCGCCTGCCCTACGACGCGCAGAAGGACTTCGCCTGGATCAGCGCGATGTGGGACCTGCCGAATGTCGCGGTGGTGCCGGCGCAGCATGTGCCGGTGAACACGCTCGCCGAATTCGTCACCTGGGCGAAGGCGCGGCCGCAAGGCATCAGTTTCGGGTCGTCCGGGGTGGGAACCACCATCCACCTGTCCGGCGCCTACCTGATGGCGCAGGCAGGCATCCGCGCCGAACACATCACCTATCGCGGCGCCGCCCAGACCATCCCGGCCATGCTGTCGGGGGACATACAGATCGCGGTGGACAACCTCGCTTCCTATGTCGGCGTGATCCAGGAAGGGCGGATGAAGGCGCTGGCCGTCACCACGCCGCAGCGCTGGCCCGGCTTGCCGGATGTGCCGACCATGGCCGAGGCCGGGTTTGCCGGCCTGTCCTACGGCCCGTGGCACCTGTGGGCTGGCCCGGCCGGCACGCCGCCAGCCGTGGTGGACCGCCTGTCGCGGGAAATCCGCGCCGCTTTCGCCGACGCGGCGCTGCAGCAACGGGCCATTGCCATGGGCGCGCGACTGCTTGGCACCACGCCGGACCAACTGGCGGAACGGCTGGCACGGGAACGGCCGATCTGGGCGGAGATGGTGCGGATTTCGGGGGCGCAGCCGGAGTGAAGGGTGATGGAGGCGGCGGCGCATAAGCGCGTTGGAGGGGCTTTGCCCCTCCAAGCCACCCCACCAAAGGCCAGTGGGCCTTTGGAAACCGTCACTTAGAGCGCTTTTTTCGCCAGACTGTGCTGGCGCAAAACGCTCTAAACTCCTGTTTGAGCGAGCATCTTCACGCGCCTGACTGAGTCCAGTCAGGCGCGATCTGCTCTAGCGAAGGGCATGACGGGGATTCAGTCTTGTGCCCGGTGCCGCCCTACGCAGGGCACCGAACCGCCGTGCCCAGCGCCAAGTCGAGGTGTCCAGAGGCCCTTAGGCCTTTGGTGTGGTGAGGTTCGGAGAAGGGCCAAGCCCCTCTCTGATCACACCGGCCGGACGACCGGACCGCCGCGGGACTACGACCCCCGCTGCAACAACGCGATCACGCCACGCTGCCACGCCTCCCACGCCTGGTCCGCCGCTGCGCCGGCCTGGTCAGCCTCGCGGCTCGCGGCGTTAAGCCGGCGCCGTGCCTCCTGCAACTCCGACCCGGTGCGGTCCTCCGCCGCCTGCCGGGCGCGCTGCAGCGCCTGGTCCGCGCTGGCATGCGCCCGCTGCTTCATCCGCGCATCGTCCAGCAACCGGCGCAGCTCGCCCATCGCCTCCACCACGGCGGCCAGGTCGGCGCGGCCGGGCACGTCGGGCGCGGTGCGGGCCAGCACCTCCTGCAACCGTTCCATCGTGCCGGGGCCGCCGGGCAGGCGGCGCAGGTTCTGCTCAAGGTCGAAGTTCTGCCAGCGCAGCAGGATCGGCTCGCCCAGCGCGCTGTCCCACAGCGGCATGCTGGTCGTGATCGTCCGGTCATAGGTCAGGCGCAGCGTCTGCGGGCTGCCATCCAGCACCGCATCGTACCGCAGGCCGAAATCGCCCTGCGAGACGATCGGGAAGCGCGGCGTCGCCCCCGGGCGCTGCGGCATGTCGATCACCAGCGTGCCGCGCGCGCCGCGCGGATTGACCGCGATCGCGCTCTCCTCGGTGCGCAGCGTCTCGATGCTCACGAAGCCGCGGCGCAGCGCGATGCGGGCGACGCGGTCAGTGGTGGTGGTGGTCTGCGCCACCTGCACGTCGCGGTCTCGCCCGAAGGCGAGGATGCGGCCATCGCCGGCCGGCATCGCGCGGATTTCTGCATCGCCGAGGAAGACACCGGCTTCCGGCCCTTCCGCGCCATACACGGTCGCGAGGCCATCGGGCAGCGTGTGCGGGGACGCGTTGCGGATGCGCACCGCCTGCAACGGCGACCGCGCATTCAGATCCTGGATCCACCACACGCGTTCGGCCGGCAGACGGATGTCGAGGAAGGGCACATTCGCCGTCTCCCCGCTGCGGATCGTCACGGGTTCGGCGAGCACGAAGGCGACGCGGCCGGCCGAGGATTCGGCGGCGGCGCCGGCGGCCGGGTTCGCGGTGCCGACGATGCCGCCACCCACCGGGGCATCCGGCGCGGCGGCGCGCCGGGCCATGTGCGGCGCGCCGGCCGCGAAGGATTCGCGCGCCATGGCAGCCGGGGCGGGGGGCGGCGAGGGCAGCGGGATCGGCCGGCCGCCGGTATCCGGTCGGACCTGCACGGCGCCGGCAATGCGCACCGGCAGTTCCGGCCGCGGCACGGTGATCGGGTCGTAGATGCGCTGGCGGAAGGCCGCCGCCTCACCCGAGACCAGGGCAAGCCGGATGCGGTCCCAATCGCTGCCCGAGGCGTTTTCCACCACCGCCCAGCCTTGCAGCCGGGCCATGGCAGGACCGGCCGCCGGCGTCGTGGCGGCCGGGGGCGTGGTGGGTGCGGGTGGCGTGGCGGGGGCAGGCGGTGTTGCGGGCGCGGCGGCCGGCGCCGTGGCCATCGGTGGCACCAGCAAGCGGTAGGACGGCTTCCACAGCGGCGCGCCAGCGACATACAGCACCGCGACCTGGCGGTCGCGATCGGCCCGCAGGCGGATGTCGATGCGCCGTTCGTCGGCGCTGCGCGCGGCGGCCAGCGCCTCGGCCGCGCGGGCGACGCGGCCGGCGAGCGCCTCATCCAGCAGCTTCACCTCATCGCCTTCGCGCAGCAGCACCGTGACCAGCCCGCGTTCGGTGACCAGCGTCAGGCGCAGGCCGCCCGGCGCGCCGGCGACCGAGGCGACCTCGGCGGCATCGGCGATGCGGCCGCGTGCGCCGCCGGCCTCGGCTTCCTGGCCACGCAGCGCGGCAAGCAACTGGGCGCGGCTGTCGAAATCATCGGGGCGCAGCGGCAGGCCGCGAAAGGCTTCCCCGGTCAGGTCATGCGCGGGCAGGCGCAGCCCTTCGACCGTACCGGCGGTATCGACCACGATCAGGCTGCGCAGCAGGTCGTCCACATCATCGGTGCGGATACGGAAAGTGACATTGCCATCGGCCGGCACCTCCCCCGCGCGTTCGATCTGCGCCAGGCCGGCGGAGGACAGCGTCACGCTGCGCACCGGCAATTCGGTCGCGAGCGCGGTCGAGGCGGTGAGCAGGAAGGCGAGTGTCAGGCGGCGCATGGGTCGTTTTCCTCTCCGCGAAGCGGCGGAGGGTAGGCAGGCCGGCGTGCCGGGTCCAGCGCAGGCGGGCGACGCCGCCGAAGCGCTTCAGGCCGCCAGGACGATGTCGAATTGCGCCAGCAGCGCGCGGGGTTCGATGCCATCGGCCGGCAGGAAGGGGATGATCACGGCATCGCGCGCCTGCGGGTCGCGGATTGAATTCAGCAGGCCATCGCGCGCATTGAGCGGTTCCCCCGCGACATACATTTGCGTGACCAACACCCGCCCGCCCGGCCGCGTGACCTGCACATGGATATGCGGGGTACGGCCCGGATAGGCCGCCGGGCGAAGGGTGCGGAAGCCATACCGCCCGGCGGTATCGGTGGTGATGCTGCCATAGCCCTGGAAATTGCCGTCGAAGCGCGCAGTGCCCGGGGCACGCGGGTGGCGGTAGATGCCCTGCGCGTCGCATTGCCAGATCTCGACCAGGGCGCCGGGCACCACGCCGCCGGCGGTGTCCGTCACGCGTCCGCGCAGGTGGGTGACAGTGCCCAGCGCCTCGGCCGCCGCACCCCGCACACGCACCAGGTCGGCATCGGTGTCGGTGGGAAACGCCACCGGATAGAATGGCCCCTGGGTCTGGCGCGGCGTGGCGGTCAGCGATTGCGCCAATGCCGGCAGCGGCAGCAGCAATGCGGCGCCAAGCAGCGGGCGGCGGAAAAGAGGGGGTCGGGTCATCCCACCATCATGGCGCGACCGCGCGTGGCGTGGTGTATCGAAGTGCGACGCTGTGGTTCAAAGAAACGCGGGCAGCAGGGACAGCACCATCAGCACGGCCATCGCGATGTTGAAGCTGCGCAGCGCCCCCGGCGTCCGCAGCAGCTGCGACGCGCCGGCACCCAGCCCTGCCCAGATCAGCGTGCACGGCAGGCAGACCAGGGCGAAGACCGCGCCGATGCGCAGCGTCTCGGCCAGCATGTCACCCTCCGGCGTGGTGAAGGCCGGGATGGCGGCAAGTGCGATCATCCACGCCTTCGGATTCACCCATTGAAACAGCGCCGCGCCCACGAACCCCAGCGGCGGTCGCGATGGCCCTTCGCCCGGCGCGCCCGCCCGCGCGATCTTCCACGCCAGCACGAGCAGCCAGGCCGCGCCGCCCCATTTCAGCACGCCATGCAGCACCGGCCAGGCCGCGAAGGGCCCGGCGAGTCCCAGCCCGACGATCACCAGCATCGCCGCGAATCCGACCGCGATGCCCAGCATCTGCGGCAGCGTCGCGCGGACGCCGTGATTGGCCGCTGCCGCCGCGACCAGCAGCACATTCGGCCCCGGCGTCACCGAGGTGGCGATGGCGAAGGCGAAGAGCGGCAGGAGCGTTTCCATGATGCGATAGTATGTCAGTAATACTGACCTACATGCGCGCTCTTGCCGGGACGTCCATGCGCGTGTCGCATGGCGTCGTCGTCGAAGGAGCAAACGCGATGCCGAACGAAACCCCCGAACAGCGCCTGGCCGCGCTGGGCCTCACCCTGCCGGACGTGCCCAAGCCGATCGGCACCTATGTGCCCTATCGCGTGGAGGGCGACATCATCTGGACCTCGGGGCAGGGGCCGCGCGTGACGCAAGGTCCGCGCCCGCGCGGCAAGGTGCCGAGCGAGATGAGCATCGAGGACGCCTATGCCAGTGCGCGACTGGTCGGCCTCGGGCTGCTCGCCGCGGCGGCCGAGGCCGCGGGCGGGCTGTCCAAGCTGAAAGCCATCAAGGTGCTCGGCATGGTCAATGCCGATGTGGATTTCGAGGATCATCCCAAGGTCATCAACGGCTGTTCCGATTTGTTCGTCGCTGTGCTGGGGGACAATGGGAAGCATGCGCGATCGGCGGTGGGGTTTGCCTCGCTGCCGGGGCGGATTCCGGTGGAGATCGAGGCGATCTTTCGCATCGTCGAGTAGGAAGGTCGGGGGAGAGAACTCCCCCGATCCCCCTCCTTTTTTTGCCACTTGGCGATCCCCCGCGAAGGTCAGCACCAAGTGCCAAAAAAAGGAGGGGGTCTGGGGGAGTTCATCTCCCCCAACCTTTCTTCTCACCCGCGCTTCACATTGATCGGCAGCGCCATCCCCTTCTGCACGCCGCTGATATCCCGCCGCCACGCGCTGTCGATGAAGTACTGCCCCAGCGGGATGAAGGGCAGGTCCTGCCAGAACTGTGTCTGGATCTCGCGGGCGATGCCCTGCTGCATGTCGATCGGCCCGGCGGCGAACCAGGCGTCGCGCATCGCTTCCAGCGATGGGCTGGTGGGCCAGCCGAACCAGGCATTCGCCCCGTTCGCCCGCAGCAGCGGATGCTGCCCCGGATTGGCGAGGTCGATGCCGCCGAACAGCACGACCAGCGCGTTCCAGCCCCCCTGGTCGGGCGGATTGCGATTGGCGCGCCGCTGCAACACCGTGCCCCAGTCCGACGTCGCACTTTCCGCATTCAGCCCGGACCGCTTCAACGTGTCAGTCAACACCGTGGTCAGGGCGTTGTTGTTCACCACATCGGTAGGGTGCAGCACCGTGACCTTCTGGTTGGCGTAGCCTGCGGCCTGCAACGCGGCCCGCGCGGCATCGGTACTGCGCGGGCCAGTCACCGCGGCGATGCCGGCATCATTGGCGAGCGGCGAGGATCGCGGGAAGACGCCCATCCCATCCGACCAGAGCGACCGGTCGTCGCCCATGATCGAGGTCATGAAATCTGCCTGGTTCACGCTGTGCAGCAGCGCGCGGCGGATGGCGGGATTGTCGAAGGGGGGATGCAGGTGGTTGAAGCGCAGCATCGCCATCAGCCCGCCGAAATCGACGCGCTCCAGGATGATGTCGCGATGCCGGCGCATCACCGAGCGCAGGTCGGGTGCCACCTGTTCCCACCAGTCGATCTCGCCGGACTGGATGGCGGCGGCGGCGGTGCCGACATCGGGCATGATGCGGAATTCGACACGTTCGAAATGCGCGAGCTTCGCCCCGCCCAGCAGGTTCGGCGCGGCGGGCGCGGGCCGGTACCCGTCGAACTTCCGATACACGGCCCGCGCGCCCGACAGGCGTTCATCGGCGACGAAGCGATACGGGCCGGAGCCGACGACCTCGGTGAAGGGCCGGGCGGGATCGACGTCCGCGAAGCGCTGCGGATAGACGAAGCACGGATAGGATGACGGCTTTCCCAGTGCTGCGAGCATCACGCCGAAGGGCGTCTTGAGCCGGATTTCGAAGCGGCGATCATCCAGTGCGCGCATCTCCTCCGTGCGCTCGGCGAGCGACTGACCGAGCGAATCGAGACGCGCCCAGCGGCGGATCGATGCAACGGCATCGGCGGCGCGGATGGGTTCGCCGTCATGGAAGCGGGTGCCTTCGCGCAGGGTGAACACCCAGCGCAGCCCGTCCTGTTCGACGACATGGCCTTCGGCGAGCTGGGGCCGCGGCACGAAATCCGTATCCAGGCCATACAGCGTGTCCCAGCACATGTGCCCGTGGTTGCGTACGCCGTAGGATGTGGTGGACATCGGATCCACCGCCGTGACATCCGCCTGCGGAATGAAGCGCAGGGTGTGCGCCGCATTGCCCTGGGTGAGGGCAGGGCGGGCGATCGCCAGGCCCGCGCCGGCGCCAAGTATCGTTCTGCGATGCATCGCCGTCTCCCGCTGGATGGAACGCCCGAATCCGTCAGGCGCATCAGAATGCTCGCTCCAAACAGGAATGGGAGCGGTTGTCATCCGCCCAGTCTGGCGCAAAGGCGCCGCATCGCGCCACTGCCGCCATGAGGGGGCGGCGCGTGGCACGGGCATTGCTGAACATCGCGTTGCGGCAGGGCACCAAGCCTGTTCTTATGCCGTGGTCTTGAGGCCAAGGAGGCTGGGAATGACCCTGTTCATCGGACGGCGCGCGATCGCGCGCGGCACTCTCGGCGTGGCGCTTGCCTCGCCCTTCATCCGCACCGCGGCGGCGCAGACCACGCTCGAATGGGTGGCCGGTTCGGTGGGCGGCGGCTGGTACACCATGGCCGCCGGCCTGTCCTCCCTGATCCGGGAGGAAAATCCCGACGTACAGATCCGCGTCGTGCCCGGCGGTGGCCTGGCCAATCCCACGCGCATCAACAATGGCCAGTCGCAGATCGGCTGGGGCATCGACACCTTCGCCGCATCCGCCGTGAAGGGCACCGAACCCTACAGCGCCAAGCATGAGAAAATCCGATGCCTGGGCACAGGCTATTCGCCGACCGAACACCTGCTGCTGCGCCACACCGGCGCGGGTCCGGCCGACATGCGCGCCATCCTCACGCAGCGTGGCCTGAAGATCGGCGCGCCGCAGCGTTCCTCGACCGATGAGATGACGCTGCAGCGCATCCTGCGCTTCCTCGGCACCAGCCCGGACAAGATCCGCTCGGATGGCGGGCGGTACCTGAACGGGTCCTACTCGGACATCGGCGCGGCCTACAATGACGGGCAGGTGGACTACGTCTATGTCGCGCTCGCCAAGCCTGCCGCGCTGATGACCGAGATCGCGCAGGGCCGTCGCGGCGGCCGCCTGACCGCCTTCCCCGACGATGTCCGCAAGCACATGACCGACGAATACGCCTATGCCCAGGGCACGCTGGAGAAGTCCGACTATCCCGCGCTGCTCGACGACGCCATTCCCGTGACGATGATGGACAGCGTGATCGTGGTGCATGAATCCGTACCGAACGAGATCGTCCAGAAGATCACCGCCACGTTGATCAAGAACCAGGGCCAGCGCCTGGCGACGATCCATCCGTCCATGGGCGGCTGGACGCCGGCCAAGGCGGTGAACTACCTCGGCGTGGCGTTCCATCCGGGTGCCGCCGCCGCCTTCCGTGCCGCCGGCGTGAACCCGCCGGCCGCCTGACAAACCCGAACGCCGATGGCGTTCCGGTTTCGCCTTGTGTTGCGCGCAGCCGCCACGCCAACCCTGCGCGCAGCAAACCCGGATTCCTTCGGTATCCGGGCCGACGTCGCGCACCGCGCTTGATGTTGAGGAGAGCGCCGTGCGCGACCTGTCACCCTGGCTTCGGCATTCCATCTTCGGCTGGCTCGCCTTCTGGGCCGCGGTGCATCTGTATTGGGGCGGCTTCGGCTTCCCCGAACCGATCACCATCCGCAGCCTGCACCTGCTGGTCTTCACCCCGCCGCTGTTCCTGCTCTATCCGGCTTTTGCGAAGCGATCCCCGCAGCACCGCCCCAGCGTGATCGACTGGATCTGGGCGGCGGCCTCCGCGGCGCCGCATCTGTGGGTCTTCATCCATGCCGATGCGGTCAATGACCGCATGGAATATGTCGATCCCTTCACGCCGCTGATGATGGGCCTCGCCATCCTGTGCATGGTGACGATGCTCGAAGCCATCCGCCGCGCCGTGGAACCGGGCCTCGCCTGGATGACGCTGGGCTGCCTGCTCTACATGTTCGTCGGCCACCACCTGCCCGGCGTGCTGAATACCCGCGTCTTCACCACATCCGAGATCATGGAAGCCGCCTGGCTGGTGCCCACCGCCGGCGGCGTCTATGGCCCGCTGACCGGCATCGTGGCGACCACCATCGCGGTGTTCATCCTGTTCGGGTCGTTCATGCAGGGCAGCGGGACGGGGCGGCTCTTCGCCAATTTCGGCGCCGCCATCGCGGGGCGCTACACCGGCGGGCCGGCCAAGGTCGCCGTCGTCTCCTCGGGCCTGTTCGGCACGATGAGCGGGTCCTCCGTCTCCAATGTCATCACCACCGGTGCGATGACCATCCCGCTGATGATCCGCATCGGCTATCGCCCGGTGGTCGCGGCGGGCATCGAAAGTGCCGCATCCGTCGGTGGCGCGCTGATGCCGCCGGTGATGGGCGCGGCCGCCTTCGTGATGGCCGAGATCACCAACATCCCGTATGGCGACATCCTCGTCGCCGCCGCGATCGGCGCGGTGCTGTACTACTTCGCCATCCTCGCCGCCGTGCATTTCGAGGCGAAAAAGCTCGGCATCCAGCCGATGGAACTCAAGGACATCCCCGCCTGGCGCGAGGTCCTCGCCGATATCCACCTGATCCTGCCGATCGGGTTGCTCGTCTATCTGATGAATGAACGCTGGTCGGGCAATTACGCCGCCTTCTGCGCCACGCTGGCGATGGTCGCGGTGTCCCTGCTGCGGGCGCGCACGCGCATGGGCTGGCGCGCGGTGCTCGAAAGCCTGACCAATGCGGGGCTGACCATGGCGCCGCTGGCGGTCGCCATCGCGGCATCGGGCGTCGTGGTCTCGGTGCTGACGGCCACGGGCATGGTCGTGGCCTTTGGCGGCATCATCAAGGAACTGGCGGGCGGCAGTTTCGGCCTGCTCGCGGTGCTGCTGTGCCTGACGGTGCTGGTGCTCGGCCTGGGCATCCCGACCACGCCCTCCTACATCATTGCCGCCGCGATCGGGGCGCCGCAGCTGCTGGAACTGGGCCGGTCGCTCAACATCGACATGCTGCAGGCGCATCTGTTCCTGTTCTACTTCGCCGTGATCGCGGATGCGACGCCACCGGTCGCGGCCTCCGCCTTCGCCGCCGCGGCCATCGCCAAGGCCAGCCCGACCATGGCCAGCGTGCACGCCTCGCGCTTCGGCATCGCCGGCTTCACCGTGGGCTTCGCCTTCCTCTACGATCCGGGCATCATGATGCGTGGCGGCATCGTCGCGATCGTCACCGCGACCTCGATTCAGGTGCTCGCCCTGCTGCTGATCACCTCGGCCTATGCCGGATACCTGTTGCGACCGATGGGCGGGGTGCTGCGACTGATCCTCGGTCTGGCTGGATTGTTCGCGGCCTTCGGGCATTTCGCGCCCGATACGCTGCGGCTGGCGGCCGCGGCGGTGGCGCTGGGCGGCACCGCGCTGCTGCAACTGCTGCTCGCCAGGAACAAATCGATGATGTGGCCGATCGCCGTCCTGTTCGGATTGCTGCTGGCGGTCCCCGCCATCGCACAGGATACGCCGCCCACCCCCGCAAGCCTGCCCCTCTTGCCCATCCGCTGAGGCGGGAGGCGACCAGCCAGGGCCGCCGGGCCCTGGTGTGACGGTGCGACGGGCGGTATCCCTTCGCGCCAACCAAGAAACTGAACTTTGGGAGAAAACACATGAAAAGCATCTTCCTGGCCGCCCTCGGCATGCTGGCGGCGGGGTCCGCCGCTGCGCAGATGGCGTCACCCGGCCCCACCCTGGCCGCCGTCCGGTCGCGCGACGCGGTGATCTGTGGCGCGCATCCGGGCGCACCCGGCTTCAACGTGCTCGACAGCCAAGGGGTGCATCGTGGCCTCGATGCCGATACCTGCCGTGCCATCGCGGCCGCCGCGCTGGGCGATGCGGCCAAGGCGCGCTGGATCATCCTGTCGTCCCAGGCGCGGTTGCCGGCGCTGCAATCGGGCCAGGTGGACGTGCTGCCGCGCACCACGACCTGGACGCAGACGCGCGACACCGCCAATGGGCTGAACTTCACCGCCGTCAATTTCTACGACGGTCAGGGCTTCATGGTGCGCAAATCCGCCAATGTCACGCGTGCGCGCGACCTCGCCGGCGCGACGATCTGCGTCACCTCCGGCACCACCAACGAACTGAACCTCGCGGATTGGGCACGGGCCAACAATATCCAGGTCCAGCCGCTGGTGTTCGACCAGAATGAGGAAACGCGCAACGCGTACAATTCAGGCCGCTGCGACGCCTTCACCACCGATGCGTCGCAGCTTGCGGGCATCCGCACCGCACTGCGCGACCCGGCCGAACACATCATCCTGCCCGACATCATCTCGAAGGAACCCCTGGCGGTCGCGGTGCGGCACGGCGACGACCAGTGGTTCGACATTGTCCGCTGGACCGTGTTCGCGCTGATCGAGGCCGAGGAACTCGGCGTCACCCAGGCCAATGTCGATGAGATGCTGAACAGCCAGAACCCGTCTATCCGCCGCCTGCTGGGCAATGCGGGGGACCACGGGCCGCTGATGGGGCTGGATCGCCGCTGGGCCTACAACGCGATCAAGGCGGTCGGCAATTACGGGGAAATTTTCGAGCGCAACCTCGGCTCCGGATCGCCGATCGGGTTGCAGCGCGGGGTGAACGACCTGTGGACCCGCGGCGGGCTGATGTACGCCATGCCGGTCAGGTAAGGCGACACGCTCCTGACCTGTCGCAGGTCAGGAGCGGAGCGTCCTGGGCTACAGGACGCCCATGACGTTGAGGATGATGATCAGGACGACCGGCACGCCAAGCAGCCACAACACGATAGACTTCATCTGGATGTTCCTTCGCACGAGATCAGTGTCTGTGCGGGGGGAACGCCCCGGTGCCTGCAATGGTTGCGCTGGTGGCGTCACTCGCGCAGCGGACCGGAGCGTCTTTCGCCAGGCTGTGCTGGCGCAAACTGCTCTAAACTCTTGCGTGAGCAAGCATCTTCGCGCGCCTGACTGAGTCCCGTCAGGCGCGGTCTGTTCTAGCGCCGCTCATAGATCAGCCGCGCGCGGATCGTCCCCGGCAGGGCGCGGAACTCCGCCAGGATCGCCTCCCCATCGCGCTTGGCATCCTCGCTGTCCACCACGACATACCCGACCGACCCGGCGGTCTGGTAATACTGGCCCGAGATGTTCAGCCCGCGCCGGGCGAAGCTGTCATTGATGCGCGACAGGATGCCCGGCGCATCACGATGCACATGCACCCAGCGCGCCCCGGTCGGCCGGGCCGGCAGTTGCACCTGCGGGAAGTTCACCGCGCCGAAGGTCGCCCCGGTGTCGGAAAACTCGATCAGCTTGCGCGACACTTCTTCCCCGATGCGCCACTGCGCCTCGCCGGTCGAACCGCCGATATGCGGCGTCAGGATCACATTCGGCAGACCCTGCAACGGGGACACGAAGGCCTCCCCATTGCGCGCCGGCTCCACGGGGAACACATCGACCGCCGCGCCCAGCAGGTGACCATCGCGCAACGCCGCGGCCAGGGCATCGAGGTCCACCACCGTGCCGCGCGCGTTGTTCACGAACACCGCGCCGGGCTTCATCGCGCGGATCGCTTCCGCGCCGATCATGTTCATCGTGTCGGGGGTCTCGGGCACATGCACCGTGATGGCATCCGATTCCGCCAGAAGCGCATGCAGCGATGTCATCGGCTGCGCATTGCCATGTGGCAGCTTCCCGGTGTGGTCCCAATACAGCACGCGCATCCCGAAGGCTTCCGCCAGCACCGACAACTGGCTGCCGATATTGCCGTAGCCGACGATACCCAGCGTCTTGCCGCGCACTTCCCATGAATTGGCGGCGGACTTGTCCCATTCCCCGCGATGCGCGGCGTTCGACTTGGGGAAGATGCCGCGCATCAGCATCACGATCTCACCCAGCGTCAGCTCGGCGACCGACCGCGTGTTGGAGAACGGCGCGTTGAACACCGGGATGCCGCGATGCGCCGCGGCTTCCAGCGCCACCTGGTTGGTGCCGATGCAGAAGCAGCCGATGGCGAACAGCCGGTCGGCTGCTTCCAGCACCTCGGCCGTCACCTGGGTGCGCGACCGGATGCCCAGGATGTGGACACCCTTCAACGCCTTCATCAGCGTCGGCCCGTCCAGCGCCTTCGCCTCTCGCTTCACGGTGGCGTAACCCGCATCGGCCAAACGTTCCAGCGCGGAGTCGGACACGCCCTCCAATAGCAGGATGCGGATCTTTTCCTTGGGCAAGGACAGGCGGGTGGGGGACATGGGGGCGCCAGAACAGGGTGGGGGGCCGCTTCCTGCGCCCTTCGCGGACACGAGACAAGGGCGGCGTGGTCATGGCCCTCATCCTGTCGCCACGCGGCGGGCCCGGCCGCGCCCCGGGCCATCGCTCGCCGTGTCGAATTGGCGGCTGCCGGTCCGTTGCCGCGGCCATGATGTCGAGCTGCGCTATACCCAGCTGTACCTGCAGACCTTCGGCGACACGCTCCGCGCGGCGCGCGGCACCTCCATGGCCAAGACGCTTGGCCTGTGGGCGCGCTATCGCTGGCCGACCGGGTGGGAGGCCTTCGGCCGGCCGGTCCGCTGGGTGCTGGACAGCTCCTTCACCACCTATTTCGGCGACCAGGAGGAAGCGATCGGCTTCGCCTGGGCGGCCAAGGTCGGCGGCGGCATCGAGGTCGATGTCGGCCGCTACGAATTCGGCGCGGCGGGGCTGAACATCTCCCACATCCGGCTGGTGGCGCGGTACTTCATCGGCGAGCGCAACGTCACCGGCACGTCGGTGGGCATCGGCATCAGTTTCTGAGGGGGTTCTTGCCGGGCCTCAGGCGCCGGCGCGCACATCCGTGCGCTTGGATGTCTGCCGTGCCTCAGGCGCCGGCGCGCACATCCATGCGCTTGGCTGGCGCGCCCTGCACTGTCGCGCCAGGGCTCACAGTCGGTCTGGGCGCGGTCGCGCCGTGCGCTCCCGGCCCGATGCGTGGCATCGGGCCGAAGGGGCACGGGCGGGGCCGACCGTTGACCATCACCGCGCCCTGCATTGTCGCGCCGGCCTGACAGGTGCGCTCCCGGCCCGATGCGCGGCATCCGGCCGAATGGTCACGGGCGGGACCGGCCGTTGGCCATCACGCCCGGACCAGCCCATTGGCCGGCGCGGCAGCATCGCTGCCCGGAAACGCCCGCGCGACCGCCTGCGACGGCAGCCTCAGATGGTCGCGCAGCAGACCCTTGGCCAGGCTGCGGATATCGGTGGTCGGCGCCAGGTCGCGCCCCTGGAACAGCGCGCCGTCCGAAAGACCCGGCCAATCCCCGCCGACGCACCCGCCCGCCACCGCGCCACCGGCCAGGAACGCCACCCCGCCGGTGCCGTGGTCGGTGCCGCCGGTGCCGTTGATGCGCACCGTGCGGCCGAATTCGGTCACCACCAGCACCGCCGTGCGCGTCCACGCGGCGCCGAGCGATTCCTTCAGCGCGGCCAACCCGTCATCCAGCGCCGTCAGGGGGCCGTTCAGCCGGTTCACCTGCTGCGCATGGGTGTCCCAGCCGGTCAGTTCGAAGGCCGCGACGCGCGGCCCGTCCGGCTGCGCCATCAGCCGCCCGGCGGCCAGGGCCAGCGCCCGGAAGGCACCTTGCGGCTGCGGCCGGACCGCCGCATCCGCGCCCAGGGCACTTATCGCGTATCCGCGCGCGCTCAGCCCTTCCATGATGGCCGGCCCGGTGACGGGGTCGCCGCCGTTGAGGTCTGCGATGCGCGCCAGCAGGTCCGGCGACGGCATCCCGCCGCCACGCCGCGAATAGCTGCCCACCTGCGTCGGCCCGCGCATCAGCAGCGGCATGTCCGCACCAACCGCCAGCCCGTTCGGCTGCGCCCCCCGCCGCGCCGGCACCGCCGACAGCGCGCGGTTGAGCCAGCCGCTCGCCAAGGCCTGGTCTGCACCCGATTCCAGCAGGTCCTGCGCGTCGAAATGGCTGCGCGTCCGCCAATTGCCGGCAACGGCATGGACGATCATCGCCTCGTTCGCCGCATACATCGCATGCAACTGCGGCATGCGCGGATGCAGCCCGAAGCGCCCGCCCAGGTCGAGCAACCCGCCCTCCTGCCCGGGTTCGGGCAAGGCGAGGGCACCGCGCAATTCCCCGAAGCCGGCCTCGGCATAAGGCTGCACGGCGAACAGCCCGTCGAGGCCGCCGCGCAACACCACCACCGCGAACCGCGCTTCCCCCGGCGCCTGCGCGAAGGCCACCCGCGCCCGCGGCAGCGTGATGGCCGCACCCAGCCCCAGCAACAGCCCGCGGCGCCCGAGCGATGGCAGATGCGCATTCATCGGCGGTGGAACTCCGGACTGGCCAGGATCAGGGTCAGCGCCTCGCGCGCCGACCCCGCGCGGGCGGCGGCACGCAGCGTTTCGGGGCGGCACAACGGCCCGAGCACCGAGGCGGCGAGGTCGGCGGCATCGCGCCCCGCACCCCGCCCGGCGATGCCGTTCACCCAGTCGATCCGGCGGACCATCAATTCGGGCGCCGCCCAGGGCGGGGCGGTGTCGGGGAAGCCGATCGGCGCGGGCGGCAGCCACAGCGGCTGTCCGAGGAACTGCACCGCGCCGAACGCGCGTTCCGCCATGTCGGGCGGGGCTTCGACGGCGCGCAGCACCGAGACGACGTAATCCTGCGGGTTGCGCAGCTTGCCCAGCGGCGTCGCCCAGGCCTCGGGCAGCCGCACCAGCGCGCGGGACGCGGCGCCAAGGTCCCCCTGGGTATCCCGCAGCACACCGAAGATCGTATCGACCGCCGCCGGCGGCGGGTCGTCGGCGACGAAGTGGCGCACCAGCTTGGTCGCCAGGTGGCGATGCGTCTTTTCATGCCGCGCCAGCCAGGCGAGCGCCATGACGCCGCCCTCCTGCCCCTCGGGGAAGGTCTGGCCCATCACGGTCTTGGGCCCGGGTTCGTGCGACTGGGCACGGAAGCTGAAGCCGAAGGGCTCGCGCCCGCCCTGGAAGCCCCAGCCCGTCAGCACATGGGCAAAGGCGGTCACGTCCGCCTGGCTGTAGCCGGCGGCCGGCGTGACCGTGTGCAGCTCCAGGATCTCGCGCGCCAGGTTCTCGTTCAGCCCGCGGCGTGTGCGCTTGCCCACCGGGCTGTTCGGGCCGACCGAGCCGTTATTGTCGAGATAAACCAGCATCGCCGGGCTGCGCGCCATGGCGACCAGCATGTCCTCGAACCGGCCGGTGACGTGCGCGCGGATCACCTCCCGGATGTACAGCCCGGTGAAGAGCGGCGCCCGGTTGCGTGCGATGGCCAGGTGGTTGGCCCAGAAGGCGACCAGCCTTTCGCGGAAGCCGTAGTCGCCGCCGATCGACAGCGCGAGGCTGGCGAGGCTTTCCTCCCGCAGGATGCGGGCCTGGTTCGGCCGCCCCATCCCGCCGGCCCGGATGCGGGCGGTATCCTCAAGCCCGGCGGCGAATACCGCCTGTTGCGTCACGGGGACGTCGTCGGGCAGGGCCGGGCCCGGCAGGCCCGGCGCCAGCTGCGAGTCGAGCCAGGCGACAGGGTCGCTCGGCACCGGGTCGCCCGGTCGGCGCCCCTGGGCAAAGCGTATTGCGGCGATGACAGGCGTGGCGTCCATTCCGATGCATTTTAGCCCCGGGGGCCCGGCGGGCGCACGCAACAAAGCGTGTCCGTGGCATGAAACCGGCGCCCGCGCGGGGCCGCCCGGTGATGTTGCGCTTGCAAACCGCGCCCGGACGTCGCAGATAGCCGCCACCGACTGATCGGCGTGAACCTGTGCGGGCGGCGAGGGGGTATGACCCTTCGCATGCGCCCGTTGTTGCTTATGGAGGCCCATCGTGGCGCGCACACCGCTAGACCGTATCCGGAATATCGGAATCACGGCGCATATCGACGCCGGCAAGACCACCACGACCGAGCGCATCCTGTACTACACCGGCAAGTCGCATCGCATCGGTGAAGTGCACGAAGGCAACACCACGACCGACTACATGGAGCAGGAACGTGAGCGGGGGATCACCATCACCTCCGCCGCCGTGACCGCCGTGTGGGACGACCACCGCATCAACGTCATCGACACCCCCGGCCACATCGACTTCAACATCGAGGTGAACCGGTCGCTGCGCGTGCTCGACGGCGCCATCTTCATCATCGAGGGCGTGGCCGGCGTCCAGCCGCAGTCCGAGACGAACTGGCGCCTGGCCGACCGCTACAACGTCCCGCGCATCATCTTCATCAACAAGCTCGATCGCACCGGTGCGGACTTCTACAAGGCGGCGGCGACGCTGACCGAGAAGCTCGGCATCAACTGGGTGACGCTGCAGCTGCCGATCGGCATCGAGGATACCTTCCTCGGCGTCGTGGACTTGGTTGAGATGAAGGCGATCATCTGGGAAGGCGACGAGCTCGGCGCCGCGTACCATGATGCCCCGATCCCCGACGACCTGAAGGAGAAGGCGGCCGAATACCGCCAGATCCTGATCGACACCTGCGTCGGCGTCGATGAGACGGCGATGGAGGAATATTTCGACAAGGGCGACGTCTCGGTCGAGACGCTGCGCCGCTGCATCAAGAAGGGCACGATCTCGGGCGAATTCCGCCCGGTGCTGTGCGGCACCGCCTTCAAGAACAAGGGCGTGCAGCCGCTGCTGGACGCCGTGATCCAGTACCTGCCGTCCCCGATCGACGTCCCCGGCATCAAGGTCGCCCCGGATGACGGCTTCGACGAGACGCAGGAACGCCGCCACATCCCGGCCGACCCGGATGCGCCCTTCGCCGGGCTGGCCTTCAAGATCATCAACGACAAGTACGGCAACCTGACCTTCGTGCGCGTGTATCGCGGCACGCTGCGCCAGGGCGACATGATCCAGAACACGACGAAGGATTCGCGCGAGCGGATCGGCCGCATGTTCCAGATGCATGCCGACAAGCGCGAGGAGATCAAGGAAGTCTCCGCCGGCGACATCGCCGCCTTCGTGGGGCTGAAGGACACCGGCACGGGCGACACGCTGGCGTCCAACGACGACCCCGTGATCCTCGAGCGCATGGCCTTCCCGGTGCCGGTCATCGACATCTCCGTCGAGCCCCGCACGAAGGAGGGCGTGGAGAAGATGACGCTCGGCCTGCAGAAGCTGGCCGGCGAGGATCCCTCCCTGCGCCTGCGCACCGACCAGGAAACCGGCCAGACCATCCTTTCCGGCATGGGTGAGCTGCACCTGGAGATCATCGTCGATCGCCTGAAGCGCGAATACGGCGTGGACGCGAACATCGGCGCCCCGCAGGTCGCGTATCGTGAAACCATCACGAAGCCGCACACCGAGATCTACACCCACAAGAAGCAGACCGGCGGTTCGGGCCAGTACGCCGAGGTGAAGATCACCTTCGAGCCGAAGGAACGCAACGACGGCATCGAGTTCGTGAACGGCGTGGTCGGCGGCGCGGTGCCGCGCGAATACGTCCCGGCGGTCGAGAAGGGCATCAAGATGCAGGCCGATACCGGCGTGCTCGCGGGCTTCCCGACGGTGGACTTCAAGTACACGCTGATCGACGGCAAGTACCATGACGTGGACTCGAGCGCCCTGGCGTTCGAAATCGCCGCCAAGGCCTGCTTCCGCGAAGGCATGAAGAAGGCCGGCCCGGTCATCCTCGAACCGATCATGGACGTGGAAGTGACCACCCCGCAGGACCATGTCGGCGACGTCGTGGGCGACTTGAACCGCCGCCGTGGCGTCATCCAGTCGCAGGACATGGCCGGCACCTCGGTCATCGTACGTGCCCATGTCCCGCTGAAGGAGATGTTCGGCTACATCTCCAACCTGCGCGGCATGACCAAGGGGCGTGCGTCCTTCTCGATGCAGTTCCATCACTACGACCCGGTGCCGCGCAACGTCGCCGAGGAAATCATGGCGAAGTCCGCGTAATCTTCGCGGTCTGAATCGCTTCACGGAACGGCGCGGCGGGGCAACCCGGCGCGCCGTTTTCGTTACGCAGGTCACTTGCAGTGCAGTCCCGCCGCGCTCCATCCTGCCGGGCATCGCCACGCAGGAAGCCCGCCATGAAGACCGTCCTCGCCATCATCGCCATGGCCGCGATCTTCGCGCCTGCCGCGGCGCTGGCCGACTACTACGCCTATTGCGTCCGCGGGCGCATCGCCATCGACCAGCGCAGCCCCGAGGAGATGCGCAACCAGCTCGGCGCCTGCCCGATGAGCCAGGGCTATTCCACACGCTCGGATGCGGAGAACTTCGCCCGTCGCAACTTCGGCGGGGTCGGGGGGTCATGCTCCTGCCGATGAGGCTGGTGGACCTGGCCACCGTGCCGGGGGATGACCGGCTGCACATCGGCCGGTCTTCTCCTGGTGGGGACTGGGGCCGCGCGGGTCACGGGACCGCCGGCAACTGGTGCTGGGTGGCCAGTCGCGCTGGCTGATCCACCTGGCGGGGCGAACGGACAGGCTGCCGGGCGCGCCGTCGCCAATCGCGCGGCTGGCCCGGCCCTCGCCAGCCGCCTGACGATGCGCGACCCAACCGGCCTATCGCCTGAGGAAATGCGTCCCGACCGCGTCCAGCACCACCACGCCATCGGCCAGGCGCTTCGCCGTATAGCGGAGCTTGGCGATGCCGAGCGGGCGGCCGGACCGCGACGGGCGGACCTCCTGCACCTCCACCCGCACCGCGATCTCCTCGCCGGGGCGCAGCGGCGCCGGCCATTTGCTGTCGATCTGGTTGCCGCCGATGGAAATGCCGGCGATCAGCCCACTGTGCATGACATGGCCAAACACGGCCGACAGCGTGTGCAGCCCGCTGACCACCAATTCCCCGAACAGGCTTTCGCGCGCCGCCTCGGGGTCGAGGTGGAAGTATTGCGGGTCGAAGCGCGAGGCGAAGGCGATCACGTCTTCGAGCGGCAGGGACAAGGTGCCGAGGTCCCAGCCCTGGCCGGGGGTGAGGTCATCGAGCGATCGGACGGGTTCGGTCATCGGGAGCAGTCTATAAAGCGTGACGGCCGCAGGTGCGAACGCAGCGGCGGACATGATCACACAAAGGTTTAGAGCGTCTCTGCCGCACCGACTGGCGCGGACGGCTCTGCGCCTTTGTTTGATCCACCATGGTCGCGCGGTTGACCGATCCCGGTCGGGCGCGACCTGCGCCAGCCACGGCCGCCGGGCCTTGCCGGGGGTCGGGCGCCGCCGCAGGCTTCCAGGTGTCAGCAGGAGTCCCCGCCGCCATGGTCGTCGCGTCGCGCTTTTCCCTCAACCGGCTGGGCCTGCTGTCACTGATCCTGCTGGCCGCCTGCACAACGGGGCCCTTGGCGCCGCAGACCCCGGCCACCCGCCACGCAGCGCTGGTCGCGGCGGCGGACCAGGCGGCCGGGCAGGTGGTGGACCACCTCGCCGGGCGGGAAAGGCGGGAAGTGCAGGAAGCCGCGTCCCTGCGGTTCGGCGCCGGGACCATGCCGCCAGCGCCGCCACGGCCCGCGGCCCCGGTCGCCGGCGCGGTGCTCGACCCGGGGATGAAGCTGATCCTGCTGGAGGCGCAGCGGCTGGCCGCGCTGTCGGTCGGGCAATTGCCGGCCGATGGCGCGCAGGCCGGGATGCTGATGGCCCGGTTGCAGGATGGCCTTGCCGCGCTGCGCGGCGTGCCGGGCCGCTGGCCGTCCGAGGCGCTGCGCCGGCGCGGGATGGATGGCTTCGCGGCGCTGGCCGCGCCGGTGCCGCCGGGTATCGATACGGCGGGGCTGGCGGTGACGCGCCAACGCGCGATCACCGATGCCGCGGCGCTGCTGGGCGCCGTGGTGGGGGATGATGCCCGCAGCGGGCTGCGCGGGGCGCTGGCCGCGCGGCATGCGGCCTGGCGCGATGCACAGACCGCGATGCTCAATACCGTGCGGGCGGACCGCAACCTGAACCCGGACCAGCGGATGCAGATCTGGCGCGCGACCCAGGCACGGATCGCGGCCGACCCGCCCGAGGTCGCAGGGGCAGAGCTGGCCCGTATGTTCGGTGCCCTGCCGGCCGCCCATGCGGCGGCCGGGGCCGGGGATGCGGCGGGGGTGGAGGCCTTCGCGGTGGAGGTGGGGCGGATGCAGGCGCTCGCCGCGCAGTCGCGGTGAGGCCACCAACCGCGACTGCGCTGGTATTCGGGGAGAAATTCGTAGTGCACTGTCGCGATCGAAGGGGCGCCCGCCGGTGCGCGCGCCCGGCCTCGACCGCTATGGATTCAACCCTCCTCACCAACCCCCGCGCTGGCCTTTTCGCACCCGCGCGGTCAGGCTCCGCACGGCATCAAACCGGCGGTCCGGCGCGTTCTGGGCCAGACCGTGCTGACGCAGAACGCTCCTGGCCGTTGTCTGATCGAGCAGCGGCAAAGGAATAAATGCGTAAAGTCGTAAAATGCTTTCAGTGGCCTCGCCCCATGCAGGGCTTGGCGTGCCGCGCCCCGCGTTGTAGCCACCCCCCAGCCCCCTGACCCGACCGGAGAGCGCCCCCATGACCGCCATCGCCGACATCATCGCCCGCGAAGTCCTCGATTCCCGCGGCAACCCGACCGTCGAGGTCGAGGTGGTGCTCGACAGCGGCGCGCGCGGCCACGCCATCGTCCCCTCCGGCGCCTCGACCGGCGCGCATGAGGCGGTGGAACTGCGCGATGGCGACAAATCCCGCTACGGCGGCAAGGGCGTGCTGAAGGCGGTCGGCAATGCGGAGGGCGAGATCTTCGATGCGATCTCAGGCATGGACGCCTTCGACCAGGTCAAGATCGACGAGACGATGATCGAGCTGGATGGCACGCCCAACAAGGCGCGCCTCGGCGCCAATGCGATGCTGGCGGTTTCGCTCGCGGTGGCCAAGGCGGCGGCGGTGGACCTGGACATCCCGCTGTATCGCCATGTCGGCGGCGTCTTCGCCCGCACCCTGCCGGTGCCGATGATGAACATCATCAATGGCGGCCAGCACGCGGACAACCCGATCGACATCCAGGAATTCATGATCATGCCGGTCGGCGCCGGCACCATCGCCGATGCGGTGCGCATCGGATCCGAAGTGTTCATGGCGCTGAAGAAGGCGCTGCACGATGCCGGCCATTCGACCAATGTCGGGGATGAGGGCGGCTTCGCGCCGAACATCGGCTCGGCCGACGAAGCACTCGGCTTCATCTCCAAGGCCTGCGAGGCCGCCGGCCATCGGGTGGGCGACGATGTCGTCTTCGCGCTCGATTGTGCCGCGACCGAATTCTTCCACGACGGCGCCTACCGGATGGAAGGGGAGGGCAAGACCCTCGATGGCGGCGGCATGGTCGATTACCTGGCTGCGCTGTGCGCGAAATGGCCGATCGTGTCGATCGAGGACGGCATGTCCGAGGATGACTGGGCCGGCTGGAAGGCGCTGACCGACCGGCTGGGGGACAAGGTGCAGCTGGTCGGCGACGACCTGTTCGTGACCAACCCCGAGCGCCTGCGGCGGGGCATCGAAAGCGGCACCGCCAACGCCATCCTGGTGAAGGTCAACCAGATCGGCACCCTGACCGAGACGCTGGAGGCGGTCGAGACCGCGCATCGCGCCGGCTACCGCGCCGTGATGTCGCATCGCTCCGGTGAGACCGAGGACGCGACCATCGCCGACCTCGCGGTCGCGACGAATTGCGGGCAGATCAAGACCGGGTCGCTGTCGCGGTCGGACCGGCTGGCGAAATACAACCGACTGATCCGCATCGAGCAGGGGCTGGAGGGTGCCGCGCGCTACGCCGGCCGGGCCGCGCTGCGGCGCTGAGGCCGATTTCTCGCGGCGCATTTGGAAAAAGCGCCGCACCACGATGATTTGCTGGACGAAGCGCGTGACACGGATTCGCGGCGGCGGTTAGAATCGCCGCATTGCCAAGAAGGGCAGGTACAGAGCGTTGCGGTTCCTCAGGCGCGTCTTCCAGGTCATCGCCATGCCATGCCTGTTCGTGGCGCTGTCGGGCTATTTCGCCTGGCACGCGATGCATGGCGACCGTGGCCTGATCGCGCGCGAGCAGCGCCTGGCGGACATCGCCGCGGCCCGGCTGGACCTGGCCCGCGCCGAAGGCGACCGCGATGCGATGGAACGTCGCGTGGCGGGGCTGCGCGGTGACCGGGTCGATCGCGACCAGCTCGACGAACGCGCCCGCGCCCTGCTGAACATGGTTGGGCGCGATGAGATCGTGATCCCCTATCCGCCCGATCGGCGGCTGTACTGACCCTGGTCGGCGCCCATGCGCTGGGCGATGGCATCGGCCCAGCCGGTGACGCGCGATGATCTTTCGGGTGAAAGCACCACCGGGCAGCTCCGGTCGGGAAACTGCAGCCCGGCGCCCACGGCAACCGTGGCATCGCCGAAGCCGGCGAGATTGGCCACCAGGCTGAAATTCGGCATCAGTTCGACCGTCGGCGGGTCCTGTCCGAAGGCGGCGACCTGGAACAAGGCGAAAGCTTCCGCCGCCTGATGCGCGCGGCGCAGCCGGCGGAAGCGGCCGAGCAGATTGCGTACCCCGCCCACGCGGCCCAGCAGGAAATGCGGCGCAGCCGGGACCTTGCGCCCGATCGCCTTGGCCGCCACCGGGTCGAGCAGCGCCGCCAGCGCTTTGCGCCAGATGTCGTACTGGTCGATCGACAAGCCGCTGCCTTCCATCGCAAGCAGCGTCGCCCTGTTCAGCCTGGTCCGGAACGGATCATCCAGGATCAGCGATTTGGCTGTATCGAGGCACAGCACCGGCCACCAGTTCGGCTTGCCATTCAGGGCCGCCAGCACGGCATGATGGAAGTCAGGCCCGTCCGCCGGCGCTTCGCATGCCGCGGCGAAGCGCGCGGCGGCCGCTGTCATGGCCGGCGCGACGAGGCCCGGGCCGATCAGCCTGATCGGCAGATGCGGCGCGGCGTCGCGCGCCGTGGCGAGGAACCGGGCCAGTTCATAGGGCGCAGCCTCTGCGCCGACCCAGCCCAGGACCTCGCCGGCCGGACCCGCCGGCGCGGCGGCGAAGGACGCGGCCTGGGCGGGCGTGGTCGCGGGGAAGCGCCGGCGCACCAGGGCCTTGAGCGCCGGATGCCGGTCCCACTGGTGCAGCACCGCCGGCACCCGCCCATCCGGCAGCACGACCTGGTCGCTGTCGATGCGAAAGGATTCGCCCGATGCGATGCCCAGGGTGAGGACATGCTCGCCGTTCTGGTGGATCTGGGATCCCTGCGGGCGCCCACCCCAGACCAGTGAATTGTGGATCCCCTGGTCGATGCCCTTCAGGCGCAGCCCGCCGCGCTGGCGGCGCACTTCCTCCTGCATGCGGGCGAGGTAACCCAGCATGCCGACATGATTGCCCATGCTGATGCCCGAGCAAGAGATCGGCTGGCCGGTGAGGAAGCGGGCCGTCGCGACGCCATGCAGGGTGTGCAGCCACAGCCGGTTGTTCGGCTCGGCGAGCAGGTCCGTGCCATCGCTTTCGAGCCAGGTGTGCATGCTGGGCCCGCGCGCCTGGTTCAGCGCTACGAAATCGGCGGGGTCGGATTGGAAAACCACGTCGCGGATGTCGGTGACCATCGCGAATCGCAACATGCGCGGCCAGCCGGCCAGGCAGTCGAGATACATTGCGTAGCGCGCGAGCTGCGGGTCGATCTCGGCACTGAGGAACGCCATGGCGGGCCGTGCCTCGACACCCAGTGCCGTCAGGGCGGCAAGGCAGCCGGGCTGCATGCCCCCAACATAAAGCACCACGCTGCCGTCATAGCCGGTATCGGCCAGCGAGGTGAGGAAGGGTTCCAGCGCGTCGAAGCGGTAGCCGGTCGCCAGCCCGACAATAAGCCGGTCACTTCGCGCGGCGAAACGCGCAGCAACGGCATCGGCTTTCGCGCCAGGGGTGTGTTGTTCGTCCAATGCCCCGGTCCCACGTGCCGCCCTTGTCCCAAGGCTAGGGCCATTGCAGAAGCCGATCAAGGCGGCTGCCGGGGGGATACGGCAGCGCGGATCGAGCCGGTTCAAGCGCATAACCGGATTCTGGTTAAGTGTCTTATTGCATTGCAATAGAACGATTTTCGTAGGCTTCGTCTTGCGAAAATTGCGATCCGGCGCCTAATAGGCATCAGACAGCCTTCCCGAGGGAGACGCGCCATGGCCCAGGCCGCGGAGACAAACACCAAGCGCCGTGGCAAGGGAAAGGAACCGCCGATCGCGCGGGACGACCTGCTGCGCGCCTATCGAGACATGCTATTGATTCGTCGGTTTGAGGAAAAGGCCGGCCAGCTTTACGGCATGGGTCTGATCGGCGGCTTCTGCCACCTGTATATCGGCCAGGAAGCGGTCGTCGTCGGCGTGCAGATGTGCCTCAAGCCGGGCGACCAAGTCATCACATCGTATCGCGACCACGGCCACATGCTCGCCACCGGCATGGAAGCCCGCGGCGTGATGGCGGAATTGACCGGGCGCATCGGCGGCTATTCCAAGGGCAAGGGCGGGAGCATGCACATGTTCTCGCGGGAGAAGGGCTTCTACGGCGGCCACGGCATCGTCGGCGCGCAGGTCTCGCTCGGCGCCGGCCTCGCCTTCTCGAACTGGTATCGCGAGGATGGCGCCGTCGCCGTGACCTATTTCGGGGAAGGCGCGTCCAACCAGGGGCAGGTGTTCGAAAGCCTGAACCTCGCCGCCCTGTTCAAGCTGCCCTGCATCTTCGTCATCGAGAACAACAAATACGGCATGGGCACCTCGGTCGAGCGGGCAAGCGCATCGCGCGACCTGTCGCAGAACGGCGCCGCCTGGGGCATTCCCGGTGAGCAGGTGAACGGCATGGACGTGATCGCGGTGCGCGAGGCATCCGAACGCGCCGTGGCGCATTGCCGCGCCGGCAAGGGGCCGTACCTGCTGGAGATGAAGACCTACCGCTATCGCGGCCATTCCATGTCCGACCCCGCCAAGTACCGCACGCGGGAGGAAGTGCAGAAGATGCGCGAGACGTCCGATTGCATCGAGACCGCGCGCAAGTTGCTGATCGACCAGTTCGCCGCCACCGAGGCCGAGCTGAAGGTGATCGACGACGAGGTGAAGGCGATCGTGCAGGACAGCGCGGACTTCGCCCAGCAATCCCCCGAGCCGCCGGAAAGCGAGCTGTGGACCGACGTTCTCGTGGAGACGAAGTGACATGGGTGCCGTGATCCTGATGCCGGCGCTTTCGCCGACCATGACCGAGGGCAAGCTGGCGCGCTGGCTGAAAAAGGAAGGCGACGCCGTGAAGTCCGGCGACGTCATCGCCGAGATCGAGACCGACAAGGCGACCATGGAGGTCGAGGCGGTGGATGAAGGCACGATCAGCGCCATCCTGGTGCCAGAGGGCACCGAGGGTGTGGCGGTGAATGCGCCCATCGCCGAACTCGACGGCGGCGCCGGCGATGCCGCGCAGACCATGCACGGCATCACCAACAAGAACGCGCGCGAGAACGAGAAGACCATCGCCGAGAGCGGCACCGCGCAACGCGCGGATGTGCATTCCCCGGCCGCGGCGAAGGCACCGTCTGCACCGGCGGAGAAGGATTGGGGTGCCACGGCCCCGATCACCGTGCGCGAGGCGCTGCGCGACGCGATGGCCGCCGAGATGCGCGCCGACAAGGACGTGTTCCTGATGGGCGAGGAAGTCGCCCAATACCAGGGCGCCTACAAGATCAGCCAGGGGCTGCTGGAGGAATTCGGCGCCAAGCGCGTGATCGACACGCCGATCACCGAGCACGGCTTCACCGGCATGGCGGTGGGCGCGGCGATGACCGGCCTGAAGCCGATCGTCGAGTTCATGACCTTCAACTTCTCGATGCAGGCGATCGACCAGATCATCAATTCGGCGGCCAAGACGCTGTACATGTCGGGCGGCCAGTTGGGCTGCCAGATCGTGTTCCGCGGGCCGAACGGCGCGGCATCGCGCGTCGCGGCGCAGCATTCGCAATGCTATGCATCCTGGTACGCGCATTGCCCGGGACTGAAGGTGGTCGCGCCATGGAACGCGGCCGACGCGAAGGGTCTGCTGCGCGCGGCGATCCGTGACCCGAACCCGGTCATCTTCCTTGAGAACGAGATCATGTACGGCCATTCCTTCGAATGCCCGACCGATCCCGATTTCATCCTTCCGATCGGCAAGGCCAAGGTCGAGCGCGAAGGCACCGACGTGACCATCGTCGCCTTCTCCATCATGGTCGGCATGGCGATGCAGGCGGCGGACAAGCTGGCCGAACAGGGCATCAGCGCCGAGGTCATCAACCTGCGTTCGATCCGCCCGCTGGATACCGAGACGATCGCCACTTCGGTGCGCAAGACCAACCGCCTGGTGACGCTGGAGGAAGGCTGGCCCTTCGCCGGCATCGGCGCCGAGGTGGCGATGCAGATGGTCGAAGCCTGCTTCGACCATCTGGATGCGCCGCCGGTGCGCGTGCATGGGCTCGACATCCCGATGCCTTATGCCGCGAACCTGGAGAAACTCGCTCTGCCGCGGCTCGAACAGGTGATCGATGCCGTCAAAAGCGTGACCTACAAGTAAGGGCGGGGGAACGATCCATGGCCACGAACATCCTGATGCCGGCGCTGTCCCCCACCATGACCGAGGGCAACCTGGCGCGCTGGCTGAAGAAGGAAGGCGACCGCGTGAAGTCCGGCGACGTGATCGCCGAGATCGAGACCGACAAGGCGACGATGGAAGTCGAGGCGGTGGATGAAGGCATCCTCGGCAAGATCGTCGTGCCGGACGGGACGCAGGGCGTGAAGGTGAATGACGTGATCGCGGTGCTGGTGGAGGAGGGCGAGGCGGTGTCGTCGGATGCCGGCGCCACGAAGCCCACAGCGGCCCCCGCGCCGAAGGCGGAAGCCAAGGCGGAGCCGGCGGCCGAAGCGCCGAGGCCCACCGCCAATGGGTCGGCCGCCGCCCTGAACCCTCAACCGATCCCGCCCAAGGACGGCGAGCGCGTCTTCGCCTCGCCGCTTGCGCGGCGCATGGCGCAGCAGGCGGGGCTGGACCTGGCCGGCGTCAAGGGCTCCGGCCCGAATGGCCGAATCGTGAAGACGGATGTGGAAGCCGCGCTGTCGCGTGGCCCCGCTGCCGCGCCGGCCGCCGCGGCACCCGCAGCCGCCGCACCGAAGCCCGCCGCCGCGGCGTTCTCGACCACCGCGCCGCATACCGCCGTGCCGAACAGCACGATGCGCAAGGTGATCGCGCGGCGCCTGTCGGAATCGAAGGCGACCATCCCGCATTTCTACGTGACGATGGATATCGAGATCGACGCGCTGCTGAAGCTGCGCGCCGACCTCAACGCGCGTTCGCCCAAGGATGGCGCCGGCGCCTACAAGCTTTCGGTCAACGACCTGGTGATCAAGGCGACGGCGGCGATGCTGCGCCGCTTCCCGGCCTGCAACGCATCCTGGACCGAGGATGCGATCATCCAGTACCACGACGTCGATATCTCGGTGGCCGTTTCGATCCCCGAGGGGTTGATCACGCCGATCGTGCGGGGGGCCGACAAGAAGGGCCTGGCGGCGATCAGCGCCGAGATGAAGGACCTCGCCGCGCGCGCCAAGACCGGCAAGCTGAAGCCGGAGGAATTCCAGGGCGGCGGCTTCTCCATCTCCAACATGGGGATGTATGGCGTGTCCGACTTCTCCGCCATCATCAACCCGCCGCAGGCCGGCATCCTGGCGGTCTCCGCCGGGTTGCAGAAGCCGGTGGTGAAGGACGGCGCGCTGGCGATCGCCACGGTGATGACCTGCACCCTGTCGGTCGATCACCGCGTCATCGACGGCGCTCTGGCGGCGGAATTCATGCAGGCGCTGAAGCGCACCATCGAGGATCCGCTGAGCCTGATGCTGTGACCGCGCCCCGGCGCGGGATGCGGACTTGAATCGGATGCCGCAGCTCAGCATCCGCGAGGCAACGCCGGCCGACATCCCGACCATCGCGCGCTTCGTGCGCGCCTTGGCCGCGTACGAGAAGCTGGCCCATGAAGCGGTCGGCACCGATGCCGATTTCCACGCCGCCATCTTTGGCGTCCCTCAGCGCGCGGGTTGCCTGATGGCGGAATGGGATGGCGAGCCTGCTGCCATGGCGCTGTATCACTGGACCTTCTCGACCTTCCTCGCCAAGCCGGGGCGGTGGCTGGAGGATTTGTGGGTCGAGCCGGAATACCGCCGCCGCGGCATCGCCAAGGCGCTGTTTCAGCGCCTGGCGGCCGATACGCTGGCCGAGGGCGGCGGGCGGCTCGCCTGGAACGTGCTCGATTGGAATGCGCCTGCCATCGCGACCTATGATTCGATGGGGGCGGCGGCACTCAAGGAATGGATCACGCGCCGCCTGATGGGCGAGCCGCTGAGGTCCCTCGCAGGGGAGACAATGTAATGGCCGAGACATTCGACCTGGTGGTGGTGGGCGGCGGCCCCGGCGGCTATGTCGCGGCCATCCGCGCCAGCCAGCTGAAGATGAAGGTCGCGCTGGTCGAGCGCGAGAACCTCGGCGGCATCTGCCTCAACTGGGGCTGCATCCCGACCAAGGCGCTGCTCAAGGCGTCCGAGATCAACCACATGCTGCACAGCCTCGATGCCTATGGCTTCGCGGTGGACAATCCGCGCTTCGACTTCGCCAAGGTGATCAAGCGGTCGCGCAATGTCGCCAATCAGCTGTCCTCCGGCGTGAAGGGGCTGATGAAGAAGCACAAGATCACGGTGTTCGACGGGCACGGGAAGCTTGCCGGCCCGGGCAAGATCGCGGTCAACAAGGATGGCAAGCCGGTCGCGGAGGTTGCCGCGAAGAACATCATCCTGGCGACCGGCGCGCGCGCCCGCGTGCTGCCGGGGATGGAGCCGGACGGCAAGCTGATCTGGTCTTACCGCGAGGCCCTGGTGCCGGATGCGCTGCCGAAAAAGCTGATCGTCATCGGCTCGGGCGCGATCGGGTCGGAATTCGCGTCCTTCTACCTCAACATGGGGTCCGAGGTGACGCTGATCGAGGTGATGGATCGCATCCTGCCGGTCGAGGATGCCGAGGTGTCCGCCTTCGTGCAGAAGGCCTTCGTCAAGCAGGGCATGAAGGTCATCACCGGTGCCAAGGTGCAGGGAGTCCGCAAGGAAGCCGGTGGCGTGGCGGCGATCATCGAGGCCGATGGCAAGGTGACCGAGATCAAGGCCGACCGGCTGATCTCCGCGGTCGGCATCGTCGGCAATGTCGAGGATCTCGGCCTTGAGGGCACCAAGGTGAAGGTGGACCGCACCCATGTGGTCATCGACGGCTATGGCCGCACCGGGGAGCCGGGGGTCTATGCAATCGGCGATCTCGCCGGTGCGCCCTGGCTGGCGCACAAGGCGATGCATGAAGCCGTGATCGTGGTCGATGCCATCGCCGGCAAGCACCCGCATGAGATGGATGTGACGAACATCCCTGGCTGCACCTATTGCCGCCCGCAGGTGGCCTCGGTGGGGCTGACGGAGGCTGCCGCCAAGGCTGCCGGGCATGAGGTCCGCGTCGGTCGCTTCCCCTTCATCGGCAATGGCAAGGCGATCGCGCTGGGCGAGCCTGAGGGCTTCGTGAAGACGGTGTTCGACGCCAAGACCGGCGCGATGCTGGGCGCCCACATGGTCGGCCCGGAGGTGACGGAGATGATCCAGGGCTACGGCATCGCCCGCACCTTGGAGACGACCGAGGCCGAACTGATGGCCACAGTCTTCCCACACCCGACCTTGTCCGAGGCGATGCACGAATCCGTCCTCGACGCCTACGGCCAGGTCCTGCACATCTGATCGTACGCAGGCGCTCCGCCCGGTGCGCCCGTGCAACGGCCAAAAATAGAAGGGGGGTCCGGGGGAATACTTTCCCCCGGCCTTAAACCTCGCCGAACTCAGGCTGACCCCCTATATGGCCCTCATCGAGGCCCTTGATGACCAGCACCACGCGTATCGAGATCGACCACCGCAAGACCCTCACGGGTGCCGACCGGCATCCGGAGAAGGCGCATCGCCCGGACAACCCCATTCAGCGCAAGCCGTCCTGGATCCGGGTCAAGGCGCCGACGCACCCGATCTATCATGAGACGCGCAAGCTGATGCGCGACAGCAAGCTCGTGACGGTCTGCGAGGAAGCCGCCTGCCCGAATATCGGCGAGTGCTGGTCCCAGCGCCACGCGACCATGATGATCATGGGCGAGACCTGCACGCGGGCCTGTTCCTTCTGCAACGTCGCCACGGGCATCCCGAAGCCGCTCGATGCCGATGAACCGCGGCGGGTGGGGGAGGCGGTGGCGACGCTCGGCCTGCGGCATGTGGTCATCACATCGGTGGATCGCGACGACCTGAAGGATGGCGGCGCGGAACATTTCGCCCAGACCATCCGCGCCATTCGCGCATCCGCGCCGGAGACGACGATCGAGATCCTCACGCCGGATTTCCTGCGCAAGGATGGCGCGCTGGAGGTTGTGGTCGCCGCGCGGCCCGATGTGTTCAACCACAATCTGGAAACCGTGCCCGGTCTGTACCCGACCATCCGGCCCGGTGCGCGGTATTACCACTCGCTGCGGTTGCTGGACCGCGTGAAGCAGCTTGACCCGTCGATCTTCACCAAATCCGGCATCATGGTCGGGCTAAGTGAGGAACGGATCGCGGTGTTGCAGGTGATGGACGACCTGCGGTCTGCCGATGTCGATTTCCTGACCATCGGCCAATACCTGCAGCCCAGTGTGAAGCACGCGGCGGTCGATCGCTTCGTCACGCCGGATGAATTCGAGGATTATGCCAAGACCGCGCGCGGCAAGGGCTTCCTGCTGGTCTCTGCGACGCCGCTGACGCGCAGCAGCTACCACGCCGACCGTGACTTTGCCGCGCTGCGGGATGCGCGGGAGGTAAAGCTGCGCGGCCGGCGCCTGGCCGCCGGCGACTGACATGCCGACGCATGCCGAGCGCAAGATCCTGCGCTACTCGCCCGAGCAGATGTTCGACCTGGTGGCCGATGTCCAACGCTACCCGGAATTCCTGCCCTGGTGCGTCGGCGCCCGGGTGCTGACGCGCACCGAGGACACGCTGACCGCCGACCTCACCATCGGCTTCAAGATGTTCCGCGAGACCTTCCGTTCGCGCGTCACCCTGGAACGCCCCGACCACGTCCACGTGACCTATGAGACCGGGCCGTTCCGCTATTTGAACAACCACTGGCGCTTCACCGCCGTCCCGCAGGGCTGCGAGGTCGATTTCTTCGTCGATTTCGAATTCAAGAGCCGGATCCTGCAACTGGCGATCGGCATGGTCTTCAACGAAGCGGTGCGGCTGATGGTGCGCGCCTTCGAACGCCGGGCGATGGTGCTGTACGGACGCAACACGGCACCGGCGGCTTCGGGTTCGCCGGCTCCCTCCGCGACAGGGTGAGGGGGCGCCTTGGAGAGGGGCGTCGCCCCTCTCCAAACCTCTCCCCACCAAAGGCCTAGAGCGTTTTCCCCCAAACTGGAATCACGGGTCTTCCGAAACGGGGTCGTGGTGTGATTCATAGGTCTCCGGCAGAGCAACCGGAGGCGGTGATGAGTTGGCGGCGCGGGCGGG
>JALHQB010000052.1 GCA_022842185.1 Acetobacteraceae bacterium
CCGGCGGGATCCAGCACAAGCAGTCGCACCTTATGACCGGACGACTGCGCGATGGTGTTAAGCAGGCGGTCGAGCCCTTCGGTGGCGAGGGCGGTCAGCATCGCCGCCCGGCCGTCCGGTATGACCAGCGCCGGGTCGAAGTTCGCGAGGTCCACCGCGGAGATGACGAAACACGGGGCCCCCTGGCGCCGGTTCTGTGGGTCAAGCGAAAAGATGCGGCGATGGATCTCCGCGGCGTCGTCTTCCAGGGTGAGAAAGACGCTGGCGCCCGCAGCCTCCAATGGAACCTGGCCGCCCAGGATCGAGAACCCGCCCATCGCAGTCTCGGCATACCTGCCACGGATCGCCACCAGCAGGCACAGCGCCAGGGCAACCAGCGACTTTCCGATGCCACCCGCGCCGAACAACAGCCCGACCTTCCCAAGCGGGATCGTAGGGGAGACCAGGAACTCCTGGCGCGGCGGCTCGCCGGTCGTCAGCAAGTCGAGCCGGAAGTCCGCGATTCGATGTGTGCTGAAAAGCTCCTCAGCGGCCGCCTTCGCCTGCTCCTGCTCGATCTCGGCCCGGGCGGTGCTGACGGCGCGAGGGATGTCATTGTAGCGGGACAACCAGCGCAATGGGTGCGTCACACCATCCTTCACGTTGCGGATCGCGACGGGAACGGCATTCATGTGCGCTCGCAGCACCAGGACGGCTTGGGCATCGGTCATACCGCCCTTCAGAAACCGCATGGCGAGTGCCGTGATGGGTGCGTGGTAGTCCGCGCCGGTGATAATCGCGGTGATCAGGGCGGTGGTATCGCGTGACTCACCTTCATTGGGTTCGCCCGGAGGTGCTGTTCCGTCCTTCGGCTGCTTCTGGCGATGCACCTCCCACGCCCCGCGGAGCAGTTGCTCGGCATCGTCGAGTTCAAGCTCGTGCTCGGTCTCTGAGATGATGTGGCAGAGCCTCGGCGACGCTTTCCGATGCCATGAGCCTGGCCAACGCATCGGATGAACCATCGGATTGCTGCTGCCATCGGCCCCGACCAGGTCCTTCGCCATCGTCCGGCACTGCTTCAGCTTGGCGTGAGAGGCTTTGTCGCGGGTCGGCTCGGTCAGGCGCCAGTGCAGGTGGATCTTTGGCTCCAGTTCCCCGCTGGTTGAATTGGGCCATTCCCCGCCGCTGGCGACGACGATGGTGGCGGGGCCAAGCAGCTGTTCCAGACGCTGGCGGGCCGCTTCGGGGTCCTGGTCACACTCGACGCTGAGGCAGAGCCCGTTCTGGAGATCATCTTCCGTGGCGCCGCGATCATTCGAGAAGGTCGCGATCGGCGGCGCGAAGACGACCGGGCGCGATGCCCGGGCAGCCCTGGTTGCGAGACTGCACGCGGCATCGATCAGACCGGCGCGATCCGCAGTTACCCGGCACGGGCTAATGTCAAAGACCTGATTCGCATCGTCGTAGAAGGCGCGCAGCGAGACGTAGCTGCCATCCTCCGCATACCGGAAGACCGCGCCGACGAAGCGCTGAACCTGGTCGCGATCGGCCTCGCGGGGAGCGGCGGCGTTCATCGCGGCGGATCGCCCTTGCTGCTGGCGACCGCCACGGCCTGCGCCGCGCGCCGGCGACGCTCGATCGCCTCCTGCAGCGCGAGGCCCAAGGTGCCGACGGCGACCATCGAAGATCGCGTAGGGGTGGCGGAGATCTCCGGCACGCTTTCGTGCCAACGCCGCCGGAAGTTCGGATTGCGCTCGGGATCGGACATCGCTGCCGCGCGGGCGGCGTCCATCACGCTCGCCCCCGCAGCTGTTCGGCTTCATACGCCTCAACCTCCGCATGCGGGTATCGCACGCATCCGCCCACACGGAGATATCTCGGCCCATCGCGTTTCTGGCGCCACTTCTCCAAGGTTCGCGGACTGATCCGCCAGCGCGCGGCAAGTTCGAGCTGTGTCAGGTGGCGGCGAGCGCCGCAGTCTTCATCCTCATTGAGCCTCGGAATCTCGCGCATCGTCGTACCCCGCAGCATGGCGTCGGGGCACAGACCTGGACCTAGTTGATGCCAGCATCCAACGCCATGATCTCAGGATTGCCCATCCTTGAATCCTGGCCGTGGATGCTGGGCTTTTAGTTGGCGATGTTCATCCCGCAACTCGTTCTCGATGTGCCTTGCTGTGGGGGTTTGATGACCATCGGCCTTGCCTTTTATCCATCGTTCAAGAGCATCTGCCTCGGCGCCAAGCGTGATTGCGTTCTCGCCAGTTTCAAAGCGGTGCCGCATTTTGCGCCGAAGGATTGGAAGGAAGCTCACCTTCACCGGCAACTTCAAACTGGATCCTTCCTCCTCGACCACACGCCGCGCGTACTCGTTCAAGAGCGTGAACACCTCGTCGTCCGTCAAATGACTGGCGACCTCCGACGTGATCGGCTGGCGCGACACGGTCGCGCCTGCATCGGATTGCTTTTGCTCCACCGGCGCCCAGGGCGAGGGTGTCTTCGAGACTGTCACCGCCAGGTACGTCCGCTGGCCCCTCGCTACGGCATTCGCGTGGAGATCAAGCTTCAGCTGAGCAGCCCAGAAGTTTGGGATTGTCTCCGGTTGAGCAGCCGGATCGTCTCCCGACAGAACACCTTCCAGATAAAGCTCACTGGACTCGACCCGGCGGCGAAAATCACGAGTGAGGTTATTCCACGCCGCTGTCAGGAAAACATAATCCGTTGCGCCCAAGGAGTTCCGGCTCGGTTGCCGCCACTCGGATTCATCAAGCAGCTTAGGCATGGAGTACTGGTGCAGCTCATAGGCGATGAGTTTCCGCTCCTCATCCTGAATGCGCGCCACCAGCTTCGCGTCGCACCAACTGGTCATGGCCTTCAACAGGGAGAGATGCTCGGCATCGCCACGCAGGTCACGCAATTTGCCGGCATCTTCCGATGCGCCAGCGACCCGCTTGGCCCTGATGGGCTTCATCGCGGTCACAGCAACATAGGTCTCATCACGAACAAAGATCGCCGCGCCCCGGACGTCAAAGTCGAGTTCCGTTGCCCAGCTGCTCGGAATCGATTCGGGCTCCATCCGCATCTCCGGACGCGTCATTCGAGCGCTGAGGCAGATTTCACCGCGCTCAATCTTCAGCCTCAAGGCGTTGACCACGGCGTCCCATGCGCGATCCAGCGCGACCACCGCTTCCGGAGGGCCTGTCAACGACCTGACCCTGCCGCGCTCGGGACGAGCCCGTCGGTCCAGAATTCCTTCCAAGGGGTCGCGCCCCCAACGGCGGAGGTCTTCAGGGCCGACCAAGGCGTCGGCCGCCCGGAGCGCGTCCAACAGCAGTGGATCAGTCCACTCAAGGATCGCTTGAGCAAGACCCAGGGTGCGGCGCAGCGAATCGTCACTCATAACGATGATGTTAGCCACGACCCGCGGCGGCGGAACTGTTGCTGATGCGCCCGCCCCCCTCCGTGAGCAGCCGACCGCTTCTCCACCTCCCACCTCACCTGCGCGAGGTCTGCGACATCCTGGCCCGCGGCCTGCTGCGGCTGCGAAGCGACCATGGTGAGAACGCGACGGACGACCACGATGTGGACCCAGCGCTCAATCCTCAGTGCGCAAGCCTGGGTAGGCGGGTAAGCCGTCGCCGAGGCGAACCCAGCTCAGCTGCGATGCCGTCCGCGTATGGTCCGCAGGCGGCATCGCCTCGGGTTCGTCGAGGCTCACCGTCGTGATGTCGATCTCATCAGGCGCGTATCGCGCTTCGAATGTCAGCGGCGTGCCGCACCGTGGACAGAAGCTGCGCACCGCATCGGGGCTGGAGGCGAACCGGGTCGGCTCGCCGGCGACCACGCGGTACTCGGTGCGGGGGACGCTGAACCAGGCGACCATCGGCGATCCTGCCACCCTGCGACACATCGAGCAGTGGCAGATGGTGGGATGGAATGGCGTGCCGCCGGCTTCATACCGGACGTATCCGCAAAAGCATCCGCCTTCGAGCATGCTGGGCACCTCCTGGTCTCCGGGTATTGCGTCATCTGATCAGCGCCCGGACTGGATAGCAGTTTCCGAGCCCGCCCCCGGTTACCCGCCACTGCGGCTGCGTCGCCGCACTGCCACCGACTTCGACCGCAACCTCGGGGTCGAGGGAGAGAGTTCGCTACACTTCCCCACCCGCCAGAGCGTGCATGCGGTCCCCTTGGAGAGGATTTCCGCATGACCCGCCCTTCCACCGGCTCCAACGCGATCGAGCCGGTCGCGCTGCCCATCACGGCGATCCCCCGCGATCAGGTGCTCGGCCGTCTTTCCTGGATCCAGACGGCGCCCATCGCCCAGCTGAAGGACGAATGGCGCCGGCTGTATGGGAAGGAGCCGCCACCGTTCAGCCGCAGCTACATCACCAGCCGGCTCGCCTACCGAGTCCAGGAACTGGCCTATGGTGGCCTGAAGCCAGAGACGCGAACACGGCTCGAGGCCCTGGGCGAGCAGTTGGATGGCGGCAACGTCGTGCTCCGGCGCATCCGCGCCGACAGCCGGCCGCTTCCAGGCACGCGGCTGATCCGCGAGCATGATGGCGTCCGGCACGTCGTTACCGTCCGGGTCGACGATTTCGAATATGAGGGGCGGCCGTATCGGTCGCTGTCGGCCATCGCGCGGCACATCACGGGGACGCGGTGGAACGGCTGGACGTTCTTCGGGCTGCGGCCGACCGGGGGTGCGGCATGAGCCGGAGGAAGCCCCCCGCCGACACCATCATGCCGGCCACCACGAAGAAGCTCCGCTGCGCGGTCTACACGCGGAAATCCACGGACGAGGGCCTGGAGAAGGAATTCAATACCCTCGACGCGCAGCGCGACTCCTGCGAAGCGTACATCACCAGCCAGCGTGCCGAAGGGTGGGTGCTGGTGCGCGATCGCTACGACGATGGCGGGTTCTCTGGCGGCACGCTGGAACGGCCGGCCCTGAAGCGCCTGCTGGCGGACATTGAGCAGGGCCTCATCGACGTCATCGTCGTCTACAAGATCGACCGCCTGTCCCGGTCCCTGATGGATTTCTCCAGGCTGGTGGAGACCATGGAGGCGCATGGCGTCACCTTCGTCTCCGTCACCCAGTCGTTCAACACGACGACCAGCATGGGACGGCTGACGCTGAACATCCTGCTCAGCTTTGCCCAGTTCGAACGCGAGGTCATAGGCGAGCGGATCCGCGACAAATTCGCGGCGTCTCGCGCGCGAGGCATGTGGATGGGCGGGAGGGTGCCGCTCGGCTACGACGTCGTGGCGCGCAAGCTGGTGGTAAATGAGGACGAAGCCCCGCGCGTCCGCCGCGTGTTCGAGATCTTCGCCGAGACGGGATCGGGCGTCGAGACGGTGGCCCGCCTCCGGGGGGAGGGCGCCACCAGCAAGGCCGGGCGCCCGCTGGATAAGGGCGATGTCTACAAGCTGCTGAATAACCGGACCTATGTCGGCGAGGTCGCGCACAAGGGGCAGGTCTATCCCGGCGAGCACCAGGGTATCGTGCCGCGGGAGTTGTGGGACGAGGTGCATGCCGTCCTGAGGGTCAGTCCGCGCACCCGTGCCGCCCAGAACCGGCAGCAGGCGCCTGCGCTGCTGAAGGGCATCCTGTACGGCATCGACGGCAGGGCACTGTCACCGACGCACACGAGGAAGCGTGGCAGGCTGTATCGCTACTACGCCGCGCAGCGGGTGATGAAGGGCGACGCCGACGGCGACGGCAGCATCGTCCGGCGCATCGCGGCCGGGCAGATCGAGACTGCGGTGATGAGCCAGGTCCGCGCCCTTCTGCGACAGCCGGAGATCGTGGTGGGCACTTGGCTGGTGGCGCGGGACGGTGCGCCCGACCTGACCGAGCGTGAGGTCAGGGATGCGCTACGTCGAGTCGACCCGCTGTGGGAACAGCTATTCCCGGCTGAGCAGGCTCGGATCGTCCGGTCACTGGTGGAGCGGGTGGTGGTGGGCCCGGGCGGTGCCGACATTCGGCTGCGGCTGGACGGGCTCGGCGGTCTTGTCCGCGACCTCGGCGCCGTCGCGCCCGACACGCTGAGGTCGGCAGCATGACCACGGCGACCAGCATCACGGTTCGGGTGCCGCTGGCCATCCGCCACCGGTCAGGGCGGAAGACCGTCGTGACGCCGATGACCGATGGCGTGGCGCCGGCCACAACGCGGGCCGACCCCACGCTGGTCAAGGCTCTGGCGCGGGCGTTCCGGTATCAGCGGCTGCTCGACGACGGTCGATACGCTTCGATCAGCGAGATGGCGACCGCCGAAAAGATTGAGCGCGGCTATCTGGGGACGCTGCTACGTTTGACCCTGCTGGCGCCGGATATTGTGGAGGCGCTCCTGGAAGGGCGGCATTCGCAAGAGGTCGACCTGCCGCAGCTTGTGAAGCCTGTCTTCGAGCGTTGGGCGGAGCAGCGCGTTGCGTTTGGGTAGCGTGCCTAGTTGCAGGCAAACCCCGTCTCCTCTGATATTCCTGGGGAGATTGGACCTCAGACAATCCCTCGAAGCAGATTCGCGACCAGCAGGCCGCCTCGCGCAGCGGAGGGCAAACAGACCACCGCAGCGTCTGCTTGCCTGGAGTGAGCACGCTGGCAGGATGGGAGTGGGTCGGCGGGCCTGGCGCAGCGTACGGGCGTCAAGCCGAACAACTCGCAACTGGATAGCGAAGGCGGCATCGACAATGGTCACTTGGAGGTTCGGCTTATGACCACTGCCTCGGCGGGTCAGGATGGCGCACAGCTGCCGCCCGAATCCGGCGATGGACCTGTTACTCGCCAGGAAGTCGACCGCCGCCTCCAGCGACTTCAAGAATTAGGCACGCAGCAAGTGGACGCCGAACGGCGAGCTCGTGAATCGGCGCTGATCGCGCAGGAACACCGGCTGATCCCAGCAATTCGGAATGCCATCGACTCGATATTCAAGCCGGAGCACAAGAATGACCGCTCACCCGCCTTCGTGGCGCTGGCGTGGTGGTTCTTCCGCCCGTCTGCGGGCCGGGCGGCATTGTTGGCAGGAGTGCTGACAGTCGTATTTACCGCGATGCAGGTGGCGCTGCTGCATCAGCAGAATGCGCGGCTGGACGTTCAAAACGCGTTGGCGGAAGGTCAGCGACGCGCTGGGCTAATGGCGGAATTCGATTCAATTCTTGTCTCGCTAGCAAGAGAGCAGGAGGCTGCGCCGTCGTGCGACGGCCCGGCGTCATCTGAGCGTTGCTGGCGCAGTGTCACGGAGGTTGAGGGCGTATCTCTGCCCGACGGCGCCGTCTACCGTGCTTTCTGGCCTTCAACCGGCACCACCGCGCGGCTCGCTTCTCTCACCCAGGCGCTTCGGCCGTACTACCAGCTCGCCGTCGGCGAGGAACAGGTGGAGTCGTGCGATCCGGCGAGATCGGGCGCAGCGCATCCCCTGCGGCGTTTTGGCACAAATTTCCTGGCCGGCACCGTGCCAGCCAGGATGAGCGAGGCGGACGGCACACGACTGGTGCATCAGATTGCTGTATCGGCAGCGGCTGCTTCGTGGAACCAGACCATCGCAGTGGGCTGGCTTGCGCGTATCGGACAGTGGTTGGAAGAGACGGGCGAAGCCCTGCTGCGTCTTAGCAAGACGGGTGCTGCGGAGCTTTCATGCCGTGCGCTCAGTCCCGAGCGCGCCCGCGTTTTCGCTGCCATGGTTGCCGCGCAGGTCGATTTGGAGGCACTCGACCGAGCGAACGCGAGTTTCGTGCGTGCCGACTTCACCGGCATGAGCTTCGACGGGCGCATCCTCGTTAGCGTAAACCTGCGGGGCGCGAGCTTTCGCCGAAGCGGATTAGTGAACACGATGTTCGTCCGCGTCGACCTCCCGGAAGCCGATTTCGCGGAGGCGAATCTGGCGGGAGCGAAGATCATTCGTAGCGACCTCAGAGCATCCACCTTTCCGCTCTCTGCCGCCATGCCAGAGGGCTTCGGGTCGGCTGAGGCGCAGGCGCGGAATGCCGCCCAATTTTGGGATAACCGTGTACAGGGCCTTATCATCGAGAGGAGGACCGACGATGGTTCAGAGGTAATGGGCGGTGTGCCGGAAGGCGAGCGCCTCATCGACCTGGCGTTCTGCACAGCCATCGCCGATCCGGCCGCCGCTTCGAGGTTGCGCCGTGTTCCTCTCTTCTTAAGCCTGGTCGACGATCCGAAGGGAGCGATTGCGCAGGAGCTCACTTACGAAGACGAGATCCTGGTCAGCGTTGCGCTCTCATTTGTCAGGCTTGATCATCCCCTGGGTAGGGATCCGATCTGGAGTAGCGACCCGAACAGCCCGCGGCGCCGCTTCGTCTTTGTCACGCACGCGGCGGAGTGCCCCGAATCACCAGAAGCACGACGGTGAGTAGCTGGAAAACCCTCCAAGTCTCAGTTGGATCGGAGGCTCCCTGCCCGAGCCAGATGGCTGATGACGGCAGTACGCTGATCGAGAAGCGCCGCAAACTGCTCTGGCCTCGCCGCAACGGCATGCGCCCCAGTCAATTCGAAGAGGTTGGAGACAAATTCGGGAGTCTGAGCCACTCGAATCAACGCAGTGCTCAGCTCGTCAAGCACGCGCGCCTCGATGCCCGCTGGCGCGACTGCGCCGATGAATTCGTTCATGTCGAAGGAGGAAGCGCTTTGCTCCGAGACAGTTTGCAGCGAGGGCAACGATGGCGCTCGGCTCCCACCCGCCTGCGCCAGTAGCCTGAGCGTTCCCACGTGCGGACCCACGGCACGCCCCGACGCGGCGCAGAGATCCAGTCTGCCTACAATGATATCTTCGATGACGGTCCGTTCACTGCGATACGGCACATGAACCAGGTCAACGCGCTCTTCCTGCGTTAACCGCTCCATGCAGAGATGCCCGACGCTGGTGGTTCCACCAGTCCCGTAGGTCAGGATATTCGGCCTCTGCCGTGCCGCTTGCCATACATCGGCCAGCCGCTGCCACGGGCGAGACTCATGGGTAACGAGGACATATGGGACGGAAGCCAGTAGTGCGACGGGTACCAACTCGGCCATTGGGTCCCGCATCTGTGTGACGTGGGGCAGAACGACTGCGGCACTGGTGATCAGGCTGATGATTGACCCGTCGGGCTGCGCTCGCGCCACCGCCTGCAGCGCAACAGTACCACCCGCGCCCACTCGGCTCTCCACTCGCACTGGACGGGAAAGTTCTCGCTCCAGACCTGGCGCTATGGCCCTGGCCAGAACGTCCGTTGAGCTGCCAGGGGCGAAGGGGACGATTATGGTGAGCGGCGGAGGAGCCGGCTGACCGAGCGCGCGCGGCGCGGCAAGCAGTGTGAAACTGCTGCCAGCAAGCGTCCGGCGGCGAATCGGCATAGCTACCCTCGGAGCGGCTCTGAGAAGGTCAAACGATAATGCGAGCGGCTATCCCATGTCACCCATCTCGTGGCCGAAATAAGCGCGCTTGTATGTGACGGAGCCGTGTACTCGCCGACCTGGCCGCCCTCGACCCGCTGGAGGGTCGTCCGGGTTTGGGGGCGTTCACGCAATGCGCCGAGACCTCAGGCTCGGTGGAGCGCGCCATCGTGCACGCGATTACACCCGGACCGAAGGAGACATCCAACCGCACTCGTTCTGGATTGCCTTCCTCGTGGCCGCGAACACCCGGCAACAGATCAGTGAGATGGCAGCGGCGGAGAAGATCGAGCGGCGTACCTTGGGTCGTTGCTGCGGCTGACGCTGCTCGCTCCCGCCTTGGTGGAGGAGCTGATGGAGAAACGGCTTGGGTCCACTCCGAGTCTGCCCGAATTGCTTCAGCCGCTTCCGGAGGATTGGAAAGTCCAGCAGGAACTCCTGACCCCACGGTGATGTCGCCTCGCCCGTCCGCTGGACGCAATTTTCGATCGTTCAGCGAAGGCACGACGGAGCACAGGACGGACCATTGATGCGACATATCTAATCTTGGTCAGCGATCCGGATCGGCAGGCATTCTCGGTCCAGCCGCATCGCTGGACAAAGCTTGAACACAACCATATTGTTGTGTTATGATTCCTTCGTTGATCGATCTAAGCGGTGCGCCATGGCCGGTGCTTCCGCCTGGCGTGCACGAAGCGACCCTCGCCGAGATCCAAGTGACGTTCGCCACAACGCCGCATCGGCAATGGCTGTTGGACGGGTTCGTCCGGGCCACGCATGCGCTCCGCTTCGCAGGTTGCGGCGTTGTGTATCTCGATGGAAGTTTCGTCACCGGTAAGCCGCACCCTGGCGACTATGACGGATGTTGGGAACATTTCGGCATAGATTTCACCCTTCTTGACCCAGTTCTTCTCGATTTCACGGGAAAGCGCGAAGCGCAGAAGCGAAAATATCAAGGCGAAATGTTTCCCGCGCTTACACAGAACGGGGTTGGCGGCACATTCCTAGAATTCTTCCAGGTGGAGAAATACTCCGGGCTGCCGAAGGGCATCCTTCGAGTGTTGCTCGGGGCCTCAGGAGCGACGCCATGATCAACAATGAAAAGCAGTATCGCTCGACGCGACTGCAAATCGAACGGTTCCGGCAAGCGCTTGCATCGCTCGACGAAGGGTCCGATCCGACACTGCCTGCCGCTTTGGTTAAAGCGCAGCGCGATGCATTGGAGAGTCAGCTCGCCGAGCTCGAGGACCAGGCGGCACTCTACGATCACCTAAGCGCAGGCCGAGTGACGCTGTTTGAGGCAGACGGCCTTGGTGAGTTGCCGGACATCCTAATCCAGGCGCGGATCGCGCGCGGGCTAAGTCAGAAGGACCTTGCCGCCTATCTCGGCCTTAAGGAGCAGCAGGTGCAGCGCTACGAAGCCGAACGCTATGGCTCGGCATCGCTCTCCCGGCTGGTCGAGGTGGCGGACGCCCTTGGCGTCCAGATCCGGAACCGTGCCGAGCTGGTCGGCAGCCCGGAACTTCAATCCGTTGCACCGGAGACATGGCAGGCTTTCCCGATCCCGGAGATGTACAAGCGCGGCTGGTTCGAGGACTTTGCGGGCTCGCTGGCTGAGGCGCGCAAGGCGGCGCCAGAACTAGTCCCCGCGTTCCTCCGCGGGGCGCAAGCGCGCTACGCGGCGCCCGCGCTGCACCGCAAATCAGTGCGCGCGAGTGGACAGGTCCACGAGGCCGCAATCGCTGCCTGGGAGGCGCGGGTCCGGCGACTAGCCGATCGCGACCCGCCCGAGGTGCGGTTCGATCCGGCCGCGATCACGCCTGAATGGCTGACCGGGCTGGTCGCCCTCACTCTTGAGCCCGACGGGCCGGCAAAAACAGTCGACTATCTGCGGGCGATCGGCATCGGGCTCGTCGTCGAGAAGCAGCTTCCGAGTACTTTGCTCGACGGGGCCGCACTCTCGACCGACGGCGACCATGCAATTCTCGCACTGACACTGCGCCATGACCGTCTCGACAATTTCTGGTTCACGCTGTTCCATGAGCTTGGTCATCTCAAGCTCCATGTTGGGCATGATTATGCGGCGATCTTCGACGACACCGAGTCGCCGGCCGCGAGCCCTCTCGAGTCCGAGGCCGACCTGTTCGCACAGGAGGCGTTGCTGCCGGCCACGAAGTGGAGCCTCAGCGTCTCACGCTTTACGCGCAATGAGAAGGCGGTGGTCACCGATGCCAAGCGTTTCGGAGTCGGCCCGGCGATTATCGCCGGGCGGGTGCGCCGCGAGGCGAATGACTACACCTTGCTGCGCAATCTCGTCGGCAGCGGCGAGGTGCGCCGGCAATTTGGTTGGTGAGGGTTAATCGGTGGCCATCACACCCAGGACCTATGTGCCGCTGCTCCGGTGGCGGATGGGCGAGTATCAGGCGCTCGAGCGGCTTGGTCCCGTGCAAAAGGCGGCAACGGTGCCGTTGCTCGAGCTCCTACCGCCTGACTACGACTTCGAGCTGCGGAAGCCCAAGAAGGATATCGACGATCATTTGAGGTTGTTCGGCCCACGAGTGTTCAAAAAATGGGGTACCCAGCCGGCCTTGGTCGATGCCGGTCGCCTCAACCCTGCATCCCGCATGGCGGACGACCGGCATCCGCTCACCTATTTGTTCGATGAGGCCAGAGCGCTCGGAAGCCGACCTATTCCCGTGACGACCCTCGACCGCGACACACCGTACCAGGAGGCAGTGCGCTTCATCGATGCGCTCGACCTGCGCGGAGCGGCGCTACGCTGCACGCTGGCGGAGGCGCTCGATCCCGACTTCAATTCTAATGTTGAAGCGCTTCTTGATCGACTGGAGATCGAGGTGAACGCGCTCGACATCCTGATCGATCTCGAGACACCGGCATTCGATCCGCAGGACATCCTCGTCAACGTGATTATCGCCGCGCTCTCCAGCGCGACGGTCATTGCGGATGCTCGCAGCGTCACACTGCTCGCGACCTCCTTTCCCGACACGCTTGCCAACCTCACGCTTGCGTTCCAGCAAATCCCGCGGCGCGAATGGATGCTGTACAAGGCGGTTATCGCGGTATTGCCCGCGGGTATGCGCCGGCCTGGCTTCGGCGACTATGGGATTGCTGCGCTCAACTTCGCGCAAGGCGACATGCGGTTCATGCGTAGCTCCCCCAATATCCGCTACACGATCGACGATGCCTGGATGATAGCCCGCGCGCGGGGCGCGCCACGCGGCAGCAACCAAGCTTATCCGAGCCTGTGCGGCCTCGTCACCGGGTCAGGAGCCTATTTGGGACGCGGCTATTCCGCGGGCAGTGAATATATCGACAACTGCCGCACGGGAGCAGCATCGCGCGGCAATTCCACCACCTGGAAATGGGTGGGGACCAACCACCACATCACGAAGGTTCTGGACGATCTCGCCAAGCTTCCCTGACCTTGAGAGCCTCGCGAACATGCCGCGCCAGCACTCGCGCCGGAAGCGCAGTAACCAGCTCTTTGTACAGGCCTTCACGGGGCTGGCGTAGCAGCGGTTCGGGGCGGCCAAGGGCGCGTAGGATCGCCAACGCCTCAGGGCGCCAGAGCAGCCGAGCTTGCATGAGCGGATTGACCCGACGGTTGGCGCGCTCAGGGCGCAGTAGGCGGAAGCGGATGCCCTGAGTCGCACCCCGCTCAGCGACCATTATCCCCCACCAATCCGGCAACATCGCGAGCGCCTTCTCGACATGGCGCGGCGCCGCGATCAACGTCGCTCGGTCGACGACGCCGCCATAGGCCGAGACCTGGTGCGGTAGCCGGTCGAGCACGTCGGCGTCGGCCTTAATCTCGACGCCGCGGATAAGGCCGTTGATCACGGCGATATCGACGCGACAGGCGCCATGATCCAACCCAAGCTCGTCGATCACGATCGTGTCGGGGCATGAGCGCGCATGGCGCAGCAAGCGGCAGTGTGCCGCCGTACGGATATCGCTGTCCCGAAGCCTGACCGTCATGGCGAACCGATAGCCCGACGGAATCGTCACGCGCAACCGGTCTGGCGCTCAACGGCGGCGCACACGGCGAATTGCCTCACCGCCCGCTCGGCGATAGGCTCTAAGAAGGGGCTGGTGACGCTGTACACGTCCATAGGCTTGACCGTCCCTCCCGATGAAGACGAGGCAAGCGAGTAGAATCCAACTGCTGGCTCATTACGTCCGGGAGGTTTCGCTAGTTGCGTAGGTCACTCATTGCTTCGCCAGCGTCCGATTTTCGCGCTACTGGCGCCCACAAGCCGACTGGAGCGAAACGGCAATGACCAAGTGGGCGCAGGAGTGCCCGGCCGATCTACCCGCACACCGCACACGTCATCAGCCCGCGCCTCTCCCGCCCCGCCTCGATCGCATAGCCGCAGCGCATGCAGTTCGCCCCGTCGTCGGAGGCGTTAAAGGGATCAGCGACGCGCCGCGTCGGCGCGCTGGCCGGCTGTTCGCGAGGCCGCCCTGGGTCATGCCCAGCTTCGACGACAGGCTCCTCAGTGGGCGCTGCGACGGCCGTTGCCGTTACCAACTTCCGAGGCCGCCCCTGGCCCCGACGCTGCACAGCGGCATGTTCCTCAGCAGCGGCCGCATCGGCCTCCGTCGCCGCTGGCTCCCAGGCGGGCATGACGTGGGTGACCGGCTGTGCTGTCTCGGAAACCACCGGCTCGGCTGGCAGAGACGCCGAGGCAGTCGGCTTTGCTGGAAAGCCGCGTTCCCAGGATGCAGCGCGAACATGCGCATCCAAGCGCGGTGGCTTTTCTCTGACGGCACCGCCGGACCGAACATGTACGACCTCGACAACCCTATTGCCGGCGGCCGAACCCTTCCTTGGAATGTTCAGCAACTCGCCCCGGTCATTGGCCGCGGGCTTGTCGTGTTTGAAGCGGGCGAAGACGTGGTAGTTGTCGTCCATTCAGAAATCCAGGCTCGTGAATTCAGCGACGCCAACGCGTCGTCTCGGATGTTGGGGCCGAATCAACGGTTTGCACCAACGAAGTATTGCTCAGGCGATTGAATTACTGAATTTCTCGAGCCGTGTGGGAGAAATGCGGTGTATTCTCAACGACTTAAGCTTGAGGGTAAAATCGGCCTACCCTCAAGGTTCGGAGACTCTCCGCTCTCTCCGGCCTGAATTCGGAGGTAGTTGCGCGATCGAACCATCAAGGTTCGCGCGCAAACCCCGGCCAAGTCTGCGACACAGCGCGGTGCGCAGTGCAGGAGAGAAAGGTTGTGAGAGAGAAGAATGGAGCGGGCGAAGGGATTCGAACCCTCGACCCCGACCTTGGCAAGGTCGTGCTCTACCCCTGAGCTACGCCCGCGCTCCGTGCGGGCCGCGCTAATGACATGGTCGGTTGGGTATTGCAAGCCACCCCCCGCGCACTTTCTGACATGCGCCCTCGACAGTGATGACGCGGCGGGGCGATGCTGTCCGGAACAATTCCCCTGGGAGAACGACGTCATGGACCGCCGCACCGCCCTCAGCCTGGCCGCGGGGGCATTGGCCCTGCCGGCCATCGGCAAGGCTTCCGCGCAGACCCTTGATCGCCCAGTCCGTATGGTGGTGCCCTTCGCCCCGGGTGGGACGTCCGACATCCTCGCGCGCCTGCTGGCACCGGATCTGACACGCGCCTTCGGGCAGAACCTGGTCGTGGAAAACCGCACGGGCGCGGGCGGCAACATCGGTGCCGACCTGGTGGCGAAATCGCCGCCTGATGGTCACACGCTGCTGATCATCGATGTCTCGACCCTGGCGACCGCACCGTCGCTCTACACGCGGCTTCCGTTCGACCTGAAGCGCGACCTCGCCCCCGTCACGATGCTCATCTACGCGCCCTACATCCTCGCGGTGCACCCATCGGTGCCGGCGCAGAACGCCACGGAATTGGTGGCCTATGCCAAGGCCAATCCGCAACGGGTGAACATGGGGCACGCCGGCATCGGGGTCGGCAACCACCTGACCGGCCTGCTGGTCGCGCAGCATTGGGGGGCAGACCTGACCCAGGTGCCCTACCGCGGCGGCGCGGCCGCGCTCTCGGCCGTCGCCGCAGGGGAAGCCCAGGTCATCATCAATGGCGCTACGGCCACGGCACCATTCTGCAAACAGGGGACGCTGCGCGCCATCGCCGTCACCGGCCCCTCGCGCCTGCCAGACTTCCCCGACGTGCCGACCTTCAAGGAACTCGGTTGGCCGGCCGCCGATTCCGGCACCTGGCAGGGTGTCCTGGCCCAGGGCGGCACGCCGGCGCCGATGATCAACCGCCTGTCCAATGACCTGCGCGCCGCCATGGCCGTGCCGGCGACGGCCCAGCGCATCACGGCGCTCGGCGCCTTCAACCGTGCCGAAGGCCCTGACAGTTTCCGAACATGGCTGGACAATGAAATCCGGGTCTGGGAGCAGGTCGTGCGCGCCAACAACCTCAAACTGGACTGAATGACCGAATCGCCCGAGGGCCTGCTCGCCCGCCTCGCCGCCGCCGGCATCGCCGCTGACACCCGCCACCACCCGCCCGTCTTCACGGTGGCGGAAAGCCGCGACCTGCGCGGCGACCTGCCGGGCGGGCATACGAAGAACCTGTTCCTGAAGCCTGCCAAGGGTGACGGCCCCTTTTTGCTGGCGACGCTGAAGGAAGATCGCCAGGTCTCGATCAATGCGCTGGGGCGGCTCGCCGGCGCAGGCAAGGTCTCGATGGCGAGCGCGGTGGAACTCCAGGCCACGCTCGGCGTGCCCCCTGGCTCGGTCACGCCCTTCGGCCTGGTCAATGCGGCGCCGGGGTCGGTCAGCTTCGTGATGGACCGGCAGCTTGCGGAAGGTTTCGAACGGATCTGGGTGCATCCGCTGACCAATGCGGCCAGCACCGGCCTGTCGCCCGCCGACCTGCTGCGCTTCCTGGCCGGGTTCGGCCATGACCCGAAGCTCATCGACCTTGACGCCTGCTGACGCGCTTCAAGCCTGATCAGCGATTGCTACGTGCCAAGGGACGGGTCGACCGGTCGGTCCCTTCAGCAATGACGCACCTCCGCACCGGCCCGATCGCAGCATGCGGCTTGCGCCGGGACGCCGACAGCGCATGTATGGGGCGGAACCGCTGCCCCGGCCGTCCGTGTGCCGGACCCGCCAAGACCTGAGGAAGCCTGTCATGGACGTCATCTTCGACCCCGCCCGCCAGGGTGCGCCCGCCGCCGCCGACGGCGTCATCAAGAATGGCGACCAGAAGACGTTCATGCAGGATGTCATCGAGGCGTCGCGCCAAGTCCCGGTCCTTGTCGACTTCTGGGCAACCTGGTGCGGACCCTGCAAGACGCTGACGCCCGCCATCGAAAAGGTCGTGAATTCCGCCGGCGGCCGTGTGCGGCTGGTGAAGATCGACATCGACCAGAACCGCTCCCTGGTCCAGCAGCTGACCCAGATGGGCCTGCCGCTGCAATCCGTCCCCACCGTGGTGGCCTTCTGGCAGGGCCAAATTCTCGATCTTTTCCAGGGCGCCCTGCCGGAATCCGAGATCAAGCGCTTCGTCGAGGCCCTGCTGAAATCCGCCGGCGGCCAGATGCCGACCGCGGACCTGCTCGCCGAAGCCGAGGCCGCGGTGGCCGAGGGTGACCACGCCGCCGCGCTCGAACTCTTCGGCGCCCTGTCCCAGCAGGAACCGGAGAACGCCAAGGCCCTTGCCGGCGTCGCCCGCGCCCTGCTGGCGCTTGGCGAGGACGACCAGGCGTTCGCCGTGCTCGATAGCGCTCCCGACAAGATCAAGGGGTCGCCGGACATCACGGCCGCGCGGTCCGCTATCGAGATCGAGGTCGAGGGGCGCCGCGCCCGCGACCAGCTCGCCCAGCACCAGGCGCGCGTGGATGCCGATGCGGATGACCATGCCGCACGCATCGATCTCGCCATCGCGCTGTCCGCGAACGACCAGCGTGACGCCGCGGTCGATACGTTGATCGAAGCGATCCGGCGGGACCGCGCCTGGAACGACGAAGCGGCCCGCAAGCAGTTGATCAAGCTGTTCGATGCCTGGGGCTTCGACGACCCCGCCAGCAAGGCGGGTCGGCGCAAGCTGTCCGCCGTCCTGTTCCGCTGACGCCCCCATGCCGGCCTTCCATCCGCGGCTCGCCAATCTGCCGGAGGAGATCGCGGTGTTTCCGCTCTCCGGCGCGTTGCTGCTGCCGCAGGGAAGGCTGCCGCTGAACATCTTCGAACCGCGCTACCTGTCGATGACGCTCGACAGCCTGGCGCAGGGACGGATGTTCGGCATGGTGCAGCCGGACGGACATGGGCCGCGCGGGGAAACCGGCCCGGCCCTGTACCGTGTCGGCTGCCTCGGCCGGGTGTGCTCGTTCAGCGAGACGGAGGACGGCCGGCTGCTCATCACCCTTGCCGGGCTGATCCGCTTCCGCATCGTCGAGGAAATGCCGCTCGCGGCGGGCGGCTATCGTCGCGTGCGGGCCGACTACACCGCCTTCGCCGATGACCTGACGGAACAGGATGGTCCGGCGCCTTATGACAGGGCGGAATTGGTTGCGGCGCTGCGGGCCTATTTCCTGGCCCGCCGCATCGAAGCGAATTGGGATGCCGTGGAACAATCGGCCGATGCCATGCTCGTCACCACCCTGTCGATGGTCTGCCCCTTCGAGGTCGCCGAGAAACAGGCCCTTCTGGAGGCGCCCGATTGCGCCGAGCGCGCGCGCATGCTGGTCGCGCTGATGCGCATGGGCGCGGCCGCGAATGCGCCGTCCGAGGGGCGGCCGAGCTGACCCGGCGCCACCGGCGTCTTTTGCCGTTCGGGTGATTCCACGCGGATGGAATCTGCGTTAGACGGTCGCCCGACGGCGAAGCCGACCTTGCCAGCCCGGAGTGAACGTCTCCGCCCGGCGGGTGCTTCCGCCCAGGCGGGCCATATTCCAAGGGACGAGACATGATGTCCGACACGATTCAGCCCGGCGGGGCCGTCGATCCCCGTCTCCTCGAAATCCTCGTCTGCCCGGTCACCAAGGGTCCGCTGCGCTACGACCGCGAAAAGGCCGAGCTGATCAGTGACCGTGCCGGCCTCGCCTATCCGATCCGTGACGGCATTCCCATCATGCTTCCCGACGAGGCGCGCAAGCTCGCTGTCTGATGGCCGCCCCTTCGGAGATCCGCCTGAAGCGCGCGGAACAGGCCCTTGACGTTGCCTGGGCTGATGGCGCGCGGTTCCGCCTTCCGGCCGAGTACCTCCGTGTGGAAAGCCCGAGCGCGGAAGTGCAGGGACATGGGCCGGGAGAGAAGGTGATCGTCCCCGGGCGGCGGCATGTCGGCATCATGCGGGTGGAGCCCGTGGGGAACTACGCCGTGCGGATCGTGTTCGACGATCTGCACGATACCGGCATCTACTCGTGGGACTATCTGCGGACGCTAGGCGTCGAACAGGACACGCGGTGGGCTACGTATGTGGCGGAACTCGGCGCGCGCGGGCTCTCGCGGGACCCGCCGCCGCGGGCGTGACGGGCGGCGCAAATCAGGTGGCCGGGCAACCGCTGGCATCATGATTCCGACAACACGCGCAACCTGTCCTTGCAGTCGCCGAAAATACATCTATGTTCCCGTCGTCAACCTTGTCTGGTTCGGCTTGCTCTCCACGCTCGGATCGAGCGCCGAGTCCGCTCCGCCCCCTGAGGAAGATTGATCCAGCATGCATTTTGCGTGGTGGCACAACGTTTTTGATCGGAATTCCCATGTCCACTGGCACCATCAAGTGGTTCAACGCTACCAAGGGCTACGGCTTCATTCAGCCTGACGACGGCGCGAAGGACGTGTTCGTGCACATCTCCGACGTCGAGCGTTCCGGCATCGGCACGCCGCAGGAAGGCGACAAGATCGAGTTCGACCTCCAGAAGGGTCAGCAGGGCAAGATGTCCGCGACCAATCTGCGCCGGGCCTGATTTCAGAACGGCAGCGCGACCTGGCTGAACAGGCCAGGTCGCTTGCCGATTGACGACGGGACCGCCCCGCGCGACCCCGTCTCGAACCTTTGCCATTCAGCGCCCGCGCCCTGGCTTGGCGTGCGGCAGCAGGGCACCGCTGGACGTGGCCTTGTGCCCCGGGGCAGCATGGTGCGCCTGTCGGGGCCCGCTGGGGTCTCCTCAATTCCCCGCGGCCGACAGCACGCCGAAACCGCAACCCATGAAACGGGACAGCTACGCTACGATGCAAGGTATGAAACGCGACGACTTCAATGAGCGCCGCAAGACGGCGGAAGGCGCACGCAACGCCACCCTTGAGCGCTTCCGCGCAAGGCCGGCCCAGGACGATCCGGTGGTGCAGCAGCGCCTCGCCGCGCAGCGCGCCGTCGCCGAGGCACGTGAGCAGCGCCGCGCCGATCGGGAGGCCGAACGCGCTGCCCAGGCCGAAGCCGCCCGGGTCGAGGCCGAACGCCTCGCCGCCGAGGAAGCCCAGCGCCAGGTCGAGGCCGCACGCCTGGCAGCCGAGGAAGCCGTGCGCCAGGCCGAAGCCGCACGCGAAGCAGCCGCGGCATCGATGGAGCAGGAAGAACGCGCCGTGCTTCTCGATGCGGAGAAGAAGGCACGCGCGCTCGCGCTGGCCGCCGAACAGAAGGCGATGCGCGACGCCCGCTACGCCGCACGCAAGGCGCGTCGCAAGTAGGATTGGCCGTGGCCGCCGACCCGTTTCATGGGAGGCGGCCCCGTCGAGCGACCTGCGTTGCATCACGCTGACGCAATTCTTGCCTGCCAGTTGTTTGAACGCGATTTGTCTTGCGCCCGGCTGAAATCAATCAGGCGCAATCTGCTCCAGAGCGGTTCCCCCCGAGGGTGGATCGCTCTGGTTTCTTTTTGAGAGCATCGCTAGAGCGTGATCGGTTCACCTTCGTTGGCCGATCCCACTCTAACCCATTGTTTGACCACGTGATTCAGCCCTACGGTGCCTTCGCACCTCCGGCCATCACGCTCTGACCGTCCGGGTGATCCCACCCCGGCGGGATCTGCTCCAGCGGCCGCCGACCGGAAGGATATCCCCCATGGCAATCCCTAGCATCGACGCCGCCGCGCCGAAAACCGAAGCCGAAATGGATGAAGAGGTGAGGTCGCTGGCCAAGCGGCACCGGATCTCGCCTGCCATCATCCGCGAGATCATCCGACGTTCGGGCGCGACCGAGCGATCGATGATCGAACGCGAGATCGCCAAGGGCAAGGCGCGCCGGTAATCCGGGTGCTCCCTGCACAGGGCCGGGGGCGGTTTCGTCGCGCCTGACTGAGGCCAGTCGGGCGCAACCAGCCCCAGCGGAATTCAACGAAGACTACCGGGTCTATACGTCAGGAAAAGCCATGGCCGAGCCGCAGGTACCGATCGAGGTTGATCCGGATACTGGGATCTGGCGGACCGACGGCCTGCCGATGATCTACCTGCCGCGCCACTTTCTGGTGAATCTGCAGCAATCGATCGAAGCGGCGATCGGCGCCGAAGGCTATCGCGCGATTCTCTATGCGTCGAGCGACCTGTCGGCGCTGCAATGGTGCCGCGCCGAATCGACCACCCACGGCTTGTCCGCCGTGGACACGTTTCGCCACTACCTCAATCGCCTGTCCCAGCGCGGCTATGGCCGGATGGAGATCACGGCGTTGGATGAGAAGGCGGGCCGCGCGGAGGTCATCGTGCGCCATTCCGCCTTTGCGCTCGGCTATGGGCCGGAGACCGGCCGCCCGGTCTGCTACACCTTCGAGGGCAGCTTCGCCGGGGGCATGCGCCATATCCTCGAAGCGGCGGGGCGCCCTGGTACGCCGGTCTGCCGCGAGGTCGCCTGCGTCGCGGCGGGGCATCCTGAATGCCGCTTCGAACTGACCTGCGACGCGGTGGCGTGAACGGAGCGTCGGCGGGGCGAAGCTCTCCATCGACCAAACGACCCGCCTGCGCGGGCGCACCGACACCAGAATCCAGGCCGGCAATCCGCGATTGACGAGGGGGAATCGGGCATTCCACCGGCCCGCCCTGGGGCCGTGATGGACGGCATGCGGCCGCCTCGTTATGTTTCGGCGCATATAACGCAGGAATCGCGCCGCCATGCGCCGAAGCATCCTTCTCGCTGCCCTGGCAGCCGTTGCGCTGGCCCCCGTGGCCCGCGCGCAGGATGCCGTGACGGTCTTCGCCGCCGCCAGCCTGACCGATGCCATGCGCGCCCTTGGCACCGCCTGGCAGGCGCGCGGCAATCCGGCCCCGCGGCTGTCCTTCGCCGCCTCCTCCACGCTCGCGCGCCAGATCGAACAGGGTGCGCCGGCCGATCTGTTCATGAGCGCTGACGAGCCCTGGGCCGATTATCTGCAGGACCGTCACCTGCTGGTGAACGCCACCAGGAGCAGCCCGATCGGCAATGCGCTCGTCCTGATCGCGCCCGCGGACGCCCCACGCGCCATGACCCTGACGCGCGGCACTGATCTGGTGGCGCTGCTCGGGCCGCGCGGCCGCATCGCCACCGGCGATCCCGCCCATGTGCCGGTCGGCCGCTATGCCCAGGCGGCGCTCACCTGGATGGGCCAGTGGGACGTGCTGTCACCGCGCCTCGCCCGAGCGGACAATGTGCGCTCCGCCCTGCTGCTGGTCGAACGCGGCGAGGCGCCCTTCGGGATCGTCTATGCGACCGACGCCGCCGCTAGCCATGGCGTGCGGGTGGTCGGGACCTTTCCCGCGGAAAGTCACCCGGCCATCACCTACCCCTTCGCACTGACCCGCCGTGCCGAGGTCAATGCCCAGGCCCGCGCGCTGCTCGCCTTCCTCGCTGGGCCGGAGGCGTTGCCGATTTGGCAGCGATTCGGCTTCACGCTCCCGCGGTGAAGCAACTGACCGCCCGAGGACGGGTTTCGTGACCCTGGGCCTGACACCCGATGAATGGCAGGCGGTCCGACTCAGCCTCGAAGTTGCCTCGCGCTCCGTGCTGGTATCGCTGATCCCGGCGGTTGGCGTCGCGTGGCTGTTGGCGCGCCGGCACTTTCCCGGCCGCATGCTGCTGGACGCTCTCGTGCATCTGCCGCTGGTGGTGCCGCCCGTTGTCGTCGGCTGGGGCCTGCTGATGGTGTTCGGCGTGCGCGGGCCGATCGGCGCGCTTCTCAACGACTGGTTCGGCGTGCGGCTGGTCTTCACCACCGGGGGCGCGGCGCTGGCGACGGCGGTGATGTCCTTCCCGCTTATCGTCCGGTCCGTGCGGTTGGGGCTGGAGCAGGTGGATCCGGGCCTGGAAGCGGCCGCCCGCACGCTGGGCGCCGGCCCGTTCGATCGCTTTTTCACTGTGACCCTGCCGCTGATGTCGCCGGGGGTCCTGGCCGGCGCGGTCACCGCCTTTGCCGCCGGCCTGGGTGAGTTCGGCGCGGTGATCACCTTCGCCTCCAACATCCCGGGGGAGACGCAGACCCTGCCGCTGGCCATCTACAGCGCCACCCAGACGCCGGGCGGCGAAGCGACCGCCGCCAGGCTGGCGCTGGTCTCCTTCACCCTCGCCATGACGGGGCTTGTGCTGGCCGAACTGATCGCCCGGCGCATGCACCTGCTGCTCGGGCGCGGCTGATGCTGGAGGTCGCGCTGCGGCACCGCTTCGGCGCGGATGGCTTCGCGCTCGATGCCGCTTTCATCGTGCCGGCGGCCGGCGTGACCGCGTTGTTCGGCCCATCCGGTTGCGGCAAGACCACGATCCTGTCCGCCGTGGCCGGGTTGCTGCGGCCGCAGGAAGGACGGGTCATCCTCGATGGTGTGGTGCTGTGCGACACCGCCCGCGGGATCGTGGTCTCGCCGGAGCGCCGGCGCTGCGCCGTGGTGTTCCAGGATGCCCGCCTATTTCCGCATCTGAGCGTCGAGACCAACCTCCGCTATGGTCTGCGGCGGGCACCGCGTGATGCGGAGGGTCCTGGTTTCGGGGATGTCGTTGAACTGCTCGGCATCACCCCCTTGCTCGGCCGCCGCCCCGGGCTGTTGTCGGGCGGGGAGCGCCAGCGCGTGGCGCTGGGCCGGGCCTTGCTGGCACGGCCGCGGCTGTTGCTGATGGACGAACCGCTCGCCGCGCTCGATACCGCGCGGCGGGCGGAGGTGCTGCCTTTCCTCGCCACGCTGCGCGATGCCACGCGCATCCCCATCCTGTACGTCACCCATGCGCTGGATGAGGTGGATGCGCTGGCTGATCGGCTCGTGCTGATGGAGGCTGGGCGGGTGTTGGCGGAGGGTCCGGTGGAGGAACTCGCCGCCCGCACCGACCTGCCCCTGGCCGCGCGACGCGACGCCGGCGCGGTGATCGCCTGCACCATCGCCGCGCATGATGGGGTGCGCGGGCTCACGCGCCTGGTGTTTGGCGGCGGTGCCTTCGAGGTGCCCTTGCGCCCGGAGCCACCCGGCACCGCCGCGCGCATCCGGCTGCGCGCCCGCGACATTGCCGTCGCGACGGAGGCGCCGCGCGGCATCTCGACGCAAAACATCCTGCCGGCGCGGCTGCTCGGCATCAGTGATTCGGCCTCGGCGCATGAGGTGTTCCTGCGCCTGGCGGTCGGACCGACAACACTTCTTGCCCGCGTGACGCGCGACAGCGTGGCGCGCCTGGGCCTGACCATCGGCATGGACGTCTGGGCAGTCGTCAAGGCGGTGACCTTCGACCATGCCGCGGTGCGGATTGCGGCCGGCACGGAGGTCGAGAGCGGGGCGTCTGCGCGGCGCGACGGAGACAACCATGTCTGACAGCGATGAGCCACGCAGCCGGGCGGAAGGGGGGAGGGGCTCGTCCGACGGACTTCTCAGCCTGCGGATCGACCTTCCGCAGGGACGCATCGGCCCGGGCAAAATCGCGCTGCTGGAAGCGATCGGCCGGGAGGGTTCGATTTCCGCCGCGGGCCGCGCCCTGGGGATGAGCTACAAGCGAGCCTGGGATCTGGTGAAGGCGTTGAACACGATGCTGGGTCACGCCGTGGTGGAGGCCAGCCCCGGCGGACATCGCGGCGGCGGCGCGGCGCTGACCGATGCCGGACGCAATCTGGTCGCGGATTACCGCGCCATCGAGCTTGCGGCGCAGCAGGCGGCGGAGCCCCGGCTGGCGGCGCTGCTACTCCGCACCAGGGCCTAGGCGGACCCGGCCGGGGCGCCGGGGGTGGAGGCAGCGGCATGGGCCAATGGTTCTTCACCCCGATTACGACGCACCGAAGCGGAAGCACGGCCCATCGGACCAATCACTGTCGTCGGGGAGACGCACAAGGCGCCGGGGCTGCGGAACCGTCGCATCCGGCGGCATCGGGGGCACCTGCCAGCGGCCCGAGATACGGACCGCTGGCAAGGGCAGGTTGTCCCGGCTCCGCGCCGGGAGAGGGTCAGGCGAGGTCGAAGCGGTCCAGGTTCATCACCTTGGTCCAGGCCGCCACGAAGTCCTTCACGAACTTCACCTGGTTGTCGCCCTGGGCATAGACTTCCGCCAGGGCGCGCAGCTGCGAGTTCGACCCGAACACCAGGTCGACGCGCGTGCCGGTCCACTTCACCGCACCCGTCGCGCTGTCGCGGCCCTCGAACAGTTCCGCGGTCTCGTCTGTCGGCGTCCAGACCGTGCCCATGTCGAGCAGGTTGACGAAGACGTCGTTGGTCAGCGTCCCCGGACGGCTGGTGAAGACGCCATGGGGCGAGGAGCCGACATTCGCCCCCAGCACGCGCAGCCCACCCACCAGCACCGTCATCTCCGGCGCCGTCAGCGTCAGCAGCTGCGCCTTGTCGATCAGCTGCTCCTCGGCCGCGACCGTGAAGCGGGCACGGCGGTAGTTGCGGAAGCCATCCGCCTCCGGCTCAAGCGGGGCAAAGGATTCGGCATCCGTCTGCGCCTGCGACGCATCGGTGCGGCCGGGCACGAAGGGCACCGTCACGTCGTGGCCGGCGGCCTTGGCCGCCAGTTCGATCGCGGCGGAACCGCCCAGCACGATCAGGTCGGCCAGCGAGACGTGCTTGCCGCCCGCGTTGAACGCCTTCTGCACGGCTTCGAGCTTGCCCAGAACCTCGGCGAGCTGCGCGGGCTGGTTCGCTTCCCAATCCTTCTGCGGCGCGAGACGGATGCGCGCGCCATTCGCACCACCGCGACGATCCGACCCGCGGAACGTCGAGGCCGAGGCCCAGGCGGTGGACACCAGCTGCGACACCGACAGGCCGGAAGCCAGGATCTGCGCCTTCAGCGCCGCGATGTCGGCTGCGTCGATCGGCGGATGAGTCGCCTTCGGCACCGGGTCCTGCCAGATTAGGTCTTCGGCCGGGACGTCCGGGCCGAGGTAACGCGCCTTCGGCCCCATGTCGCGATGGGTCAGCTTGAACCAGGCGCGGGCGAAGGCGTCGGCGAACTGGTCCGGGTTCTTGTGGAAGCGCTCGGAAATCTTGCGATATTCCGGGTCCATCTTCATCGCCATGTCCGCCGTCGTCATCATCGGCGGGTGGCGCTTGGACGGGTCATGCGCATCCGGCACCAGCGTCTGGGCGGCCGGGTCGGTCGGCTTCCACTGCTGCGCGCCGGCCGGGGACTTCGTCAGTTCCCACTCGAACCCGAGCAGCATGTCGAAGTAGCTGTTGTCCCAGGTGGTCGGCGTCGGCGTCCAGGCGCCCTCGATGCCGCTGGTGATGGCATCGACGCCCTTGCCGGATCCGAAGGTGCTGATCCAGCCCAGGCCCATCTGCTCCATCGGGCCGGCCTCGGGTTCGCGCCCGACCAGCGTCGCGTCACCCGCGCCGTGGCATTTGCCGAAGGTATGGCCGCCGGCGGTCAGCGCGACCGTCTCCTCATCGTTCATCGCCATGCGCGAGAAGGTCTCGCGGATGTCGCGGCCCGAGGCGACGGGGTCGGGGTTACCGTTCGGCCCTTCCGGATTGACGTAGATGAGGCCCATCTGCACGGCGGCGAGCGGGTTCTCGAGCTGGCGATCGCCGGTGTAGCGCTGGTCGCCGAGCCAGATGTCCTCCGAACCCCAATAGACGTCTTCTTCCGGTTCCCAGATGTCCACGCGGCCGCCGCCAAACCCGAAGGGCTTCAGGCCCATCGATTCGATCGCGCAATTGCCGGTCAGCACGAACAGGTCGGCCCAGGAGATCTTGTTGCCGTACTTCTGCTTGATCGGCCAAAGCAGGCGGCGCGCCTTGTCCAGGTTGGCGTTGTCGGGCCAGGAATTTTCCGGCGCGAAGCGGTGCGCGCCATTGGACGCGCCACCGCGGCCGTCAGCGGTCCGATAGGTGCCGGCGGCATGCCATGCCATGCGGATGAACAGCGGCCCGTAATGCCCGTAATCCGCCGGCCACCAGGGCTGCGAGACGGTCATCAGCGCGATGATGTCCTTCTTCAGCGCGGCGAGGTCGAGCGACTTGAACGCCTCCGCATAATCGAAGCCCGCGCCCATCGGATTGGATTTGGCCGATTGCTGGCTGAGTACGCGCAGGTTCAGCTGGTTCGGCCACCAATCGCGGTTGGACCGGGTCGTGAAGCGTGCGGCGGTCGGCTTGCCGTGCATCACAGGGCATTTGCCGGCGCCCTGACCAGTGTTTCCGTCCATGCTGTCTCTCCGATCGTTGGCTGGCTTCGATAGTTCCGGCCCGGTGCCCCGGGCCGCTGCGTGGCTGGCAGACAGGCCCATACCATCGGGCGCCGCAACTGCGACCCCCCATTGTTTTCAGCCTTCGGGGCACAACCTGTCAGCCCCTGGCCGATTGCGGAAGTGACAAATTTACAAAGCAACGATAGACGTTGCCAATCGTCGCGGTCGCCTGCGGGATTCCCGGAACCGTGACCGTCGTCGCAGCACCGCCGAGGGCGCCACCACGATGAATCTGCGCGACCTGCGCTACATGATCGCCCTGGCCGAGCACCGCCATTTCGGCCGTGCCGCGGAAGCCTGCGGCGTCAGCCAGCCGACGCTTTCGGTCCAGCTTCGCAAGTTGGAGGAGTTGCTGGGCATCACCCTGTTCGAACGCAGCAGCAAGGCAGTGGCGCCGACATCTGCGTGCGACCGGCTGATCGGCCATGTCCGCGGTGCCGTGGCCGAGGCCGAGGCCATCCTCGCCGTGGCGCGCGACCTGCGCGACCCGCTGGCCGGGCGCTTCCGGCTCGGCATCATCCCGACACTCGCACCCTACCTGCTGCCACTTGTCTTCGCGCCGCTGCGCGAGGCGCTGCCCGCGCTGGAGGTCGAACCGTGGGAGGACCAGACCAATGCGCTGGTCGAACGGCTGCGCGCCCATGACCTCGACGCCTTGCTGCTGGCCACCGAGGTGGAGGGGGTGGACCTGGCGAGCCGTACACTGTTCGCCGAACCGTTCCTGGCGGCCCTGCCGCCCGACCATGCACTGGCGTCGCGCGACTACGTCGTAGAAGCGGAATTGGCCCGGGACATTCTGGTGTTGGCGGATGGCCACTGCCTGCGTGACCAGGCGCTCGCGGCCTGCGGGCACAGCGGCGCGCTGGGCGGCGCGCTGCGTGCGTCGAGCCTGTCCACGCTGTTGAACATGGTCGCCGCCGGCTACGGCACGACGCTGATCCCGGGCCTGGCCGCCGGCGCGGCGCAGGATGCGGGGATCGTGCTGCGGCCCCTGGCGGCAGGGGCGGGGCGCACGGTGCGAATCGCCTGGCGCACGCGCTTTCCGCGCGCCGCGGCCGTGGAAGCGGTCGGCGCGGTGATCGCCGCGCGGCTGCGTGGCTTCGCCGAGGGTTCGGCGGCGGGCATGACATGGGTGTCCGGCGCGGGGCGAGACGCTTGATGATCACCCCGAGACGCGCGCTGGCATTGTTCGTGCTGGTCTATCTTGTGCCGCTGATGGTCTCGGCGGTGGTGCACCAGTGGAACGGCATCGGCGCGGGGTGGTGGAGCGCCGACCGGTCCAGCATCGGCCACCTGCCAAGCCCTGCCGACCATCCCGGCGCCATCGTGCGGGTCTTCGCCGCGCCGACGGTGCGCTGGCGCGGCATCTTCGCCGTGCACAGTTGGATCGTGCTGAAGCCTGAAGGCGCGGGCGCCTACACGCGCTACGACTATACCGCCTGGGGCGACCCGATCCGCGTCAACGGCTTCGAACCGGATGGCCGCTGGTTCGGACGCGACCCCGAAGTGATCCTGGCGGCGGATGGCGAGGCCGCCGCGGCGCTGATCCCGCGCATGCAGGCGGCGGTCGAGAGCTATGCCTGGCGCACCCGTGGTGATTATCGGGTCTGGCCGGGGCCGAATTCCAACACCTTCGTCGCCGCCGTGCTGGATGCGGTGCCGGAAGCGCAAGTCGTGCTGCCGCCGACCGCGATCGGCAAGGACTACCCGTATGACGGGCAGTGGCTGCGGCGCACGGCGTCAGGCACCGGGCTGCGGCTGACCCTGGGTGGCTATGCCGGCATCACGATCGGCTGGGTCGAGGGGATCGAGGCCAATATCCTCGGGGCGGTGGCGGGGGTCGACCTGCGGCGGCCGGCGATCAAGCTGCCGGGGCTGGGGCGAATCGGCATGCCGGAGGCGGGCTGAAGCGGCGCGCCCAACCGCCCGGCATGTCGCGCGGATCGTTCGAGCCGGACAGATCATTCTGCGCCAGATCGTGCTGGCGCGATGCGTTCGACAGCTTCGTTTAAGCCAACATTGTCACGCGCCTGGCTGATTCGCAGCCAGGCGCGGACGGCCAGCGTCCTACGCGTCCCGACGATCAGTCGTTGCCCTCGTCGGGGATGTTCAGCAAGGCGCCGCACGCCTTGCAATGCACCGCGTCGGGTTCGTGCCGCTGCAGGCCGCACGACATGCAGGTGAAGCGCACCTTCGTAGGTCGGAACAGCGCCTGCGCCAGGCGCAGGAACAATGTGACGCCGGCCAGCATGATCACCACGGAGATCAGCCGACCCACCGTGCCGGGCAGGGTGATGTCGCCGAAGCCTGTTGTCGTCAGCGCCGTGACGGTGAAATACAGCGCATCGGCGTAATGCGTGATGTGCGGGTTGTGGGCGTGCTGCGTCTCATAGACCAGCGCGGTCATGATGAAGATGAAGACGCCCAGATGCGTCGCCGCCAGGATCGCTTCCTCGTTGCGGCGGAAGAAGTCGAAATCATCCCGCAGCATGTCCAGCATCCGGTACGAATGCAGCAGCCGCAGCGTCCGCATCACTCGCAGAAATCCCAGCCCTTCGCCTGCCAACGGCGCGAGGAAGGAGATGATCGCGAGCATGTCGGCAATCGATGCGAGGCGCAGGGCTTCCCGCCACGCGCGCCGGCTGCCGGCAAGGCGCATTGCGAATTCCACCGCCAGCACGATGCCGATCAGGACGTCGATGACGCCGATCACCGCATTGCGCTCGACAAAGGATGTCGCGATGACGAAGAGAATCGTCCCGAGGTCGAGCACCATGACGCCGTAGCGGAAGCGTCGGCATTCCGCCCCAAGCCCGGTGTAGAGATGGTGCAGCCTCGCGCGCAGTTGGACGGCTGCGGTGGTCATTCAGTCCTTCACCCCGGACAACTCCGCCACCAGCGCGCCCAGCGAGGCACAGTCATCCCCGCCGCGGCCGGAATTGACCACGGCCTCCATCATCTGCGCTGCGAGTGCTGTCGATGGCGCGAAGACGCCGTTGTCGCGCACGGCCCCAAGGGCCAGGCGGATGTCCTTGCGCATCAGTTCTGCCCGGAAGCCCGGCTTGAAGTTGCGGTCGAGCATGCGCTTGGCGTGGTTCTCCATCACGAAGGACCTGGCCGATCCGCCCAGCAGCGCCTGGCGCATCAGCATCGGGTCAAGGCCCGCCTTGCGGCCCATGGTCAGCGCCTCGGCCACCGCCTGCATGGCCGCGACGATGATCAGCTGGTTGCCCGATTTGCAGATCTGGCCGGAGCCAGCGGGGCCGAGCAGCGTGATGGTCTTGCCCACCGCGTCGAACACCGCGCGCGCGGCGGAGAACGCGGCATCCGGACCGCCCACCATGCAGGTCAGCGTGCCGTCGATCGCGCCCTGCGGACCGCCCGACACCGGGCTGTCCAGCAGGACAATGCCGCGTTCGGCCATGCGCCGGGCGAAATCGGCCGAGGCGGAGGCGGCGATGGTCGAGAAGTCGATCACCACCGTCCCGGGCGCCGCGCCATGCACCACGCCGTCCTCGCCGAACAGCACAGCCTCCACATCCGGGGTGTCGGGCACGCACAGGCAGACGCAGGTCGCGCCATCCGCCGCATCTTGCGCGCTCGGCGCCCATTCGGCGCCGGCGGCAAGCAATGTCTCCGCCTTGGCCTTGCTGCGGCTGGACACGGTCAGCGCGAAGCCGGCCTTCATGATGTTGGCGGCCATGGCGGCGCCCATGACCCCCATGCCGATGAAGGCGATCCGGGCAGGCGAAGTAATGGGGTTCATGGCACTTTAATCCTCGTCGGCGATGTTTGATGAAACCATGGCGCGTCGGCAACGTTGAGCCAAGGCTGGGCTTCAGCCCGCAATCCATCGAGAGAGGCATTACCATCATGCGTCACATCGGCACCCGGCTCGGCGCCATGCTCGGCCTCGGCCTGATGGCGGCCGCGCCCGCCTTCGCCCAAACCCAGCAGCCGCCCGACCTGACCGGCCATGTCCGCGTCGGCACCCTGCGCTGTGATGTCGCCGCCGGCACCAGCTTCATCTTCGGCTCCACCCGCGACGTGCAGTGCATCTTCACCGGCCAGGGCGGCCGCACTGAGCGCTACACCGGCGAGATCAGCCGCTATGGCGTCGATGTCGGCTATACCGGCGCGGCCGTGATGCTGTGGGGCGTCCTGGCGAGCACGGGGAATCTGGCCCCGGGTTCACTCGCCGGCACCTTCGGCGGCGTCTCGGCGGCCCTGACGGCGGGCGTGGGCGGCGCGGCTAATGTTCTGCTGGGCGGCAGCAATCGCGGCGTCGCGCTCCAGCCGGTCAGCGTCGAAGGCAATACCGGGCTGAACATCGCGCTCGGCGTCGGCGAACTGAAGCTGGTCGCGGCGCGGTAACATAGGGAGGTCAGTCGCGCTGACCTTCCCGATTGCGAGAGGGGCAGGAGCCCCTCTCGTTCACCGCGTGGGTGTCGGCGGATTGGTCGAATAATCGTAGAAGCCGCGTCCGGACTTCCGCCCCAGCCAACCGGCTTCCACATACTTCGCCAGCAGCGGTGACGGCCGGTACTTCGGATCGCCGATCCCTTCGTGCAGAACCTTCATGACGCTGAGAAGCGTGTCGAGGCCGACGAAATCCGCTAGCTCCAGCGGCCCCATCGGGTGGTTCGCACCGAGCTTCATGCCGTCGTCGATGGCGCGGACATCGCCCACGCCTTCCATCAGCGCCTGGATCGCCTCGTTCAGCATCGGGCACAGCACGCGATTGACCACGAAGCCTGGCCAATCCCCGGCGGCGACCGGGGTCTTGCCGAGCTTGCGCGCCAGCGCCTCCACAGCCGCGGCCGTCGCGTCGTCGGTCGCCAGCCCGCGGATGATCTCGACCAGCTTCATCATCGGCACGGGGTTGAAGAAGTGCATCCCGATGAAGCGGGACGGCCGGTCCGTCGCGGCCGCCAGGCGTGTGATGGGGATGGAGGACGTGTTGGAGGCGAGGATCGCATCCGCCTTCAGCTTCGGCAGCAGACCGGCATAGATCTTCTTCTTGAGGTCCTCGTTCTCGGTCGCGGCCTCGATCACGATGTCGCAGTCGCCGAAGGCATCGTTGGTCGTGACCGTGGTGATACGGCCCAGCGCCGCGGCCTTGTCGTCGGCGGTGATCAGCGCCTTCTTCACCTGCCGGTCCATGTTGCCCGACAGGGTCACGAGCGCCTTATCGAGCGCCGCCTGCTGCACATCCATCAGCACGACGGGCAGGCCCGCCAGCGCGGACACATGCGCGATGCCGTTGCCCATCAGGCCGGCACCGATGACGCCGACCTTCGCGATTTCAGTCATGGGACCTCCGGGATACGAAAAGGGGGAGAAGCTGCCTTCTCCCCCCGCGTCAATGGATGGTGTCGCTGGCCGCCGTCACTTGGACAGTTCGGCTTCCAGTTCCGGCATCAGCTTGAACAGGTCGCCCACCAGGCCGTAATCCGCGACCTGGAAGATCGGCGCTTCCTCGTCCTTGTTGATGGCGACGATGACCTTGCTGTCCTTCATGCCGGCCAGATGCTGGATGGCGCCGGAGATGCCGACGGCGATGTACAGTTCCGGTGCGACGATCTTGCCGGTCTGGCCGACCTGCATGTCGTTGGGCGCATACCCCGCATCGACCGCGGCGCGCGATGCACCAACGGCGGCGCCGAGCTTGTCCGCGACCTTTTCGATGATGGCGAAGTTCTCGGAGGACGCCATGGCGCGCCCGCCGGAGATCACGATCCGCGCGGCCGTCAGTTCCGGCCGCTCGGACTTCACGATCTCCGCGCCCAGGAAGGTGGACAGGCCAGGGTCGGCGGCGGTCGGCGCGGCTTCGGTCGAGGCTGAACCACCCTCGGCGGCGGCCGGGTCGAAGGACGCGGCGCGCACCGTGATGACCTTCTTCGCATCAGACGACTTCACCGTCGCCATCGCGTTGCCGGCATAGATCGGCCGCACGAAGGTATCGGCATCCACGACGCCCGAGATGTCCGACAGGATCTGCACATCCAGCAGGGCGGCCACGCGCGGCATCACATTCTTGCCCGAGGCCGAAGCCGGCGCGAGCAGGTGAGAATACCCCGGCGCCATCGCCACCAGAAGGGCTGCCAGCGGTTCAGCCAGCACCGGCGCTTCCGCCCCGGTCAGCACCTTCGCCACGCCGGCGATCTTTGCCGCGGCGGGCGCTGCCGCGGCGGCGCCTTCGCCCACCAGCAGCACATGCACGTCACCGAGCTGCGCCGCGGCCGCGACCGTGCTGCGCGTGGGCTGGGTGATGCCGCCATCCTTGTGGTCGGCGAGAACGAGAACCGCCATGGTCAGATCACCTTCGCTTCGGTGCGCAGCTTGTCCACCAGTTCGGCGACCGAGGCCACCTTCTTGCCCGCCACGCGCTTGGGCGGTTCCTCGACCTTCAGCACCGTCAGACGCGGCGTGACATCGACACCGAGGTCGGCCGGCTTCACCGTCTCGATCGGCTTCTTGCGCGCCTTCATGATGTTCGGCAGCGACGCATAGCGCGGTTCATTCAGGCGCAGGTCGGTGGTCACGATCGCCGGCAGTTTCAGCGAGACCGTCTCGAGCCCGCCATCGACTTCGCGCGTGACCTTGAGCGCCTCGCCATCCTTCTCGATCTTGGACGCGAAGGTGCCCTGCGCCCAGCCGAGCAGTGCCGCCAGCATCTGGCCGGTGGCGTTCATGTCGTCGTCGATCGCCTGCTTGCCCAGGATGACCAGCGCGGGGCCTTCCTTGTCGGCGATCGCCTTCAGGATCTTGGCGACCGCGAGCGGTTCCAGCACCCCGTCATGTTCGACCAGGATGCCGCGATCGGCGCCCATGGCGAGCGCGGTGCGGATCTGTTCCTGCGCGGCGGACGGGCCGGCGGAGATCGCGATGATCTCGGTCGCCACGCCCTTTTCCTTGAGGCGCACGGCTTCCTCGACCGCGATCTCATCGAACGGGTTCATGGACATCTTGACGTTCGCCGTCTCGACGCCTGTGCCGTCCGCCTTGACGCGGACCTTCACGTTGTAATCGACCACCCGCTTGACGGGGACGAGGACCTTCATCGTTCGAACCGTGTGCCTTCTTGGATTGGGCGCGCATCGCGGTGGCCGCGCGCAGGGGCCGGAAAATACGGGGCGAACCCCGTCAGGGCAAGGTTTGACGCCTTATCGCTTCATCAGCAGCAACAGGATGGCAAACAGTGCCAGCGACAGGAACTGCAACCCGATGCGCCATCGCATCAATTTGTTGGACCGCTGGGAATCGCCGCGGCCGCCCGCCATGCCCAGCACGCCGGCCAGCAACACACCCAGCGTCGCCAGCATCGAAATCCCGACCAGGATCGTGAGGATGGTGATCATGGACCCCTACCTAGACCCGTTTCACGTCTTCGCAACAGCCCTGCCGCCATGCACCAGCACGGCGCCGACCAGGGCGGTCATGGCGCAAAGGCCGAAACCGAGGCTGTAGCCCCCCGAAGCCTGCACCAGGGCCGAAAAGGTGGGTGGCCCCACCAGCATGCAGGCGCCGAACACGAAGCCGGCAGCGGCTGTCGTCGCGCCAACCTGGCCGTGGGGGGCGAGCCGGGCCGTCTCGGCCAGGAACACGCCGTTCCAGCCGATCGCGGTGGCCCCCATGGCCATGCCCGCCAGCGTCACGAACACGCCGGGCCACCCCGGGCCGGCGAGCAGCAACGCCAGCCCCGCCACCGCGGTGGCGAGACCCAGCCCGGTCAGCACCGGCCGCGCCCCGGTCCGATCCGCCAGCAGGCCCCAGCCAACTCGCCCGACCATCCCGGCGGCCTGTGCCAGGGCCAGGCGGAAGCCGGCTTCGGTCAGCGGCACGCCCAGGGCTTCGACCTGAAACACCACGAAAAAGGACGAAAAACAGAATTGTGAGACACCATACAGCGCCGACATCACCGTCAGGCGCCGCAGGACCGGGACTTCCCGCAGGATCGCCAGGCTGCCGAGCGCCGCACCCCAGGCCGCGCGCAAGTTGCCAAGCCGGGCGGTGCGGTCCCGTTCGGCATCGAGCGGCCCGCGCAGCGGCTGCAAGACCACCGCCGCCACCACCAGGAGCCCCGCCACCGCCAGGATCCCGGCCCGCCAGCCATAGGCCTGGGCGATCACCGGCGTGACCGCGGCGATCAGCATCGCCCCCGCCGGCACGCCGCATTGCTTGAGGCTGAAGATCAACGACCGCCGGTTGGCCGGCGCCTTCTGCGCCAGAAGATGGCTGCCTGCCGGCGTGACCGGCCCATGGCCCAGCCCGCAGGCGAAGGCCGAAGCCACCAGCGCCACCGGATGGGCCAGGGCAGAGATCGCCACCGCCAACCCACAGAACGCGAGGCCCGCCTGCAACACCCGGATGCCGCCATAGCGGCGGATGAAAGCCCCGGCGAGGGGCCCCGAAACCAATGCCCCCGCATAGACCAATGCGGTATGGACCCCGGCCAATGCCGCAGGAATGCCAGCTTCGATGGCTATGGCCGGCGCCAGGACGGGGACGGCCAGGAATACGCCCATGCCCGCGAGATGAACGCCGAGCAGGGCAAACATCACGGTCCAGACGGAAGGGGAGTGTTTCATGCTGCGTTGCAATGCTGGACTGTGGGCGACAGATGGGCAACCGCTGGGCGCCGACTTGACCGCGGCCACCGGTATGGGGTCCCTGCCGGCATGAACGGCCTTCGTCGCACGCTCCTCACGATCCTGTGTGCCCTGATCCTGCTGCCATCGGGCTGGGTCCTGGCGCAATCCGTGCCGGTTGAGGAGCCCGAACCGCTGCCGGCCGTCGAGGCACCCGCCCCGCCACGAACCCCGCGCCCGGCTGCGCGACAGCCGACACCGCCACGCAATGCCGCGACGGCACCCGCCCATGCCCATCCGGCCACCCCGTCTGCCACCACGCCGGCACCGCCGACCGGCAGCGAGGCCGAACGCCTGCTCGGGCTGCTGCAGGACGACAATCGGCGGGCGGAACTGATCCGCACCTTGCAGGGGCTGTCGGCCGCCGGCGCGCTCGCACCGTCCCCCGGTGCAGCTGCTCCGGCTCCGGCCGGCGCCGCTGCACCGGCACCGGCTGCCGCGCCGGCCCCG
>JALHQB010000053.1 GCA_022842185.1 Acetobacteraceae bacterium
TGGTGGGGGCGGGGGGGGCGGCGGCCGGCACAGCAGGCGGCGTTCGCCCGCCTCGGCCACGATGCGTGCGAGTTCGGCGCGCAGCGCCCCTTCCCGCGCCTCTTCCTCGCGCAGCGTATCCAGCCGCGCGACCTCGCCCTCGGGCGCGACGCATTGGGCCTGCGGCGTGGCGAACCAGCCGAAGGGGTCGCGCCACAGCAGCCACAGCGCCAGCAGCAGGATCATCAGCGCCAGCAGGAAGGCCAGCAGCCAGGGCCACACCCGCGCGCGGGCGATGGCGAGTGCCGCCGGGGGGCCGACAATCGTCATCGGCGCCAGCGGCACCGGCACCATCTTCACCAGCAATTCGCGCATCGCGCCGGGGCCGGCCAGCGTATGACCCCAGGGGGCCAGCACCGGCACACCGTCGCGCACGCGGATCGCGGATGGATCGGGGATCTCCAGTGCCAGCCGCAGCAATTCGCCCAGGAACCGTTCGCCCTCACTGGCCGAACCGCGCAGGCGTTCGGCCGCAGCCTGAATTTCAGCGACCATCGGCATCAGCAGCCCGCGCGCAGCGTCCTGCGCGGCGGGGTCGAGGTCCGTGATCGCCACCGCCGGCCCGCTTCCGGGCGCATACCAGTCGATGCTGCCCTTTTCTGGGTCCGGATTGGGTTCCGCGAAGATCGCGGCATGCCGCGGCGTCAGCGCACGCTTGAGATATTGGGTGAGCTGTTCCCAATGCTGCACCGCCAGCTGGCCGCCGACGCCCTGCGCCAGCACGTCCCGGTTCAGCGTGGTGGCGATCAGGCTGTCGTCCACGATCGGGTCCTGCCCTGCCGGTTCAGCGCGGGATCGCCGGCACCGCCGGCATGCCGGGGATGAACGGTAAGATGCCGGGCGCCGCCTGAGACGGCGCAGTCGGCGAGACAGCGGGCGGCGAGGCAGCGGGCGCTGCGTCTGCTGACGCCGGCGCCGGCACCGCGGGTGAGGCCGGCGACGGCGTCCCGGGTGATGCAGGCGGCGGCGTGGCGGGCGCGGGTGTGGCCGCCGGTGCTGCGGCGGCCGCTGGCGCGGTGGCAGGTGCCACCGGTTGGCATGGCCCCGTCAGCTCCGTGATGGCGACGTTGTTCGCCCCCAGGAAGGCGATCAGCGAATCCTCCTTCTGCGCATAGGAGACACGCTCGCCCTGTTCCGCATTGAAGAAGCCGAAGGTGTTCACACCGACGACGCGGCCGCAGCGATCCACCAGCGGCCCGCCCGAATTGCCGCGGCTGATTGCCGCCGTGTGCGGCATCACCGTCAGCCCCGATGGCAGGTTCTGCACCGCGCTGATGAGGCCGTCGGTCACGGCCAGTTCGGGAATGGCGCGGATATTGCCGTCCAGCAGCGCCCGGAAATTCCCGTCTGTCTGCATGATCGCCTGGGGGAATCCGGCGGCGATGACGGGGTCAAGCCGGCTGGCCACGCGCGTCAGGCCGAGCGGGGACAGTGCGACCGCATCGGCCGGCAACCGCAGCAGAGCGAAATCAGCGCGGCCCGGGGCCGGGTCGGGCGTCTGCGCCACCACCTGCACCGTCACCGGCCGCCCCAAGCGGCGGTTCACGACATAGGTGCGTGCAGGATCGAGCGGTGCGACGACATGCGCGTTGGTCACCACCAGCCCCGGGGCGACCACGAAGCCGGTCCCGGTGCCGACCCCCTGCCCGTTCGCCAAGGGCCCGAGCACAAGCACCGTCGCCTGATCGAGCATCTCGATCAGCGTGCCGGTGAAGGCCGCCTGGCCCTGCGGCGTGGGCGGCAGGGACGAAGGCTGCATCGGCGTGATCTGCGGCGGCGTCAGTGGCGATTGCCCGAACCCTTCGGGCCGGCAGACATCGCCCTGCAGTGCCTGGCGCGCCTGTTCGATCTCGACGCGCAGGGCGTCGTTGGTCGCGCGCTGGCGTGTCACCTGGTCGTCGATGCGCGACGCATCCGCGACTGTTGCGACGAGGCGCTGCGCGGCGATGCGTTCGCTGATCAACTGCCAACCCAGCCAGAAGCCCAGGCCGAGGAAGATGAGCGCGACCAGCACGCCGACCGGCAGCAGCCACCAGTTCCAGGCTGACCCCACGGCCCGCGCCGCGACGGGCGCGGCGACGGCGGGCGCGACGGCCGGCACCGTCACCGGGACAGGCCGCGGCGATGGCGGCGGTAGAGGCGCGGCGCGCGGCGCTTCGCGCACCGGCGTACCCTCCGCGACGAGGGAAGGTGGCAGCGCCGCGCCATAGACCGCGCGCAGATGCGCCAGCCGTCCGGCCGGGTCGCGCAAGGCGCCCGCCGGTGCCAGACCCCAGCCGGTGATCAGCGGCCGGTCATCGATGGCGAGGATGGAATCCGGCCCGGCCAGCACCAGCGCCGCCCGCAGCAGCGGGTCCTCCATCAGCGGGGCGAGTGCCGCGAATTCCGCCGCGAGGTTCTGTTCGACCACGGCCCGGCGTGCGGGCGGCAGGGCGGCCAACGGCATCGGGTCCCCGCCCGCCACGGCGTACCAGGACACCGACCCGGCATTGCGCCCATTGCCCCAGGTGATGACGGGTTCGGCGAACAGGGCCGCGCGATCGGGTCCGATCAGCGCCCGCAGCCGCGCATCGGCATCGAGTACCGCACCACCACCCACGGTGACCGGTTCGAGCCCCGTGAGGTCGGTCTTCAGGATGAAGCGCGGACTCGCCATGCTGTGGTCGGCTCCAGACCGTGGAATGCGGTGGCACCTTCGAATCCGGCGCCGGCATCGGTGACTGTAGGCGTCATGGTTGCAAGCGAGAATGGCTTCGCCGTGGCGAAGTCGGCCCCGCGGGCGCGCGGAAGGACTGTGTCGTGAAGCACTTCACCCGATGGCCGGGCCATGGTTGACCGGCCGCCCCTGCGAAGTGAGGTTTCCGCAATGCGTCGCATCCTGTTGTTGCTGCTGCTGTTTCTGGCCTGTGCCGGCCCTGCATTGGCGCAGGTCTATCCGTCGGCCAAGCCGCCGCCGCTTGGCGCTCCGATGGACCCGTCGCAGGGGCCGCCGCCAGCGGAGGCGCCGGGGCGCTGCGCGGCGCCGCTCGCCGCCGGGTGCCTGCGGATGCAGAGTTCCTGCCAGGTGGCCTGCCCGCCAATGTGGAGCATGAACCCGGGCGCGCCGGCCTTCACGCCGACCGATCGGGCAGGCTGCATGCAGCGTTGCCTGACGCAGTATCTGTCGTGCCGGCAGCAATACGGGTGCTGATGAGGCGGAAGCCCGGACGGCGATGGCAGCACCGCCGCCCGACGGGTCTGATGTGATTGCCGGGGCGAGTCCCGCCTGTCAGGCCTCGATCACGACATAGGATTCCTCGACCCGCACCGGCACCGTCTCCGCCTGGTATGGGCCTTCGACAAGCGCCGCACCGCTTTCCACACCCGCCGGAAACGGCCGCACCTTTGTCCGGCGCGGGTCGAACCATGACTTGCCGGTCCGGATGTCGAACTCCCATTGGTGCCACGGGCAGCGGATGAATTCCCCAGCGCGGGAAAAACGGTACTGCCCGGGTTCATCCGACAGCGTCAGCCCGCAGCTGATCCCGCCCGACAGCGGCCCGCCCTGATGGGGGCAGCGGTCGAGCAGCGCGAAGAAATCGCCATCGAGGTTGAACACCACGATGCGTTTGCCGCCGGCCTCGACGACCTTGCGCGCGCCGGGCGGGATTTCGGCAACCGGCGCGACGACATGGCGCGTCATCGGAAGCGGTAGATCCGATGTGCGTTGCCGCCGTAGATCGCCGCCCGCTTCTCCTCCGGGATGAAGGACGGGATGGCCAGGCGGGGATCGTCGAAATCCCAATGCGGGTAGTCCGAGGCGAACAGCACCCGGTCCCAGCCGATCCATTCCATGGTGTCGAGCAGGTGTTCCGGCCGTTCCGGCTCCTCGATCGGCTGGGTAGATACAAAGACTTGCTCGCGCATGTATTCCGATGGCGCGCGCTTCAGATGCGGCACCTCGTCCTTCAGCCGCTTCCAGGATGCATCCAGCCGCCAGCCCAGCGCGGGCATCCAACCGAAGCCGCACTCGATCATCACGACCTTGGCGCCGGGGAAGCGTTCGAACACGCCCTCGACCACCATGGACGCCACCTGCGCCTGGGCGGAGGTCGCGTGTTCCTGCACTTCCTCGACATAGAAGGACGGCCAGCCGCCATTGGTCATGGCATGGCCGGAATAGCCGAAGGCATGGATGCCGATGGGCAGCCCGGCCTCGGCGGCGGCCTGGTAGATCGGCCAGTATCGCTGCCGGCCAAGCGGCTCGGAGGTGCGGCTCATCAGCAGCACCTGGCAGAAGCGCGGATCGCCTGCCCAGTGGCGGATTTCGGCGGCGGATGCGGCGGCGTCCTCATAGGGCACCACGATCGACCCGCGGAGGCGCGATTCGTGGCGCAGCCAGTGTTCGACCTGCCATTCATTCACCGCCCGGGCGAGGGCGACCGACAGCCCATCATTCACATCGCCCTGGCCGGAGGGCTGCAACGGGTTCAGTACCCCGATGTCCATCCCGTAGCGGTCGAGTAGTTGCTCCTGCAGGAACGGCAAATCCGAGGCCGGCGGCCCGCCCCCCGGCGGCCAGGCATCCCGCCGGCAGGCCAGCGGCGCGGCCTTGGGGAAGGGATAGCCCTTGGAAAATCCGTGCCGGGCATGGATGCCGTAGGTGGTCAGCCGGTGCCAATCGGCATCGCTCAGGAAAGGCCGGAACTCCGACAGGTCGCGCACGCGCGGATGGATATCGACATCCACCAGCCCCAGCGTCGCCGCGGCCGGGCGCCCCGGCGCGGTAATTGGACGGACGAGGTTCATGCGATGCCTCCTTCTTCCCTGATCCGACCATAGGTCGCCCGAGGGTTGTCCACCATGATCTTCGGCAGCAAGCCGGCGGGAAAGCCGGGCGGGATGGTGGCGTCGCCCTCGAAATGCGCGTGCGGCCAGTCGGTGGCCCATAACAACATCTCGTCGGATTTCAGGTGGTCCAGCAGCCGCGCGATGGTGTCGCCTTCGCCCGGCGCATCGAAGGGGCGGACCGTCAGCCGCACCTGGTCGCGGATGATCTCGGCTGGCGGACGGTCCACCCAGGGGATTTCGAAGCGCACGCCCTTCCAGGACTTGCCCAGTCGCCACAGGAAGGCCGGCAGCCAAGTCACGCCCGATTCCACCAGAACCACCTTGAGGCCGGGGAATTTGCCGAACACGCCCTCGGTCAGCAGGGAGGCCAGCGTCGCCTGGAAGCCATAGGCGTTGGAGACGTATTCCTCGACATGCCAGGACGGCCAGCCCACCGATGTCGGCGGATGCCGCCAGGCGCTGCCGGCATGGATAGCGAGCGGCAGCCCGGCCTTCTCCAGCGCCGCATGCACCGGCCACCATTCGCGCCGGCCGAGCGGGATTTCGCCCATGCACAGCACCATCGCCTGCACGAAGCGGCGGTCCGGCGACAGGCGCTCGATCTCGGCCAGGGATTCCTCGATGCCGTTGGGCAGCAGGATCGCCGCCCGCAGACGGGCATCGCGGTCGAGCCATTCGGCCCGCACCCAGTCATTCACCGCCCGCGTCATCGCCGCCGACATGTCGCGCGAGAACGGCAACTGCACCGGAAACAGCGGGTTCAGGATGCCGATCGCAGCCCCCCAGCGGTCCAGCGCCTGCGCCTGCAACTGCCCGACGGTGGAAGGCGCGCCCCCCTTCGGCCCGCGCCAATCCGCCCGCACAGAGGACGGCGCATTGGGCGGGTAGGAGGCGCTTTCCAGCACCTCGATCCCGCGTTCCTTCAGCGTATGGCGCCAATACTCGTCCATATAGGGCAGCAGCGCCGCCACGCCGGGCACGCCCGGATGCAGGTCGCAATCGATGGCGTCGGCCTGGGTCACGTCTCCTCCTCGGCTCATGCGTTGGCCTTGTCGCGGCAGTTTCCGCCGCTTCGCAGCGCGCGGCAATGCCGCTTCGACCGATCGGTCGGGACCTGCCATGCGCCCGCCGGGGATTGAGCCAACCCGCGCGGCGGGCCACGCTGCCGGCAATGACCCCCGACATTCCCCCACCTGGCGAAGCCCGCACCATCATCGAGGGCCTGCGCTGGATGCGCTTCCCCCTGCCCTTCCCCCCCAGCAATGTGAATGTCTGGCTGCTGGAGGATGGCGATGGCTGGCTCGCCATCGATGCCGGCATCAACAATGACGAGACACGCGGCCACTGGCGCACGGCGATGGCGGGCGAAGCCTTCGGCAACCGCCCGCTGACCGGCTTGCTTGTCACCCACTTCCACCCCGACCATGCCGGTTCGATGGGCTGGCTGGCGGCGGAACATGGGCTGACACCGATCATGACGCGCATCGAATGGCTGATGGCGCGCGCGTTGTGGTTCGACACCGGCGCCGAGATGATCGAGCAGCAGGTGGAATTCGCTCGCATCGCCGGCGCGCCGGACGATTACGGCGCCTTCATGCGTGCGCGCGGCCCGCTGTATCAGCGTTCCGTCGCACCCTTGCCGCGCGCCTTTCGCGCCATCGCCGATGGCGGGTCGCTGACCATCGGCGGGCGTGACTGGCGGGTGATGACCGGCCAGGGCCACGCGCCCGACATGGCCTGCCTGTATTGCGCGGAAGCGAAGGTGCTGGTCGCCGCCGACCAGATCCTGCCGCGCATCACCCCCTATATCGGGCTGCATGCGGGGGAACCGATGGCCGATCCGCTCGGCGCCTTCCTCGCGACGCTCGAACGGTTCCGCGTGCTGCCTGAGGACACGTTGGTCCTGCCATCGCATGGCGAGCCCTTCATGGGCCTGCACAAACGGCTGGATGCGCTGGCCGCCCATCACGCGGACCGGCTGGCGGCGCTGGAAGATGCCTGCCGCACGCCGCAGAACACCCACACGCTGCTGCCGGCGCTGTTCCGCCGCCCGCTCGACAATCGCAGCCTGGGTTTCGGACTGGGGGAGACGCTCGCGCATCTGCGCCGGCTGGAGGAGACCGGCCGGGTGCACCGCATGCCCGACGCCCAGGGCGTGATCGCCTGGGAAAGGATCTGATTCATGCCCCGCCCTGACCGCCGCATCCCGACGCCCCGCGCGATGATCGTCGCCCCGCAGCCCGAGGCGGTGGAAGCCGGTGCCGCGGTGCTGGAAGCGGGCGGCAACGCCCTCGACGCGGCGCTCGCCTGCGCCTTCACCCAGGGCGTGGTCGATCCGATGATGTGCGGCATCGCCGGTCTGGGCGTGCTGACCATCCACGACCCGAAGACCGGCACGCAGATCGTGTTCGACGGGCTGTCCCCCTGCCCCGCCGGCGCCCATGCCGAGATGTGGTCCAACCTGTTCGAACGCGAATGTTCGGACGGCTACGGCTTCGTCCTGCGCGGCGCGGTGAATGAGATGGGCCGCACCGCCGTCACCGTGCCTTCCATCCTGCGGACCTTCGCCGATGCCCATGCATCCTTCGGCCGGATGCCGTGGTCATCGCTGTTCGACGGCGCCATCGCCTGCGCGCGTGATGGCTGGATGGTGCGCCCGCACGTCCACACCATGATGGCGATGGACGAGACCGCCTATGGCCGCGTCAACACATCGGAAAAACTGAAACTCACCGAGGATGGCGCGCGGCTGTATCTGCGGGCTGACGGCACGCCGAAGCGTCCCGGCGATCGGGTGGTCAATCCCGAACTGGCCGCGACGCTCGGCACCATCGCGCGTGACGGCGCCGATGCCTTCTATACCGGCGAGATCGCGCAACGCATCGCCGCCGACATGGCAGCCCATGGCGGTCTGATCACGGAAGCCGATCTCGCCGCCGTGCGGTCGCGCCGCGTGGAACCGCTGCGCGTGCCCTATCGCGGCCGGACGCTGGTGCTGCCGCCGCCACCCGCCGGCGGCATCTTCATCGGTGAATTGCTTCGAATCCTAGAACACTTCGACCTGCCCGCGATGGGGCACAATAGCGCCGCGATGATCGCCGTGCTGGCCGAGGGCATGAAGATCGCCGGCATCGACAAGGACACCCATGTCGGCGACCCGGATTTCGTGCCGGTTCCGCTCGATATGCTGCTCGGCGATGCCCACACCGCCGAGGCCGCCGCCCGCATCAGGCGCGGCGAGCGCGCCAACCTGGAGCGCGTCGGTAGCGAACCGAAGGGCACCACCACCATTTCATGCATCGACGCCGATGGGCTGGTGGTGTCGGTGACGCATACGCTCGGCGTGCCATCCGGCGTGGTGGTGCCGGGGATGGGCTTCATGCTGAACGGCGCGATGAATTGGTACGACCCCCGCCCCGGCCGCCCGACTTCCTTCGCGCCGGGCAAACGGCGGTATTCGTCGATGTCGCCGCTGATCGTCATGGAGGGTGCGACCCCGGTGGCGACACTCGGCGCGCCAGGGGGGGCCTGGATCGGGATCGCCTTGGCGCAGGTGCTGGTGAACCTGCTGGATTTCGGCATGGGGATTCAGGAAGCGGTGCTGGCACCGCGCGTCAGCGCGACCAGCGCCACGCTGGACCTGTCCTTGCGGATACCGCGCGCGACGGAAGCCGCCCTTGCCGCCGACGGGTACCGCATCAAGCGCGTACCCACCACCTACGCCTTCGCCGGCGTCCACGGCATCACCTTCTGGGATGGCGCTCTCGAGGGCGCGGCTGATCCGCAGCGGGACGGCTACGCAGCCGGGATCGCGTGATGGATGTGCTCGCCTTCTGCCGCGCCATCCCGAAGGTGGAACTGCATGTCCATCTGCTCGGCGCCATCCGGCTGGAGACGCTGGCCGAGATGGCCGGGCGGCAGGGTGCCGGCTTCACGGCCGAGGAAGCGGCGGAGCTGACCCGCCGCGATGCCAAGCCCAGGGGCGTGCTGCACATCCTGCGCGCGCTCGAACAGCGCATCATGCGTGGGCCGGAGGACCTGCACCGCATCGCCTATGAATACCTGGAAGACGCCGCATCCCAGGGTGTCCGCCATGCCGAGATCTTCTGGAACCCGACCGGTGCCGCGCGCGACACCGGCATCACCTACGCCGCCGGTGCCGACGCCATCCTGGCGGCCTTCGACGACGCCAAGCACGACCACGGCATCGCCGCCCTGCTGATCCCCTCCATCGACCGGGAAGCGACGCCCGAGGAAGCCGTCGAGATGGTCGAATGGATGACCGCACACCGGCGCGACCGCATCATCGGCCTGGGCATCGACTATCGCGAGAATGACGGCCCGCCCGAGGCGTTCTGGAAATCCTACCGTGCCGCCAAGCGTGCCGGCTTCCGCCTGACCGCCCATGCCGGCGAATTCGGCTGCCACTGGCGCAATGTGGAAACCGCGATCGACCTGCTGGAGGTCGAGCGCATCGACCACGGCTACACCATCCTCGACAATACGGCCTTGGCGCGGCGCTGCGCCGAACGCGGCATCGTCTTCACCGTGGTGCCGACCAATTCATACTACCTGCGGACCCTGCCGCCCGACCGCTGGGCGGCCGACCACCCGATCCGCCACATGCCGCTGTCGGGCCTGCTGATCCACCCCAACACCGACGACCCGCCGCTGCATGGCGTCGATCCGCAGCGCTGCTGGGCGATGATGGTGCAGGATTTCGGCTTCTCGCTCGATGATCTGCGGCTCTTCATGCTGAACGGCATCCTCGGCGCCTTCATCCCGGATGCGGAAAAGCGCGGCATGGCCGCGTCCTTCGTCGCCGAATTCGATGCGCTGCGTACCGCATTTCCAACCACGGGTTGCGCCGGACCGGCAGTTCCCTGACGCTGCATGGTCGCCGGCGGGACTCACCCGCCGCGCCGAGGAACCCGACCATGCCGCGCAACGCTCTCCCGCTCGCCCTGATCACCGCTGCCGGCTTGGCCACCGCCGCCCAGGCGCAATCCCCGCAATTCCCGCCCTGCCCGACCACCCTGCAGGTCGCCCAGCAATTCACCGGCACCGCGCCGGCCGATTGGCAGGTGGTGGAACGCCCGACCGACCGCCGCGTCGTCGATATTCGCTTCCAGAATGACCCCGCCCCCACCGAACCCTTCATCGCCCCCAGTTCCGGCAGCGGCCCGGGTGCGAGCTGGTCCCTGCATTATGAATTCCCGGCCTCGCGCACATCGGTCTTCATGGTGTGCCTGTACGCGAACACCGCCTTCACCGCCGTAAGGGAAGTTCGCGGCCCGCTGCCGCCGCGCGCCAGCGTCACCTACGACCACGTCAATTTCACCACGACGCTGTCCTATCCGTGACGCACCGCCCGCGCCGCGGGTGAATCGGTCCGGGGTCCATCGCGGGCGACCACACCGGGGCCCACCCCACAGGCGCAAGGGTGATCCGACCTTACGCCGCGGGCTGCGCGCGATTATGACGGCGCCAACCAGACGCACCATGGAAGCCGCCCGATGAACGCATCCGAAACCATCGCCGCGATCCGCGCCGATGCCCGCTTCGCTACCGCCGCGGCGACGCTCGCCGCAGACCATGACCGCACCGTCCAGGACGTGGTTACCCTGACCGAGATCCCCTCCCCCCCCTTCGGCGAGGAAAAGCGCGCGGCCGCCTATCTCGACCTGCTGCGTGCCCATGGGCTGGAGGAGGTCGAGCAGGACGAGATCGGCAACGTGATGGGCATCCGTCGCGGATTCGGCAATGGCGATGTGCTGGTGATTGCCGCCCATCTCGACACCGTCTTCCCCGCCGGCACCGATGTGCGCGTACGGCGGGAGGGCACCAAGCTATTCGCCCCCGGTGTGTCCGACGATACCTGGTCGCTCGCTGTCAATCTGGCCTTCATCCGCGCGCTCGACGCGGCGGGCATCCGCACCCGCCACGACCTGCTGTTTGTGGGCGATGTGGGGGAGGAAGGGCTGGGCGACCTGCGCGGCGTGCGGCATCTTTTCGCCACATCCCGCCATCGCCCCCGCATCCGCGCCTTCCTGACCGTGGACAGCCCGGATGTGGACCGGATCGTGTCCGGCGGCGTCGGGTCGCGGCGGTATCGCGTGACCTTCCGCGGGCCCGGCGGGCATTCCTATGCCGCCTTCGGCCTGGTGAACCCGATGTATGCGATGGCCGAAGCCTCGCGCGGCCTCGCAGCGGTCGAGGTGCCGAAATCGCCCCCGACGACACATTGCGTGTCCGTTGTCTCGGGCGGGACATCGATCAACGCGATCGCCAATGCCGTGACCATCGAAGTGGATCTGCGCTCGGCATCCGCAGCCGAACTCGAACGGCTGGACCAGCGCTTTCTCAAGATCGTCGAGGATGCGGTGGCAACGGAGAATGCCGCGCGGTCAACCGCCGCCGGCGCCATCACCGCCGAGATCGCGCGGGTGGGCGACCGGCCGGCCGGCGAGACCCCCGCAGGGTCCCCGATCCGCGACATCGCCGCCGCCGCGGTGGCCGCGGAGGGCTATGCGCCGCATTTCGAGTTTTCCTCGACCGACGCGAATGTGCCGATGAGCCTCGGAATCCCCGCCCTGAAGGTGGGCGCGGGCGGGCGTGGCGGGCGGGCGCATTCGCTGGACGAATGGCTGGACGTGGCGCCGGAGGAGAGCCTGCGCGGCATGCGCACGACGCTGGCGGCCATCCTGGCGCTGGCGGGGATGGAGGGGATCGGCTGACCGGCCGCCCCGCTGCCCGAATCAGAAGGTGAAGTTCACCGCAAGATAGGCGCCGCCCATCGACAGTTTTTCGACCAGGCTGCCGCTGCCCTGGTCGAAGGACATGTAGCGGTAGCCGAGTTGCACGCCCGCCCAGCCGGTCTGGTATCCCACGCCGCTGAAGGCCTGCCAGGTGAGGTTCGAATCGCCGGCGCCGATATCGGCATAGTACGGCACGAAGAACCCGGATCCGGCGATCAGCAGCCGGCCGCGGACCCCGACGACGCCGTTCCAGATGCTGTCGCCGCCCGAAAGGCGCCCGTTGCGCGCCAGCGCGACACCGTCGCCGCGCGGTCCGGCGATATCGACCGACAGGCTGTAGGTGGTCCTTGCGTCCAGGGCGAGCAGGCGGAAGCCACCCAGCACATCGACATTGCCCCAGCTTCCCTCGGCGACGGTGTAGCCCCCCGCCAGTGTCCAGATCGTCGCCTGAAGCGAAGAATCGCCGCTGAGGTTCAGCGTGCTCGAGACCGGGTTCGATGGCAGTGCCGCCAGATCGACCGATTCGACCCGGCTCGTGCTTGAACCAAGGTCGACATACATCAGGTCCGTGATGGCGGAGAACCGCTCGTAGCGGATCTCGGCATTGACCATGGCCGCGACATTGAGGTCGCGGAGGTAGCTGTCCGCGTCGGACCGCACCGATGCGGTACCGCCCGATCCGGCGGGCAGCGGGTAGTTGAACGTGCCGTCGAAGGTCGGCGCCCACGCATAGAGCCCGATCTGGAAACTCCATCCGGAGCGCTCATCGGCGCCTTGCGCGGCGGCGCCCGCCACGCCCGCGCCGGTGAAGGCCAGCGCCGTCATGGCCAGCAAGGGCAGATGATTGAGACGCATGATCACGCGGGGCTCCGGGCAAGGTGCAGACGATGGGGCGCAGGTCGAACGGCCAATGTCCGATTCGCTGCCCGATCGTAATACCGCACTGTCCGGCCAGAATACGGGGACTGCCGGCCGGAATCAGTAGCCATTTCCGGCATCGCATCCGCGCGCCGCACACCCAGCGGAACGTCGTCGGCCCGCATGCGCTCAGGCGGGATGAAGGCCACGTGTGCGGGCAGCGTTCGTCGGCATCGGCCCGGACGTCACCGCCTGGGCGGCCCAGGGCACGAAGATCATGCCGGCGCTGATGCGGGACCGCCCAAAGTCAACAGCCCGCCATGGCACAGTTCTGGACATCATTGGCGCCTGGTGCCCCGTTTCGCAGGTGGCGCCCGCCTGGTTGCCCGTGCTGGGCAACCAGGGCGTCAGGCGGTCCGCCGGGTGCCTAGGCGCAGGCCCTGAGCTCCACGCCGCGCTTGCTGCGTTCGGGCGAGAACGCCACGCCCGAACGTTCGAAGATGCGCCGCAGCGTCGTCAGGACCGTCATCGACGGCATGGCGTGGCCGGCTTCGAAGGTCTCGAGCACCGCCACGGGTATGCGCGCCACGAAGGCAAGCTCGGCGCTGTCGAGGTCCAGCAGCGCGCGTGCCTCCCGGCACAGGAGTGGTGTCAGCACAGGTTCCATCTTGGCCAATTCCCTTCCCCCTTTGGCGTCTTCGGGCCTCAGCCCTTCGCGGCCTTGCGCTTGGACTTCTTGACGCCGCTGAGCGCCGCGGTCTTGAGCGAGGGGCTGGCTTTGAAGCGAACCGTGGCGCCGGCCTTGATCTGGACCTTCTCGCCGGTCTTCGGGTTCAGGCCGGTGCGCTTGGGGGTCTCACGCACGATGAAGGCGCCGAAATCGGGAATCGTGAAGCGACCGCTCGACACGATCTCGCCCTTCATCGCCTCGATGATGTCGCCGGCCAGCTTGGTCGCGGCAACACCGGACAGGTCGGTCGAACCGGCAATGACTTCGGTCAGGAACTTCTTCGACACAGGCTGGATCTCCATTGCGATGAACAACGCATAGCGGAGCCTGCGCGGATTGTCAGCGGTGACTGTCACATCCGGGCAATGCGTCCAGGACAGGTCGCGCCCGCACGGGATCACCGGCGGGGGCGCCAAGACGCCGGCTGGAACAGGCGGAATATCCAGCGCTACAGCGCGTCCCGCGCCTGTGCCACCGCGTCGCGGGTTGCCACCAGGGCCGCCAGCGTCAGGCCCGCCTGCTTCACCGCGGCCTGTTCGTCGGGATCGACATAGGACACCTGTTCTTCGGCATCGATGACGCCGGAGGCCAGCAGCTCACGCAATTCATCGAGTCGCGAGCGGATCTCATCGGGTTCGGCATCGGCGGCACCCAGCCATTCGGCGACCACCAGATCGACCTCTCGCGCCATGCGCGCCGGCTGGACGCCCCGCGCGGCCATCGCCTGCAGCCGCATGGATGCCGCGTCGAGCGGCCGCATAGCCTGTTTCCGTGCCGCCATGGCCCTGTTCTCCTTGAACGGAAAACATACACGTTCTTGAATTGTTCTTCAAAGGGCAAAGACCGCCACTGCGATTGCAGTGGCGGTCGATGACTGTCGGGCCCGTCGTCGCGGGCGTGTGGCCGTCACCCGATCAGGTCGAGGATGATCCGGCGCAGTTCAGCCTGCGACAGCCCGCTGGGCTGGGGGGCGTTCGGCGCGTCATGCGCCGGGTTGGGGGTCGAGGACGGCCCGGACGGGCCTTTGCGAAGAGAAAGTGAGTGCATGTGAATGACCGGCGCCGCCACCCCTACAGGATGCGGCGCGGAGTTCCTTGGAAGCAGAGAATGTGATGGGTACCGATCCGCCGAGCGGATGGTCGGGCACCGCCGGCGGGGCCGCGCCGCGGGTGGGCGGGCGGCGCAATGCCAACCCGCCTCAACCCTGGCGTCACGCAGCCCACCCCTTCGGCGAACAGGCCGAAGCGCGCGGTGCAGAAGCAGGCCCCGCGGAGCGAGTGCCTCACCAGGCAACAGCCGCCGAAGCGGCCGCTGGATTCAGGCGAGCTTCAGGTTGCAGGCCGACATCTTGCCCTGCTGGCCGCGCTGCACGTCATAGGAGATCTTGTCCCCTTCGCGCAGGGCGGAGATGCCGGCGCGCTCGACGTCGGAGATGTGGACGAACACGTCATTGGTGCCGTCTTCCGGCTGGATGAAGCCGAAGCCCTTGGTGGCGTTGAACCACTTGATGGTGCCGTTGGACATGGGATAGTTCCGATCAAACAAGATGTACCGCCGCACGAACCCGCGCGGCGGATCAAACGAGTGTAGGGAGCGGGCAGCAGGCTCGGCGCTCGATCACGAGCTTGGAGAGCAGGCCGAACCAAACAAGGCTGACGCGACAAGACATAGGCCGATTGGCGGGGAATACAAGCAGGGCCATTGACGAGGCGGCGTCATCCAAGGTCCGCTGCGTCGATCTTCCTGGCCCTGACGGAGTTCCGCATGCCGCCTCGCCCCCCACGCGCGCTGATGGCCAAACCGTGCGAAAGCTTGTTGCCGGGTGTAACGCAGGGGCGACTTCAGCCCCATGCATGACGTCATCGTCGTCGGTGGCGGGTCCGCCGGCGCTACGCTTGCCGCCCGGCTGTCGGAGGACAGTCATTGCCGCGTGCTGCTGCTGGAAGCCGGGCGCGACTGGCGGTCGGCGGAAGCGCCGCCCGCACTGCGCAGCGCCAATATCGTCCCGTTCATGCACGACCCGAAGCACCAGGCCGAATGGCAGTGGCCTGGCCTGATGACACGCCGCACATCCGCCCAGGAGCCACGCTTCTATTGGCGGGGCAAGGCGATGGGCGGGTCATCGGCGGTCAATGCGCAGATCGCCATCCGCGGCGTGCCGGCCGCCTTCGACGCCTGGGCGGAGGCCGGCTGCGAAGGCTGGGCGGCGAGCGATGTCCTGCCACTTTACGATGCGATCGAGGACGATGCCGAAACGGGCGAGTCGCCAGGCATCCGTCGTGGCGGCCCCCTCCCCGTCTTCCGCATGCCGGTGGACCGTTGGGGCGCGGTCGATGTCGCGCTGCGCGATGCGGCGCTGGCGGCCGGCTATCGCTGGAAACCCGACCTGAACGCGCCGCAGGGCGAAGGTATCTCCTGCAACCCCATCAACCTGCGCGACGGGCTGCGCGTGACGACCAACGATGGCTATCTGGAACCCGCGCGCGGCCGGCCGAACCTCACCATCCGGGGCGGTGCGCTGGTCGATCGGGTGCTGTTCGACGGTGACCGCGCCCGCGGCCTGCGCGTGCGGTTCGGCGATAGGTGGGAGGAGATCGAGGGCCGCGAGATCGTCCTGTGCGCTGGCGCGATCCATAGTCCGACCATCCTGCTGCGGTCGGGCATCGGTCCGGCGGCCCCGCTGCAGGCGCTCGGGATCGCCGTCCGGTTCGACCAGCCCGCGGTCGGGCAGGACCTGATGGACCATCCGATCCTGCGCGCCAGCATCGACCTCAACCCCGGCCACCGCGCGCATGGCGCCGATGCGCGCCACACCAATTGCTGCGTGACCTACAGCAGCGGCCTCGGCGGTGGCGGAGAGCGCGACATGATCATGATCGCCTACAACCATCGCGGGCTGTCGGCCGATGGCGAACCCGCGCCGGGCGGCGCCGTGGGCGTCGCCTTGTATGATGCGTTCTCGCGCGGATCCCTGCGCCTGACCTCGGCCGATCCGGATGCGCAACCCGAGGTCGATGAGAACATGCTGGCCGACCCGCGCGACCGGCTGCGGCTGCGTGACGGCGTGCGGCGGCTGGCGCGGCTCACCGCCCTGCCGCCGCTGGCCATGATTGCCGACCGGATCCAGTTCGGCGACTCCGGCCTGACCATGCCCGAGGCCGCAGCGCTGGACGATGATGCGCTGGATGCGATCATGCTGCGCGAGGCCGGCGACATCCAGCACGCCGCCGGGACGTGCCGCATGACCGCGCATGAGGACCCCCGTGGCGTTGTGGACCCGGACCTGCGGGTGCGTGGCGTGACCGGGCTGCGCGTGGCCGATGCGTCCATCATGCCGACGGACTGCCGGGCCAATCTGCATTTCACCTGTGTGATGATCGGCGAGAATCTGGCGCGCCGGATGCGTAAGCGCACTTGAACCCCACTTCCAACCGCGCCATCGCGAGGCGAAACCATGCCTGGTGACGCTTCGTTACCCATCCATGCTTGCAGATGCGCTATGGACTTCGGGCAGAACGAATCCGCCGCTGGATGATTGATGCGCCATGCACATCTATCCTTCAGCATAATCCGCCAACATCTTACACGGACTGTCGAAAGCCGCCGCATGATACTGCCCCCGGTCCATCGTGAACGAACCGATGACGCACCCCGGATCACCCGCCTGACCCGGCGTGTCCGGACGCTGATGGCCGAGCGCCGGCTGCGCGCGGCCGCACCCGCCCTGGTGCCGCCCACGGCGCGCCGAACCGGCACCGACCTGCGCGTCGCGTCGTGGAACATGCACAAATGCGTCGGCACGGATGGCCGATTCGACCCGGCGCGGTCAGCCGCCGTGATCGGTGAATTCGGCGCCGACATCGTCGCCCTGCAGGAAGTGGACAAGCGATTTGGCCGCCGCACCGGCTTGATGGATCTCGCCGTCCTGGAACAGGCGTCGGGCTTGGTGCCGCTGCGCGTATCCGACGATCCGGACGGGCATGGCTGGCACGGCAACGCGCTGCTGGTGCGCCCGGGAACTCCGGCGCGCTTCCGGCGCCTTCGACTTCCGGGCGCCGAACCGCGCGGTGCCATCGTCGCGGAACTCGACCTCGCATCGGGTCCATTGCGGGTGGTCGCCGCGCATCTTGGCCTGCTGCGGCGCAACCGCACCCGGCAAGCAACAACGATCCTCGCCGCTTTGGCCGAAGGCGAGCCGATGCCGACGCTGTTGCTGGGCGACCTCAATGAATGGCAGCCCGGCGCGCGGTCCTCTCTGCGCGCGCTGGAGCCCGTCTTCGCCCTGCCGGCCCATGCGCCGGCCAGTTTCCCGGCGAGGCTGCCGATGCTGGCACTCGATCGCATCCTCGGCTGGCCGCATAATCTGGTGACGGACGTCGTCGCGCATGACAGCGCACGGGCGCGGATCGCATCCGACCACCTTCCCCTCACCGCCTGGGTCCGCCCCGGTGCGGTGGCTCAGGAGATGCAGCGCGCCGCCTAGGCGCGGCGGGCGGCCCGGCATGGATCGACCCGACCCCACCACGCCGCTGGAGCATCGCGTCAAGGCAACGCTGCGGCGCGACTGCCCGGGCGATGACGCCGGCGTCGCGGTCGTCTGCGATGCGGCCGAAGCCTTCGCGGTGCGGGCCGACACGGCGCGCGGCGCCGGGCGCAGCCTCGACCTCCAATATTATATGTGGCGCGGCGACGTCACCGGCCACCTGCTGGCGCAGGAAGCGGTGCGCGCGGCCGAACGCGGCGTGAAGGTCCGCCTGCTGCTCGATGACGTCTATGCCCCCTGCCGCGAGCGCCTGCTGGCCGTGCTCGACCTGCATCCGCGCATCGAGGTCCGTCTGTTCAACGGCCCACGCTGGCGGTTGCTCGGTCGCCTGGGCCTGCCGCTGGAATTGCTGTTCGGCAATTGGCGGCTGAATCGGCGCATGCACAACAAGTCCTGGATCGCCGATGGCTGTGTTGCCGTGGTGGGTGGCCGCAACATCGGCGACGAGTATTTTGGGGTGGAGCCGCAGGGCGGCATCAGTTTTCGTGACCTCGACCTGGTGCTCACTGGCCCGGGGGCCGTCCAGGCGCTGCAGGTCTTCAATCGGTACTGGACAAGCCCGCTGGCCCGCCCAGCCGCGCGGGCCGCCGCCGCATCGGTCAAGCGGGGCGGGCAGCAGGCACTGCATCACAAGCTGGCCAATGCCGAACACCGGCCCAAGGCCCAGGGGCTCCTCGCGACGCTTGCACGACGGCCGCTGCACCACCTGGGCGTTCGCCTGACCGGTGTCGGGCGCCGCGCCGTCACCGTGGTCGCCGATCCGCCGGCCAAGGCACAGCGCGGCCTCGGTGCGCGCAAGCGTGCCCGCGCCGCCGGTGGCATCGCCGCCGAGATCGCCGACGCGCTGCGTCCCGCCAAGCGTGAGGTCCTGCTGATCTCGCCCTATTTCGTCCCCGGCCGCGCCGGGCTCGCCCTGCTGTGCGAGTTGCGGGCGCGTGGCGTCCGGGTCTCGGTGATCACCAATTCCCTGGCTGCGACCGATGTGGTGGCGGTCCATGGGGGCTATGCGAAGTATCGCCGGCCGCTGCTCGAAGCCGGGGTTGAGCTGTTCGAACTCAAGGCACGCTCGACGTCGGAGCCGGCCAGCCTGATCGGATCGCGCGGCGCGGCCCTGCATACCAAGGCGTTCGTGGTCGATGGCAGCCTGGCCTTTGTCGGCTCGTTCAACCTCGATCCAAGATCGGCCGCGCTGAACACGGAAATGGGCGCCTTCGTGCGGCATGTGGCGGTTGCGGAGGAAGTGGCCGCGGAACATGTCCGGCTCGCCGATCCTGCGTTGAGCTGGAAGGTGGTTCTGGAACAGGGCGCCTTGGCCTGGCAGGACGGCATGGAGCCAAAGAACCGGCAGCGCGAACCGATGGCCAGCACATGGCGTCGGCTGCTGGCCTGGGTGGTTCAGCGCCTGCCGGTAGAGGAGCAGCTCTAACCGCCCCCACATGGCACTACGATGCCGCGCACGTGCTGCGTTGCAACATGAAACTTGACTTTGCTGGAAAACTCGCCAGTTTCCTCCGTGTAAACTCGTCGGTTTCCACAGAGGTCACAGATGCCGCCCATCGCGTCGCCCCATCGCATCGCCTCGCGTCGCCGCACCGGTGCTGCGGTTCTTGCCCTGCTGCTGCTGGCAGCCTGTGATGGCTCCCCCGGTTCCGGCGCCGGCAACGCCGCACCCGCCGCTCCGCCGCCGCCGCAGGTCACAGTGGCCACGATCCGTCACCAGGCTGCAGCAGTCACAACCGTCCTGCCGGGCCGCACGACAGCATTCCAGGTGGCCGAGGTACGCCCCCAGGTCGGCGGCGTGTTGCGTGAACGCCTGTTCAACGAAGGCGAGGCCGTGACCGCCGGCCAGCCGCTGTTCCGCATCGACCCCGCGCCCTACCAGGCGGCGCTCGAGACCGCCCAGGCGGCACAGGCACGCGCGGAAGCCTCCGCGCAATCCGCCGAGCTCACCGTCAACCGGTATCGGCCGCTGGTGCGCGCGCGCGCCGTCAGCCAGCAGGATCTCGACCTGTCGGAGGCCGCGCTGCGGCAGGCACAGGCCGATGTCGCCTCGGCGCAGGCGGCGGTGGACACGGCACAGATCAATCTCGGCTACACGGTGGTGAATTCGCCGATCGCCGGGCGGACCGGCCGGTCCTCGATCACCGTGGGCGCCCTTGTCACGGCCAGCCAGGCGGGGCCGCTGGTCACTGTCACGCAGCTCGACCCCATCTATGTCGACATGACGCAGCCAAGCGCCGCGCTGCTGCGCCAGCGGCGCGACGTCGCCGAAGGGGTACTGCGCCGGGATTCGGCCGATCGCACCACGGCCGTGCTGATACTCGAAGACGGCACGGAATACCCGCAGCGTGGCGTGATCCAGTTCTCCGAGGTGATCGTCGATCCAGGCACTGGCTCGGTGACGCTGCGCGCCGTCTTCCCCAATCCTGATGGCTTGTTGATGCCGGGGATGTTCGTCCGCGCGCGGGTCGAGGAAGGCACCATCGACCAGGCGCTGCTGGTGCCCCAACAGGCAGTGACACGCACCCCGCGCGGCGAACCCATGGCCTATGTGGTGAACGCGGAGGATGTGGTGGAACAGCGCGTGCTGAAAACGAGCCGCGCCATCGGCACCAACTGGCTGGTCACCGAAGGCCTCGCGCCGGGCGACAGGGTGGTGACCGAAGGCGTCCAGCGCATCCGCCCCGGCGCGAAGGTCGCCGCATCCGAGGCCCCTGCCCGTCCGGGCCAAGTCGCGTCCGCGGACTGAGGCAGCACCGTCATGGCCCGTTTCTTCATCGACCGCCCGGTCTTCGCCTGGGTGCTCGCCATCGTCATCATGCTCGCCGGCGCGCTGTCGCTCCGATCGCTGCCGGTGGCGCAATATCCGGCGATCGCCCCGCCCGCCATCTCGATCCAGGTCAGCTATCCGGGGGCCTCGGCCGAGACGGTGCAGAGCACGGTGGTGCAGGTCATCGAGCAACAGCTCAGCGGCATCGACAACCTGCTCTACTTCTCATCCAACGCGTCCAAGGACGGCAGCGCCACCATCACCCTGACCTTCGCGCAGGGCACCAACCCGGATACGGCGCAGGTGCAGGTGCAGAACAAGGTGCAGCTCGCCGTGCCGCGCCTGCCGCAGACGGTGCAGCAGCAGGGCATCCGCGTCGCCAAGGCGACCAGCAACTTCCTGCTGGTGGTGGGCTTCGTCTCGGCGGACGGGCGGATGACGAATTCCGACATATCGGACTTCCTGACCACCAATGTGCAGGACCCGTTGAGCCGCACCCGTGGCGTCGGCGACTATCAGGTGTTCGGCGCGCAATATGCGATGCGCATCTGGCTCGATCCGGCGAAGCTGCTGACCTACAGCCTGACGCCGGCCGATGTGGCGACGGCGGTGCGCGCCCAGAACGTCCAGGTTGCCAGTGGCGAGATGGGCGCGCTGCCGTCGGTTCAGGGCCAGCAGCTCAATGCCACGGTGATCGGCCCGTCCTATCTGCGCTCACCGGACGAATTCGGATCGATCCTGCTGCGCGTCCAGCCGGACGGGTCCCAGGTGCGGCTGCGCGATGTCGCGCGGGTCGAGATCGGCGCCGAGAACTACGCCATCAGCACCCGCTTCAACGGCCAGCCGGCCGCGGGCATCGGCGTGAAGCTGGCGAGCGGCGCCAATGCGATTGACACCGCCACGGCGGTGCGGGCGACGATCGACCGGCTGCGCCCGCTGCTGCCGCCGGGGCTTGAGGTCGTATACCCGTACGACACGACGCCCTTCGTCGTGCTGTCCATCACCTCCGTGGTGCATACGCTGATCGAAGCGGTCGTCCTCGTCTTCCTGGTGATGTTCCTGTTCCTGCAGAACTTCCGCGCCACGCTGATCCCGACCATCGCCGTGCCGGTCGTGCTGCTGGGCACCTTCGCCGTGCTGCAATTGGCTGGCTTCACCATCAACACGCTGACCATGTTCGGCATGGTGCTGGCGATCGGCCTGCTGGTCGATGACGCCATCGTCGTGGTCGAGAATGTCGAGCGCGTGATGGCGGAGGAGCATCTTTCGCCGATCGAGGCCACGCGCAAATCGATGGACCAGATCACCGGCGCGCTGGTGGGCATCGGCATGGTGCTGGCCGCGGTGTTCCTGCCGATGGCCTTCTTCGGTGGATCGACCGGGGTGATCTACCGGCAGTTCTCCATCACCATCGCCACCGCGATGGGGCTTTCGGTGCTGACGGCGATCTTCTTCACCCCCGCGCTGTGCGCGACGATGCTGAAGCCACACAAGCCCGGCCAGGGCACGCGCGGCTTCTTCGGTTGGTTCAATCGCGGCTTCGACCGCACCAACCGGGTCTATACGCGCGGCGTGGGCGCCAGCCTGCGACGGCCCTTCCGCATGCTGGTGATCTATGCGGCGCTGCTGGCGGGGCTGGGCGTGATGTTCCTGCGCCTGCCCGGCGGCTTCCTGCCGGATGAAGACCAGGGCATCGCCTTCGTCCAGGTCGTCGGCCCGCCCGGTGCCACCGCCGACCGCACCCAGCGCGCGCTGGATGAGGTGACGCGGTATCTGCGCGAGGATGAGGGTGCGGTCGTCGCCTCGGTCTTCTCGATCAACGGCTTCAACTTCAGTGGGCGCGGCCAGAATTCCGGCATGGCCTTCGTGAAGCTGCGCGACTGGTCCGAACGCCCGGGTGCGGCCAACAGCGTGCAGGCGCTGACGGGGCGCGTGATGCAGCGTTTCGGCGCCTATCGGGACGCCATGGTCTTCGGCTTCGCCCCGCCCGCGATCACCGAGCTTGGCAACGCCACAGGCTTCACCTTCCAGTTGCTGGACCAGGGCGGCCAGGGCCATGACGCGCTGATGGCCGCGCGCAACCAGTTGCTGGGCCTCGCGGGGCAAAGCCCGGTCTTGGCCGCCATGCGCCCGAACGGGCTGAACGATGAGGCACAATTCCGCCTGGTCATCGACTGGGAACGGGCGAGCGCGCTCGGGCTTTCGGTGACCGACATCAACTCCACGCTGTCCACCGCCTGGGGTGCCACCTACGTCAACGACTTCATGGACCGGGGCCGGGTGAAGCGGGTCTATCTCCAGGGCCAGGCGGATGCGCGCATGCTGCCCGGCGACCTCGATCGATGGTTCGTCCGCAACGCCACGGGCCAGATGGTGCCGTTCTCCGCCTTCGGCCACACCGAATGGGTCTATGGCTCGCCGCGGCTCGAACGCTTCAACGGCATCGCATCGCGTGAGATTGCTGGCGCGCCGGCACCGGGCCGCACAACGGGCGAAGCAATGGCCGAGATGGAACGGCTGATGGCACAATTGCCGCCCGGCTTCACTCATGCCTGGTCGGGCTTGTCGTATGAGGAACGCCAATCCTCCGGCCAGGCGCCGGCGCTGTATGCCCTGTCGCTGCTGGTCGTGTTCCTGTGCCTTGCCGCGCTGTACGAAAGCTGGTCGATCCCGGCGGCGGTGATGATGGTGGTGCCGCTCGGCGTGTTGGGGGCGGTTGCCGCCTCGCTGACCCGCGGGCTGTCGAACGACATCTACTTCCAGGTCGGGCTGCTCACGACCATCGGCCTGTCCGCCAAGAACGCCATCCTGATCGTCGAATTCGCCAAGGAGAATTTCGACCGCGGCATGGGTCTGGTCGAAGCGGCGGTGGATGCCGCGAAGCAGCGGCTGCGCCCGATCATCATGACCTCCCTCGCCTTCGGGCTGGGCGTGGTGCCGCTGGCGATTTCCACCGGCGCGGGCGCGGGCGGGCAGAACGCCATCGGCATCGGCGTGCTGGGCGGCGTGGTCGCCGGCACGCTGCTCGCCATCACCTTCGTGCCGGTGTTCTTCGTCGTGGTGCTGCGCCTGTTCCGCACCCGGCCGAAATCCGAAACGCCCGCCGAGGCCGCGACGCCCGCCGCGCTGCCGGCGGCCGGAGAGTGACCATGACGCGCCTTCCCACCCTGTCATTCGCGCTGTTGCTCATGGCCGGCTGCAGCCTGATCCCTGACCGTCCGGCGACCGATGCGTCGGTCACACCCGGTTGGCCGGATGGGCCTGCCTATCGCCGCGCGGCCGCGCCGGCGGAAGCGCCGGCCAACGCCGATGCCATCGGCTGGCGCGATGTCTTCACCGATCCGCGCCTGACCCACGCGATCGAGACCGCCATCGCCAACAACCGCGACCTTCGGATCGCAGTCCTGAACGCGGCGGAGGCGGAAGCGCAGTTCCGCGTCCAGCGCGCCGATCTGTTCCCGCAGATCGGCGCCACCGCCAGCTTCGACGCCAGCCGCACGCCGCTCGGCCTGGCTTCCACAACCGTGCCGGTGGACAGCACGGCGGGGGTGACGCGGCGCGTATACAATGCCGGCATCGGCCTCAGCGCCTATGAGATCGACCTGTTCGGCCGTACCCGCAGCCTGAGCACCGCGGCCTTCGAACGCTATCTCGGCTATGCGGAAACGCGGCGGAGCGCGCAGATCAGCCTGGTCGCGCAGGTGGCCAGCGGATGGCTCGCCATCGCCGCCGACCAGGAATTGATCGAGCTCACGCAACGTACCCTAGCGAACCAGCAGGAAGCCTATGGCATCACGCGCTCGGCCGTGGCCGGCGGCACCGCGACCGAATTGGCCTTGCGCCAGGCGCAGACCTCGGTCGAGACGGCGCGGGCCAGCCTTGAACGCTACACCCGCGCCAAGGCGCAGGATGTGAATGCGCTGGCGCTGCTGCTGGGCCAGCCGGTGCCCCCCGATGTGCTGCCGTCGTCGCTGTCGTCGCGCAATCCCGGCGTGGCAGAGGTCTCGGCCGGCATCGGGTCCGAGATCCTGCTGCGTCGGCCCGATGTGCTGGCGGCCGAACGCAACCTCGCCGCCGCCAATGCCGAGGTCGGCGCGGCGCGCGCGGCCTTCTTCCCATCCATCACCCTGACCGGCAGCGTCGGGACGGGGAGCGCCGCGCTGTCGACGCTGTTCGGCGCGGGCAGCGGCATCTGGTCCTTCGCGCCGCAGATCAACCTGCCGATCTTCACCGGCGGGGCGCTGCAAGGCAGCCTGGATGCATCGCGCATCCGCACCGACATCCAGGTCGCGACCTATGAACGAACGGTTCAGACCGCCTTCCGCGAGGTGGCCGACGCGCTGGCCGCGCGGGGCACCTATGACCGCCAGATCGCCGCGCAGCGGGCGCTGGTCGCGTCCTATGACGCTGCCTATCGGCTGGCGCTGCTGCGCTTTCGCAGTGGGTTGGACAACTATCAGGCGCCGCTCGATTCGCAGCGCCAGCTGTTCACCGCGCAGCAGGAACTGATCGGTTTGGAATTGCTGCGATTGCAGAATCGCGTCTCACTGTACCGTGCCCTGGGCGGCGGCTGGCAGGAGAGGAGCGGCACGCCATGAGCGAAACCGCGGAGCCGGTCGCCCGGCGGCGCCTGTCCGAGGAGGACCGGTGCCGCCTGCTTCGCGAATCGGCCGCCGTCGTCTTCCTGCGCGACGGTTATGCGGCGGCGCATATGGATGAGGTGGCGCGCGGCGCCGGCATGTCCAAGCGCACGCTGTACCAGCTTTACCCGTCCAAGGCCGCGCTGTTCGAAGCGGTGATGGAGGATTGCCTCGCCCCCTTCGGCGTGGACATGGCGATGGAGCGCCACCCGGATCTGGGAACGGCGCTGCGCGGCATGCTGGAGGGCCTGATCCGGCATCTCTTCGAGCCGCGGCAGGTGGCGATATTTCGCCTGGTGATCGCCGAGGTGAAGCGGTCCCCGGAGCTGGCGGATGCCTTTCACCGTGCCGGACCCGGACGTGGCGCGGGTTCGCTGGAACGGCGACTGGCCGCGGAGATCGACCAGGGCCGCCTGCGTCTGACGGATGCGCGTGACGCGGCACGCATGTTGTTCGGCATGACCATCGGGACGGTGCACATGTTCCTGCTGTTGGGGCTGCAGGGGCCGCCTGACGCGGCCGACGTGACGCGGTTGGTGGCGGGGGCGGTCGAGACGTTCCTGCGCGGCGCCCTGGTGAATGGACCTGACGCAGTATAGCTGGCGCAGGCAATGGCATGTCGCAGCATGGGCCTGCCATCCGGCATGACCGCTGTTTCATCGGCCATCGGGTGTGGCATGGTAGCAATTCAGCGCCTGGGTGGCGGAACTTTGCCTTGCCGCAGTCGTTCAGGCCGTGCAGCGGTTTGCGCCTGCAACATTTCGAGGATCGAGATCGATGGATGACCGCAGCGTTGGCTGGATTGCAGCAATCATCATTGGCGGCTTTGCCGGCTGGATTGCCTCCGCCGTGATGAAGTCCGACACCGGGATGCTTGCCAACATCGTGCTGGGCATCATCGGCGCTGCCGTCGCCAGCTTCCTGTTCGGTCTTCTTGGCGTCGCCTTCGGCGGGTGGCTGGGTTACCTGGTGGCCGGGGTGGTTGGTGCGTGCATCCTGATCTGGGGCGCGCGCGCAATCCGGCGCTGACCGGCGCGATGCCGGGTGGGGGAGATCCCCCCCCGATCGGTGAAGCCGAAACCGGGAAAGCAGTCGGGCCGAACCGGAGGCGGTCGCGTCCCGGCCCGCGCCGCTGGGCGATGGATGACCTATCCTGCCAAGCCGAGCGGCTTGGTCATCGCCAGGTAGTCGCCGCCCCATCCCTGCGGCGCAGGATAGCGTTCCAGCGGCACAGGCAGGTTCCGGTACCAGGACGGCCGTTCGTCCGATGGCACTTCGCGCAGCGTCGGCAGCATTCTGCGCGGCGGCGCATCCTTACATGCCGCCACGGCGATAACGGTCCCGGCGATGACAACGCTCAACAGGTATCGCATCCGCGGCCCTCATCTGCGTCTCATCCTAGCATGAACCGGTTTTCCAGCGGATCGTCCTGATCGAGATGGCAGCAGCGTCGGGGCGATGCCCGCGACATACGGCCTTTTCATCGCGCTCGATGTGGGAGGCCAGGGCGGCCACGCGCCGCATTTGATCCAGACGATGGGGACGCGACGGATTGGGTCTCTTTCCCCCGCGGTGCCGTTGGGATGGCTTTGCGCCGTCGCTAGGGTAGCGGCGCCTGCCTTACGACTGTGGATAATCAACTTGCGCCGTCGCTCTGCTCGGACGGCTCAACGTCCGGTAGCAGCTTTACGTCCGGGCATGCTCACCATTCGTAGGATGTGGCGTCCCCTACGGGATTCGAACCCGTGTCGCCGCCGTGAAAGGGCGGTGTCCTAGGCCTCTAGACGAAGGGGACCTGCCGTGGTCGCGGGGTTAAAGCGCTCGCCGCACGCGGTCAATCCCCCAATCGCATTCAGGCCGGCGCCGCATCCACCACCTGCAGCGACACCGTCGTGTGGCCATTCCACTGGTCCGCCCGCAGATGCCCGCACAGGTGCATCGGCAGCCGGTCCTGCGCCAGCAGCGCCTGCGCCAGCGGCCCGTCCTTGGCGCGAAAGCAGATGGTCTTCAGCCGCCCGCCATCCTCGCCCTCGACGATCGCGCGCACCGTGGCGCCATCCTTGCCCACGCGATCGGCCTTCACGACTCGGGCGCGCTGCACAACGAAGATCGGTTCCTCATTGCCCGGCCCGAATGGCGCAAGCCGCCCGATGTCCTGCGCCAGTTCTGCTTGCGCGGCGACGACGTTCAACGCGCCTTCCACCAAAAGGTCCGCCGCAGCGGGCAACAAGGCGGCGTGGCGCAGCCGTTCTTCGAAGAAAGCATGCACCTCCGCCTCACGCCCCACCCGGAAGGAAAAGCCCGCGGCCATGGCGTGCCCGCCACCGGTCTCAAGCAATCCCGATTGGCGCGCCGCGATGACCGCCGAACCCAGATCCACGCCCGCCACCGACCGGCCCGACCCCTTCGCCAGCCCATCCGCCACGCCCGCCACACAGGCCGGGCGATTGAAGCGTTCCTTCATGCGGCCGGCGACGATGCCAACCACCCCCGGATGCCACCCCTCCGCGACCAGCAGAAGGACCGCGCGGCCTTCCTCGGCCTGGCGCTCGGCCATGGCGTGGGCAGTGACCATCACCTCGCCCTCGACCTCCTGCCGGCGCTTGTTCACCGAATCAAGCTTCTCGGCCATGGCGCGTGCCTCGACCGGGTCCTCGCACAGCAGCAACCGCAGGCCGAGGTCAGGCTCGCCAATCCGCCCCGAGGCATTGATCCTCGGCCCCAGCAGGAAGCCCAACGTATGCGCCGTGGGCGCATCGCGCGCGCCCGTCACATCCAGCAGTGCCGCGACCCCCGCCCTGCCCCGCCGCGCCATCACCTTCAGCCCCTGCGACACCAGCGCGCGGTTGAAGCCGGTCAGCGGCATCACGTCACACACCGTCGCCAAGGCCACCAGGTCCAGCAACCCCAGCAGGTCGGGTTCCGAGCGCCTGGCGAACCATCCCGCCTTGCGCAGCACGCGCACCGTGGCCGCCCCCGCGAGGAACGCCACCGCCGCCGCGCAGACGTGATGCAGCCCCGACCCGCAATCGAGCCGATTCGGATTGACCGCCGCCAGGATACGCGGCGGCGGCCCCTCGGCCTTGTGGTGGTCCAGCACCACGACATCGGCGCGCCCTTCGGCCGCCAGCAACGCTTCGGCCGCCGCGATCCCGCAATCGACGCAGACGATCAGTGACGCCCCCCGGTCGCACAGCGCAGCGATTGCCGCCGCGTTCGGCCCGTAGCCTTCCTTCAGCCGATCGGGGACATAGGGCGTGACCTCGCAACCAAGGTCGAGCAGAAGCCGCGACATCAGCGCGCCGGAACAGGCGCCGTCCACGTCGTAGTCTCCGAAGACAGCGACGTGTTCCCCGCTGCGCACTGCCGCGGCGATGCGGTCCGCCGCCGCATCCATGTCGATCAGCGCCGATGGATCGGGCATCAGGACACGCAGCGTCGGATCAAGATAATCCGCCGCCATATCCAGCCCGACGCCGCGCGCGGCGAGCAGCCGGCCCACCATTTCCGGCACGCCTAGCCGCTGCGCGATGCCAAGCCCGGTGCGCGCATCCGATGGCCGCCAGATCCAGCGGCGGCCGGTCACGCTGCGCGCGATGCCAAGGACCGGGGCGTCGGCTGCCGTCCCGTCCATGACGGCCTCAGGCCACGAAGGCGGAAGGCTTGCGGTCGAAGTTGTGATGCCCTTCCACGTACCGGACGGTGCCCGACTTGGACCGCATCACGATGGAATGCGTGTAGGCACCGCCAGCGAAGCGCCGCACGCCGCGCAGCATGGCACCCGAGGTCACGCCGGTCGCGGCGAACATCACGTCGCCCTTGGCCATGTCCTCGATGGAATAGACGCGCCGGGGGTCGGTGATGCCCATGGTCATGGCGCGGGCGATCTGGTCGTCATCCTCGAACATCAGCCGGCCCTGCATCTGGCCGCCGATGCAGCGCAAGGCCGCCGCGGCCAGCACGCCTTCTGGCGCCCCGCCCGATCCCATGTAGATGTCGATGCCGGCCTCGCGCTGGCTGACATTGATCACGCCCGCCACATCGCCATCACCGATCAGCGTGATGCGGGCGCCTGCCGCGCGGCACGCCTTGATCAGGTCCTTGTGGCGGTCGCGATCCAGCGTGCAGACCATAAGGTCACTGATGTCGCACTGCTTGGCCTTCGCCAGTTCGCGCAGATTCTCCTCCGGCGAGGCATCGATGTGCACGACACCATCGGGCAGGCCTGGCCCGACCGCGATCTTGTCCATGTAGATATCAGGCGCGTGCAGGAAGCCGCCCTTCTCCGCCAGCGCGACGGTGGCGATGGCATTTGGCCCGCCCTTGGCGGTGATCGACGTGCCTTCGAGGGGATCGACCGCGATATCGACCTCCGGCCCACCGCCGGTGCGCGCATAAAGGCCGACCTTCTCGCCGATATAGAGCATCGGCGCCTCGTCCATCTCGCCCTCGCCGATCACGACGGTGCCGGTGATCGCGACGGTGTCGAAGGCGCGGCGCATGGCTTCCACCGCCGCGCCATCGGCCGAATTCTTGTCCCCGCGCCCGATCCAGCGCGATGCGGCCAGCGCCGCGGCTTCGGTCACACGAACCAGTTCAAGCGCCAGGTTGCGGTCAACAACCACACCCGGACCGGGAGCCGAACCCGCCATGGAATTTCCTCCGAATCGAAATACAGGGGGCAGGCCAGCCTGCCCATCCGACTGCCATACCCGGATTCACGCCGCGCGTCAGCGCAGAGACAGCAGCGGCGCCCCCGACCGGCAGGCCTCGGCGGCGGGGGGCCCAGGCGCGCGTTCCACCCGGAAGGTGGTGCAGCCCGGCCCGGCGACCGTGCCCTCCATGACGCCCTGCGCGACCACCCCCTCCAGCCCGACCATCAGGTAATTGGCCGGCCGCAGCACCCAGCGTCGCGGCTGCAGGACGATGCGGCCGCTCCCGGCTTCGTGCCGGCCGTCCATCTCGAAACAGCCGGTTGGCACGCCGGGATTTTCGGTCGCTGCCTCGAAATGGAACAGCGCCGCCAGCGTGCCGTCCTTGCGCGGTTCGATCGTCAGCGCGAGCGCCGTCTGACCCTGCGCGCAGACATAACCGCCTCGCCAAGTGCCGCGCAGGTCGTCCTGCGCCGCGGCAGGTGCGGCGAGCAGGAGCAGGGCCACGAGCATGCCATGCCGGCCCGATGCCCTGCATCGGGCCGCGAGCGCACGGCGCGACCGCGCCCAGACCGCCCATTGCCGCCCAAGCGACAGTACACGGCGCGAAGGCAAGCCGGCCGGATGGCCGGCGCCGGCGGTTTGAGGGCAAGAAATCACACTTTGATGGTCGCCAGCGGCGACCATCAAAGCGATTCGATGCGGATCACCGCCGGCTTCTCGACCACCGCATCCAGCTCCGTGATCCGCGCCAGCGCCGCGCGCACCGAGGATTCGCGCGTCTCATGCGTGGTCAGCACCACAGGCACCGCCTCGCCCGGCGCGCGGCCGCGCTGGAGCATCGATTCCAGGCTGATCGCATTGTCGCGCAGCACACCGGTGACATCGGCAATGACGCCGGGCCGGTCCACCACCATCAGCCGCAGGTAATAGGCACCGGTGTGCCGATCCATCGGTACGGAGGCCTCCGGCGTCAACGCCGCCGCCGCCGCACCCCAGACCGGCGTGAACCGTCCGCGCGCGATATCGATCAGGTCGGCCACCACGGCCGAAGCGGTCGGCCCCGCCCCTGCCCCGCGCCCTTCCATCATCACGCGGCCGACGAAGTCGCCTTCCGCCACCACGGCGTTGAACACGCCATCGACACGCGCGATCGGCGCGCTGGCCGGCACCATGCACGGATGCACGCGGGTCGATATGCCGCCTTCTTCCCGCCTGGCGATGCCAAGCAGCTTGATGCGATAGCCGAGTTCCTCGGCAAGCGAGATGTCGAGGGCGGAGACCTCGCGGATGCCTTCGACATGCACGGCGGAGAAATCGACCGGCCGGCCGAACGCCATCGCCGCGAGGATCGCGAGCTTGTGCGCCGCGTCGATGCCATCGATGTCGAAAGACGGATCGGCCTCGGCATAGCCGAGCTTCTGCGCCTCGGACAGCACCTCGGCGAATTCGCGCTTCTGCTCGCGCATCACCGTCAGGATGTAGTTGCAGGTGCCGTTCAGGATGCCGGCGACACGCTGGATACGGTTGGCGGACAGACCTTCCCGCACCGCCTTGATCGCGGGGATGCCACCGGCGACGGATGCCTCGAAGGCCAGCGCCGTGCCGCGGGCCTCGGATGCCTGCGCGAGTGCCGCGCCATGCACCGCCAGCAGCGCCTTGTTCGCCGTCACGACATGCTTGCCGGCGGCGATGGCGGCTTCGACCAGCGCCTTGGCCGGCCCATCGGACCCGCCGATGCATTCGACGATGACCTCGACCTGCGGATCTGCGGCGAGGGCGACCGGGTCGTCATACCAGCGCAGCCCGGCGAGCGGGATACCGCGGTCGCGCGACCGGTCGCGGGCGGACACCGCGGTGACGGCGATCGGCCGCCCGGCCCGCGCGGCGATGATATCCGCATTGGCGCGGAGCAGATTGACGACGCCGGCGCCGACCGTGCCCAGGCCAGCGATTGCGATGGAGACGGGGCGGGTCATGCGTTCACGACGTCCTGCTTGTCATCGACGGGCGCGGCATTGTCGCCGGCGAGGAAGGTCTTGATCCCCCGCAGCGCCTGGCGGATGCGGTGGTTGTTCTCGACGAGGGCGATGCGGACATGCTCGTCGCCATGCTCGCCGAAGCCCAGGCCAGGCGCGACCGCGACCTTCGCCTTCTCCAGCAGCAGTTTGGAGAAGCCGACCGAACCGAGATGGCGGAAGCGTTCGGGGATCGGCGCCCAGAGGAACATTGAGGCCTCCGGCGCCGGCACGTCCCAGCCCACGGATCTGAGGCCCTTCACCAGCACGTCGCGGCGGTCCTTGTACAGCGCGCGCATCTCACCGATGCAGTCCTGCGGGCCGTTCAGCGCAGCGGTCGCCGCCACCTGGATCGGCGTGAAGGCGCCGTAATCCAGATACGACTTCACCCGTGCGAGGGCCGCGATCAGCCGCGGATTGCCCGCCGCGAAGCCCATCCGCCAGCCCGGCATGTTGTAGGTCTTGGACATCGAGGTGAATTCCACCGTGATGTCCTTCGCCCCCTCCACCTCCAGCACCGATGGCGGTGGCGTGTCGCCGAAATACAATTCGGCGTAGGCGAGGTCGGACAAGATGAACAGGTCGTGCCTGCGGCACAGCGCGACCAGGTCCCGATAGAATTCGATGCTGGCCACCAGCGCCGTCGGGTTGGACGGGAAGTTCACGATCACCGCGGTCGGCGCCGGCACCGAATGGCGCACTGCGCGGTCGATCGCCGCCAGCATCGTGTCGTCGGGCGTATAGGGGATGGAACGCACCGAGGCGCCGGCGATGATGAAGCCGAACTGATGGATCGGATAGGACGGGTTCGGCACCAGGATGGTGTCACCGGGGCTGGCGATTGCCTGCGCCAGGTTGGCCAGCCCTTCCTTGGAACCAAGCGTCGCCACGACCTCGGTCTCCGGGTCCAGCTTCACGCCGAAGCGGCGGTCGTAATATCCAGCCAATGCACGGCGCAGGCCGGGTATGCCCTTCGACATCGAATAGCGATGCGTCCGCGGGTCCTGCACGGCCTCGATCATCTTGGCGACGATATGCGGCGGCGTCGGGCTGTCGGGATTGCCCATGCCGAGATCGACGATGTCCTCGGCCGCCGCGCGCGCGCTGGCCTTGGCCGCATTGACCTCGGCGAAGACATAAGGCGGCAGGCGACGGATGCGATGGAAGTCGTCGGTCATGGCGGCGTTCCGTGGTGGAAGGGCCGCGACCTATAGAGCAAGCACCGCGCCCTGTGTATCGCCCAGCCGCCACGCGGGGGATATCGACACGTCCGCCGGGTCAGCGCGTCCTGGGGCCGAGCAGGTCAGGCGAGGGCAAGGCCGGCGGCCCGGACGGCGTCAGCAGATCCGGCGGTGGCGGTGGCGGCGGGGCGGCATCCATGCGCGGCACCGCGGGTGCGGCGGGCGGCACGGCGGGTGCCGGACCGGGCGTGGCC
>JALHQB010000054.1:0-17339 GCA_022842185.1 Acetobacteraceae bacterium
CCGGCGGTGCCGCGCCGAGTGCGGCGCGCGTCGCCGCGGCAATCGGCAGCAGCAGATACAGGAACACGCCGATCACCGCCGGCGCCGCGCCAATCCCGCGCAGCCCGGCCTCCCGCAGCAGCGGCACCGCGCGGCCCAGGGCGGCGAGCGGTTCGATCAGCAGCGCGAACAGCGCCATGGCCGGGATGACCTGCAACGCCGCCAGCACGCCGATCACGGACGGACCCAGGCGTGGCGAGGCGAAGGCGAGCGCACCGCAGGCCGCGCCGACCACCAGCGCCGGCAGCAGCGCCGCCGCGACCAGTTCCAGATGCCCGCCCAAAGCCGCGCGCAGTTCGACGCCGCGCGCGGCGCCCTCCCGCACCAGGCCGAGGTTGTCGAGCGCCCCGGACGCCAGCAGCGCGCCGATCGCCGCGACGAAGCCCAGCGCGGCCAGGGCGCGACGGCCCGCACCCGTCCCGGCGCGCCCGAGGGCGAGCCGCGCCGCCAGCGGCAGCGCGCCAATGGCAATCCAGCATCCCGTCGCAGGCCCCAGCCGCGCCGCCGGGGACTGCGCCAGGCGTGTCGCGAGGTCGCCCAGGCCAGCGAGCAGACCACACAACGCGATGCCACAGGCTATGGCCGCGATGCGCCCCGGCAGCATGGCCGCCGCCAACGCCGCAACCACCGCCGGCAGCAGGTAGGCCCAGGATCCGGCATCCATCACGCCAATGCCGCGCGGCGGCACGATGCGGTTCGGCGCCAGCACGGCGAAATCCAGCAGCAGCGGTGCCAGGATGGCGAGCGCGAGCAGCGCCGCCTCGACCGGTCCCGCGCGCCGGTCCTGCGTCAGCGGAGCAGCCCTGCCGATGCCAGGTGCGCCCGCGCCACCTCCCGTGCCGGCAGACCCTCGACCGCGATGCGGGCGTTCAGCCGTTGCAGCACAGTCAGTTCCAGCGTGCGGAAGGCCGGGGCGAGGATCTCGGGGATGCGTGGATTGGCGCGCAGGATGGCACCGCGGATGGTGGGTGCGGGTGCATAGACCGGCTGCACCGATTTGGTGTCCTCGAGCACCACCAGGTCCAGCGCGGCGATGCCGCCATCGGTGCCATAGACCATCGCCGCATTGACGCCGTTGAGCTGCTGCGCCGCGGCGCGCATCGTCACCGCCGTGTCGCCGCCTGGCAGCACCAGCAGCCGGTCGGGCGGCAAAGTGAAGCCGTAGGCGGCCTGGAAGGCCGGCAGCGCCGCCGGGCTTTCGACGAATTCCGCCGAGGCTGCCAGTTTGAACGGCCGCCCCGCCGCGATCTGCGGCGCGATGTTCTCCAGCGTGCGGAGATTGCCGCTGCGCGCGACATCCGCCCGCACCGCGATCGCCCAGGTGTTGTTCGCGGGGGCCGGTTGCAGCCAGGCGATGTCGTTGCGCTGCGCGTCGAGGTCGCGGACCTTCTCGAACCCCGCCTGCGCGTTCTTCCAGGCCGGGTCCGCCTCCATCTGGAAGAAGAAGGCGCCATTGCCGGTGTATTCGGGATAGAGGTCGATCTCGCCGGCCAGGATCGCGCTGCGCACGATGCGCGTCGGGCCGAGCGGCACGCGGTTTTCCACGCGCATGCCGTTGGCTTCCAGCAGCAGCACCAGCATCTGGCCAAGCAGGCCGCCCTCGGTGTCGATCTTGCTCGCGACCACGATCGGGCGCGCCTGGGCCAGCGCAGGCGTCGCCGCCAGCGCCGCGCCGGCGGCGAGAAGGTGGCGGCGTGCCAAGCGATCGGTTCGGGTCATCGAGGTCCTCCCGGGATGGGTTGCTGGCCACATTGCCATGCAAGACGTGCATCGCGCGAGTTTGGTTGCCGCGCCGACGCCGGATTTCGCAGCCATCGGCCCGCCCGGGGCGTTAGACTGGTTCATCCGAGGCCGCGCCCCGTCGCGCCGCCCGTCACGCCGCTGGAGACCCAGCCCATGAAGGACCGTCCCCTCATCGAGGTCGCGCCACATCGCGACACCGTGTGCCTGCCCCCCGAAACCACGGTGCAGCAGGCCTGCGCCCGGATGCGCGAAGCCAAGGCCACGGCCGTCGTGGTGACCGATGCGCAGGACCGGCTGCTCGGCATCTTCACCGGCCGGGACGCGATCTGCCGCGTCGTCGCCGAAAGCCGCGATCCCACCGGGACCACACTCGCGGATGTGATGACGACGAAAGTCGAGGCGCTCGGCCCGCGCGATCGGGCCATCGATGCGCTGCACCTGATGCATGACGGCGGTTTTCGCCACATCCCGGTCATCGAGGGTGGCCGGGTGCGCGCGCTGGTGCTGCGCAGCGACTTCCGCGCGCTGGAACGCGCGCAGATCGAGACGGAAGACACGATCTTCGCGACGCTGCGCTGATGAGCGGTTCGAAAATGCGCCGAAAGGCGCGTTTGCACCGCCGGTACCGGCCCTAGGCACCTCCGCCGCCCCGCCCTAGTCTTGGCGCGACGGAGGACGAACAATGCCCGAGAGCCATATCGACACCAAGCTTGCCCAGGAAGCGACGCTGCCGCTCGCTGGCATCCGCGTGCTGGACCTGACGCTGGCGCGCGCCGGCCCCACCTGCGTGCGCCACTTGGCCGATTGGGGCGCTGAGGTCATCCGCGTCGAGCCGCCGTCCTTCAACGATGGCCTGGGCGGTTCGCGCGATGGCTACGACTTCCAGAACCTGCACCGCAACAAGCGGTCCATCGCGCTGGATCTCAAGACCGAGGAGGGCAAGAAGGCCTTCTTCGAACTGGCCAAGACCGCCGATGTGCTGGTCGAGAACATGCGCGTGCGCGTCAAGCATCGCCTCGGCATCGCGCCGGAACAGGTGCAGGCGGTCAATCCGCGCCTCGTCTATGCGTCGATTTCGGGTTTCGGCCAAACGGGTCCGTATTCCGAACGCGCCGGCGTGGACCAGATCGCCCAGGGCATGGGCGGGATGATGACCATCACCGGCGAGAAGGGCCGCGGCCCGATGCGCGCCGGCATCCCCTTCGTGGACCTGACGGCGGGCAACCTGCTGGCGCTGGCCGTGATGGTGGCGCTGTGGGAACGCGAGAAGACCGGCAAGGGGCGCTACGTCCATACCTCGCTGCTCGAAGCGATGGTGTTCATGCTCGACCTGCAGGCCGCGCGCTACCTGATGGATGGCGAAGTGCCCGGCCAGGCCGGCAACGACCATCCGGTGAACATCCCGATGGGCGCGTTCGAGACCGCCGACAAGCCGGTCAACATCGCCGCTTCTTCCCCGAAGATGTGGGCGCAGTTCGCTAATGCGGTCGAGCATCCCGAATGGCTCGAGGTCGAGGAATGGAAGACCGCTTCGGGCCGCAGCGCCGATCGCACCCGCCTGAACGCGGCGATCACCGAGGCCTTCAAGCAGAAGCCATCGGAATACTGGATCGACCTGCTTGAGCGCATCGGCATCCCCTGCGGGCCGATCAACAAGGTGGACCAGGTCTTCGCCGACCCGCAGGTGCAGCACCTGAAGATGGCCATGCCGATCACGATCCCCGGCCGCGGGGACACGCACCTCGTCTCCACCGCGATCAACATCGAAGGTCATGACAGCCAGGTGCGGCGCATCCCGCCCAAGCTCGGCGAACATTCCGCCGAGATCCTGCGCGAACACGGCTACAGCGAGGACGACGTGGCGCGCCTGCGCGGCCTCGGCGTGATCGGCGAGGCGTGAGGGGCATGGAATTCGCGGACGGTAAGATCCTCGCCGAGATCAAGGACGGCGTCGGGCGCATAACCTTCAACCAGCCCGAAAAGCGCAACGCCATGTCGGTGGCGATGTGGGCCGGCATGGCGGATGCACTCGACCTGTTCGAAGCCGACGCAGCCGTGCGCTGCATCGTGCTGACCGGCGCGGGCGACAAGGCCTTCGTGTCGGGGGCGGATATCAGCCAGTTCGACAAGATGCGGTCCGATGCCGATGCGCAGCGCGAATACAGCAAGCAGACGGCGGGCGGGCGGCTGAAGCTCGCCTCCTTCCCCAAGCCGGTGATCGCGGAAATCCGCGGCTTCTGCATGGGTGGTGGGCTCGGCATCGCGATGTCCTGTGACATCCGCATCGCTGCCGATGGCAGCCAGTTCGGCATCCCCGCCGCGCGGCTGGGCATCGCCTATGGCTTCGACATGGTGCGGCACCTGGTCGATCTGGTGGGCCCCGCCCATGCCCACATGATCCTGATGACCGGCGAGCGGTTCGGCGCGGATGAGGCGCAGCGCGTCGGGCTGATCAACAAGGTGGTGCCGGCCGAGGCGCTGTCCGGTGAGATCGCCAGGCTGACCGCGACGCTGGCGGTGAATGCGCCACTGTCGCTGTACGCCAACAAGCGCACGGTCCAGGCCGTGTTGCAGGACCGCGCGGACCGCGACATGGCGGGCTACAACGCGGCCATGGCGGCGTGCTTCGACAGTGCCGACTACCAGGAAGGCCGACGCGCCTTCATGGAAAAGCGCAAGCCGGCGTTCCAGGGGCGCTGAGCGGCGGCAGAGTCGCCAACCGGCCCCGTGCTCCGCACCGGGCCGGGAAACAAGACGCAGCGGTGGGTGCGCCGGCGTGCGATGCAGGATCGACCAGCCGGCGGCTCCACTCACCGGCCCCCGATATGACGCGGCCGTTGCGCAAATGACATGCGCGCGGGCGTTTCGGGGCCCCCGCCCGTCGTGCTAACGCATGTCTCCGACAGGGCTTCGCCTGACGGGCGGGGCCGACAAGGACTCAACAGGGCGTGGATTCACATCACGAACAAGCCTGCCCGCCCGATGCCGAACTGGGCCTGGCGGAGGCGCATCCTGGCGCACCGATCACCCGCTTGGTGGCCCAGGTCGCGGCGCAATGCTGTGGGGAGCGCATCACCCTTGGCGAAATGGGCGAAGCCTTCGGGGATCGTGCCTTCGGATTGCTGATCCTGCTGTTGTGCCTGCCCGGATTGCTGCCCGGCATGGCATCGGTGTTCGGCACGCCGATGCTGATCTTGGGCGTCCAGATGGGCCTTGGGTTCCGCAAGCCGAAACTGCCGGGCTTCATCGCGCGGCAGTCGATCAAGCGCACCGACCTGATGCGGCTGACCCCGGGGTCCACCACCCGCGTGTCGCGGGCCATCTCGAAGATCGAACGCTGGGTCCGGCCGCGTCCTGGCCCCTTCACCGGCCCCTTGGCCGACAAGGTGGTCGGCTGGTTGACCGCCTATGCCGCGGTGATGCTGATCCTGCCCGGGCCCGGCACCAATGGCCCGCCGGCCTTCGGTGTCATCGTCATGGCGCTTGGCGTGGTCGAGAATGACAGCAAGGTGGTCGGCATCGGGATGGGCCTGACCATCCTGGGCAATGTGTTCGCCACGGCGGTGCTGGGCGCTCTCGCCTGGTTCGGCATGGAAGCGCTGCATTACATTTTCTGAGGGGTGTTTCAGATCCACCACCCTGTTGCACCCAGAACACAGCGTGCCCACCGCGACAACACACTCTCTGGACGCGACACGGCGCCTCGGCCTAGAGTCCGCCCATGCGCCGGTGGCCCGAAAGGGCTGAAACGGGAACGCGCGACGCGGTGAGACCCACCGCCCAACCGCGGCTGCCCCCGCAACTGTAGGCGACGAGACCGACCCCACACGCCATTGCGCCCCCGGGCGCGAGAAGGCGGGGCCGGCGGCGGGACCATCTGGCCCCTGCCCCGTCGCAAGCCAGGAGACCGGCCGGCGCAAAGTTGTCTCGCGCGTGCCGGGCGGGGAGCACCGGCGCAACGGACCCAGGGTGTGGCCGCCAAAACGCGGCCGCCCCCTCCGTAATGCGAGCACGACGCCAGCCCGTCCCGGCGCCGCGAGGCACCGGGGCGAAACGCGGACCGTGCAACGGAGGGACCCCCGGATGAAACACCGGATCCTGGCTCTGATCGCTCTCGCCCCCCTCGCCCCCGCCTGGGCGCAGGACCCCCCAACGACGACCCCGGCCATTCCCGACACGGTCGTGACGGCCACACGCGTCCCCACCCCGCGCGACCGCATCCCCGCCCTGGTCACGGTCATCGACCGCCAGACCATCCAGGAAAACGGCTACGTCACGCTGGCCGAGGCGCTAGCGACCGTACCGGGCTTCCGGCTGGTACAGGCCGGCGGCCTCGGCCAGCAGGCGTCGGGATTCGCTCGCGGCGCCAATGCGCGCCAGGTGCTGGTGCTGATGAACGGGGTGCCGGTCAACGACCCGTCCGACCCCAACGGCGCCTTCAACTTCGGCAATGAATTGCTGGGCGACATCGAACGCATCGAAGTGGTGCGCGGTCCTGTGTCGTCGCTGTACGGCTCGGCCGCGATCGGCGGCGTCGTCAACCTGATCACGCGCTCGGCGCCGACCGACCGCGTCGCCGCCCCGTATTTCGAGGCCGCGGGCGGATCGAACAACACCGTGCGCGGCTTCGCCGGCATGGGCGGGACGGTCGGCGCGGTGGATTACCAGATCACTGGCCAGGGCCTGTCCACCCGTGGGTCCAACGCCATGGCACCCCGCTTCTACCAGAATGGCGGGGAACTGGACGGGCTGCGTTCGGCGATCGTCACCGCGCGGCTCGGCCTGACGCTGGGCGAAACGGTGTCGGGCGAGGTGTTCGGACGCACCCGCATCGAAGGCCTGGTGCGCGGGCGCGAGAACACCGCGGGCCTGGATGACGTGCCCAATGACGACCCGAACTACACCGGCCAGGACCAGTCCTGGTTCGGCTATGTGCGGACCGCGACCGACATGTTCGGCGGCGCCCTGACCACCGGCTTCACCATCTCCGGCACCACCAACCGGCGGCGCTACACCAACCTGCCCGACCCGGGAAACCCCTTCGGCACGGCCGACGACCTGTTCAGCGCCAGCCGCCAGGCGGCATCGTGGGACAACACACTGCGCTTCCCCGATGCCGGCGCGCTGACCGATGTGGTGATGCTGTTCGGTGGGCAGTGGGAAAAGGAAAGCGCCGACAGCGCCAATGGTTCATCCTTCTTCCGCACGACCGTCAATGCGTCGCAGCGGTCGGGCGCGGGATATGCCTCGCTGCAGGGACGGCTGTTCGAACGGCTCGACCTGTCCGGCGGCCTTCGCTACGACGGCCCCGAGGGCTTCGACGGCTTCACCAGCTGGCGCCTGGGCGCCGTGCTGGCGGTGCCGGAGATCTCCTCCCGCCTGCGGGCTTCGGCCGGCACGTCGTTCAAGGCACCGTCGCTGTTCCAGCGCTTCGGCACCATCACCGGCTTCTTCCAGGGCAACCCCGACCTGCGCCCTGAGGACGGCTTCGCCTGGGAAGCCGGGATCGAGACCGACATCGGCTCCTGGGCGACGGTCTCCGCGATGTATTTCGACAGCCGCATCCGCAACCTGATCAACTACGACCAGTCCTTCTCCACGCTGGAGAACGTCGATCGCGCCCGCATCCGCGGCGGTGAATTCGCCATCACGCTGCGGCCGACCGACTGGTTCTCCCTGACCGGCGCCTGGACCGTGCAGGAAGCGATGGACACCACCACCGACACGCCGCTGCCGCGCCGGCCCCGCAACATCGCCAGCCTGTCGGCACGCTTCGCCGCGCCCACGCCATGGGACGGGCCGCGCAACCAGCGCATCGTGGTGGTGCCGGAGATCCTCTACACTGGCCAATCGCCCGAAGGCGCCTTCGCGCGGTACAATGACGACGGGACGTCGATCACCATCGCAGGGAAGAACGACGCGGGGACCGTGTTCAACCTGACGGCCACGGTGCCGATCCTCGAACAACTCGCGGGGTTCGTGGAGTTCCGCAACCTCGGCAACACGCGATATGAGCCGGCGAACGGGTTCGTCATTCCCGGCCGGACGGCGGTGGCGGGCCTGCGCGGGACGTTCTGAGCCGGTGACAGTCGGCGTTGGAGGGGCGCCGTGGCATGGGCGCGCAGATTGCAGGGGCGCTGCCCCTCCAAACCACCCCGCCAGGGACCGACGGGTCCCTGGACCGCGGGACCCTTGGCGCTTTCCGCGGAGGGCGGTCCTTGGCCACCCATTGCCAAGAATGGGTCATCCATCTTGGCACCGGCCCCCGGCGCTCAGCACCAAAATGGAGGTTTCCAAAGGCCTTAAGCCTTTGGTGGGGTGAGGTTTGGAGAGGGGCGACGCCCCTCTCCAAGAAGCCCCATGCCCCCAGCCGTCAGATCCGCCGAGCCTCCGCCGGCGGCAGGAAGTCAGCAGTGTAGATCTGCGCGCCCTGCAGCCGCGGCGCGATGCTGTACGCCTCCTCCACCTGCCGGATGCCGGTCTGCAGCCGTGCCGGATCGACCGAGGAAAGGCCGTTGGCCCGGACATTCGCGCTCATGATCACCTTCTCGACGTTCAGCTCATGGCGTTCGCGTTCCAGCGCCACGTCCGTCAGCGGTTCGACGCGCTTGAGGATGTCGAGCATCTCCTGCCCATTGCGCACCGTCTCGATGAAGGCCTTGGTCAGCGCGGCGGTCATGCCGCGCACCGCGTTCGGGTTGCGCTCGATATAGGCACGGGTGGTCAGGATGGCGCCGCCATACAGGTCCAGCCCGTGGTCGTAATACATCATGGTGCGCTGCTGGTTCAGCCCGAGGCCGATGCCCTTGAGCGCGAGGGCCGAGGTGGTGACGAATCCGGTCACGCCATCGGCTTCGCGGCGGACCAGCATGGGCTCGCGCAGGGCGGGGGTGACCGACAGGAAGGCGACCTTCGATGCATCGACGCCGGCAGCCTTGGCGAAGGCGGGGAACAGCTGGCGTCCCGCATCGAATTCCGGCGCGGCAAGGCGCTTGCCTTCGAGATCCTTCGGTGTGCGGATGGGTCCATCGGCGCGAACGATGGCGCAAAGCGGGCTGCGGTCATGCAGCACGGCCACGGCGACGATGCCGCGGTCGGGGTTTTCCGCCATGAAGCGGATCGCCGGGTTCAAATCGGCATAGCCGATGTCATAGGCACCGCCGGCGAGCGCGACCGGCACACCGCCCGACCCCTGGCCGCGATCGACCGTCACATCCAGCCCGGCTTCGCGGAAATAGCCCTTCTCCCGTGCCACCAGCGCGAAGGCGTTTGGGGCCTGGAAGGCCCAGTCGAGGGTCATCCGCACGCGCGTCGCCTGGGCATTGGCCAGGCGCGGGGCGGCAAGCAGGCCGCCGGTCGCGAGCAGCGCGGAACGGCGGGTGAGTCCAAGGACCATGGCAGCGTCTCCCTTGCGCCGAACAGTGCCGGCGATGCCGTTCTGTGAGGCATCTGCCGGCGCGGACGCAAGCCGCCAGGGATCGGGGACGCGACGAAAATCAGGCCCGCGATGTCTGAACTGCCTGGATCACAGGCAGGGCTGCCGCGTTTCAGGGCGGCACCATGAAGGCCGATGCCGTGCAGGCGCGCGCCAGAAGCGATCGCATGGCCGGATTGGCATGGCCTTCATGCGCCGTCAGCGCCTCCATCGGGCAGAAATATTCATGCGGATGGGGCACCTGGTGGCGGGCGAAGCCGTCGTAATGATCCCTCTGCAGGCCATAAAGCACGCGCAGGTCCCGCACCGGCAGGCTGAACCCGGCGACCGGTTCGGCGGTCACGAAGGGGATGATGCGCCAGCGCGGCGTCGTGTCGTTCGCCTGCAGCGGCGCCAGCAACCAGGCCAGCGGGCAATGCGCGAGCAGCGACACCGTGGACGGTGCGAAGCGTGACCGCTTGTCCAACAGGTTCTGGAAGGTCGAACACGCCTCGATGCAGAGGATGTCGGCGTAGGGATCCTCCGGCGAGCCGCCGAAATGCAGCCAAAGCCCATCGGGGATGGTCCGCATGCGGTCAGACCCTGGGATCTTGAGGTAGGGCTGCGCGACCGGTTCCCCATCACAAGGCCGGGCCCGCAGCCAGGCGCCGCCGGGGGCGGCGCCCGCCGCGCCGGGTGGTCGCTGGGGCCAAGTCTTCAGTCGGTCGCGAACGACGTTGTCGAGCCGCTTGGGGCGACGGAGCACAGATGGCATTTCACTCATGGCAGGAATTCTCGCCCCGTTTATCAACCTATGGGCGAATCAATATCAATCAGAGCGTGCGCAACAAGCGAAATTATCAACTATTTGGATAGGTTTCCGCGTTTTGACGGAGAGGAAACGCAGGCCGGAATCGCGCTGTTGCCATCGTTGTTAACACGCCATCTGAAGATGAGTCAGTAACAGATTCCAGAGAGTCATGAATCCCGTCCTATCCTCCAGCTGCGCCGTCGGCAGCGACGGATCGGCGCTTCGCGCGCACCGCGCGGGCCAGAATGGATTTGCCGGGACTCGGCCAGGTGGGATGAACACCTCTGATGGCCCTCCCGCCGAACGTCCCGCATGAAAGGAATGCAGCCATGTCGATCCGCAGATTGGCCGAGGAACAGCGCCTGTCCGGCGCCGTGGTGGCCGGCGGCATGATCTGGCTGGCAGGCCAGGTCGCCGATGACGCCACCGCCGATGCCCAGGGCCAGACCGCCGACATCCTGCGCCAGATCGACGCCCTGCTGGCCGAAGCCGGCACCGACAAGCGCGCCTTGGTGTCCTGCACCATCGTGCTGGCCGATATCCGCGACGCCCCTGCGATGAACCGCGCCTGGGATGCCTGGCTGGACCCGGCGCAGAAGCCGGCCCGCATGACCATCCAGGCGCCGCTCGTGGACCCCGCCTGGAAGGTCGAGATCACCGGCGTGGCGCTCGCCCCGACGTGACCGATGCGCCGCGGCCCTACCGGCCGCCGGAAGGCTGGCTGCGGTCGGTGGGCATGACCCTCGGCTTCGGCATGCTGGTGGCGGGCGGCGTCGCGGACCAGGACACGCCGTTTCCCTACCTGGTTATCGGCGTTGCCGCCCTCGGGCTGGGTACGCTGTACCTGCTGTTCCCCCACGGGATGCACGCGGCCTTCGGCATCAGCGCGGGGCTGGCGGTCTATGCCTGCCTGTTCACCGTCATGGGGCGGGCGGCCTTTCCCGATGCTCCGCCGTGGTCGCGCGCGCCGGCCTTCCTGATGCCGGTCGTCGCCTTCCTCGTCGCGGTCTGGTGGCGGCGCGGCAAGCTGCGCCTGGTGGCGGAAGCGGACCGCCCCTTCGACCTGGGGCACCTGCCGCGCATGGCGCGCTGGCTGATACCGATCTGGGTGATCGGCGCCTTCTCACTCGCCTTGCCGGTCAACCGCCTGCCGATGCACGACCAGGGCGCGGCGCTGCTCGGGGCGATGGTGGTCATCTCCGTCGTCATCGCTGCGTCGGTCGGCGCGGTGGTGCGGTTGCTGACGGACATGGCGCTCATCACCGAGGAACTGGCCGGCCGGGCGTCGCGCGTGTTGGTGCCGATGATCGCCTTCCTGGCGATGTATGTGATGCTCGTGGTCGTCTTCGCCTGCCTGTACCGCATCGCCCAGGGGCTATCGTTGCAGCCCCTGTTCTATGGGCCGCAGGGGCCGGTGCCGCTGCCCTTCCCCGATGCGCTGTATTTCAGTCTGGTCACCCAGGCGACCGTCGGGTACGGCGATGTCACGCCGCATGATGACGGCATCCGGTTGCTGGCATCGGTGCAGGTGGTGGCGGGACAGATGCTGCTGCTGTTCGGCTTCGCCGAGATCATGCGGACGCGGCGCGTGATCGGGGTGGATGCCACCACGCGCCGCCCCGGTCCGGCCGGGGACTGAGCATGATTGGTTCACCTTCATTCGCCAATCAGGCTCCAACCGTTTGTCTGATCGCGTGATTCGGACTTTTCGGTTTCCACCACAAGTCATCACGCTATAGGCGGGTTTCCGCCGCAATCGGTCGCGACAATGGCTTGGTCGAGAGGATAAAGACTGGGATGGTAACACAGGAATTCTGGCGCGGCCGCCGCGTGCTGGTCACCGGGGGCGCGGGCTTCCTGGGGTCCAACCTGTGCCATGCGCTGGCGGGGTATGGCGCGCGGGTCACCGCGCTCGATGCCATGATGCCCGATGGCGGGGCTTCAGCCCGCAACCTCGAAGGCGCCGGCGTGATGCTGGTCCGCGGCGATATCCGCGACACCGAGCTCCATTCCCTGTGCGAGGGCGTGGACGTCATGTTCAACATGGCCGCCCAGACGTCCCATATGGGCGGGCAGAAGGACCCGGTGGCCGATATCGCCATCAATGCCGTCGCCCAGGTTCGGCTGATCGCGGTGATGCGTGAAGCGGCCCCCAAGGCGGCCGTGATCCATGCCTCGACCCGCCAGTTCTACGGCCGTCCGCGGGCCTTGCCGGTCGATGAACTCCATCCGGTCAATCCGCCCGACGCCAATGGCGTCTCGAAATGGGCGGGGGAACAGTATTGGCTGCTGGAACAGCGGGTGCACCACCGTCCCGTCGTCTCCCTGCGCCTGACCAATTGCTACGGACCCCGACTGCGCATCCGCGACGCGCGGCAGACCTTCCTGGGCATCTGGATCCGTCGCGTGCTGGAAGGCGAGCCCTTCGAAGTGTGGGGCGGCGCCCAGCTGCGCGACCTCACCTATGCCGAGGACGTCACCGATGCTTTCCTCACCGCGGCAGAAAAAGCTTCCCATCCAGCGCTTTCTGGGCAGGTGTTCAACCTCGGTGGTAGCCCGCCAACCTCGCTGCTCGACCTCGCCAACCGCCTGATCGCCGCCAATGGCGGCAAGGGGTCCTTCGAAACCCGCGAATTCCCCGCCGACCGCGCACCGATCGACATCGGGTCCTACGCCGCCGACGACACCGCCTTCCGACATGCTTCAGGCTGGGCGCCCAAGGTGGATCTCGATGAGGGGTTGCGCCGTTCCCTCGCGTGGTACCGTCCGCGCCTCGCCGACTACCTTTAGAGCGTGATCGGTCACCGCCCTTTCACCGATCCCACTCCAACCCTTTGTTCGATCGCGTGATCCAGACCGCCGGTGCGTTCGCACCTCGGCCATCACGCTCTAAGGCAGACACCCGATGAACGCGCCGACCCACTCGATGATCCCGCAGGCCGATCCCGGCGCCGGATACCGCGCACAGAAGGCCGAGATCGACGCCGCCGTGGCGCGCGCACTCGACTCCGGCTGGTACATCCTCGGCAAGGAAGGCACCGCCTTCGAGCAGGAATTCGCCGCCTGGCTCGGCCTGTCCCATGCCGTGGGCTGCGCCAACGGCACCGACGCGCTGGCGCTGATCCTGCGCGGCCTGGGCATCGGGCCGGGCATGACGGTCGCCACCGTCTCCCACACCGCCGTCGCCACCGTCGCGGCGGTCGAAATGGTGGGCGCGACACCGCTGCTGCTCGACATCGACCCCGACACCTACACCATGGATGCCGATGAACTGGTCTCCGTGCTCGACGAACCGCCGCCCGGCCTGCCGCCGATCAAGGCGGTGATCCCGGTGCACCTCTACGGCCAGGCCTGCGACCTCGGCCCGATGCTGGTGGCGACGCAGGAAGCCGGCATCCCGGTGATCGAGGATTGCGCCCAGGCCCATGGCGCAACGCTGGACGGCAAACGCCTCGGCACGCTCGGCACCGCGGCCGCCTTCAGCCTGTACCCGACGAAGAACCTCGGCGCGCTGGGCGATGGCGGCGTGCTGGCCACCAACGACGCCGAACTGGCCGAGCGCATCGCCGCGATCCGCCAATATGGCTGGCGCGACCGCTACATCAGCGCGATGGTCGGCGTGAATTCGCGCCTGGATGAAGTGCAGGCGGCGATCCTGCGGGTGAAGCTGACCGCGCTCGATGCCGGCAACGCGAAGCGCCAGGCGATCGCGGCAGCCTATGACGCGGCCCTGGCCGGGACGTCGATCGAGGCCCCCATCCGCCGTGCCGGCGCGGGGCATGTGTTCCATCAATACGTGCTGCGCTGCGACGATCGCGCCGCGGTGCAGGCGCATCTCAAGGCGCAGGGGATCGGCACGGGCATCCATTACCCGGTGCCGGTGCACCTACAGGGTGCCTACAAGGACCGCACGCCACTCGGGCCAGCCGGCTGCGCGGAAACCGCCAAGGCGGCGGGGGAAGTGCTGAGCGTGCCGATGTATCCGGAACTGACGGATGGGCAGGTCGAGCGGATCTGCGAGGCGCTGCGCGGGTTGTGACGGTGGAACCGGAGAGGGCTTTGCCCCCTCCGGACCTCCCCCACCAAAGGCCTAAGGCCTTTGGAAACCTCGACTTGGCGCTGGGCGCGTGCGCAGTCCGGGTCGTGAAGGCCTGTGAAGGATGCCGGTTCACCGGCGCCGAGGCACGCGGATGGTGGCAATCCGCTGCGTGTTCGTGCTATGTTCCATGCATCTTGCGGGGAATTCCATCGATCGGACCGGGTCGCCGCACGCGATGCGCTCCATGACGGCACCGCCGGCCGCCGCGCTTGATCGTTCGACACGGCGTAAAGGCTTAAAGTTTTAAAGTACTTTAGGATCGCGCGCCCCACTCGCGCGCGACCACGTTCCGGTCTAGAGCCGAAGCATGAGCACCCCCGCGACGATCGATGATTTCGACCGCCTGGACATCCGCGCCGGCACCATCGTGGATGCACAGCCCTTCCCCGAGGCACGCAAGCCCTCGATCCGCCTATGGGTGGATTTCGGCGGCACCATCGGGGTGAAGCGGTCATCCGCCCAGATCACGGTGCATTACGCGCCGGACCGATTGATCGGGCGGCAGGTGCTGGCCGTGGTGAACTTCCCGCCCCGCCGCATCGCGGGGTTCGAAAGCGAGGTGCTGGTCCTCGGCGTCCCCGACGAGAATGGCGCCGTGGTCCTGCTCAAGCCCGACCTGCGGGTGCCTGATGGCGGAAGGATGTTCTGACGTGACGCCGCGCTACTACACGGTCACCTGGGACCAACTGCACCGCGACAGCAAGGCGCTGGCCTGGCGGCTGCTGGAAAAAGGCCCCTGGCGAGGCATCGTCGCCATCACGCGCGGCGGGCTAATCCCCGCGGCGATCATCGCCCGCGAACTCGACTGCCGGCTGATCGAAAGCGTGTCGATCATCACCTATGAGGAAGAAAAGCGCGGCGAGCCCTATGTCGTGAAACCGCCGCTGGCGGCCGGCGATGGCGAAGGCTGGCTGGTCATCGACGATCTGGTGGATACCGGCACGACCGCCCGGGTCATCCGCGCCCTGGTGCCCAAGGCGCATTTCGCCACGGTTTACGCCAAGCCCGCCGGCAATCCGGTGGTCGATACCTTCATCACGGAAGTGTCCCAGGACACCTGGATCCTGTTCCCCTGGGACACCGAACCGCAATTCATCGCACCGATCGCGAAGTCGGCGGCGAAATAGCCAGTCAGGCGACCGCCTCTTCCTTGCTGGCCAGCACCTTGTCCACGCGCCTGCCATCCATATCCATCACCTCGAACCGCCAGCCGGCCCAGACGATGCGGTCGCCTTCCTTCGGCACGCGCTTGAGCAAGGCGAGCATCAGCCCGCCGACGGTGTGATACGTCCCCGCCCCGGGCAGTTGCGGCAGGTCGAGCCGTGCGCGCAGTTCATCGGATGGCATCGACCCGTCCAGCAGCAGCGACCCGTCATGGCGCTCGATCGCGATGCCATCCTCGGTCGGCTCCGTGTGGCTGAGATCGCCGACGATCGCCTCGAGCAGGTCGGAATCGGTGACGACACCTTCGAAGGACCCGTATTCGTCCATCACGAGCGCCATGCCGAGCCGGTCCCCGCGCATGCGTTCCAGCGCATCGAGGGCGGTCAGCGTGTCGGGCAGCACAAGCGGCTGGCGCAACGCCGCGTCCAACGACATGGCCGACCCGTCCAGCACCTGGTCGAGCAGGTCCTTGGCCACCACCACGCCCACCACATTGTCCACCCGCCCGTCGGCGACGACGAATCGCGTCACATCCGATGCGCGCAGCATGGCGACGATCTCGGCCGGCGTGTCCGATCGGTCGAGCCAGGACAGATCGTTGCGCGGCGTCATCAGCGCGCGCACCGGCTTGTCGGCCAGGCGCAGCACGCGCTCGATCATGTGCCGTTCCTCGGCCTCCAGCGCGCCGGCCTGGGCGCCCTCGGCGACCACGGCCTTCACCTCTTCTTCCGTGACGGACTGCTCACCCGGGATGGACGGTCCGAACAGGCGAAGCACAAAGGCCGAGGACCGGCTCAGAACCCAGACCACGGGAGAGGAGATGCGCGACAGCGCCGCCATAGGGCGGGCGACGACCACCGCAACGCGCTCAGGGTTGCGCAACGCAACCTGCTTGGGCACCAGCTCGCCGAGGATGAGACTGAGATAGGTGATGACGACGACAACGAGGGTGAAGGCGATCTCGGTGCTGTAGGGCCCGATGCCTGGGACCAGCCGGATGCCCTCGGCCAGCGTGCCCGACAGCCGCGCGCCACCGAAGGCACCGGCGAAGATGCCCACCAGCGTGATCCCGACCTGCACGGTCGGCAGGAAGCGCTGCGGGTCGTCGGCGAGCGCGAGGGCGGCTTCCGCGCCCAGGCTCCCGCGCCGCTCCAGCGCCATAAGCCGGGACCGGCGGGATGAGACGATCGCCAGCTCGCTCATGGCGAATGCGCCATTGAGCAGGACCAGCAGGATGATGAAGCCGATTTCTAGGGCTGTGCCCATGGTTGTTCGAGTACCTCCGAACGGCGCCTTCTAAAGCAAATGCCTGGCATGGGGAACGCAGGACGGGTCCGGGCAGCATGTCCGCTTGGATACGGGGCGCAGTTGGCCGGCGCCTCCCGCCGATATTCAACGGAAGGGCGGTTGTTGTAAGTTTATGGAAACGCTTGCTTAAAGTTTCAGCGCGATGGGACGGCGCCTTAACCAAAGTGTGTTTTCGGGATTTTTCCGTTTAACGAGACAATTTTCACTCGCTCTGGTCGTAGCGCCACGTTAAGAGATCGTTAAGACGCGAGAGCAAGCCCCACATGCCTGACGCCGATACCCCGCCCGACCTCGCCATCAGCGCAGCCGTCGCGGTCTTTCCGCAACGTCCGGAGGATCGGCTCCGCCTGGCCCTGCGGCGCCTGGATGCCGCGATCGGCGAGCAATCACAGGCCACCGCCAGCCTGCGCGACGCCATCGGCGACCTGTCCCTCACCATGTCCCGGCTGGGCGAAAGCGTGAACGGGTATCGCGGTGCGCTCGACACCACCGCGGCCGAGATCGAACGCGCCTTGTCGGCATCCCGCCGGTTGGAGACGACCGCGTCGCGCATGGTTGTCTGACGCGCGGCGTCGACTTCGCGTCTGGCGGCCTATGCCTCAACTTCGCGTCACGCGGCTTCCGCCTCAACTTCGCGTCACGCGGCTTCCGCCTCAACTTCGCGTCACGCGGCTTCCGCCTCAACTTCGCGTCACGCGGCTTCCGCCTCAACTTCGCGTCACGCGGCTTCCGCCTCAACTTCGCGTCACGCGGCTTCCGCC
>JALHQB010000054.1:17349-32544 GCA_022842185.1 Acetobacteraceae bacterium
CGGCTTCCGCCTCAACTTCGCGTCACGCGGCTTCCGCCTCAACTTCGCGTCACGCGGCTTCCGCCTCAACTTCGCGTCACGCGGCTTCCGCCTCAACTTCGCGTCACGCGGCTTCCGCCGCGATGGCAATCCGCGTCCGGGCCTTGCAACCGCCGCCTGCCCGGCCAAGCATGACCGCCGGAGGAACCGGCGCCATGCACCCCTTGATCCCTCGCCTGCGTCAGGCCCGCGTCATCCCGGTCGTGCGGACCTCGACCGCGGCCCACGCCGCCACGGCTGTCGCCTGGCTGCGCGATGCCGGCATTCGCGTCTTCGAGATCACGATGACCGTGCCCGACGCCCCCGCGCTGATCCGCGACCTGGCCTCGGACGATGATATCCTGGTGGGCGCCGGAACCGTTCCCGATGCGGCCATGGCGCAAGCCTGCCTCGATGCCGGGGCCAAGTTCATCGTCGCGCCGTGGGTCGATCCGGCGCTCGCCGCCCCGGTGCGGGACGCCGGCGCCTGTCTGATGCTGGGTGCGTTGACGCCCACCGAGGTCCGCGCCGCCCTGGCCGCCGGCGCCGATGTCGTGAAGGTCTTCCCGGCCAGTTCCGTGGGCGGGCCGGCGCATGTGAAGGCGCTGCGCTCGGTCTTCCCCGAAGTGGTCTTCTGCCCGACCGGCGGGGTCGATGCGCGCAACTTGCCGGATTACCTGGCGGCCGGCGCGGCCTTTGTCGGGATCGGCGGCCGGCTGGTGGATGAATCGCTGATCGCCGCCGGCGACATCGCCGCGGTGCAGCGCGCCGCCGAGGACGCCCTTGGCATCATGAGGACCTGACATGGTCGAGTTGCTGTGCATGGGCGAACCCATGCTGGAGTTCAACCGCCAGCGCCCCGAGCCGGACGGGCGCGTGCTCTACCTCGAAGGCCATGGCGGGGATACCTCCAACGCCGCCATCGCCGCGGCGCGGTCGGGGGCCTCCGCCGGCTATGTCAGCGCCATCGGGGCGGATGCCGCCGGCGACAGTTTCCTTGCGCTGTGGGCGCGCGAAGGCGTGAACACCGATACCATCATCCGCCGCCCGGATGCGCCGACCGGGATCTATTTCGTCAGCCACGACACCGAGGGGCACCACTTCGCCTTCTACCGGACCGGCAGCGCGGCGGCGCTGTACCGGCCGCAGGAGGTGCCGGAAGAAGCGATCGCCGCCGCGCGCATCCTGCATGTGTCCGGCATCAGCCAGGCGATTTCGGAAAATGCCTGTGACGCCGTGTTCCATGCCATCCACATCGCGCGGGCGGCCGGTGTGCGCGTTTCCTATGACACAAACCTGCGGCGGCGCCTGTGGCCGCCGGCGCGGGCGGCGGCGGTGATCCATGCGGCGATCGGGATGGCGGATATCGGCCTGCCGTCGCTCGACGACGCGACGGCGCTGACGGGATTGACCGATCCCGACGCGGTGGCTGACTTCTATCTGGGGCTGTGTCCCCTGGTATTGCTGAAATGCGGCGCGGCAGGCTGCATCGTCGCGACACGCGGCGAACGCACGCGCATACCCGCGCATCGGGTCCAATCCGTGGACGCGACTGGTGCCGGCGATACCTTCGCCGGCGCGCTTCTCGCCCGGCTGCTCGCGGGCGACGATCCGGTCAGCGCCGCGCGCTACGCCAATGCGGCGGCGGCCCTGTCCACCACGGGCTTTGGCGCGGTCGCGCCGATTCCCCAGGAAGATGCCGTGCGCGCGTTGCTGACGCGATGAGACGCCTGGCGCCCTTACTGCCGATCGCGGCGCTTCTGGCCGGCGCCGGGCCAGCGAACGAGGGGAGCATCACGCTGTATTGCGGTGGTGGCGTCACGGGCGGAGGCGGCGGCGTGGCCGCCCGTGAGGACGGCACTCTTCTTCGCCTGCGCCGGCCGCGCGCGGGCGCCCCGATGGCCGAGGAGCGGGTCGAGGCAACAGCCCCTATCGCGCGGTGGCAGGCGATGCTCGATGCCGCCGGCTTCGACACCATGCCGCGCGGCGCACCATCCAACATGACATGCAGCCTGGCGCGCATCCGCGCCGGCGCGACCCGCCACGTGCTCTGGAACGGCGCGTCGAGCGCGCCGGCACCACTCCGTACGCTGGTCGAGGACATGCGGGCCGCGGTGCGCGAGCCGCGCTGATCAGACGAGAGCGGCGCGCTCCGGCAGGGGTCAGGCGCGCGGTGACGCAAGGATGGGCAGCGCGTCTCGCGAGCCTGCTGTCCCGCGCGCCGCGTTCGCTTGATCTCCACGAGCGCAGCAGAGCGGCACATCGTTGTGCCGATGGCGAAGCCCTGCGGATGCCGCCACTAGGACATCACGGCACGATTGCGACGTCGTAGAGTTCCTTGACCGCCTTCTCCATCCCCTTGCGGATGGCGAATTCGCGCACGGCATTGCCGCCGATCTGCTTGGCGACCGCCCCCGCGGCAGCCTTCACCCCGCGGGACATGTAAACCATGTAAATACCCTCCGCGATCGCATTGGCGGCGAATTCCAGCCAGATGTTCACCGCGTCCTGCGCGAAGCCGGCATCGCGCTCGATGACTGCGAGATCGACGCGCGCGCTCATGGCGACCTCGGCGACAGCGTTTCCTTCCAGTAAGCCGCCCATGAACAAGCCCACCGCGCGTTCGCCCAGGCTCAGATCGCCGCTTTTGTCGCCGTCCCGGTCATCGTGGAAGGCCGTGATGATCGCCACCCGGTTGCCGATGAAGCCGAGCGCGCCGATCGGCTTGCTGTGCCCGTCGATGATCATCCAATCGATCGATCGTTCACCCATCGCGATGTCTCCCGTTCATTGGCTTGGGGGAACATACCAGCCGGGTACCGGGCGACAATGCAGCGTTTCACCGGGTGCGGCGATTGTCCCCCGGCCGCAACCGCAGCCCCGGCCGCAGATTGGTGAAGGGCAGCACCGCCGGGTCCGCCACCACGGGCCCCGGTGCCGTCACCACGATCACCTCCGACGCGATGGGCTGGAAATGCGCGCGGAAATGCACCGACGACTTCACCGCGACGATGCTCTGTTCCGCTGGTTCGACACCGAGGAAGCGGAAGATCTCCTGGTCATGCGCCTGCATCTTGCGGCTGACGACCACCACGCGCACGCCCGGTGCGACGCGGATCAACGCCGAAGGCCCAAGATTGGCGGGATTGCCCTTGCCCATCGGCCCCGACAGGGTGAATGCGCCATCCGACAGTTTTTCGACCAACGCCGTCACGCGCAGCGGCGCACCGTCTGATTTGCCGCCGAGGTCGAGCATGATCTCCGCCCCCTCCCCCGCCGCGTGGCACGCATCGGCGGCTTCGGCATCGTTCATCGGCGCAAGCACCGCGCCCTGCGCATCCTGGCGGATGAGCTCGGCGAGCAGGCCGGTGGTGTCGCCATGCCCGCCGCCGCCGGGGTTGTCCTGCGTATCGGCCAGCACGACCGGGCCTTTGGCGCCGCGGCTGGCGATGGCGCGCGACACGCCCTCGGCCGCCGAGGCGACGCCAAGCGCGAAGTCGTTCTCCTTCGACGCGATGAAGGCGGCCAGCGATTCAGCGGCCGTCACGGCCTGTTCCGCGGTGTCGGCATAGGAGGCGATGGCCATGCCGCAGCCTGGGAAATCGGCATAGGGAAAGCCGAAGCAGAAGCCGAGTTCCCAGACGCCGGCGGCATCGTTCAGCCGCGCGCGTTCGGCCATGACGTCACCCATCGGGGCGACCATGGTGCATTGGCCCGGCAGGGGCGTCCAGAAATCCAGTTCACGGAACACCTTGGCCGGGCGCACGCCGTCGCGGATCATCCGCAGCAGCAGGCGCACGGCCTGCGCACCGGCGGGCTTCATGTCGATGTGTGGGTAGGTGCGATAGGGCACCAGCACATCCGAATTGGCGACCATCGCCGCGGTCTTGTTGGCGTGGGGGTCGAGACTCACCGCGATCGGCATCTCCGGCCCGACCACGGCGCGGACGCGGCGCAGCACTTCGCCCTCGGCATCCGGGAAGTCGTCCGACACCATCGCGCCGTGCAGTTCGAGGAACACGCCATCCAGCGGGCCGGCATCCATTGCATCGGACAATGCGGCGACGATCAGGGCGGTGATGCGTTCGAAGGCCTGCCGCGTCACCGGCCCCGCGGGATTGGCGAAGGCCCAGGCGAGCGGAGCGATCTCGACGCCCTCGGCCTCGGCCACCGCGATGGCGCCCGCACAGGGCGCCGCGGTGTGGCGCAGCGCATCGAGCAGCGTCGCCGCGTGCTGCAAGGGCGGAAAGCCGCCCGGCTTGATGAAGTCCATCCACGCCGTCGGACGTGGGGCGAAGGAATGGCTTTCGTGCTGAAAGCCGCCGATGGCGATACGCATGGTCACTGGTCCTGAACGAGGCCTGCCGTCTGGATCACCGCATCGGCCAGCACGCGCAGCCCGATCTCCGCCCAGTCGCGCGAGATCGATTCCGTCGGGTGGTGACTGATGCCGCCATGGCAGGGGATGAACAACATGACGGCGGGCATGCGCGCCGCCGCGTGATAGGCGTCGTGGCCGGCGCCCGACAGCATGCGCTTGAAGCGCGCGCCGTGCCTCTGCGCCGCCTGTTCCAGGCGGTCGGCGAGCGTCGTGTCGAACACCACGCGCGGAAACGACCAATACGGCTCGCGGACGACCGCCACCCGCCGGCGCAGGGCGATCTCAGCAAAGGCGGCGTCGGCTTCATCGAGCAGGCCACGCAGCGTGGCGTCGTCGGGGTGGCGGTATTCGAAGGCGAAGCGCGCGCCACCAGGCACGACGCCATCCGCGCCCGGATCGGCCATGAATCGGCACACCGTCATGCGGCCTTCGGGCGCGCGGGCATACAGGATGCGTTCGCCGGCGCCGATCATCTCGGCCGCGGCCAGCACCGCATCCTGGCGCATGTCCATCGGCGTGGTGCCGGCGTGGCTGTCCTTGCCGGTCACGGTCACCAGCGCGCGTTCGGTCGCGAAGCCGCCGGTGACGATGCCGAGGTCCAGGCCCTCGGCCTCCAGCGTCGGGCCCTGTTCGATATGGGCCTCGAAATAGGCCTCCGCATCGCGCAACGCGGCCGGGTCTGCATCGCCGGCCCAGCCGGTTGCAGCCAGCGCATCGCCATAGCGTTCGCCATCGTCGAGCGCGCGGCGGTCGAGCACCTCGGCTTCCGACAGCACACCCATGGCACCCGCGGCGCCGATCATCGAGGGGCTGAACCGGCAGCCTTCCTCGCTGGTCCAGTTCATCAGCACGATGGGCGCATGCGTGCTCGCACCGCTTTCGTGCAGCGCCCGCAGGATCTCAAGCCCCGCGAGCACGCCATACGGCCCATCGAACTTGCCGCCGGTGGGCTGCGTGTCGAGATGGCTGCCGACCAGCACGGGCCGGCGCGACGGGTCCGTGCCGTCACGACGCAGCGCCATGTTGCCGAGGCGATCGACGCTGACCGTCAGGCCGATCGCGGCGCCCCATTCGGCGAGCAACCGTCGCGCCTGGCCATCCAGCCCCGACAAGGCGGGGCGGTTGTTGCCGCCCTCGGCCGTGGCGCCGATGCGCGCCATCGCCATCAGGTCGTCCCACAACCGGTCCGCCGACAGCGGCAGGTTCGCGCTCATGCCTTTGCGATGCCGGCGGTGGCGAGCACGGCATCGGCCAACACGCGCATCCCGGCCTCGGCCCATGCGGGCGTGATGCTCTCGGCCTCGTTGTGGCTGATGCCGCCATGGCAGGGGCAGAAGATCATCGTGGTGGGCACGCGGCGGGCGACATAGACCGCGTCGTGGCCGATGCCCGTCGGCATGTCCATATGCGCCAGGCCCATGCGTTCGGCGGCATCGCGCACGCGTTCGATCAGCGGGTTGGCGAACTGCGTGTAGGGCGCGTGCCAGAACTCGCGGACCGCAATCCGCACGCCGCGCTCAATGGCGATCATCGCGGCGCGGGCGCGGATCGAATCGCCCATCCGTGCCAGGAAGGCCGGGTCGCCGTGGCGGGTATCGACCGAGAACCAGATGCGCGACGGGCTGATGTTGCGGCTGTCGGGATAGACCACCAGCCGCCCCACCGTGGCGCGGCCTGGCTGGCCATCATGGCTGACGGTTTCCAGGGCGATCTCCTCGATCGCCGCGATCAGCGGGGCGGCGGCCATCATCGCGTCGTGTCGCCCGGCCATCGGCGCGCCGGCATGGGATTCGGCGCCTTCGACCGTCACGTCGTACCAGGTCTGCGCCAGCGCATGGGTGACGACCCCGACATCCTTGCCGGCATCCTCCAGCAGCTTGCCCTGTTCGATGTGCAGTTCCAGATACGCCTCAATGTCGCGCAGCACGGCCGGGTCGGCATCGCCCTGCCAGCCGATGCGGGCGAGTTCATCACCGAACACAAGGCCCTCGGGGTCCTGCTTGGCCAGCACCTCGGCTTCGGTGAACAGGCCCATGGCGACACCCGAGCCCATCATCGGTGGGGCGAAGCGGGCGCCTTCCTCATTGGTCCAATTGATGAGCATGAGCGGGGCCTCGGTCTCGATGCCCGCTTCATGCACCGCGCGCAGCAATTCGAGGCCGGCGAGCACGCCCAGCACGCCGTCGAACTTGCCTCCCGTCGGCTGTGTATCCAGGTGACTGCCGAAGGCGACAGGCTTGCGTGACGGATCGCGACCCGGGCGCGTCAGCATCATGTTGCCCACGCGATCGACGGCCATGGTGCAGCCCGCCGCTTCCGCCCAGCGTTGCAGCAGGTGGCGGGAGTCGGAATCGAGATCGGTCAGCGTCTGGCGATTGTTGCCGCCCTTCGCAGTGGCGCCGATCTTCGCCATCTCCATCAGGCTGTCCCACAGCCGCGGGCCGGAGAAGGGTATGTTCTTCATGCGAGGCCCCCGGCCGCTTCGATCACCGCCGGCCCCATGGTGGCGAGGCCCGCCGCGCACCATTCGCGCGATATGCTTTCCGATGGGTGGTGGCTGACGCCACCGTGGCAGGGAATGAACATCAGCGCGGATGGAACGACGATGCCGACATGCAGCGCATCCTGCGGGATGGGACCTGGCATGTCGCGGCGCTTCAATTGCGCGCCATCGGCGGCGCGGCGCAGCGCATCCAGCAACGCAGGCGCGAAAGGGACGCGCGGGTAGCCGCCGACGCGGCGGATGTCGACGGCCACACCACGCCGCTTCGTGACCTCGGCAACCACGGCGCGGAAGGCGACTTCCATGCGCGCATTACCGTCAACTTCAGGATGGCGAATGTTGCCCGCGACGCGCACCAGCGACGGAATATTGCCGCGTGCGTCAGGCTGCACCGTCAGCCGCGTCGCGGTCGCCATGCCGCCGGTCTCGATGGCGATGCGTTCCAGCGCGAGGATCAGTTCCGACGCTGCCGCCAGCGCGTCGCGCCGCCCCGGCATCGGGTATCCGACATGGCCATCGGTGCCGGTGACGATGATGTCCCATTGCTCGACGCCGATGCAGTGGGTGACGATGCCGATGGGGATGCCGTCGCGTTCCAGGATCGGACCTTGTTCGATATGCGCTTCGAAATACGCGGCGAAATCGCGCGCCTTCGCGGGGTCCGCCGTGCCGGCCCAGCCGGTGGCCGCGAGCGCGTCGGCATAGGTGAAGGACGGGTCAAAATTGTCCGGCGCGGCGAGCACGGCGGCCTCGGTGATCACGCCCATCGCGCCGCCGCTGGCCGACATGGCGGGGCTGAAGCGGGAGCCTTCCTCATTGGTCCAATTCACCACGACGATCGGCGTCTTCGTGCGGCGGCCGGCCTCATGCAGCGCGCGCACCACTTCAAGGCCGAGCAACACGCCATAGGGGCCATCGTACTTCCCGCCGGTCGGCACGCTGTCGAGATGGCTGCCGATCGCGACCGGCGCGGTGTCTTCGACGCCGGGGTAGGTGCAGTACATGCTGCCCAGCCGATCGACCGTCACCGTGCAACCGGCGGCGATCGCCCAGTCGCGCAGCAGCTTCCGCGCGTGGTCGTCCTCGGGCGAGAGTGCGAGGCGCTTCACGCCCCCATCGGGCGTGGCGCCGATGCGCGCCATCTGGTCCAGACTGTCCCAAAACCGGTCGGGGTTGAAAGGGATGGTCATGCGGCTTTCTCCATCCCGCACCATTCAGCCATGGTCAGGGCGATGGTGCGGGTGATGTCGTGCATCGAGTCCAACCCGACGCTTTCGTCGATGCCATGGATTTCCTGCGCATCCGGGCCAAAGCAGGCAACCGGCGTGTCCTGGTACAGGGTGAAGAAGCGGCCATCGGTCAGGCCCGTTGCGGGGTAGTCGCGCAGATCGGCGCCGGATACGTCCGTGAAGTTGCGGCGCGCCAGGGTGACGATCAGCGCGTTCATGTCGAACACGCAGGGGTCGGCCATGAAGCCCTTGAACTCCAACTTTACGGTCGCGCCCTTCAGGGTGGGATCGTTGGCCGCGTCAGCGACGATGCGTTCGATGTCGGCCTTGGTCTGCGCGGCGGTGTAGCCCATCATCACGCCCACGCGCATCCCGATCCGCGCGCGGGTCGGCACGCTGCTGTTCCACTCGCCACCTTCGATCGTGCCGAAGTTCACGTTCACCGGATGGTTCACGCCGCGGAAGGATGCGTGGATACGCTCGGCGCGGTTCATCTCCGCCTGGTAGTCGTCGAAGCGCGAGGCGATGGCGTTGGCGGCCTTGATCGCGTTGATGCCCGATTGCATGTCGCGCACATGCGCCGGGCGACCGGACACCGTGACCCAGGCCCACACCACGCCGACCTCGGCAGTATAGATCGCCGGTAGGCCGGGGCCGGGTTCGGGGATGATGACGGCGTCCGTGCGTGGCAGCGCCAGCATGGCGGCGAGCGCGCCATTGCCGGTGCATTCCTCCTCGATCACCGACTGCATCTGCACCTCGGCGGCGGGTTGCAGGCCAGCGAGGCGCAGCGCCTTGAAGGCCGTGACGTAGGAGACGATGCCCGCCTTCATATCCCCTGCCCCGCGGCCATACATGCGGCCGTCGCGGATCGCGGGGTCGTAGGGCGGGGTCAGCCACATGTCGGCGGCACCCTCGGGCACCACATCCACATGACCTTGCAGCGCAAGGCTGCGACCACGGCGTTCACGCGGGGTGTGGACCGCCACGACGTTGTCGCGCCCTTCATACGACACCAGCGGCGGCGAGAAACCCGGATGGGATGCGAGCTGGTCGGGCACGGTCGGCACGCGGCGGAGTTTCAGGCCCAGGCCTTCGTAGATCCGCGCCATCTCATTCAGCGCCGAGGCTTCATTGCCGAGCGTGGACGGGCAGCGCACCAGCGTCATCAACGTTGCCGTCGCGTCGTCACGCAGCGCGTCCACGGCTTGCAGGATCGCGCCGCGCGCGCCGGGGTCCAGGGTCATGTCATAATCCTCAGGCGGCGATGACGGGCGGCGTCCAGGATCGTCCCGGAATGCTGTCCAACAACTGCCGCGTATAGGCGTGCTGCGGGTTGCCGAAAACCTCGGCCGTGGGGCCTTGTTCGACGATGGCGCCGCGCTGCATCACGGCGATGCGGTCGCAGATTTGCGCGGCGACGCGCAAATCATGCGTGATGAACAGCATGGTCAGGCCCAATCGCTTCCGGATATCGGCCAACAGATCCAGCACCTGCGCCTGCACCGACACATCCAGGGCGCTGACCGGTTCATCCGCGATCAGCAATTCCGGTTCCATCGCCAGCGCACGCGCGATCCCGATGCGTTGGCGCTGACCGCCGGAGAATTCATGCGGGTAGCGGTCGATCGCACCGGGGTCGAGCTGCACCAACCGCAGCAGGTCTCGCGCGCGGGCCAACGCCACGCCGCGTTCAACGCCATGGGTGATCGGGCCTTCGGCAATGATCTCCCCCACGCGCCGCCGCGGGTTCAGCGAGGCGAAGGGGTCCTGGAACACCATCTGGATCTTCTTGCGGAACGGCTTCCAGGCACCACGCGACAGCGGGCGCAGGTCACTGCCTTCGAAGATGATCTCGCCCTTCTCGGGTTCGACGAGTTTCACCACGCAGCGCGCCAGCGTCGATTTGCCGGAACCGGATTCTCCGACCAGGCCGAGGGTCTCGCCCTTCCGCAGCACGAAATCCGCATCATGGACCGCGCGCACGACGGGCTTGGCACCGAACCAGCCGCCGGGGCGGCGATAGGTCTTCTCCACACCGCGCGCTTCCAGCACCAGCGGTGCGGAGGACGCGGCCGCTGTCGAAGGCGCGCCATGCGGCACGGCGGCGATCAGCGCGCGGGTATAGGGGTGCTGCGGGTTGTTCAGCACCTCGGCCGCCGAACCCTGTTCGACGATGCGGCCTTTCTGCATCACCGCGACGCGGTCCGCGATCTCGGCCACCACGCCGAAATCATGGGTGATGAACATCACGCCCATGCCGCGGCGGGATTGGATCTCACGGATCAGCCGCAGGATCTGCATCTGCGTCGTGACATCCAGCGCCGTGGTGGGCTCATCCGCGATCAACAGGGATGGTTCCAGCGCCAATGCCATCGCGATCATCACGCGCTGCCGCTGACCGCCCGACAGGCGGAACGGATAGGACCGCGCCGTCGCCGCCGGATCGGGCAGGTTCACCGCGGCCAGCAGGTCCGGCACGCGCCGCGCAGCGTCGCCGCCGAAGCCATGGACGCGCATCGCCTCGGCGATCTGGTCACCCACGCGCATGACGGGATTCAGCGCCGTCATCGGTTCCTGGAAGATCATCGCCAGGCGCTGCCCGCGCAGACGTCGCATGGCCTCGGTGCCGAGGCCCAGCAGATCCTGGCCTTCGAAGGCGATGCGGCCGGCGGTCACCGGCAACCCCTTCGGCAGCAGGCCCATCACGGCGTTGGCGGTGATCGACTTGCCGGACCCGGATTCGCCGACGACGCAGACGATCTCCCCCGCATCGACCCTCAGCGTGATGTCCTCGACCGCATGCGGCCGGTCGCCGCCGGGCGGCAAGGCGACGGTCAGGCCCTCGACGGACAGGAGCGTCATGCGGCCGTCCCCCGCCGGCGCGCGAGGCGCGGGTTCAGCGCATCCGACAGGCCTTCGCCTACAAGGTTCAAAGCCAGCACGGTGACGAAGATGGCAAGGCCTGGGAACACGCTCATCCACCAGGCGATGCGGATGACGGAACGCCCCGACCCGATCAGGAAACCCCAGGTCATCAGGTTCGGGTCCCCCAAGCCGAGGAAGGACAGCGCGGATTCCAGCAGGATCGCCGAGGCCACCATCAACGATGACAACACCACGATGGGCGACATCGCATTGGGCAGGATGTCCGTCACCACGATGGCCAGCCGCGACTTGCCCAGCACCTCCGCCGCCTGGACGAATTCGCGTGACCGCAGGGACAGGAACTCCGCCCGCACCACCCGCGCGACCGGCGGCCAGGACACCACGGCGATGGCGAAGACCACGGAATGGATCGTCGGCGTGAAGATCGCCACCAGCAGGATGGCGAAGATGAAGGACGGGATGGTCTGGAAGAATTCGGTGAAGCGCATCACCGCATCATCCATCCAGCCGCCGAGATACCCTGCGATGGCGCCGAGCGTCACCCCGATGGACAAGGCCGCGACGGTGGACACCGCGCCCACCATCAGCGAGATGCGCGCGCCATGCGCGATGCCCGCCGCTACGTTGCGCCCCAGGCTGTCGGAGCCCAGCAGCATCCCGTCCTCGCCAGGCGGCGCGAAAGGCGCGGTCGCCATGTCCCAGGGGCTGCCGGGGAACAGAACATCGGCGAAGATCGCGATCGCGAAGACCAGGAGCAGGATCACCAGCCCGACCACGGCGCCGCGATTGCGGCTGAAGCGTCGCCAGAAGTCAGACATGATGCCCCCTGCGATACACGTTCCGCTGCGGTGGCCCGCGATCGCAGGGATTCATCCTTCCACCTCCACCCGCGGATCGACCACGGCATAGAGCAGGTCGGTCACCAGGTTGAAGCCCACCACCATCACCGAGGTACAGAAGAACACGCCGAGCAGTACCGCATAGTCGCGCGCCAACAACGCATCGAAGGCCAGCCGCCCGATGCCCGGCCAGGCAAAGACGGTCTCGACCAGGATCGATCCGCCGATCAACTGGCCCGCCTGGATGCCGGCGAAGGTGATCACCGGCAGTAGCGCATTGCGCAGGATGTGGCGCCGCACCACCTGATTTTCCGGCACGCCCTTGGCACGCGCGGTCTTGACGAAATCCTGGTCGGCGACCTCGAGCATGGTGGCCCGCGTCAGCCGCGCATAGACCGCCAGGTAGAACAGCCCCAACGTCAGCGCCGGCAGCAACAGATGCTTGCCCACATCGAGCACCGCGGCGAATCCCTCGATGTCGGCGCCGACCGTCGCCATGCCGAAACTCGGCAACCATTCGAGCCAGACGGAAAAGAACAGCACCAGCATCAGCCCGACCCAGAACAGCGGCGTGGCATAGAAGGTGAGCGCGATGACGGTGATCACGGAATCCCACCAGGTGCCGACCCGCCGCGCTGCCAGCGTGCCCAGCGTCACCCCGGCGGTGACGGCGAAGGCGAAGGCCGCGCCGGTCAGCAGCAGCGTCGCGGGCAGGCGTTCGGCGATCAGCGTCCAGACGGGCATCTGCTGCCTATGGCTGAAGCCCAGGTCCAGCGTCAGCACACCCTTGATATAGATCCAGAGCTGGACATACAGCGGCTCGTCCAGCCCGAACTGCGTCCGGAGCTGCTGCAGGAAGCGTTCATCCGCCGCGCCGGACTGCCCGGCGATGACGCTCGCCGGGTCCCCCGGTGCCGCGTGGATCAGGAAGAAGTTGCAGACGACGATCGCCAGAATGACGATCACCGCCTTGACCCCGCGGCGCAACAGGAAGCCGGGCAGCCGCGACAGCTCCATCCTTCAGCCGACGATGAAGACGTCGTCGAAGGACTTGCTGACGCCGAGGCCCGTGGTGATGACGTTGCGGACCTTCTTGTCATGGATGGTCGGGAAGGACAGTTCCGTCAGCCAGATCTGTGGCACCTCCTCGACCAGGATCTTCTGCACCTCGCTGAAGGCGCGCGCCCGGTCCGCCGACGCCGCGGCGCTGCGCGCCTGCAGGAACAGCGCATCGACCTGCGGGTTGGAATAACCGCCGGTGTTGGTGAAGGTGACGCGCTGGATGTTGGTCGAGACGTAGGTGCGCTCGACGCCCAGTGTCGGATCGCCGAACTGGTAGACGAAGTTGATCGTCGTCTCGTATTCCCAATTGCCGACGCGCCGCGCCCAGGACCCGGCATCGGTGCTTTCCAGGTCCAGCGCGACGCCGATCTGGCGCATCGCCTGCCGCAGATATTCCGACAGCCGCGTCCAGATCTCACCATAGGGCAGCGGCATGTGCTTGAGCGTGAAGCGCACGCCCTGCGCGTTGCGCGGGAAGCCCGCCTGGTCGAGAATTCGATTCGCCTCCGCGATGTTGAAGGCCGCGATCTTCGCGTTGGCATCGAAGAAACGCGTGGTGGAGGCGACAGGACCGGTCGCCGGCTTGCCCACGCCGAACCAGAGCCGGTTGACGATAAAGTTGCGGTCGACCGCCATCGACATCGCACGGCGCACCCGCGCATCGTCCAGTGGCTTCACGCGATGGTTCAGCTCGATCCACGACAGCGGGGAGAAATACTCCCAGCCATTGGTGTTCACTTCGAGGTTCGGACGCTGGCGCAGCTGCGGGGTATCGAAGGGCTCGATGTCCGATGCCTGGCTCAGCAGCACCTGGCCCGATTCGAGCGCGAGCCGCCGGCTCTGGCTGTCGGGAATGATGCGGTAGATGATGGTGTCGAGATAGGGCTGGCCCGGCTTCCAGTAGTCGTCGAAGCGATCCATGCGGACGAAGTTGCCCCGCTGCCATTCGGTGAACTTGAACGGCCCGGTGCCGATCGGGCGCTGCACCGCCGGCGCCGTCCGGTAATCCTGCCCGTCGAACAGATGCTTGGGCACGATGGCGGCCGCCGTCGCATCGAACATCAGCATGAAGGGCTGGAAGGCCTGCTTCAGCGCGATGCGCACCGTGTGCGGGTCCTTCGCCTCGCAGACGTCGATCAGCGTGAAGATCGCACGCGCACGCGGCGAAAGCTCCGTATGGAACTTCATGATGGAGAAGACGACGTCGTCCGCGGTGAAGGGGCGGCCGTCATGCCACTTCACGTTCTCCTGAAGATTGAAGATGTATTCCTTGCCATCGTCGCTGATCGACCAGGACTTCGCCAACAGCGGCACCGGCTCGAGCGTCGGCGAGAAGGTGACCAGCCCCTGGAACATCTTGGGTGCGGCAGCAAGCGTCGGGCCTTGCTGGTTCACGCCGATCTGCAGCACCGGCGGTTCCGGCGTCAACATCATCTGCAACGTCCCGCCACGGCGCGGCGCGATGCCCTGCGCCAGCGCATCGGATGCGCGCATCAGGACAGGGGCGGCAGCAGCGGCGGCCATCAGGCCGCGGCGCGAGAAGGCCATCGTGCAGTCTCCCAGGTTTATCGATCGAGGCTATCCCCTTGGGTGGACCGCGGACAAGGTGTCAGTGACCGCTTCGCGTGGACAAGCTGCGCGCCCATGCCTAGCCTCGCATCATCATGAAGACATTCGCGCATCCCGATCAGGCAGGTCACACCCCGACCTTCTTCCTCCAGCGCGGCCAGGTGCGGCAGAACTTCGAGATACCGGCCCGTGCGGCATCGCTCGAAGCCGCGCTGCACCGGCTCGGCCTGCCGCCCGTGGCGCCGCCCGCTTTGGCGAAGGGCGCCATCGAGGCGGTGCACACGCCCGACTACCTCGACTTTCTCGCCGGTGCCGCCGAGGCCTGGGCAAGATTGCCGAACCCGGGGCCGGAGGTCGTCGCCAACATCCACCCCGCGCCCGAAATGGTCGCGCAGGGCGCGCGTGTGGGGGACAGCGTGATCGCCCGCGCCGGCTGGTACACCGCCGATGCGGCCTGCCCGATCGGCGCCGGATCCTGGGCCGCGATCCAGGGCGCGGCCGCCTGTGCGCTCGCCGCCGCCGCCGAGGCCGCGCAGGGCCGCACCGCCTATGCGCTGTGCCGCCCGCCCGGCCACCACGCCTATGCCGCGCGCGCCGGCGGGCATTGCTACGTCAACAACGCGGCCCTCGCCGCCCAGGCCCTGCGCGATGCGGGCGCGGCGCGCGTCGCGGTGCTCGACATCGACAGCCATCACGGCAACGGCA
>JALHQB010000055.1 GCA_022842185.1 Acetobacteraceae bacterium
TGCGCCTGCCGCTGCCCACGCGCGCCCTGCCGGCCGCCGAGATGGCCAAGCTGCGCGGCGCGGCGGACGCCGCCGCGTTGCGGCTGCGCCACCACGACGAATCGCTGCACGCATCGCGCATCCCCGGACGGCGCGAGGCGCGCGAGGTGTTCGACGCGCTGGAACAGGTGCGCGTCGAAGCGGTCGGGTCCAAGCACATGTCCGGCGTCGCGGCGAATTTGCGCGCCAAGCTGACCGAGGAATGCGAGGCCGAAGGCTACGACCGCATGACGCGGAAGGATCAGCTTCCGCTGACCGCAGCCCTGGCGATGATGGCGCGGGAGAAGCTGACCGGTGAGGCTGCGCCCGAGATCGCGCGGCGCGTGCTCGACCTGTGGCGCGATAGCCTCGGCGACAAGGCCGATGACGCGCTGGCCGAGATGGCCGACAGCGCCGAGGACCAGACCGCCTTCGCCAAGGCCGCGCGCAAGCTGCTGACCGCGCTCGACCTGGCGGAAGCCGAGGTCGAGGCAGAATCCGAGCAGCAGGACGAGGAAGGCGAGGAGGGTGGCGAGAGCAGCCCGCAGCAGGACCAGTCCGGCGAAGGCCAGTCGCAATCCGATCAGGAAGAACAGATGCTCGGCGCCCAGCCCGAGCAGATGCAGGGCGAGGCCTCCGACGAGGAAGGCGAGGAGACCGAGGAGGATGGCGCCGCCGCCGATGGCGACGACAAGCCCGGCGGCCCGCAGCAGCGCCGCGAAGTGCCGCAGGTCGATGACAGCACCCGCTATCATGCCTTCACCGGGCAGTTCGACGAGATCGTCTCGGCCGAGGATCTGTGCGACCCCGATGAGCTGAACCGGCTGCGCCAGCAGCTCGACCAGCAGCTGTCCCATCTGCAGGGAGTGGTGTCGAAGCTGGCGAACCGCTTGCAGCGGCGACTTCTGGCGCAGCAGCAGCGGGCGTGGGAATTCGACCTCGAGGAAGGCATCCTGGACGCTGCGCGGCTGACGCGCGTGGTGACCAACCCGATGCAGGCGCTGTCCTACAAGCATGAGCGCGACACGGATTTCCGCGACACCGTGGTCTCCCTGCTGATCGACAATTCCGGTTCGATGCGCGGGCGGCCGATCACCGTGGCGGCGATGTGCTGCGACATCCTGGCGCGCACGCTCGAACGCTGTTCGGTGAAGACCGAGATCCTCGGCTTCACGACGCGCGCCTGGAAGGGCGGGCAATCCCGCGAGCGTTGGGTGCAGGAAGGCAAGCCGCGCAATCCGGGCCGCCTCAACGATCTGCGCCATGTCGTCTACAAGGCCGCCGATGCGCCCTGGCGGCGCGCGCGCAAGAATCTCGGGCTGATGCTGCGCGAAGGCCTGCTGAAGGAAAACATCGACGGCGAGGCGCTGGAATGGGCGTACCGGCGGCTTCTGCCGCGGCCTGAACACCGCCGCATCCTGATGGTCATCTCCGACGGCGCGCCGGTGGATGATTCCACGCTGTCGGTGAACCCGGGCAACTACCTGGAACGCCATCTGCGCAAGGTCATCCACGAGATCGAGGGGCGGAACCAGGTCGAGCTGATCGCCATCGGCATCGGGCATGACGTGACGCGGTATTACCGCCGCGCAGTGACGATCGTGGATGCCGAGGAACTCGGCGGGACGATGATGAAGAAGCTCGCGGAGTTGTTCGACGAGGATGCCGCGGAGGCGTGGCATCGCGCTGCGGCGGAACGGGCGCCGGTTCTGGTCTGAACTAGGCGAAAGGTTGGAGGGGCTTTGTGCCCCATGTGCGCGACTATGTGGCGATGGTGCTTCTTGGAGAGGGGCGTCGCCCCTCTCCAAACCTCACCCCACCAAAGGCTTAAGGCCTTTGGAAACCTCCGTTTTGGTGCTCAACGCCGTCAGTCGGTGCCAAGCTGAATGCCTTCTTCTTAGCATTTGACTGGATTAGGGACCGCCCCGCGTCACAAGCGCCAAGATCCCGCGGTCCAGGGACCCGTTGGTCCCTGGCGGGGTGGTTTGGAGGGGCAGCGCCCCTCCAATCTCCGCACCTATGGGGCAAGGCCCCTCTCCGAGGCGCATCACGGCAGGTCGAATCGCACCGCGATCGCTGCTGACGCGATCACCGCCCGGTCATGCGTGCCTTCTTCCGGCACATCCAGACCGCCCTTGACCGCGCGGGCGGTGACGACGCCATAGTGCAGGGATTTGCGGACCGCTTCGATGTCCACCTGGTCAGGCTGCTGCACGCCGATCGTCACCTCCACCTGCATCGCCTTGATGTCCAGGCCGAGGGTGCGGATGAAGGCGAGCGAGGAGTGGTGCAGCGCGTCCTGCACGGCGCGCAGCGCGGCCTTGGTGTAGTCCCCGCCATGCAGGTCGTTGCCGGTGCCCATCTCCAGGATGATGCGTTTGAGGGCCATGCTACGCCGCTCCCGGGATGTCGAGGCGCACGATGGCGCAGCAATTGGCGATGACAGTGGTGGAAGTGCCGGCATCGTTGGGGATTTCGAGGCCGCCTTCGACCACCGTCACGGTGCCGGTGCCGTGCGGCAGGATCGCCAGCAGTTCGGCGTGATCGACCTGGTCGGGCTTGGGCACGCCGACCAGGATTTCGACCTGCATCGCATCGACCGGCTGGCCGACGGCGTCGCCGATCGACAGGGAATTGTGCCACAGCGCGTCGCGCAGCGCGCGCACCGCGGCCTTGGTGTAGTCGGCGCCGCGGATATCGGTACCCATGCCGATTTCCAGCGCCATGCGTCTGAGCGCCATGACCGTTTCCTTCCTGCAGCGTGACGGCCGCGGGTGCGCATGCACCGGAGCGCTTCGTCACGCGGTTGAGCCAAAGGTTGGAACGCGGTTGGTGAACCAGGTCGAACCAATCGCGAATCAATCCTTGCCTGCCCGTACGGGCGATGGGCCGAACGGTACCGCAATGCCGAAACCTGTCCACGCGGGCCGGGCGGCGATGCGGCGATCTGGCGCGGGTGGTGCTACATCCGCCCCGCGCATTGCCGGTGCGGTGCCGCGAACAGCCTGGGATCACTGATCATTCCACCATCGCCCATGACCTGGCGGCCCGCATCCGGGCAAGACCACGCCATGTCCCGCCGCACTGCATTGCTCGCTGCCCTGGCGACGACCGGCTGCATCTATGGCAGCCCCACGCCGCCACCCGGCGGCGCGGCCGCGGTGATGCCGCCGCTGCCGATCGCCGGCGCCCTGCGCAGCCTTGGTGGGTTCGACATCGACAATGCCAGCCTGGGTGCGGGTGGGCTGTCCGGCCTGCATATCGACGCCGACCTTGTCGTGACCTTCATCGATGACCGCACGCGCTGGGCGCAGGCGCGCCTGGTGTTGCGGGATGGGTTGGCGGCGGGGCTGATGCCGATCGCGTCCGGCCGGCTGCACGATGGTGCCGGGCGGCGGCTGCCGCGCAACTGGGTGGGCGATGCGGAGGGGCTGGCGCGGCTGCCAGATGGCACCTGGCTTGTCAGCTTCGAACGTTGGCATCGCATCCGGGCCTTCCGCCGGCTGGATGGCCCGGGGCTGTATGTCGAGGCGCCGCCCGGTCTCGAGGCTGCGCCGGCCAATGGCGGGCTGGAATCGCTGGCGCTGCTGGTGGATGGCCGGTTGCTTGCCATCACAGAGTCGATGGGCGCGGCGGCCAGCCCTTCGCTGCGGCAGGGTTGGGTGGGCGGGCCGGGGCGCTGGGCGCCCCTGGCCTATCGCCCGACCGACGGCTTCGATCCGGTCGATGCCGCCGGCCTGCCCGATGGAGGGGCCTTGGTGCTGGAACGGCGGTTCCGTTGGTATGAGGGCTTCTCGGGCCGACTGAAACGCATCCCGGCCGGTGCCATCGTGCCGGGCGCGGTGCTGGACGGGCCCGAGATCCTGCGCATCGACGGCAACCCGGTGCCGAGCGAGAATTTCGAGGGCGTGGCGGTGCTGCGCCATGAGGGCCGCACGCTGGTGGCCATCGTCGCCGACGACAACCACATGCCGCACCAGCGCAGCCTGCTGTTGTTGTTCGAGATGGGGTTTTAGCGCCCCTCAGGCAGCGGGCGGGCCGCAGCCGCGGCCCTTGCGGTCGCGCCCTGCGTGCCTGGATGGGTCGAAGCTGCGCTCAGCCCGGCTCGCCTTCGATCGGCTGGCCGCCGCAGGCGCGCATGAACACCATGACGTCATGCGCCGCCTGCTTCACGGCCGCCGCATCGATACCCTTCGCCACCACGGCGACACCGCCGCCGCCCGCGCGGTAATACGGGTAGGATCCGATATCGAGATCGGGATAGCGCTTCTGGATCTCGGCAAGGCCTTCCGCGATGCGTCCTTCCATCAGCCCATTGGCGTGGACGGCGGCCGAGACGATCGGCGGGCCGCCCTGCAACGTCGGGGCCAGCGCCTCGAACATCGCCTGCATGATGCGCGGCACCCCGGCCATGACATGGACATTGCCCATGGTGAAGCCGGGCGCGATGGAGATGATGTTGTCGATCAGTTCGGCGCCGCGCGGCATCGTCGCCATCCGCTGCCGGGCGGCGTTGAAATCGCCCGGTGGCGTCAGCCGCGCGTAATGCGTCTCAAGGCGCCGCCAGGCTTCCGGCTGCGCTTCCCACGGCACGCCGAAGGCGGCGGCGATGCATTCGCTGGTGATGTCGTCATGCGTCGGGCCAATGCCGCCGGTGGTGAAGACGTGGTCGTACTTGGCGCGGACTTCGTTGACCGTTGCGATGATCGTCTCGGGCACGTCGGGGATGACGCGGACCTCGCGCAGCGGGATCCCGATCTCGCCCAGCCGCGTGGCGATGAATTTCAGGTTGGCGTCCTGGGTGCGCCCCGACAGCACTTCATTGCCGATGATGAGCAGGCAGGCAGTCGGGTTGGGCATGACGAATCCTCCAGGGCACGCAGGATAGGCGCGACCCGGCCGGAGACCAATGGCCGCGCCTGGGCTGGCGCCGGCCGGTCTTCGCCGCCTGCCGCGCATGCCCGTGAAGCTCGAACCCGGCAGGCATGACGCCGGCGGCCGACCTGTCGTAGAACTTGCGAACGAATCGCAAAGGCCGCCTCCATGATCGAACTCCCGCGCGGGCTGGCAGGCGTGGCGCTGCTGGCCGGGCTTGCCGGCTGCGCCGCGCCCGCCGGCACGACGCCCGATGCCATCCGCACCCTGGCGCCGGATGCGACCCTGGATGCGCGCACCCTGGGCCGTGGCGCCGCCGCAGCGCGGCCTGCCTCGGTGCAGGTGCAGGACTTTCCGGGCAGCCCCGCGATCCTCTACACCGTGTCGCCGCGGATGCAGACCGGGTCGCCCACGACCTTGCCGATGGTCGTCACCAGCCTGGGCGCGGAACGGCAGCGGGCCGATGGCGCGATCGCCTATCGCGCGCTGGTCGTCATCAGCAATGCCCGCCGCCACGCCGGTTTCGTGCGCGCGGCCACGCGGCAGGGCGTGAGCTTCCCCGTGCAGGTGATGTCGCGCGACACCCAATGCGGCGCCGCCGGCTGCCTGTTCGTCGAAACGCTGATGCTGACCTTCACCGCCGATGCCATGCGCCAGGCCGCCGAAGCCGGCACCGGGCTGCGGCTGCGGCTGGAAGGCGGCGCCGCCTATGTCGAAGCCAATATCCCGCCCGGCCACATCCGTGCGCTGCTGGATGCCGCGCCGCCGCGCTGACGCCCGGCCTGCGACGCACCGGCGGCGGCTGGACCATCCGGCCGTCTTTCCGCTACACGGGTGCGAATGAGAATGTTTCTCATTGGCGCGAACGGCCGAGACGCCTTGACCATCGCGGCACTCCATCCCCCGGCACGATGATGCGCCCAGCCCCCGTTGCCTCCGCGACCCCGCACGACCGCGCCGCGCCCGTCATGGTGCCGGGAGCGCGGAGCTTCGACCTGGCGGGCGGCAATGGCGGCGCCTATCGCATCATGGTGGCCGTGCCTGCGGGCGCACCGCCGCCGGGTGGCTTTCCGGTGCTGTATCACCTCGACGGCAATGCGGTGTTCGGCTCCATGGTCGAGGCGATGCGCATCCAGGGCGCGCGGGGCGCCGCCACCGGCGTGGCGCCAGGGGTGATTGTGGGCATCGGCACCGCCGTCGATGGACCCTTCGACAAGCTGCGGCGCACGCTGGACTACACCCCCGCCGCCGATCCCGCGACGCTTGGCGAACGCCCCGATGGCGGGGCGTGGTCCGAGACGGGCGGCGCGGATGCCTTCGTCGAGGTGATCGAGAGCCAGGTGAAGCCGCTGGTCGCTGGCCTGGCGCCGGTGGATCCGGCGCGGCAGGCGCTGTTCGGGCATTCGCTGGGCGGGCTGGTTGCATTGCACATGCTGCTGACGCGGCCGCTGGCCTTCGCGCGGATCGTCGCCGTCAGCCCGTCGCTGTGGTGGAACGGCGGGGCGCTGCTGCGCGACCTCGATGCCCGCTGCGCCGCGCTGCCGGCGGGCCGGGCGCGCGTGATGATCGCGGTCGGCGGCGCGGAAGAACCGGCCGAGACGCCGGGCGAGGACGCGCACGCCGCGCGTCGGCGTGCCCATCGCCTGGTCACCAATGCCCGTGCCTTTGCCGACCGGCTGCCGGCGGATGAATTCCGCATCCTGCCGGGCGAAAACCACGGATCGGCCGTGCATGCGGCGCTTGGCGCGGCGTTGCGCTTCGCGCTGCCGGCCATGATCGAAACCACCCATCACGACCGGCGCGACACCGCGCCGGGGAGCCCATGATGCTGAACCGCCGCGCCTTGCTGCTCGCGCCACTCGCCGCCCCCACTGTCGTTCATGCGCAGGGCGCCGCGGTCACCGTCACGGACCTGGTCGGCCGCGTGGTCCGGCTGCCGCGCCCGGCGCGACGCATCGTGCTCACCCAGGGGCGGATCATCCCCGTGGTCGCGCTGATCCATCCCGATCCGCTGTCCCTGGTGGTCGGCTGGTCATCCGACCTGCGCCAGGCCAATGCGCCTGAATATGCGCAGCTGCGCGCGCTGAAGCCGACGATCGACCAGATTCCGGTGATCGGCCGCGGCCCGGTGGATACGATTTCCTTCGAGAACATCCTCGCCCTGCAACCCGATCTCGTGCTGCTCAGCCGCTTTACGATGGGCGGGCCGGATGGCGGGCTGGCGCGGCGGCTGGATGCGGCGGGCATTCCCTGCGCGGTGATCGACTTCTTCGCCGATCCGCTGGGGGAATCCGAACGCAGCCTTGCCGTGCTCGGCGCGCTGATCGGGCGGGAAGAACAGGCGGCCGCCTTCAATGCGTATTACCGCGCGCGGATGGACGATGTCGCCACGCGGATGCGCGGGGTCGAACCAAAGCGGCCGGTGCTGATGCACGCGCATGCCGGTGGCACGGCCTGCTGCTTTTCGGCCGGGACCGGCATCTTCAACGGCATGATCACTGCCGCGGGCGGACGCAACATCGCCACCGACATCCTGACCGGGCCGATGGGGCAGCTGAGCCTGGAATTCATTCTCGCCGCCGATCCCTATGCCTATGTCGCCACCGGTGGGCCGTTCGGCGGTGCGCGCGGCGGTGTCACCATGGGCACCGGCGCGACCGTGCAGGATGCGCGCGAGAGCCTGGCCCGCGTGGTGGAATCGCAGGGCCTGTCCGGGCTTTCGGCGGTGCGTGACGGGCACGCCCATGGGCTGTGGCACGGCTTCAACGACACGCCGGCGCATTACCTGGCGATCGAAGCGCTGGCGCGCTGGCTGCACCCCGAACGGATGCGCGGCATCGATGCGGAGGCCTCGCTCGCCGAGCTGAACGCCCGGTTCCTGTCGATCAAGATGCAGGGCACCTATTGGGTCGATCTGCGATGAGCGTCGCGCTGTCGGACGGCACCACGGCGGCGATCGCGGGGTACCGCGCCAGCCTGCGGCGGCGGCGCATCCTGCTGGCGGTGCTGGCCGTCGTCGCGGTGCTGGCGTTCCTGATCGATATTGCCGTGGGGCCTTCGCTGCTGACGGTGGGTGACGCGCTCGGCGCGTTGTTCAACCCCGATGGCGCGACGCCGCTGGCACGCACGGTGGTGTGGCAGGCGCGGCTGCCGCCGGCGATCATGGCGGTGCTGGTCGGCATGGCACTCGCCGCCGCGGGCGCCGAGATGCAGACCATCCTGAACAACCCGCTCGCCAGCCCCTTCACGCTGGGGATTTCATCGGCCGCGGCCTGTGGTGCGGCGCTGGCCATCGTGCTGGGGCTGGCGATCCCCGGGCTGCCGGCGCGCTGGGCGGTGTCGGGCAATGCCTTCCTGTTCGCCTTTGCCTCCGTCGCGTTGCTGCAGGTGGTGATCCGCTTTCGTGGCGCGGGGGTCGAGACGCTGGTGCTGCTGGGCATCGCGCTGGTCTTCACCTTCAACGCCATCGTCGCGCTGATCCAGTTCGTCGCCAGCCAGGATGCGCTTCAGCAGCTGGTGTTCTGGACGCTGGGCAGCCTGGGGCGCACGCAGTGGGACGGCATCGCGCTGGTCGCGTTGGTGCTGGTCTGCGTCATTCCGTTTTCCTGGCGCGCGGCCTGGCGGCTGACCGTGCTACGGCTGGGCGAGGAACGCGCGCGCGGCCTGGGCGTCGATATCGGTGCGCTGCGCTTCGCGGCGCTGTTGCGGATTTCGCTGCTGGCGGCGGCGGCGGTGGCGATGGTGGGCACCATCGGCTTCATCGGGCTGGTTGCGCCGCATGTCGCGCGGCTGCTGCTGGGGGAGGATCATCGCTTCCTTCTGCCGGGTAGCCTGCTGTGCGGGGCGGCGGTGATGTCCCTGGCCGCGACGGCGAGCGAGATGCTGGTACGCGGCGCGGTGCTGCCGCTGGGCATCGTGACGGCGCTGGTCGGGCTGCCGGTGTTCATGGCGCTGATCCTGGGCGGGCGGAGGCGCGGATGAGCGACCTTGTCCTGTCCGACGTCACCGCCGGGTATCGCGCGCGCCCCGTTCTGCGCGGCCTATCCTGCGGGCCGATCCCATCGGGTTGCGTGACCGCGTTGGTCGGGCCCAATGCGGCGGGGAAATCGACCCTGCTGCGGGCGATCGCCGGGCTGGTGCAGGCGAAGGGATCGATCCGGTTCGGCGCGCATGAGCTGGTCGGGATGTCTTCGCGCCAGCGCGCGCATCATTTGGCGTTCATGCCGCAGGCGCTGCCGCAGGATACCGGATTGAGCGTGATCGAGGCGCTGCTGGGCGCCTGGCGCGCGCTGCCCGATGGCATGGTACGCGGCAGTGATGCGGCGCTGCTGGACCGCGTGGGGCGGGTGCTGGACCGGCTGGGGCTGGGGCATCTGGGGATGCTGTCCTTGCAGTCGCTGTCAGGCGGGCAGCGGCAGATGGTGGCGCTGGCGCAGGCGATCATCCGCGACCCGCCTCTGCTGCTGCTGGACGAACCGACCAGCGCGCTGGATCTGCGCCGGCAGTTGGAAGTGATGGGGCTGTTGGCGGAGCTGGCGCGTGAAGGGCGGACGGTGATCGTGGTGCTGCACGACCTGTCCCTGGCGTCACGCTGGGCGGACCATTTGCTGGTGGTGGACCAGGGCGCCGCGCATAGCTTCGGGCCTTCTGAGGCCGTGCTGACGCCGGCGATGCTCGATGAGGTCTATGGCGTGGAGGCGCGGATCGAGGCGTGCTCGCGCGGTGGGCGGACGTTGTTGATCGATGGGGTCAGCGCGCGCAGGCCGGCGGCTTGACGGTGCGGCGTCAGGCGGGAACGTAGGTCAGTTGCACCATCTCCTCGCCGACCCGGTCGCTGGCCACCAGGCGCAGCGGCGGCCGCGGGCCGGCGAAATACGACGTGCCGCGTCCCAGAACGAAGGGGCGGAAACAGAGCCGGTACTCGTCGATAAGGCCAAGCCTGGTCAGGCTGTGTGCCAAGGTAGGTCCGGCGACCGCGATCTCGCCCGGCAGTTCCGCCTTCAGCCTGCGGATCGTCGCCCCGATATACTCGGGCAGGAGGGTCGCGTTGGGGCCGACCGATGCCAGGCTGCGTGACGCGACCCATTTCGGCTGGCGCCGCCAGACCGCCGCGAAGTCCCGCCGTTCCGCATCCCATTCGGGGCGGTCCTCATCCCAGTATCGCAGGATGTCGTAGGTGCGGCGGCCATAGATGCTGCCGGTGCGGTGACGTTCGAGTTCGAGGAAATGTCGAAAGACGTCGAGCGAGGGCGGCATGGCCAGGTGATCGACGTAGCCATCCAGCGACTGCGACAATCCGAAAACAATCTTCGCCATGATGCCGTGTCCTTTCGCCATGCGACGTCGGGGTGCTCCCTACACCTCACACCACATCCGCATCAGGTTGTGATAGCACCCCGCCAGACCCAGCACGCTGGCATGGTCGTCCGGCACGATGCTGCGCATCTGGATGATGGACATGTCCATCTCGAACAACAGGCGGCGCTTCGCGTCATCCGCCACCATCGACTGCGTCCAGAAGAACGACGCCCAGCGGCTGCCGCGCGTCACCGGGTTCACGCGATGCAGGCTGGTGCCAGGATACAGGATCATGTCGCCCGCCGGCAGTTTCACCGCCTGCGCGCCGTAGGTGTCCTCGATCACCAGCTCGCCACCGTCATATTCATCGGGGGCTGACAGAAACAGCGTCGAGGACAGATCGGTCCGCATCCGGGTGCCCTGCACGCTGCGGATCGCGTTGTCCACATGCGTGTTGAAGGTCATGCCGACATCATAGCGGTTGAACATCGGCGGATAGACGCGCAGCGGCAGCGCGGCCGATGAAAACAGCGCGTTGCGGGCCAGCCCGCGCAGCACGATGTCGCCCAATTCGCGCGCGGCGGTGGACTCCTCGGGCACCTGGAGGTTGTGCTTCACCTTGGCGGATTGGTCGCCGGCGGTGGCGCGGCCGTCAATCCAGTCGGCGGCTTCAAGGCGCTGGCGGCACAGCGCGACCTCCTCAGGCGTCAGCAGGTTGGGGATGTGGATCAGCATCGCGATGCTCCTTCGGCCACGCGGTCATGCACCCGGCGGGCGCGGCCGTGAATATGAAAAGACCGCCCGGGCAGTGCTGCCCGGGCGGCCCGTCCTGGTGCGCTTCGGCCCGATGCGACGCATCGGGCCGGGCGGTATTCAGAAGCTCACGCCCACCGAAGCGGTGACGGCGCGGCCCGGGCCCATCACGGCGCGGTTGCCGAAGACCTGCGTGTAGTTGCGGTTGTCGGTCAGGTTGTAGCCGTTCAGCCGCACCGTCAGCTGTTCGTTGATGCGGTGCTGGATGAAGGCATCCAGCGAGAAGGCGTAGGGTACTTCCGCGGTGTTCGCGACGTTGGTGTACACGCTGGTCTGCCAGGTGAAGCCACCGCCGACGGTCACGTTGAAAGGCGTGCCCTGCGCGATGTCGTAACTGGTCCAGAGCGACGCCGCATGTTCCGGCACGTATTGCACCTGCTTGCCGACATTGGCGGACTGTGCGGGGTTGCCGACGCCGGTGGTCTCGCTGTTCATGTAGCTGTAGCGGGCGTTGATCAGCCAGGCCGGGGTGATGCGGCCCGTTGCACCGAGGTCGACGCCGCGGATGCGCTGCTGGTCACCCGAAGCGAACACCGTCCCCGTCGCCGGGTCGGTCTCCGTCGCGTTGTTCTTCTCGATCTGGTAGATCGAGGCCGTCAGGCCCAGGCGGTTGTCGAGGACGCTTGCCCGCGCGCCGACTTCGAAGATGGTGTTCTGCTCGGGATCGAGGTTGGAGTTGTTGGCGCTCGCCTGGCCCGGCTGCGTGGCCCAGTTGGACCCCGGCGCGAAGGTGGACTGCGCATAGGACGCGTAGAGCGAGTATTGCGGCGTCGGCTCCCAGATCACCGACACGCGCGGGTCGAGGAAGCTGTTGTCGGCGTTCAGGGTGGAGGCCGGGTTGGTGCCGCCGTAGGCGGTGTAGTCCGACTGCTGGCGGGTCCAGCGCAGGCCGCCCAGGACCGAGATCTCCGGCGTGAACCAGATGCGGTCGGAGGCGAAGACCGCGGCCTGCGTCGTCTCGTTCTGCCGCTGCGCCGTCGCACCGGTGGACAGGGCGTAGTCGAAGTTCAGGTCGTTGTTTGGCGCGAACAGGTTGCCGCGGTAGGCCGTGCGCGTGGCGGTGTAGGAATAGGTGGTGCGCTGGAAATCCTCGTACCACAGGTCGAGGCCCAGCGTGGCCTGGTGGCGCAGGCCCCAGGTGTTGAAGTTGAACACGCCGGAGGTGATGTTCTGCACGCCCCATGTCTGGGTGGTGTAGGGCGAACCGCCACCGGACAGGCTATACTGCGGCACGCCGCCGCCATTGAACAGACGCCCCACGCAGGTCGCGTCGCAGGATGCGATCGAGAAGCTGTAGGATTTGTCGGTGAAGCCCAGGCGCGTGTCGTTGTACACGGTCAGCCAGTCATTGGCGCGGTGCTGCACGCGGGCGGTCAGGCGGTTGACCGTGGCCTGGTCGCGGTCGGTGAAGTTGGAGCCGTACCAGGTGGCGCGGTTGACGCCGTATTCGGTGACCGGCTGGCCCACGGTGTTGCCCGGCCGCGTGACGATCGGCACGCCGGCATCGGCGGGTTCGTCATAGCGGTAGTACAGGTATTCCAGCGTCAGCGTGGTGTCGGTGCCCAGGCCGAAGGCCACCGACGGCGCGATGCCCCAGCGTTCGCCGCCCGGCATGTCGCGGTCCGTGATGCGCTGCTGCTGGTACATCATGTTCAGGCGGAAGGCGCCCGTTTCACTGAACTGGTAGTTGGCGTCGGCGGTGGCGCGCAGCAGCCATTCCATGCCGCCGGTCACTTCGGCGCCGAGCGAATTGCCCAGATGCGGCGTGCGGCTGTTGATGTTGACGATGCCGCCGGCAGCACCCGAACCGAAGTTCACGCCCGACGGGCCGAGGATCGCCTGCACTTCCTCGAAGGTGAAGGCATCGCGGCGGAAGCTGCCGAAGTCGCGCAGGCCGTCCACATACAGGTCGTTCTGCGAGTTGAAGCCGCGGATGCGCAGCTGGTCGCCGTTGACGCCACCATTGCCCTCGCCGATCGAGGAGGTGATGCCGGGGACGTTGCGCAGCGCCTCGCCGAGCGTGGTGACGCCCTGCTGCTGCATGATCTCACGCGGGACGACCTGGATGGTCTGCGGCTGGTCCTGGATGCGGCCGGGCATGCGGCCCAGGCCGGTGCTGCCTTCCAGGGTGTTCTCCGGCTGGGCGCCCTGCACGCTGATCTGCGGCAGGGACACGCCGCCGGGCGCCTGGACAGGGTCGGGGGTGGCGGTTTGGGCATGTGCCGGCGCGCCGCCGACAAACACCATGCCGGCCGCCAGGCCGGTGCCGAACACGGTGGAAGATACCGCTGTCCGCAAGGTTGAAACCATCGTCACGTCAATTACTCCCGCATCGCAGCGCCTCGGGGTTCAGCGCTATGGCCGCACCGTGATGCGATTGAGAGTCGTTATCAAGTCGTTGGGGCGATTCTCAGCTACTCGGAGTTACGCCCGGGTAACGCCTGTGACTTGCGGGCAACAGATTTCGCTGCGCTCCCGGAAGCAGAACCGGCTAAAATCCGCCGATTCCGGTCCGTGGCCGCGAGCGGCGGGTCGCAGTTGGTGCCGGCCGCGCCCGTGCCACCGGCGTCACCTGGATTCGCAACTGGCTGCACCGCGTCACGCCCGCGGCGGCGCCCAGATCACGCCCGGACCGATGTCGGGCAGGCTGCGGCAGCCGGTCAGTACCATCGCCACCTCGAATTCTGCGCGCAGGATCTGGATGGCGTGGGCGACCCCCGCCGGCCCGGCCACCGCCAGCGCATGGACATAGGGCCGGCCGATCATCACCGCTGCCGCACCGTGGGCGATGGCCTTCAGCACATCCGTCCCGCGCCGGATGCCGCCATCCATGATCACCGGCACCCGCCCGGCCGCGGCGGCGACGATACCCGGCAACGCCTCGATGCTTGGCGGCAGGGTGTCGAGCACCCGTCCGCCGTGGTTGGACACGATGATGCCGTCGGCGCCTTCGTCGATCGCGCGGATCGCGTCTTCCGGCGCGATGATCCCCTTGACCAGCACGGGCAGCCGCGTCGCCGCGCGCAGCCGGGCAAAATCGGCCCAGGTGGCGGCGACGTCGGTGAAGCCGTTGAAGACCAGGCTTTGCCCCAGCCCGGCCTGCGGCACCGGGCCGGGGCGGGCGCCGCGCAGATGGACGGCCTCGCCCAGCATCGCGGGCGTCACGCCGGCGCGGCGTTCGCGGTCGCGCATGCCGCTGATGGGGGCATCCACCGTCACCATGATGGCCTTCGCCCCGGCGCGCGCGGCGCGTTCGGCCAGGGCGAGGGTGAAGTCCCGATCGTGCTGGATATAGAGCTGGAACCAGAAATGGCCCTGCGTCGCGGCGGCGGCGATGTCCTCGACCGCGGTATCGGATTCCGTGCTGACGACGAACCCCGCCCGCGCGCCCACCGCGCCCACGGCGGTGGCGATCTCGGCGGCCGGGCAGGCGAGGCGGTGATGCGCGACCGGCGCCAGCAGGATGGGGTGGTCGAAGGTCGTGCCGAACAAGGCCACCCGTGTGTCGCCACCGGCCAGATCCGCCAGCACGCGGCCATTCAGCCGGATCGCGTCGAAGGCATCGCGATTGGCGCGCAGCGTGACCTCATCGCCCGCACCGCCGCTGACATAGGCCCAGGCCTGGTCGGACAGCCGCGTGCGGGCGTGGCGTTCGTAATCCGCGAGGGTGACGATATCGGCGGGGATGGAGAAGGCGCTGGACATCCTTGACCTTGCGGAACCGGTGGCGCGCGGTGGCGTCCTTGTGCTTGCCCTGCGCGATGACTGCAAGTAGCACTCATTCGCAATCGATTCAGCGAGATCGCCGTGCCCCTCGACCTGCTGCCGCTGCTCCGCCGCCATGAGGCCGAGCTGATCGCGATCCGCCACGACCTGCACCGCCATCCGGAACTCGGCTTCGAGGAAAGCCGCACGGCCGGGGTGGTGGCGCAGGCGCTGCGCGGCTGGGGGCTGGAGGTCGCGGAAGGGATCGCGCGCACCGGCGTGGTCGCCACGCTGCGCGGGCGGCGTGGGTCGCGCCAGGGCGCGCGGGATGGATATGGTGCCATCGCGCTGCGGGCGGACATGGATGCGCTGCCGATCCATGAGGCGACGGGGCTGGACTATGCCTCGCGCAATCCCGGTGTGATGCATGCCTGCGGGCATGACGGGCATACCACCATGCTGCTGGGCGCGGCGCGGCACCTTGTTGAACACCCGGACTTCGCCGGCACGGTGCACTTCATCTTCCAGCCGGCCGAGGAAGGCCTGGGTGGCGGTCGGCTGATGGTCGAGGAAGCGCTGTTCGACCGCTTCCCCGCCGATGCGGTGTTCGGGATGCACAATGAACCGGGACTCGCGCTGGGGAAATTCGGCATCCGCGTGGGGCCGATGCTGGCCAATGTGGATGGCTGGTCGGTGCGCTTCCGCGGCACCGGCGGGCATGGCGCGGTGCCGCATCGCGCGACCGACCCGACGCAGCCGATGGCGCAATTCGTCGCCACGCTGCAATCGGTGATCGGGCGCAACATTCCCGCCGGGCAGACGGCGGTGCTGAGCGTGGGGCACATCGCGGCGGGCGACGCCCGCGCGCCCAATGTTATCCCGTCCGAGGTGTTCCTGTCGGGCACCGGCCGGTCCTTCCTGCCCACGGTGCGCGAGACGATGGAGCGCCGGTTGCGCGAATTGGCCGCCGCCTGCGCGCAAGGCTTCGGCTGTTCGGCCGAGGTGGACTACATCCACAGCTATCCCGCGCTGGTGAACACGGCCGACGAAGTCGCACTCGCCGCCCGCGCCGCGCGTGCGCTGGTGGGCCACGATGCGGTCAATGATGACTTCCCACCGATCACCGCCGGGGAGGATTTCGCCTATATGCTGCTCAAGCGCCCCGGCGCCTTCATCCTGGCGGGCAATGGCGTCGCGGCGGATGGCAGCTTCCATCATGTCCATACCCCGCGTTTCGACTTCAATGATGGGCTGCTGACGATCGGCGCGGCGTATTGGGTCAGCCTGGTGCAGCACGCGCTGGGCGATGCGGCATGATGGTCGCGCGCCGTTCGCTGTTGGCCTTGCCCGCGCTGATCGGCACCGCCCAGGCGCAGCCGGCCTATCCCGCGCGCCCGATCCGCCTGCTGGTCGGCTTCGCGCCGGGCGGTGCGATCGACATCATCGCGCGGCTAGTCGCGCCCGCGCTGGCGGCGCGGCTGGGCCAGCCGGTGGTGGTGGAAAACCGTGGCGGTGCCGGCGGCAACATTGCGGCCGAGGTACTGTCCCACGCGCCGCCCGATGGCCACACGCTGATGCTCGCCACACCGGGGCCGTTCACGGTGAACCCGGCGATCTATCGGCGCCTGCCCTTCGACCCTGTGGCGGGCTTCGCGCCCGTGGCGCAGCTGGGCGTGGTGCTGGACGTGCTGGCGGTGCCCGCGGCGCGGGACTGGCAGGACACCGCGGCGTTCATCGCGGCTGCCAAGGCGCGGCCCGGAGCGCTGAACGTCTCCCATTCCGGCGTCGGGTCCGGCAGCCATGTCGGTATCGTGCTGCTGCGGTCGCTGACGGGCATCGATTTGGTCGAGGTCCCCTACAGTGGCGGCGGCCCGATGATGGCGGATTTCGTGTCGGGGAAGCTGGATGCGACGATCGGCACCGCGCCGGTGCTGGTGCCGCTGGCGCGTGCCGGGCGCATTCGCATCCTGGGCGTCGCGCAGGCCGAACGGTCCCCCGTGCTGCCCGATGTGCCGCCTATGGCCGATGCCGTGCCGGGATATGATTTGCGGTCCTGGGTGGGGCTGATGGCCCCGGCGGGGACGCCCGCGCCGGTGATCGCGCGGGTGCATGAAGCGGCCGCCGCCGCGCTGGCGGACCCGGACATCGTCGCGCGCTTCCACCAGCAGGCGACGGAGCCGAAAGTGACCGACCCGGCGACTTTCGCTCGCACCTTGGCGGAGGAACGCGCGCGCTGGGCGCCGCTGATGCGCGCCGCCCATGTGACGGTGGAGTGATGGCCGCGCCTTGCGGCTTTTCGCGCGATCCCATCCTGCTGACGCTGATGGGCGCGGTGTTCTCCGGGTCCCTGGCGATGATGGCCTTCGTCGCGCTGATCGGGCCGGTCGCGCGCGCATCGGGGTTGCAGCCCTGGCAGGCGGGGCTGGCTGTCACGGCGTCGGGCGTGATGTGGATGCTGACGGCCCGCGTTTGGGGTACGGCGAGCGACCGTCACGGCCGCCGCGCCATTCTGATGCTTGGCGTGGTGAGTTTCACCATCGCGTATTGGGCGCTGTGCCTGTTCGTCGATGCGTTGCTGCGCTGGCAGGTGCCGGTGATGGTGGCGTTCGTCGGGCTGGTGGTGCTGCGCGCGCTGGTGGGTGGTGCCTATGCCGCCATTCCGGCCGCGGGCATGGCGCTGATCGCGGATCGCGTGGAACCGGCGCGGCGTGGGCAGGCGATGGCGCAGCTGGGCACCGGCAGCGCGGCAGGGCTGGTGATCGGGCCGGCGATTGCGGCGGCGTTGGTGCCCTATGGCTTGGGCGTCCCGCTGATCGCGACGGCCGTGCTGCCGCTGATCGCCTGCATTGCGCTGTGGTGGCTGGTGCCGCGCACGGTGCCGCAGCCGGGGCCGGTGCGCCGCCGCCTGGCGCTGCTGGACCCTCGGTTGCGCCGCGCGCTATCGATCGGCTTCGCGGCGATGTTTGCCGTTGCCATCGCGCAAGTCAGCATTGGCTTCTACGCGATGGACCGGCTGGGCCTGCCGCCCGAGGATGCGGCGCGCGCGGCGGGCACCGCGTTGATGATGGTGGGTGTGGCGCTGGTGATCTCGCAGGGGATCGCCGCTCGCGTGCGGATCGCACCGGACCGCATGATCCGCTTCGGTACGCTGGTCGCGGCGGCGGGCTTTGGGGCTGTGGTGTTCGCCGATAGCGCGGCGATCCTGGCGGCCTGTTATTTCGTCGCGGCGCTGGGGATGGGCTGGGTGTTTCCCGGCTTCACCGCGCTGGCGGCCAATGCCGTGGATGCAGCCGAACAGGGCGCCGCGCAGGGAGCGGCCGGGGCAGCGCAGGGCCTCGGGATGGTGGTCGGGCCGGTGGCGGGGACGCTGTTCTACGCGGTCGCGCCCGCGCTGCCCTATGTGCTGGCGAGTGCGCTGCTGGTGGCGGTGTCGGTGCCGCTGTGGGTGGGGGCGATGCGGGTGCGGGGGTGACGTCCCATCCCAGGAAGATTTTCTTAGCGCCGGCCGCCGACGTTCAGCTCCAAAACTGAGGCTTCCAAAGGCCTTAAGCCTTTGGTGGGGCGAGGTTTGGAGAGGGGCGACGCCTCTCTCCAAGGGACTTTCGCGCGCCTGGGGCGCCGATCCTCCGACCTTCTGCCGGCAGCGCTTGCCGCGCCTCGTCCCCAGCGCTAATGATAACCATTCTCAATAACGACGACGTCGCCCGGTCCCGGTCTGCTGGCCGCCGTGGCGCCGATGGAACGGATTGCCGCCGTGCTCCCCCTGAATCAGGTCTGGCCTGACGACTTCGCCGCGCGGTATCGCGCGGCTGGCCATTGGCGTGGCGAGACCTTCCCCGGCGTGCTGCGGGCACGCGCCACCGAGCGCCCCGATGCGCTGGCCATCATCGGTGGCGACCAGCGCTGGACCTATGCCGATCTGTGGGCGAGGGCGGAAGCGGCGGCGGCCGGCTTCCTCGGGCTTGGCCTGCGGCCGGGCGACCGGGTGGTAGTCCAGCTCGGCAACATCGCTGAATTCTTCTCGACCGTCTTCGGACTGTTCCGCGCGCAGATGGTGCCGGTCTATGCGTTGCCGGGGCATCGGCTGACGGAGATCGCGCATTTCGCGACCAAGGCCGAGGCCGCCGGCTATGTCTGCGCCGATCGCGGCGCGGATGGGTTCGATTATCGCGTTCTGGCGCGGCAGTTGCGTGACGGCGTGCCCGATCTGCGCCATGTCGTCGTGGTCGGCGATGCGGCGGAATTCACGCCCTTCGCCGGGCTGGATGGCGACCGCGCTGCGCTGCCTGGCGATCCCGATCCGTCATCGGTCGCCTTCCTGCAGATTTCGGGCGGCACCACGGGGTTGTCGAAGCTGATCCCGCGCACGCATGACGACTACCTGTACAGCTGTTGGGCGTCGAACGAGATCTGCGGCGTCAACGCCGAGAGCGTGTTCCTGTGCGCGCTGCCGGCCGCGCATAATTTCCCGATGTCGTCGCCGGGCCATCTGGGCGCGCTGCATGCCGGCGCGCGGGTGGTGCTCAGCCCGACGCCGAGCCCCGATGTCGCCTTCCCGCTGATCGCGCGGGAAGGCGTGACCATCACCGGCCTGGTGCCGCCGCTGGCGCTGCTTTGGGCGCAGTCGGCGGCCGCGACGAAGCACGATCTGTCGAGCCTGCGCGTGCTGCTGGTGGGCGGTGCGAAGCTGACGCCCGAAGCCGCGCGGCGCGTGCAGGATGCGATGCCGGACTGCCGATTGCAGCAGGTGTTCGGCATGGCGGAAGGGCTGGTGAACTATACGCGCCTCGATGACCCGGATGCCATCGTGCTGGAAACCCAAGGGCGCCCGATCAGCGCGGACGACGAAGTGCTGATCCTCGACGACCAGGGCAATCCGGTGCCGGATGGGCAGCCGGGCAACCTGCTGGCGCGCGGCCCCTACACCATCCGCGCCTACCACAATGACGCGGCGGCCAATGCGCGGTCCTTCACGCCGGATGGCTTCTATCGCACCGGGGACATCGTCTGCCGCACGCCCGAAGGGTATCTGGTCGTCCAGGGCCGCGCCGGGGATCACATCAATCGCGCGGGGGAGAAGATTTCCGCCGAGGAGATCGAGGACCACCTGCTGGCGCATCCCAACGTGTTCGACGCCGCGGTGGTCTCGGTGCCGGACGAATACCTCGGCGAACGGTCCTGCGCCTTCATCATCCCGCGCGGGGACCGGCCGCGCGCGGTGGCGCTGAAGGCCTGGATGCGGACGCGCAACATCGCCGATTTCAAGGTGCCGGACCAGATCGTGCTGGTGGAGAGTTTCGAGACCACGGCAGCCGGGAAGATCAGCCGCAAGGAACTGCGCGCCCGGCTGCGCGCGCGGCTGCTGGAACAGGAAGCGGAACAATGACGATGACGCGCGCCGACATGCTGGCCGACCTCGCGCGCGCTGTGCGGCTGCCGCCCGATGAGATCGGCGATGACGACGACCTGATCGACCTCGGGCTCGATTCCATGCGTGCCATGGCGCTGCTGACGCGGTGGTCCGAACGGGGCGTCACGCTCGACCTCGGCGCCGTCGCGGAGAAGGTGACGCTCGGCGCCTGGTGGGCATTGGCCGAGGCCGCCCAGGCGGGGCGCGCCCATGGATGATGGCGATGCCATCGTCGCGTCGGGGCTGACGCTGACCGAGGCCCAGGACGGGCTGTGGTACGCCCAGCGCCTCGATCCCGGCAATCCGCTGTTCAACACCGGCCACTACCTGGACCTGCGCGGCACGCTGGATGCCGTGGCGTTCCGGGAGGCGGTGAACGGCATGGTGGCCGAAGCGGATTCCCTTGCCTTCCGCATCGCGGACGGGGCGGCGGGGATCACGCAGGGCCCGGACCCGGCGCTGCGACCCTGGCTGATGGTGGTCGATCTTTCGGGCGAGGCGGATCCGCACGCGACGGCGCTGGCCGCGATGGCGCGCGACATGGCGCAGCCGGTCGACCCCGCGCATGGCCCGCTGGCGGCGGAACGGCTGTATCGCCTGTCGGACACGCATCACCTTTGGTACCACCGCGCGCACCACCTGGTGCTGGACGGCTTCGGGACCGAGCTGCTGATGCGCCGCGCGGCCGCGCTGTATGCCGCGCGCGTCGCCGGCGCCGATCCGGGCGCGCCGCTTGCGGGTTTCGGCGCCGCGGTCGCCGAGGACGCCGCCTATCGCGCCGCGCCCCGCCGCGCCACCGATGCCGCATTCTGGCGGCGCGAGATGGCCAATGCGCCGGACGTGACCGGCATCGGGCAGGGCGTGGCGCTGACGGCGCGATCGGCGCATCGAGCCCAGGCGGAGATCGCCCCCGAGGCGACCGCCGCGCTGCGCCAGTTCGCGGCGTATCACGACCTCGCCTGGCCAGACGTGATGACCGCGCTGCTGGGGGCGTATTGCCGCCGCCTGACCGGGGATGCGGAAGCGATCATCGGCGTGACCTTCATGAACCGCTTCGGCAGTGCCGCGGCGCGTTCGCCGGCGACGCTGATGAACGTGCTGCCGCTGCGCATCCGCTTCGATGAAGCCCTGCCGCTGCACGAGGCGGTCGAGGATGTCGCGATGCGGCTGATCGCGCTGCGCCGGCATGGGCGGTATCGCGGCGAGCAGATCCGCCGCGACCTCGGGCGCGTCGGCGCCGCGCGGCGGCTGCATGGGCCGATCGTCAATATCCAGCCCTATCACGCGGTGCCGTCCTTTCCGGGCATGACCGCGGAATTGCATGTGCTCGGCACCGGGCCGGTCGATGACATCACCTTCGACCTGCGCGGCGATCCGGCCGCTGGCACGGTGCGGCTGGAGATCGAGGCCAATCCGACGCTGCACAGTGCCGAGGAGACCGCTGCGCACGCGATCCGCGCCGCGCGGTTCATCGCCGCGGCGTTGGAATCCGGCAGCCTTGCGCGCGTGCCGACCGCCACGCCGGAGGAAGCGCAGCGCTTCATCCATGACGTGAATGCGACCGCGCATCCGCTGCCCGACACCACATTGGCGCGTCTGATCGAGGCGAGCATGGCCGCGCAACCGGGCGCCGAGGCGCTGGTCTTCGACGGCCATGCCATGAGCTATGGCGAGCTGGACCGGCGCAGCGCCGCGCTGGCGGGGGCCCTGGCGGCGCGGGGGATCGGTCCGGGCGATCTTGTCGCCGTCACGTTGGACAGGTCTTTCGAGCTGATGGTCGCGCTGGTCGGCGTGCTGCGCGCCGGCGCGGCGTATCTGCCGTTGGATGCGACGCATCCGGCCGACCGCATTGCCCGCATCATGGCCGCCGCGGCGCCGCGCGTGCTGCTGGCGGCGGCGGCCCTGCCGGGTGGCGTCGCCACCTTCGCGCCGACCGATTGGCCGCTCGAGGGCTCCGCGCCGGCCGGCCCGGCGCCCGGCCATGCGGCCTATGCGATCTACACCTCCGGTTCCACCGGCGAGCCCAAGGGGGCGGTGATCGAGCACCGTGCCATCGTCAACCGGCTGGAATGGATGCGCGTGCAGTACGGCATCGCGGCGCGGGACCGGATTCTGCAGAAGACGCCTGCGACCTTCGATGTCTCGGTCTGGGAATTCTTCCTGCCGCTGGTCGCGGGTGCGACGCTGGTCATCGCGCCGCCCGGCGCGCATCGCGACCCTGCCGCCATCGCCCGGTTGATCCGCAGCCAAGGTATCACCACGGCGCATTTCGTGCCGTCGATGCTCGCCGCGTTCCTGGCGCATCCCGCTGCCGCCGGGCTTGCGATGGCGCGGGTGTTCTGTTCGGGGGAGGCGCTGACCTCCGATCTGCGCGATCGCTTCCACCAGACGATGGATGCCGAACTGCACAATCTGTACGGCCCGACCGAGGCGGCGGTGGATGTCAGCCATTGGGATGCCTCGCGCGGCGACCACAGCCAACCCATGCCGATCGGCTTTCCGGTGTGGAACACGCGGCTCTACGTGCTGGACAGCGCGCTGCGACCCGTGCCGGCGGGGGTGACGGGGGATCTGTTTATCGCGGGCGTGCAGTTGGCGCGCGGCTATCTCGGCCGGCCGGACCTGACGGCGCGCGCCTTCATCCCCGACCCCTTCCATCCCGGCGAGCGGATGTACCGCACCGGCGATCTCGCGCGGTTCCGGCCCGATGGCGCGATCCTCTATCTCGGCCGCAGCGACGGGCAGGTGAAGCTCCGCGGCTTCCGCATCGAGCTCGGTGAGATCGAGGCCGCCATCGCGTCATCGCAGCTGGCCCTGCAGAGCCGCGTCATCGCGCGGGAGGACCGGCCGGGGGACAAGCGGCTCGTCGCCTATCTGGTGCCGGCGCAGGACTATGATGCGGACGACCTGCGCGCCCATGTCGCCGCGCGGGTGCCGGACTACATGGTGCCATCCGCCTTCGTGCCGATGGATGCGCTGCCGGTGAACAGTTCGGGCAAGCTCGACCGCGGCGCCTTGCCCGCGCCGGATCTGCCGCAGGGTGACACGCGCGCCCCCGTGACGGAGACCGAACGGCGCGTCGCGGCACTGTTCGCCGATGCGCTGGGCGTGGAGACGGTGGGCGCGGAGGACGACTTCTTCGATCTCGGCGGCCATTCGCTGCTGGCGGTGGACCTGATGCTGCGCGTGCAGGAGGCATTCGGCCGCGATCCGGGCCTGGGTGCGCTGTTCGAATACCCGACGGTGGCACGGCTGGCCGGGCTGCTCGATTCCACCGCGCTGCCGCCGAGCGATGACGGGCTGCGGCCGCTGATCGTGCTCGGGCGCGGTGCCGCAGACCGGGCGCCGCTGCTGGTCGTGCATCCGGCAGGCGGGATCGCCTGGTGCTATGGCGGCATCGCACGCGCGCTGGCGCCGGGCACCGGGGTCATGGGGCTGCAATCGCCCGCGCTCGATGCCGGGGTCGCGGCGATGGACAGCATGGAGGCGCTGGCGGCCGATTACGCCGAGCGCGTGCTGGCGGCGGGGTTGCCGGGGCCGATCCACTTGGCCGGCTGGTCGGTCGGCGGGATCATCGCGCAGGCGATGGCGGTGCGGCTGCGCGAGCTGGGCCGGGAGGTGGGGCTGCTCGCGCTGCTCGATGCCTATCCGGCCGAGGTGTGGCGCGCGGCGCCCGAACCGGATGACGCGGCGATCTATGGCGCGTTGATCGCCATTGCCGGCATCGATCCGAAGCAGCATCCCGACCTGCCGATGGAACGCGGCGCGGTGATCGATTTCCTGCGCCGCGCCGGCACGCCGCTGGGCCGCCTGCCGGAAGCCGCGCTGGATGGCGTGGTGCGCGTGGTCGAAGGCAACAACCGGCTGGTGCGCAGCCACCATCACCGGCGCTTCGACGGCACCATCACGCATTTCCGCGCCGCGCACGACCATGCCGGCCGCGGCCTGTCGCCGGCGATGTGGACACCGCATGGCGCGCGCATCGAGATGATCGACGTGCCCGCCCTGCATGGCGAGATGATGGGCGATGACGCGGCCCGGGTGATCGTGCCCGCGCTGCGCGAAAGGATGTGATGCGCATGTGGGATACGCCGGAACGCTATGGCTTGGTGACGCGGCTGCTGCATTGGGGGATGGCGCTGATCCTGCTGTGGCAGTTCACCGGCATGATCCTGCGCATGATCCTGGGGCGCACGCCGCTGATGGCGTTCTGGGTCGGGTCGCACCAATCGGTCGGCACGGTGCTGCTGGGCCTGATCCTGCTGCGGCTGGGCTGGGCCTGGGCGAATCGCGGGCGTCGCCCGGCGCATGACCGCACGCCGATCGGCTGGGCGGCGCTGATCGGCCAGCGTGTGATGTATGCGCTGCTGCTGATCGTGCCATCGCTTGCCTTGCTGCGTGCGGTGGGCGCGGGCAGGGGGTTCGCGTTCTTCGGGCACCAGGTGGTGGAGCGGACCGGCCAGCGCATCGGCTGGATGGCAGACCCGGCGGACCTGCTGCATTCGAAGCTGGCATGGCTGCTGCTGGCGCTGATCGCCGGCCATGTGGCGATGGCGATGGTGCATCGCTTCGCCTGGCGGGATCGCGTGCTGGCGCGCATGGTCGGGCGCGCCGCGTGACGATTTTCATCCTGTCCAGGTGCGTCCGTCGTAGAATGTGAGCCACGCCGAACAGGAGGGACGTGTCATGCGGGGCATTGTCTGGATTGCGGGGGTGCTGGCCGCCACACCGGCGGCAGCCGAGGTGCGGGTCAGCTACGTCAATCCGCAGGGCTTCACCGATGCTGGCCTCTTTGCGCCCGGGCCGGTCGATCAGGACGCGCCGGCGCTGGTCGGTCTGCGGCGGATCCTCGAACGCGCCGGGCAGAGGCTGCCGCCGGGCCAGGATCTCACTGTCGAGGTCCTTGATGTCGATCTTGCAGGCTATCTGACGCCGTGGCGGTCGCCGCCGTCGAGCTACCGCGTCATGGACCCGGGGACCTGGCCGCGCATCCGGCTGCGCTACACGCTGACGCAGGATGGAAGGACACTGGCGAGCGGCGAGGAACTCGTCTCGGACATGAGCTATCTGCGCCGGCCGGCGGTGATGCGATCGACCGCGCCGCTGCGCTTCGAGGAACCGATGATGATGGATTGGTTCGTCACGACGCTGGCTGGAGGCCAGCGTCGTTGAGTCGTGTGTGACCCTCAGGCGGCGGGCGCCGGGCATCCGCCCGGCTTGCCTTTATGCCATGCACTGGTGCGCTGGCGGCGGCTGATGGTTTGGGCGCAGTCGCGCTCCCGGATCGCGGCAGGGCCGCGATCCGAAGATAGGGTGCCGGCGCGCCGTTGGTCGTGCCTGGCAGGAAAGGCTACAGCCGGATGATGCTGACCGTGTCGCCGTTCGGGTCGGGCGGCGGCGGTGCGGCGGCAGGCTGGCCGGCCGCGCCTGGAGCGGGGCGCGGCGGGCGGGGTGGCATCCGCGCTTTGTTCGATACGTAGGCGAGGCCGCTACGCGGATCGATCGACACGGTGTTCGGATGCGTGCCGGTCGCCAGGTTCGCCACCACCGTCAGCCCGCGCGTCTCGATCACGCTGACCGTGCCGGCGCCACGATTGGCGACGGTGCAGATGCCGCCATCGGCCGACAGCGTGACGCCCAACGCGCCCGCCCCGGTCTCGATGGACTTGATCACCTCGCCGGAGGTCGCATTCAGCACGGTCACGGTCCCGCTGCGCTGGTTGGCGCAGAACAGCCGGCCGCTCGCGGGGTCGAAGGCGATGTTGATGGAACCCTCGCCGCCCGAGGCGAAGCGACGGACCCCGGCATTGCGCGTCAGGCTCACCTCGACCACCTCGTTCGTGGTCAGCGCGGTGACGAACAGCCGGTCATTGGCAGCGTCGAAGGAAAGGCCGGTGATGCCGCCCTCGATTCCTTCCGAGATCACGTTCGTGATGCGGTCGCCGGCGGTGTCCACCACCCAGATCGCGCTCGGCCGGCCGCGTCCGCCGAAGGATGTGGCGAAGGCGCGGTCGCGCGCCTCATCCGCCACGACCTCGCGCAGATGCGCGTTCTCGCCATGGGTCAGCTTGGCGCGCAGCGTGCTGGTGCGGGCATCGATGATCTTGAAGGCGCCGTTGCGCGTGCCGGTCGCCAGCAGCAGGCCGCGGCGGTTGTTTGACGCCATGCCGAAAGCGGCGTCTTCCCCCAGTTCGAGAATGGCACGGGTTTCGAGGGTGCGGAGGTCAAGCCCGATGATCTTGGCCGCGTTCGCGCCGCGCCCGCCGACGGCGGCGACATGCACCAGGTTGCTGGCCGTGTTCACCGCGAGTTCGTAGAGTGCGGCACCGACCTTGACCGACCGATCGACGGTGGGCGCCGCAATGGCCGCGCCAGGACGCATGGCGGCGATGCCGGCACCGGCGCCGAGCAGCGCGAACAGATGGCGCCGCGACACGGCGGGGTGGTTCAAGGACGATGGGGACATCGGAGGCCTTCCTCGGGAGAGGGATGATAGTCACTGAGAATCATTCGCATTAGCAGACATGGCGGGCTGGTCGCAATGCCGTGCTGGGCCGCGCAACCTTGCCGCAACCGCGCTGCTCTGCAACAACGGTAGTGCGACTTATTCGCAACTAAACGTAACAGCGTCTCCCAGCCACGGCAAAGAAGCCCCCCCGATGAAACTGCCGCACCAGCGACTGACCCGCCGTCTCGCCCTTGGCGGGCTGGCCGCCACAACCTTGGCGGCCCCTGCCCGCGCCCAGGCGCGGCCGTTGAAGATCGGCATGATCACGTCCTTGTCCGGCCCCTTCGCCGCGCTGGGCGAAAGCATGCGCGGCGGCATGCGCCTGCTGCTGACGCAATCGGGCGAACGCTTCGCCGACCGTCCGGTGGAACTGATCGTCGAGGACGATCAGGCGCGCCCGGATGATGGCGTGCGCAAGGCGCGCAAGCTGATCGGCCAGGACCGCGTGGACCTGTTGTGCGGCGTCATCCATTCGGGTGTCGCGCTGGCGCTGCGGGATGTGGTGACGGAAGCGCGGATGCCGACTTTCCTTCTGGGATCAGCGAATGATCTCGCGCGGCGCGCCGCCAGCCCGTTCATCCTGCGGCCGACCAAGACGAACTGGATGCTCGGCAGCACCGCCGCGCAACGGACGCATCAAACCCATCCCGGCGCGCGGGTGGTCACGGCCGCATCGGATTACGCGGCCGGGCGCGAATTCGTCGGAGACTTCGCGACCACCTACCAGGGCCTGGGCGGGCGGATCGGGCGGCAGTTCTGGACGCCGCTCGGCACGCCGGATTTCGGCCCACTGCTGACCGCCATCGCCGCCGAACGTCCCGATTCGGTCTATGTCTTCTTCGCCGGTTCCGATGCGGTGCGCTTCCTGCGGCAATGGAAGGAATACCGCCTGGCCGGGCGCATCCGCCTGATGGCCACCGGCGCCTGCTTCGACCAGGAGGACGTGCTGCCCGCCGTGGGCGATGCCGCGCTCGGCGGGATCAACACCTTCCACCAGTCGCCAACCGCGCCGTCCTCCGCCGCCTTCGTCGAAGCTTGGGGCGCCACTGGGAAGGGACTGCCGGGGGAATTCAGCACTACCGGCTATGTCTGCGGCCAGGTCATCCGCACCGCCACCGAACGGTCGGGCGGCAACCCCACCGACTGGCCCCGCACCCAGCAGGCGCTGTTCGATGCGCCGGTGGAGACCGCCTTCGGCCGCATGCCCTTCGACCCGCGCAACGGCCAGGCGATCCTCGACATCCATGTGAACGAGGTCCGCGCGGTTGACGGCGCGATGGTCAATACCGTCGTGTACACCTTCCCGCAGATTCGCGACCCCGGGCCCGATGCCTGACGCGCTGGGCTATGGCGCCGTCCAGACGCTGAACGCGTTGTCGTTTTCGGCCTTGCTGCTGCTCAACGGGCTGGGGCTGTCGGTCGTGCTCAGCCTGATGAACTTCGTGAATCTGGCGCATGGCTCGTTCTTCCTGCTCGGCAGCTACGTCGCGATCTTCTGGCTCGGCAGCGGGGCGCCGTGGTGGCTCGCTTTCCCGGCGGCGTTTCTCGCCGCGGGCCTCGCGGGTCTGCTGCTGGACCGCTTCCCGTTCCGGCGTTTCTACGCGCGGCCGCATCTGATGCAGGTGTTGTTGACCTATGGCCTGTCGCTGATCTTCGCCGACCTGATGCGCTGGGGAATCGGCGCGCAGATCCTCACGCCAGAATTGCCGGACATGTTGAAGGGGGTGGTGTTCATCGGCGACATGCCATTCCCCATCTTCCGCCTGTTCCTGATCGGGGCCGGCACGGTGCTGGGCCTGGCGCTGTGGCTGCTGCTGGACCGCACCATCTGGGGCGCGGTGCTGCGCGCGGCGGTGACCGACCGCGGCATCGTCGAGACGCTGGGCATCGACACGCGCCGTGTCTTCACCGTGGTGCTCGTGCTCTCGGCCGGGCTCGGCGGGTTGAGCGGTGCGCTTGGCGCGGGGATGCTCGCGGCTTATCCCGGCCTCGATGAGGAGGTGCTTCTGCTCGCGCTCGTCACCGTGGTGGTGGGCGGGTTGGGCAGTTTCGGCGGCAGCGTGGCGGGCGCGCTGGTGGTCGGCTTTACACTGACCTTCAGCAAGGTGTGGCTGCCGGAATTCGCCAACCTCGCGGCCTTCGGCGCGCTGGTGTTGCTGTTGCTGGTCCGTCCCGCCGGGATCGTCGCGCCGGCGCTACGGCGGCTATGATCCGCGTCATCGCCGCCGCCGCGGTCGTCGCGCTGTTTGCCGACGACTACCTGCTGCGTTTCCTCGCCGAAATCCTGCTGTTCGGCGTCGCGGTGATGAGCCTCGATATCCTGATCGGCTTCGGCGGGCTGATGTCGCTGGGCCATGCCGCGCTGTTCGGTGGCGCGGCCTATGCCGCGGCCATCGTCGCGCGGCAATGGGGCGGTGACCTGGTGCTGATGCTGGGCACCGGCATGGCGACCGGGCTGGTGCTGGCCGCCGTGATGGGCGTGGTGGTGCTACGCAGCGGCCAGTTGTTCCTGCTGATCATGACGCTGCTGCTGGCGCAGATGCTGTGGGAAGTGGCGTTCCATTGGCGCGATGTGACCGGCGGTGCGGACGGTTTGCGCGGGCTGCCGGCGCTGTCGCTCGGCCCCTGGGCGCTGTCCGGCGCGCGGGCGTTGTTCCTGGTGGCAGTGCCGCTGGCCGTGGTGGCCTTCCTGGTCGCTCGGTCCTTCATCGCGGCGCCGATCGGCCGCGCGCTGGTCGGCACGCGCGAAGAACCGATCCGCATGACCGCGCTCGGCTACAGCCTGTTCGCGGTGCGCTTCCGCGCCATGATGGTCGCAGGTGCGATGGCCGGCGCGGCCGGCGCGCTGCTGCCCTTTGTGAACCAGTATGTCGGGCCGCAGAGCGTGCATTGGACGCTGTCGGCCACGCTGGTGATCATGCTGGTGATCGGCGGCATCGGGTCCCTGTGGGGCGGCTTCATCGGCAGCGCAGTGTATCTCGGCATCCAGACGTATCTCAGCGCCTATACCGATCGCTGGCAGCTACTCGTCGGGCTGGTCTTCGTGCTGACGGTGCTGCTGCTGCCGAACGGCGTGGCGGGCGGCGTGCGGCGGTGGCGGTCGTGAGCGCCGCTGGTGGACGCCAAGCTGAAGGTTGGAGGGGCTTTGCCCCTCAAAGCCACCCCACCAAAGGCCTAAAGGCCTCTGGACACCTCGACTTGGTGTTGGGCGGGGCGGGCGTGTCGGAGTTTCGGCGGGCGCACGGGGCGCGGCGCCTGGGATTGAATCCTGGCGCCATACCCAATGCGCGCGGCACTACCGATGCTTGGCGCCAAGTGACGGTTTCCAAAGGCCTTAAGCCTTTGGTGGGGTGGCTTGGAGGGGCAAAGCCCCTCCAACCTTCAGCCTTCTCCTGCCGCACCCCATGACCCCCATCCTCGCCCTGAACGGCATCACCAAGCGCTTCGGCGCCTTCACTGCCCTCGATGATGTCGGCTTCACGATCCGCCCGGGCGAGGCTGTCGGCCTGATCGGCCCCAACGGTGCCGGCAAGACGACTCTGTTCAACATCATCACCGGCTTCCTGCGCGCCGATGCCGGCAGCGTTCGCTTCGCCGACCGGACGATCGACACGGTGGCGCCGGCGCGGCGTGTTGCGCTGGGCCTGGCGCGCACCTTCCAGACGGCGATGGTGTTTCCGGGCCTGACGGCGCGGGAGAATATCGCGATGGCGGTGCGCCGGCGTGCGGGGGACGGGCTGCGCTGGTTCGGTGGGGCGTCCGGGACGGATGCCGCGTCGCGGCTGCTGGATGATGCGGGCCTGGCGCATCGCGCCGATACGCTGTTGCGGGACATGTCGCATGGCGAGCGCCGGATCGTGGATGCGCTGATGCCGCTGGCGCTTTCGCCCAGGGTGCTGCTGCTGGATGAACCGACCGCGGGGCTGACGCGCGCGGAGGGCGAGCGGTTGCTGGACATCCTGCGGCGCCAGCATGCGGGAACCGCGCTGCTGCTGGTGGCGCATGACGTCGATATCGTGCTGGGTCATTGCGACCGGGTGGTGGTGATGGAACTCGGGCGTGTCATCCGCATCGGTACGCCGGCCGAGGTGCGGGACGATGCGGAGGTGCGCCGCGCCTATCTCGGGTCACCAGGCGGATGCTGACGCTGTCGGGTGTCTCGGCCGGCTATGGCGGCGCCGCGGTGCTCACGGATGTGTCGCTCGTGTTGCGGCCGGGGGAACGGGTCGCGGTGCTGGGGCGCAACGGCGCCGGCAAGACGACGCTGGTGCGGGCGGTCTTCAACCTCGGGCCGCAGGTGGATGGGTCGGTGCGGGTGATGGGGCAGGATGTCGCCGGCTGGCCGACGCATCGCATCGCGCGGCTGGGCATCGCGCTGGTGCCGCAGGGGCGGGGCGCTTTTCCGGACCTCACCGTGATTGAGAATTTGCGCCTGGGCACGCTCAGTGGCCGGGCCGGGGCGTGGACGCTCGAACGGGTCTTCGCGCTGTTTCCGCGCCTGGCCGAACGGCGCGCAACGCTGTCCAGCGCGTTGAGCGGCGGGGAGCGGCAGATGCTGGCGATCGGCCGCGCCCTGCTGACCCAGGCGGCGCTGCTGGTGATGGACGAACCGAGCGAGGGGCTGGCGCCGTCCCTGGCGGCGGAGGTCATCGTCGATGCGCTCGGCCGCCTGGCCGAGGAAGGCAAGACGGTGCTGCTGGTGGAACAGAATGTCGCGCTGGCGCTGCGGTCGTGCGAACGCGCGGTGATTCTGGCCGGCGGGCGGATCGTGTTCGACGGGGCGTCGTCGGATTTGCTGGCGCGGGGCGCGGTATTGGCCGAACACCTGGGGGTGTGACAGTCGCCATGCCGCGCCTGCGAAGCGACCGATTGACGCGGCCTGGCTGAAAGGCGCAGCACCGCTACGGCGCGGATCGGGTCGCCGGTCGAACTGCGATCAAGCCCGCATCGTCACGCGCCTGGTCGATCCAGGCCGGCGCGATCTGCTCGGGGAGGAGCACATCATGTACGCCACGATCCGCAGCTACACCGCGACCGGGTCGGTCGAGGAGATCGTGCGTCACGTCGAGGCCAGCATCCTGCCGATGCTCAAGGCGCATCCCGGCTTCCGGCATTATTGGGCCGGGCGCAGCGATGACGGCGTGTTCTCGGTCAGCCTGTTCGACAGCCAGGCGGAGGCGGAGGCCGCGCAGGAGGCGGTGCGCGGCATCGTCGCGGCGAACCTGACGGAACTGCTGCCGCGACCGCCGGTGATCACCCGCGGCGAGGTGCTGGTTACGGCGTGAGCGTCTCGGGCGCCGGCGCGCGGCGGGCCG